>NZ_CP062803.1:3261952-3914343 GCF_008801925.2 Cupriavidus basilensis | reverse complement strand
AAGGTGGCAGAAGCTGGCTCGGGCGAGCTGGAGTCCTGCGTCGATTCGCTGATCGTTGTGCTCAACGAAAAGCTGTTCGAAGTGATGGGCGATGACGCCGAGATGGACAAGTGCTTCCAGTGCGCAGACGACGTGCTGCACAACGCGGTTGCCGGCATTGCCGAGATCATCAATGTCGATGGCCTGGTGAACGTCGACTTCGAAGACGTGAAGACGGTCATGGGCGAGCAGGGCAAGGCCATGATGGGCACGGCCACCGTGTCGGGCGTTGACCGCGCCCGCCTGGCTGCCGAGCAGGCTGTCGCCAGCCCGCTGCTGGAAGGCGTGGACCTGTCGGGCGCACGCGGCGTGCTGGTCAACATCACGGCCAGCCGCTCGCTCAAGCTGTCGGAAACCAAGGAAGTCATGAACACCATCCGCAGCTACGCCGCGGAAGATGCCACCGTGATCTTCGGCACGGTGTACGACGACGCCATGGGCGATGCACTGCGCGTGACCGTGGTGGCGACGGGCCTGGGCCGTTCGGCCAAGAAGCAACAGCCGATGACCTTGCTCAAGACCGGTACCGACAACATGCCGGTGCAGATGATGGGCAACATGACCAGCAATGTGGGCGTAAGCCACAGCAGCGCGCCGGACTACAGCAATCTGGACACGCCGGCGGTATGGCGCAGCTCGCGCGAGTCTGCATCCGCCCACGTGGCTGCGCTGCAGGAAAAGGGTGTGGATACGTACGACATCCCGGCCTTCCTGCGCAAGCAGGCGGACTGAGTTGGCTCGGCAAGGTGCCGGCAGGGCCGGTTGCCTTCAGGCTGCAACCCCGGACCAGCGAAACACGCAAGCGCTCCCTACGCTCGTGTTCCGCCCGGTGGTTTCGGACTGAGCGGCAACCCGCCAGGCTGCCCTTTCGCTGACGCTCAGGCTGCATCCCGTCGCCGGGACAGGCGTGCCTCCGGCCGCCTCCCCGGACTGGTCTCCCGCCCCTCCCGGCCGGGATGTGCCGTCGTCCGCGCGTCGATCGCAAGATCGGCGCGCGGATTTATTTCAAGAACCGTGTGGCCCGCCACATGAAAAGCTGCTTTCAAGTGATGCAGGCGTCGTGCGCCGCGTGGCGCGAGCCACCCGATGATCCCTGCATGAGAGCCTGGGCAGCGCCTTGTCGGAGGATTTCGACGAAGTAACGGGCGGTGAACCGCCTTGGGCACCCGCGGCGGGCGGACTATGATGCTAAACAGGGTTTTTACCGAGACAGGAAGACACAACATGATCGCGATTGGAGCGCGTGTGCCGGATGCCACGCTGAATGAGTTCTTCGAGGTCGAAACCGGCGGCTGCGCCCTTGGGCCTAATTCCTTCTCGGTGTCGGAACTCACGCGTGGCCGCAAGATCGTGGTGTTCGGCCTGCCTGGTGCCTTTACGCCGACCTGCTCCGCCAAGCATGTGCCGGGCTTTGTCGCGCAGGCAGACGCGCTGCGCGCAGCCGGCGTGGACGAGATCTGGTGTGTATCGGTCAACGATGCCTTTGTCATGGGCGCCTGGGGCCGGGAGCAGAAGACCGGCGGCCGTGTGCGCATGATGGCCGACGGCAGCGCCGAATGGACCCGCCGGCTGGGCCTGGAGCAAGACCTGACCGCACGCGGCATGGGCATACGCTCCAAGCGCTATGCCATGGTGCTTGACGATGGCGTGGTGTCCCATCTGTGGCTTGAAGCACCCGGCGAGTTCAAGGTCAGCAGCGCCGAAGCCGTGCTGGCTGCGTTGCGCGCGTAATACGAGAGTGTGTCAGCACACGTCGCAAAACGTCGTAAAAGTGATTTATTGTGCTTTTATGGTGATTTATTTCTTCTTGCTAACACACCGAAACAAAGTGACGCAGCGCAGCAAACGAAGCAATGGTAAAATCGCTATATTAGAAAGTGTACTTGATAGATTTTAATAATAGCTGAGACTGTCATGCTAAAACAGCGCACCATCAAATCCCTGGTCAAGACCGTTGGCATTGGCTTGCACTCGGGCCGTAAAGTGACGCTGACGCTGCGCCCGGCCCCGGTGGATACCGGCATCGTATTCACCCGCGTCGACCTGCCCGAAGCGGTCGAAATCGTCGCGAGCGCGTCAGCCATTGGCGACACGCGCCTGGCGTCGGTCCTGCAGAAGGATGGCGCGCGCGTCTCGACCGTTGAGCATTTGATGTCCGCCTGCGCGGGCCTTGGCATCGACAACCTGTATGTGGATGTCGACGCCGAAGAAATCCCCATCATGGACGGCAGCGCCGCGTCTTTCGTCTTCCTGCTGCAGTCAGCCGAGATCGAGCAGCAATCGGCGCCCAAGCGTTTCATCCGCGTGAAGAAAGCCGTGGAAGTGCGTGAAGGCGACAAGCTGGCGCGGCTGGAGCCCTTCTTTGGCTTCAAGCTGGCGTTCACCATCGATTTCCGCCATCCCGCGGTGGACAAGACCGGCCAGACCTTCGCCATCGACTTCGCCGACACCAGCTATGTGCGCGAAATCGCCCGCGCCCGCACCTTCGGCTTTGCCCATGAAGTGGAAGCCCTGCGCGAGATGGGCCTGGCGCGCGGCGGCAGCCTGGACAACGCGATCGTGCTCGACGAGCACCGCATGCTGAATAACGAAGAGCTGCGCTACGGCGACGAGTTCGTGCGCCACAAGATCCTGGATGCGATCGGCGACCTGTACGTGGTCGGGCATCCGCTGATTGGTGCGTATATCGCCAACAAGTCCGGGCACGGCCTGAACAACCAGCTGTTGCGCGCGTTGCTGGCCGATCAGGAAGCCTACGAGATGGTGACGTTCGAGCGCGTCGAGGATGCACCGCCAGCGTTTCTGCCGCAGTTGGCGCCGGCGTTCGCGTAACGCGGCAAGGGAATTCAGGGCCGCTGCACGGTCCTATGTGAAAGCCGGCCTCCAGGCCGGCTTTTTCACGTTTGGGCGTCGAACAGGCTTGCGCTTCAGGTATCAGCGCCCGCCGATGCTTTCACCTTTCACCGATGGTGGGACAGCAGCGTATTCAGTGCGTCGCGCAACGGCGACTCGGGCAGTTCCTGGGCCAGTTGGGTCAGGCTGGACAAGCCGGTCGCCGACATCCGCGCGACCTTGGGCTTCACCACCGGCCCGGTGTCCCAATCGCTCTGCCGCCCGACCTCCGGTTGTACCCTCACCCGGATTGCGGTAATCTGCGATCCCCGCTGTTGCAGCCTCGAAAGTAATGTAGGGACCACTTGCCGGACTCGTGCCGCTGCGGCCCCATGGGCGGCAAGCAACAGCAAAGTTCGCTCCGACTGGCCTTGCCCGATGCCGCGGGCGTCTTGCTTGACGCCGGCTACAGCGATGCCATCCTGCAGTCCGCGTGGCAGGAGCGATAGCACCTCAGCCTCCAGTACCGCCAGTTCCCGTGCCGTCTGCATCAGGGCCGAGACCGGGCCAGCCTTGTCCAGCCAGTCGTTAAGCGGCTTGGCGGCGGGCGTCTGGAGGGCGTAATGGGTAAACATGCGCATGCGCGCATTCTAGCGTGCCGTTCGCGTCAGTGCGGCGGCTTATGCGTCGCGGCTGCCCGGCCTGCGCCGGCCAGGCATGAGAAGGAGTTGCGCCATGCAGATCATCGTGCTTCACCCACGCCTACGGCGTGTTCGCCATTTCACCCTGTCGCGGGGCAAGGTCCTTGCCGGCATCGCGTTGCTGTGCCTGGTCGTTGGGCTGGTGTCGTCGGCCCTGACCTGGATCGTGGCGCGCTCGGGCATCGCGGCGCCGGCCCGGGCACCGGGCGACGACGCTTACCTGCGGGCCAACCTCAATGTGCTCGCGACCCGCGTGGGCGAGATCCAGGCCCGGATGGTGCGGCTGGATGCGCTTGGCGAGCGGGTCTCGGGGCTGGCCGGCATCGCGCCCAAGGAATTCAACTTCCGGCAGCCGCCCGGGCGCGGCGGCCTGGCAGCATCCGCGCAGTCGCGCACCTCGAGCCTGCCGGAGCTGCAGCTTGCGCTGGCACGCCTGTCGGACCAGGCCGAGCAGCACGCGGACTATTTCGACGCGGTGGCAAGCACCTTGCTGGATCGCCAGAGCGAGAGCCGCCGTGTCCCGCGCGTGCTGCCGGTGGCTAGCGGCTACGACGCATCCGGCTTTGGCTGGCGTTTCGACCCGTTCACCGGGCGCCGCACCCCGCATGATGGTGTGGATTTTTCGGCACCCACGGGCACCCCGATCGTGGCGGCGGCCGGCGGCGTGGTGGTCGCGGCGGAATGGCATCCAGAATATGGCAACCTGATCGACATCGACCACGGCAACGGCCTCAAGACCCGCTATGCGCACGCGTCCAAGTTGCAGGTGAAGGCCGGCGACCTCGTCAAGCCTGGCCAGCAGATCGCCTTGGTGGGCTCCACCGGGCGCTCCACTGGCGCGCACCTGCATTTCGAGGTGCATGTGGACGGTGTGCCACAAAACCCGAATCGCTTCCTGGCCATCGCCAAGCCTGCGCCGGCCCAGGTTGCTCAGGCGCCGGACCCCACCGATCGCAATCTCATCCGTTGAAGAACCAGGGCGCCGCCCCGATGTCCGAAGGATTGGATGCGCGGGTTGTGTCCGGGCCGTCAAGTAGCGGGGATGCATGGTGTGGTTTGCACAGCGTTTCACCTGCCGCTTGGTTCCGGTCGTGACCCGCGCGCGTGATAAACTCGGCGTTTTGCGCCAATCTTCCTATTTCCTCGCGCGGTCCGCCCTGGGCAGCCGGCCAAGCCGGCGGCTAGGCCGCCCTAGTGCGTACCACGGCGGCGTACCACTCGCGTAGGTGAAAGCAATCGATGATCACGGGCCTTCTCAAGAAAGTCTTCGGCAGCCGTAATGAACGGCTGATCAAACAATATGGCAGGACCGTCGCGCAGATCAATGCGCTGGAACCGAAGTTCGAGGCACTTTCGGATGACGACCTGCGTGGCATGACCGAGATTTTCCGGCAGCGCCACGCCGCCGGGGAGTCGCTCGAGGCGTTGCTGCCCGAGGCCTTCGCGGTGTGCCGCGAGGCCAGCAAGCGGATCATGAAGATGCGCCACTTTGACGTCCAGCTGATCGGCGGCATGGTGCTCAACGACAACAAGATCGCTGAAATGCGCACCGGCGAGGGCAAGACCCTTACCGCGACGCTGCCGGTGTACCTCAATGCCATTACCGGCCGCGGCGTGCACGTTGTCACGGTCAACGACTACCTGGCCCAGCGTGACGCCGAGTGGATGGGGCGCCTGTACAACTTCCTCGGCCTGTCGGTCGGCGTGAACCTGTCGCAGATGCCGCACGACCAGAAGGCCGCTGCCTATGCGTCCGACATCACGTACGGCACCAACAACGAGTTCGGCTTCGACTACCTGCGCGACAACATGGTCTACGACCCTGGCCAGCGCGTGCAACGTCCGCTGAACTACGCCATCGTCGACGAGGTGGACTCGATCCTGATCGACGAAGCGCGCACCCCGCTGATCATCTCGGGCCAGGCGGAGAACCAGACCGACCTGTACCAGCGCATGAACGGCGTGCCCAAGCTGCTGGTGCGCCAGATCGGCGAGGAAAAGGCCGACGGCACCGGCGTCGAGAAGCCGGGCGACTACTTCGTCGACGAAAAGGGCCACCAGGTCTACCTGACCGAGGCGGGCCACGAGAAGGCCGAAGAGATCCTGATGCAGCAAGGCCTGATCGGCGAGGGCGAATCGCTCTACGCGCCGCAGAACATCACGCTGATGCATCACCTCTACGCCGCACTGCGCGCGCATAGCCTGTTCCATCGCGACCAGCATTACGTGGTGCAGAACGACGAAGTCGTCATCGTCGACGAGTTTACCGGCCGCCTGATGACCGGACGGCGCTGGTCCGACGGCCTGCACCAGGCCGTGGAAGCCAAGGAAGGCGTGACGATCCAGCAGGAAAACCAGACGCTGGCGACGATCACCTTCCAGAACTACTTCCGCATGTACGAGAAGCTGTCCGGCATGACCGGCACGGCCGATACGGAAGCCTACGAATTCCAGGAGATCTACGGCCTGGAAGTGGTGGTCATCCCCACCAACCGTGGCGCCCAGCGCAAGGACTTCCAGGACCAGATCTACAAGACCTCGAACGAGCGCTACGACGCCGTGGTGCGCGATATCCGCGACTGCTACGAGCGCGGCCAGCCCGTGCTGGTGGGCACCACCTCGATCGAGACCTCGGAATACCTGTCCGGCCTGCTCGACAAGGCCAAGCTGCCGCACCAGGTGCTCAACGCCAAGCAGCACGAGCGCGAGGCCGAGATCGTGGCGCAGGCGGGCCGCCCCAAGATGATCACCATCGCCACCAACATGGCGGGCCGTGGCACCGACATCGTGCTGGGCGGCAACGTGGAGAAGCAGGCTGGCTTCATCGAAGCCGACGAAAGCCTCTCCAAGGCCGACAAGGCCGCGCGCATCGCCCATCTGGAAGGCGAGTGGCAGTCGCTGCACGAGCAGGTCAAGGCCGCCGGCGGCCTGCATATCGTGGGCACCGAGCGCCATGAGTCGCGCCGTATCGACAACCAGCTGCGCGGCCGTGCTGGCCGCCAGGGCGATCCGGGCTCGTCCCGCTTCTACCTGTCGCTGGACGACCAGTTGCTGCGCATCTTTGCCGGCGACCGCGTGCGCGCCATCATGGAACGCCTGAAGATGCCGGAAGGCGAGCCGATCGAAGCGGGCATCGTCACGCGCTCGATCGAATCCGCCCAGCGCAAGGTGGAAGGCCGTAACTTCGATATCCGCAAGCAGCTGCTGCAGTACGACGACGTGGCCAACGACCAGCGCAAGGAAATCTACAAGCTGCGCAACGAGGTGCTCGAGTCGCAAGACGTTGGCGATATGGTGAAGAACCTGCGCCAGAGCGTGCTGGTCGAGATGTTCCGCGACCACGTGCCGGCCGACACCATGGAAGAGCAGTGGGACATCAAGGGCCTGGAGACC
The DNA here is from genome assembly GCF_008801925.2 of Cupriavidus basilensis. Taxonomy (NCBI): domain Bacteria; kingdom Pseudomonadati; phylum Pseudomonadota; class Betaproteobacteria; order Burkholderiales; family Burkholderiaceae; genus Cupriavidus; species Cupriavidus basilensis. The sequence goes on along the minus strand of NZ_CP062803.1, from coordinate 3,907,378 downwards.
AAGCTGCGCGAGGAATGGTCCCTGGACGTGCCGCTGGCCGCGACCATCGAGGCCGCCCAGAGCATCGAGGACGAGGTGCTGCTGGACAAGATCATGCACGCGGCCGACGAGCGCTACGATGCCAAGGTCAAGCAGGTTGGCCGCGAGTCGTTTGCCGGCTTCGAGCGTTCGGTGATGCTGCAAAGCATCGATACGCACTGGCGTGAGCACCTGGCCGCGCTGGATCACCTGCGCCAGGGCATCCACCTGCGCGGCTATGCGCAGAAGGATCCCAAGCAGGAATACAAGCGCGAGTCGTTCGAGCTGTTCGCCCGCCTGCTGGACGTGATCAAGGTGGAAGTCACCCGGGTGATCTTCAACGTGCAGATCCAGTCGCCGGAAGAGCTCGAGCAAGCCTCGGAGCAGATCGAGGAAGGCCTGTCGCACCTCGCCAACGTGCAATACAAGCACGAGGAGTTCGACGAGGCCACGCAGGGCGCGGAGAGCGTGGGCAGCAGCGCGCCCGAGCGCGCCGGCATCGCCTACGCCGCCGCGGCCGAAGCCGCGGGCATGGCCAAGGTGGGGCGCAACGATCCCTGCCCATGCGGCTCCGGCAAGAAGTTCAAGTTGTGCCACGGCAAGCTCAGCTAAGCCGCGCACCGTGAAGTCAGCAAACATGCCCGCGCAAGCGGGCATGTTCGTCAGGGGCGGCGCATTCCGTTGAGAGCGCGGCCGTCTGGCAGCAGCAGAATCAGCAAAACCAGCAACGTCGAACGCATAGAGGAACGCACATGGCCGTCAACCTGCCACTGCCGCTGGCAGAAAACCTGAAACCTGTCGCCGGCGTCGAGCTCGGCTGGGCCGAAGCGGGTGTCCGCAAGGCCAACCGCAAGGACGTGCTGGTGGTGCGCGTTGCCCAAGGCAGCACCGTGGCGGGCGTGTTCACCCGCAACCGCTTTTGCGCCGCACCGGTGCAGGTCTGCCGCGAGCACCTGGCCGCCGGCAAGGGCATCCGCGCGATCGTGGTCAACACCGGCAACGCCAATGCCGGCACCGGCGAGCCGGGCCTGGCCAATGCGCGCGCCACCTGTGATGCGCTGGCCGCGCAGCTCGGCATTGCACCCGAGCAAGTGCTGCCGTTCTCGACCGGCGTGATCCTCGAGCCGCTGCCGGTGGACCGCATCACCGCCGCGCTGCCTGCCGCCATCGCCAATGCCAAGCCCGACAACTGGCTGGCCGCAGCGGAGTCGATCATGACCACCGACACCCAGCCCAAGGCCGCCTCGCGTACCGTGCAGATCGGCGGCAAGACCGTGACGTTGTCCGGCATCAGCAAGGGCGCGGGCATGATCCGCCCCAATATGGCCACCATGCTCGGCTTCGTCGCCACCGATGCCACCGTGTCGCAGGATGTGCTGCAGGCGCTGGTGTCGTACGCGGCGGATCACTCCTTCAACAGCATCACCATCGATGGCGACACGTCGACCAATGACTCCTTCGTGCTGATCGCCAGCGGCAAGGCCGGCGCGCCGGCCATCGAGCGTGCCGAGGGTGCGGACTTCGAGGCCCTGCGTGCCGCGCTGACCGACCTGTCGCAGGAACTGGCGCAGATGATCGTGCGCGATGGCGAAGGCGCCACCAAGCTGATGACCATCCAGGTCGAGGGCGGCAAGGACGTGGCCGAATGCCGCCTGATCGCCTACGCGGTGGCGCATTCGCCGCTGGTCAAGACCGCCTTCTACGCCTCGGACCCCAACCTGGGCCGCATCCTGGCCGCGGTGGGCTATGCCGGCGTGGACGATCTCGACGTGGAGCGTGTCAATCTGTGGCTGGACGATGTCCTGGTCGCGCGCGACGGTGGCCGCAACCCCGAGTATCGTGAGGAAGACGGCCAGCGTGTGATGAAGCAGGCCGAAATCACCGTGCGCATCGCGCTGGGCCGTGGCGACGCCACCGCCACGGTCTGGACCTGCGACCTGTCGCACGACTACGTTTCGATCAACGCGGACTATCGTTCGTAAGCACCAGCCCGGTACGCAATGCGTGCCGTTCCCGCCAGCGCGGGCACGGCACGCCAGCCCCTCGCTCTCCTGCCAACGATCCGCTTTTCCCCCAAGCCGCCATGTCAGACCTTGCTGCCCGTCTCGATAGTTTCCTCGCCCGCCTTGAACAATGGCTGCCGCCCCAGCTGACCGACGCTGACTGGGAGCAGGCCGTCGCCTTCCGCTGGCGCAAGCGGCAGAGCCTGTTCGGCAACATCGGCTACCTGCAGGCGATCCGCCAGCTGCCGCCGATCCATCTCGACGACCTGAAGAACATCGAGCGGCAGAAGGATGCCATCGTGGCCAATACGCGCCAGTTCGTGCAGCGCCTGCCGGCCAACAACGTGTTGCTGACGGGCGCGCGCGGCACCGGCAAGTCTTCGCTGATCAAGGCCTGCCTCAATGCCTTCGTCAAGGATGGCCTGCGCCTGGTGGAAGTGGACAAGGATGACCTGGGCGACCTCGGCGATATCGTCGAGCAGTTGTCGGGGCGTCCCGAGCGCTTTGCCATCTTTTGCGACGACCTGTCGTTCGAAGAAGGCGAGTCGGGCTACAAGTCGCTGAAGTCGGCGCTGGACGGCTCGGTGGCCGCGCAGTCGGACAATGTGCTGATCTACGCCACCTCCAACCGCCGCCATCTGCTGCCCGAGTACATGAAGGACAACGAGACCTACCGGCACACCGACGATGGCGAGATCCATCCCGGCGAAGTGGTGGAGGAAAAGATCTCGCTGTCCGAGCGCTTCGGGCTGTGGCTGTCGTTCTACCCGCCCAAGCAGGACGAGTACCTGGCCATCGTCGGCCACTGGCTGGGGCACTTTGGCTGCAGCGCAGAAGACATCGCCGCAGCACGAGGCGATGCGCTGGTGTGGGCGCTGGAGCGCGGCTCGCGCTCGGGGCGGGTGGCCTGGCAGTTCGCCCGCGACTGGGGCGGTAAGCATGGCAAGCCATATATGGCCTCGGCGCAGGACGGCCAGGCATGAGCGTGGCATCGCAGGTGACCGATGCAGCGGCGCCGGCGCGCAAGGTGACCGAGGTCGCCGTTGGCGTGCTGGTGCAGCCCGACGGGCGCTTTCTGCTGGCCCAGCGGCCGGCGGGCAAGCCCTACGAAGGCTACTGGGAGTTCCCGGGTGGCAAGCTGGAGCCGGGTGAATCGGTGGAAGAGGCGCTGGCGCGCGAGCTGCATGAGGAGCTCGGCATCGAGGTGGGCGCCAGCGTGCGCTGGCACGTGCTGGAGCATGATTACCCGCATGCCTATGTGCGCCTGCACTTCTGCAAGGTCACTGCGTGGACGGGCGAACTGGTCGGCCGCGAGGGCCAGGCCTTCTCGTGGCAATCGGCGCCCGTGGACGTGGGCCCCTTGCTGCCCGCTACGATCCCCGTGGTGGACTGGCTGGCTGCCGAGAGCGGCACAGCCTGAACTGCCTGAAGCATCGGGGCCGTCGGGGCCGCAACGGTCGCGCGGTGCTTAGTCCTCGTCTTGCTCGTCCGGCGAGGGCTCCTCGCCGGGTTTGCCGCCAATCACGTATTTCTCGGACGCCCACGCGCCCAGGTCGATCTGCTTGCAGCGGTTCGAGCAGAAGGGACGGAATTTATTCTCGGGTACCCAGGCCACGTCCGTGCCGCAGGTGGGGCATTTGACTACGGTTGTCATTGCTTCAAAAATTGCAGAGCTTGAGCAGGAAGGGGATGTCGGCGTCGACCGAACGGGGGCGCAAGTCACCATCCTGCTGCGTGAAACGGACCCACAGCATGTACTTGTTGGCGCTCATCTCGGGGATGAAGGCCAGCAGCGATTCATCCAGCAGCACCTGCATCAGCTGGTAGCTGCGACCGGACAGCATCTGCTGGTAGCTGCCGCCGGTGGCGATGACCTTGCCGCTCTGGCCGGACTCGCGCAGCAGGCGCAACACGGTGTTGGTGCCAAGGCGCAGCGGCACCAGCGGGCGCGCCCACTTGAGGATGTCCGCGCGGCGGTCTTCGACGGGACGGTGCTGCCAGGCGTAGTAGGCCGGCAGATCGAACTCGCAGGTGCCGCCTGGGATGATGGCGCGGCTGCGGATGCTGGTCAGCCACTCGTTATCGGTCAGCAACTGGCCGGCCTTGCCAACCGACTGGTTGAGCTGGGTGACCGCCTGCTCGATCTCGCTGATGACGCCATCCAGCGCGCCCTGGTCGATCTGCGGATTGGCGCGCAGCGCGGCAAGCGCCTGGCGCTGGCGTTCCAGTTCCTTGAGCAGGTCGGTCTTCAGGTCCGCGCGGCCGGCGACGTCGATGATCTCGAACAGCGTCGTCAACGCCACGTGATGCTGCAGGGCGTGATCCTGGCCGAGAAAATAATCCAGCCGATCGAACAGGTCTTCCAGGCGCAGGAGAGTCCTGATGCGTTCGTTAAAAGGATATTCGTACAGAATCAATGGGTGTATCCGTGCAACAGGGCGGGTTGGCGGGTGGGCGATCTGACCCGGGCGGCATTGCCGGAGCGCAGAGGCTCCTGGTGTATCCGGGCCTGCGCGATGCAACTCGGCCTGGGTCCGCAATATCGGCAGTATGCGGCCATTTCCCGCGTGATTCCAGCGCATTCTATTTGAGACCGCCAAACAGGACAATGAAACGGCCGACTTGGGGTGTCGCATGCAGCACCGCACAAAGATGGTGCGGGATGCTGCCAGTTACTCCGCCTGTGACTGTCTAGGCGCCAGCCAGGGTCCGGTACAACTGGTCCAGGCGATCCACCTGGGCGGCCAGGGCGTCCGGCGGGCCCTCGTTGTCGACCACATCATCGGCGGCGGCCAGGCGTTCGCTGCGCCTGGCCTGCCTGGCCATGATGGCCTCGACCTGACCCTGGGAAAAGCCGTTGCGTGCCATGACCCGCGCAACCTGCGTGGCCTCGCTGCAATCCACCACCAGCACCCGGTCCACCCGCGCGCGCCATGAGCCCGACTCGACCAGCAGCGGGACCACGTAGATCAGGTAGGGATGCAGTCCGGAGGCGCGGATCGCGGCGGCGCGCGCCTCGGTCAACTGGCGGATCAGGGGGTGGGTGATGCCCTCCAGCCGGGCCTTGGCCGCGGGGTCCGAGAACACCAGCTCGCGCATGGCATTGCGGTCCATGGCGCCGTCGGCGCGCAGGCAGGCGGGGCCAAAGGCCTCCAGCAGGGCAGGGATGGCCAGCCCGCCCGGCGCGGTGATCTCGTGCGCGAGCAGGTCGGTGTCGATCAGAGCGGCGCCGCGCGCGGCGAACAGGTCCGCCACGCGGGTCTTGCCAGAGCCGATGCCTCCGGTCAGTCCGATTTGCAGCATGTGGGCCTCGAAGCTTGCTGTGGGTGTGATAAGGGCCGCCTTGCGGCGGCCGGCGCCCGGCGTCCGTTCAGCCCGCAATGCCCAGCGGCAGCACATTGGGCCCAAAGAACAGCACAAGCAGCCCGGCTCCGGCGATATAAGGGCCGAAGGCGAAGTGCGTATCGCGATCCTGACGGCGCAGCGCGATATTGGCAAGCGCGAAAACCAGCCCCACCACGGAGGAGAGCAGTACCAGCGCCGGCAGGGCTTGCCAGCCGAACCAGGCGCCCAGCGCGCCCATCAGCTTGAAGTCGCCATAGCCCATGCCTTCCTTGCCCCGCACCAGCTTGAAGATCCAGTACACCGTCCACAGCAGCAGGTAGCCGGCAGCCGCGCCGATCACGGCATCCGCCAGCGGTGCGAACAGCCCGCCGAGATTGAGCAGCAGGCCAAGCCATACCAGCGGCAGCGTGATCTGGTCGGGCAGCAGCTGCGTGTCGGCGTCGATCAGGGTGAGGGCGATCAGGGCCCAGATCAGGGCGATGGCCGCGAGAGCCTGCCAGGTCGGGCCGAAGTGCGCGGTGGCCAGCGCGGTGAGCAGCGCGGTGCCCGCTTCCACCAGCGGATAGCGCGCGCCGATGGGCGCGGCGCACGATGAGCAGCGCCCGCGCAGGAACAGGTAGCTCAGTACCGGAATGTTCTCCAGCGCGCCGATGGCGTGTCCGCAGTGCGGGCACGCCGAGCGCGGCACCATCAGGTTGTAAGGCTCGGGGTGGGGGATCGGGTCGTCGCGCAGCGAGGCGATGTAGTTGGCTTCGTCATGCTCCATCATGCGCGGCAGGCGGTGCACCACCACGTTGAGGAAGCTGCCGACCAGCAAGCCGATCAGCGCGGCGGCGGTGACCAGGAACCAGGGCGGCAGCGCCGCCAGCTCGGCAATGGTCTGCGCGGGGGCAGCCAGTGAAGAAATCGCGCCACTGGCGCCATCCGCGGAAAACAGCCACATGCCTTACACCACCTGTCCCAGTTTAAAGATCGGAAGATACATTGCCACCACCATGCCGCCAATCAGCACGCCCAGGATCACGATGATCAGCGGCTCGATCAGGCTGGAGATGGCGGCGACAGCGTCATCGACCTCGCGCTCGTAGAACTCCGCCACCTTCAGCAGCATATTGTCCAGCGCGCCGGACTCCTCGCCGATCTGCGTCATCTGCAACACCATGCTGTCGAAGACATGGGTGGCCTGCATGGCGTTGGTCAGGCTGGTACCGATGCGCACCGATTGCTCGATTTCCTTGGTGGCGTCGTAGTAGACCCAGTTGCCGGCGGCGCCGGCGACCGATTCCATCGACTCCACCAGCGGTGTGCCGGCGGCGAACATGGTGGCAAGCGTGCGGGTCCAGCGGGCGATCACCGCCTTGCGGAACAGCGAGCCGAAGATCGGCAGCCTGAGCAGCAGGCGGTCGCTGGCGCGCTGGACCTTCTCCGAGCGTTTTAGCCCGCGTATGTACATCGTGATGCCGATGATCGGCGCGCCGATGATCAGGTACCAGTTGTCGACGAAGAAGTCCGACATGGCGATCACGACCAGGGTCGGCGCCGGCAGGTTGGCGCCGAAGCTGGAGAACACGCCCTTGAACGCCGGGATGACGAAGATCATCAGGATGACCGTCACCGCGAAGGCCACGGTCAGCACGGCGATCGGGTAGATCATGGCTGACTTGATCTGGCTCTTCAGCGCGATGGTCTTTTCCATATAGAGCGACAAGCGCTCCAGCAGGGCGTCCAGGATACCGCCCTGCTCGCCGGCATCGATCAGGTTGCAGTAGAGCGTGTCGAAGTAGCGCGGATGGCGGCGGAAGGCCTGCGCCATGCTGCTGCCGGATTCGATGTCAAAGCGGATCTCGGACAGCAGCTGGGTGAAGTTGGGGTTGGCATGCCCGCGCGCGATGATGTCGATCGATTGCAGCAGCGGGATGCCCGCCTTGAGCATGGTGGAGAGCTGGCGCGTGAAGTAAGCGATGTCCTTCTGGGTAATCTTCTTCCCGCGCGCGGCCCGCCGCTTTTTCAGCTTGACGACCGTCAGCCCCTGCTTTCGCAGCGTGGCATTGACCTCGGCCTGGCTCTCCGCGCGCAGCTCGCCCGAGAACGCCTTGCCCTTGCGGTCCTTGCCCTCCCACTCGAACAGGTACTGCGTGGGCGCTTTACGCCCTGGTTTCCCCTTGGGCGCGGCCGCCTTGCGAGCGGCTGCGGCTGGTGCGCGTGTCGCCATGATTGACCCCTAATGACATCTTTTGTTGTTTTACATATTTGTTGTGGCCAGCACTTCTTCGAGCGAGGTGAGACCCTGCTTCACCTTGGCCAGGCCAGCTTCGCGCAACGATAGCACGCCATCTTTACGCGCTTGTTCGGCGATCTCCAGTGCCGTGCCATGCGCGAGGATGATCTGCTGCATCGGCTCGGTGATCGGCATCACCTGGTAGATGCCGCAGCGGCCCTTGTAGCCGCTGCCGTTGCAGCGCTCGCACCCGACCGGGTGGTAAGGCTGCCAGCTGCCGTCGAGGTCCTCGTCCTGGAAGCCGGCGTCGGCCAGCACCTCGCGCGCCAGCTCGCCGGGGCGCTTGCAGGTGCACAGCCGCCGCGCAAGCCGCTGCGCGGTGATCATCAGCACGCTCGACGCGATATTGAAGGGCGCGACACCCATGTTCATCAGGCGCGTGAGCGTGGTCGGCGCGTCGTTGGTATGCAGCGTCGAGAACACCAGGTGGCCAGTCTGTGCCGCCTTGATCGAGATGTCGGCGGTTTCCAGGTCGCGGATTTCGCCGACCATGATGATGTCAGGATCCTGGCGCAGGAAGGAGCGCAGCGCGGCGGAGAAGGTCAGGCCGGCTTTTTCGTTGACGTTGACCTGGTTGATGCCGGGCAACTGGATTTCCGCCGGATCCTCGGCGGTGGAGATATTGATGTCGCCCTGGTTCAGCCGGTTCAGGAAGGTGTACAGCGACACCGTCTTGCCGCTGCCGGTGGGGCCGGTCACCAGCACCATGCCGTAGGGGCGCTTGATCACGTCCAGCAGCAGCGCCTTTTGCGCCGGCTCGTAGCCGAGCTGGTCGATGTCGAGCTTGTCGGACGACGACTCCAGGATCCGGATCACGATCTTCTCGCCGAACAGCGTCGGCAGCGTGGAGACGCGGAAGTCGATCGCCTTCTCCACGGTTTCCTTGGGCTCCTTGCCGTCTTTGTCGCCGCCCTTTTCCTTGGGCAGCGCGATCAGCAGCTTCATGCGGCCATCTTGCGGCACGCGCTTTTCCGAGATGTCCAGGCGCGACAGCACCTTGATCCGGGTGGAGATCTTGTCCCGGATGTCCACCGGCGGCCGTGCCACTTCCTGCAGCACGCCATCCACCCGGAAGCGGATGCGGTAGAAGGTCTCGAACGGCTCGAAGTGAAGATCGGAGGCGCCGCGATGGAAGGCTTCGGTCAGCAGCTTGTGCAGGAAGCGGACCACGGGCGCGTCGTCGATGTCGGCCGCGGTCTTGTTGCGCAGCGCCCCGGCGGACGCCACCGGGTCGTAGTCGATCATCTTGCGCTCGACATGCCCCGGGCCGATCGACTTGATCGTGCCGCCGCTGTCGTCGGAAGCCGAGCGCACGTATTGCATCAGCTTGTCGTGCTCGACCACGACGGGTTCCACCGGCAGGTTGTATTTCTGCTTGATGGCGTCCAGCCCGGCCTGGTTGCCCGGGTCGGACAACGCCAGCACCAGGCGGTTCTCGCGCCGGCCCAGCGGCAGCAGGCGGTGCGCGTGGAACTCGCGATTGCCCGCCAGCGCCGGCGGCACCTTGTTGAGGTTGTACTGATTCAGATCGATCAGCGGCAGCTGATACTTATCAGCCGCGAAGATCGCCACATCATGTGCAGTCATGGTGCCGCTGGCGATGATCTCGTCGATCAGCTGCGACTTTTTTTCTCGTGCCGACTGTTCAAGCTGGGCGAGCAGGGCCGGCGCGATACGCCGGCTCTGTGCAAGAGCTAGACCAAGTGTCATGGCAAAAAACGATTGGCCGCAAGCGGCCGAGGACCCCGAATCGGGGCAGTTTGCCGCTGGGGTCACTTTTTGTAAAGGCGCACCGGGCAGGGTGTTGCCGTTTGCACGACACGGGCGCAACCCTACTTGCGCGGGGGGATGGGGAAGGGGTCGGAAACGGGATGGGCAAGCCGGGCGACACGCCGGGTGCGCCAATGAAAAAAGGCCACACATTGCTGTGCGGCCTTTCTTGTACGGTCTCGGGGACCGTGAAACTGGTCGGGGTGAGAGGATTCGAACCTCCGGCCTCTACGTCCCGAACGTAGCGCTCTACCAGGCTAAGCTACACCCCGTTTGTTTTTCTCTGCGTTGCCTGCCTAATTACTGCTGCAGCGCGAAAGCACACAAGTGTAGCAGCCTTTTTTCCGGAATGGAAGAGGGCGCCGGCACGGGGCGCCTTGGCATCAGGACTGCCGTTGCAGCGAGAACGCGCACAGGTCGATCAGCGTTTGCTTCAGTGGGGAGTCGGGGAACTGCTGGGCGGCTTTCTCCGCGGCTTCGGCTTCGCGCTGGGCTGCCTGGAAGGTGACCTCGAGCGCGCCGCTGGCGTGGATCGCGGTGAACACCGCATCGAAATGCTCGGTGCCACCTTGCACGATCGCTTCGCGAGCCAGCGTGCGCTGCTCCGCGGTGCCGTGCTCGAGCAGGTGCAGCAGCGGCAGGGTGGGCTTGCCTTCACGCAGGTCGTCGCCGGCATTCTTGCCCATCTGCTCGGCGCTGGCGGTGTAGTCCAGCATGTCGTCGATCAGCTGGAACGCGGTGCCGATGCGCCGTCCGTATTCCGCGGCAGCTTCTTCGGTGGCCGCATCCGCGCCGGCCAGCACGGCGCCAAGCTGGGCCGAGGCTTCGAAGAGCTTGGCGGTCTTGTAGCGGATCACCTGCAGGTAGCGCTCCACCGTGACGTCGGGATCGTGCATGTTCAGCAGCTGCAGCACTTCGCCTTCGGCGATCACATTGGTGGCATTGGAGAGGATCTCCATAATGCGCATGCTGCCTGCGTCCACCATCATCTGGAAGGCGCGGGAATAGAGGAAATCGCCTACCAGCACGCTCGCCGCGTTGCCGAAGACCGCGTTGGCGGTCTGGCGGCCGCGGCGCAGCTCCGACTCGTCGACGACGTCGTCGTGCAGCAGCGTGGCGGTATGGATGAACTCGACCACCGCGGCCAGTTCGTGGTGCCGGTTGCCGTCGTAACCGAAGGCCCGTGCGGACAGCAGCAGGATCACCGGGCGCAGGCGCTTGCCGCCCGCGCTGATGATGTACTCGCCGATCTGCTCGATCAGGGGCACTTCCGAGGCGAGGCGCTGGCGGATAACCGAATCAACGGCGCGCATGTCGGCAGCGACCGGGGCAAGCAAGGCAGTGGCGGAAGACTGGGACAAGATGTTCACCGTTACGCAAAACCCGTCGATTATAAGCGATGCGGGTGTATGTATGTCCCCTGAACGGGGGGTGCGACAAGGCGCGCGGGCACTGCGGGCGCAAAGCGGGTGTGGCGCTCCCGTGCACCTATAATGCCGCCATGACCCAGCCACCTTCCTCCTCGCGCCGCCAGCTCCGGCGCACCGCACTGTGGGCAGCTTTCGCCGCCCTGGCGGGTTTCCTGCTCGCCGATCTGATCTGACCTGGGTGGGCGCAAAAGTGCTTCAGGCGGCGCCACGCGGCACCGGGCAGGCTATGTGTCTGTTTTCTTTGTACTTTTCCCGGCTTTGGTATAGAATCGTGGGTTTCCTCCGGCCGCTTTGTGTTGTCTGCAGATGCGCTGGTGGGGGATAACCGGGCCAATTGGGCCGTCCGGCTTGTCTGTTTTCCCTGTCCTGGTAGTTATATGGATCGGGATGAAACGGACGCAAGGGCGCGCCGGCGTTGGCTTTCGGCGTTTTATTTCACATCGAGAGGTTCGACAATGTACGCGGTCGTAAAAACCGGCGGCAAGCAATATAAGGTTGCTGCTGGCGAAAAACTTAAAGTAGAACAGATACCGGCAGACATTGGCGCAGAAATCACGCTCGACCAGGTGCTCGCAGTGGGCGCAGGCGACCAACTCAAGTTTGGTACGCCGCTGGTTAGCGGGGCTTCCGTCAAGGCTACCGTTATCTCCCAAGGTCGTCACGATAAGGTGAAGATCTTCAAGATGCGCCGTCGCAAGCACTATCAAAAGCGTCAAGGCCATCGTCAAAATTACACCGAGCTGCGCATCGAAGAGATCATTGGCTGAGCCAGCGCTCAGTCATCGTCGACATCGAATTCAAGCGTAACTAGGTAAAGTAAAGCGACAGGAGTTAGTCATGGCACAGAAAAAGGGCGGCGGTTCCACACGGAACGGCCGCGATTCCGAATCGAAGCGTCTGGGCGTCAAGGTGTTTGGTGGTCAAGCCATCAACGCCGGCAGCATCATCGTGCGTCAGCGCGGTACCCGCGTGCACCCGGGCGATAACGTTGGCATTGGCAAGGATCACACCCTCTTTGCTCTCGTCGACGGCCACGTGCAGTTCGCCGTCAAGGGCGCTGCCAAGAAGCAGCAGGTCAGCGTCGTTCCGGCAGTCTGACCACAGCCTTTGCAGCATGAAGGCCCCGCAGTACTTGCGGGGCTTTTTCTTTTCTGGCGACAATGTCATTGTCGCCATTCGCCGCGCCCGCGGCCTTGCCATCCCGGCCGGGCGCGCGCTTTGCGGTCGCTACACCACGGAAGGTCATCATGAAGTTCATCGACGAAGCCAGAATTGAAGTCATCGCCGGCAACGGCGGCAATGGCAGCGCATCGATGCGGCGCGAGAAATTTGTGCCCTTCGGTGGCCCCGACGGTGGCGACGGCGGCAGCGGCGGCAGCGTCTACGCGGTGGCCGACCGTAACATCAACACGCTCATCGACTTCCGCTACGCCAAGAAGCACGTGGCGCGCAACGGCGAGAATGGCCGGGGCGCCGATTGCTATGGCGCGGGCGGCGAAGATGTGAACCTGCGCATGCCGGTCGGCACGCAGATCCTCGACATGGATTCCGGCGAGCTGATCGCCGACCTGACCGAGCACGGCCAGACCGTTTGCCTGGCCGAGGGTGGCCTGGGCGGTTGGGGTAACCTGCACTTCAAGTCCAGTACCAACCGCGCGCCCCGCCAGCAGGTGGACGGCAAGCCGGGCGAGCGCCGCATGATCAAGCTGGAGCTCAAGGTGCTGGCCGACGTGGGCCTGCTGGGCATGCCGAATGCCGGCAAGTCGACTTTTATCTCGCACATTTCCAACGCGCGCCCGAAGGTGGCCGATTACCCCTTCACCACCCTGCATCCCAACCTGGGCGTGGTGCGGGTCGATCACGAGCAGTCCTTCGTGGTGGCCGACATCCCCGGCCTGATCGAGGGCGCTGCGGAGGGCGCCGGGCTGGGCCATCAGTTCCTGCGCCACTTGCAGCGCACCGGGCTGTTGCTGCATATCGTCGACCTGGCGCCGTTCGATGAAGCCGTGGACCCGGTGGCCGAAGCCCGCGCCATCGTCAACGAGCTGAAGAAGTACGACGAAAGCCTGTACGAAAAGCCGCGCTGGCTGGTACTGAACAAGCTGGACGTGGTGCCCGAGGAAGAGCGCGATGCGCGCGTCAAGGACTTCGTCAAGCGCTACAAGTGGAAGGGCCCGGTGTTCCGCATCTCCGCCCTGACCGGCGAAGGCTGCCGCGAGCTGATCTACGCGATCAAGGATCACCTGGCCGCGATCAAGGCCGAGGAAGTCGCCGCGCTGGCGGAGCCGGACATCCGCCTGGATGAACGCCTGCACAACGTCGACCAGCCCGGCGGCGAGCAGAACTAACGACAAAAACAGCAGCACCCAGCAGACAGGATTCCCGCCATGCAATCGGTCATCGCCCAGGCAAAACGTATCGTCGTGAAGGTTGGGTCCAGCCTGGTGACCAACGACGGCAAGGGTCTCGATCACGAGGCCATCGCCCGTTGGGCGGCACAGATCGCCAAGCTGCGCATGGCCGGCAAGGAAGTCGTGCTGGTCAGCTCCGGCGCCATCGCCGAGGGCATGCAGCGCCTCGGCTGGGTGCGCCGCCCCAAGGAAATCCACGAACTGCAGGCCGCCGCGGCAGTGGGCCAGATGGGCCTGGCCCAGGTCTACGAAAGCCAGTTCGGCCGCTACGGCATCCGCACCGCCCAGGTGTTGCTGACCCATGCCGACCTGGCTGACCGCGAGCGCTACCTGAATGCGCGCTCGACCCTGCTGACCCTGCTGTCGCTGGGTGTCGTGCCCATCATCAACGAGAACGACACCGTGGTCACCGACGAAATCAAGTTCGGCGACAACGACACCCTCGGCGCGCTCGTCACCAACCTGATTGAAGGCGACGCGCTGGTGATCCTGACCGACCAGCGGGGCCTCTATACCGCCGATCCCCGCAGCAACCCGCAGGCCGAGTTCGTGGACGAGGCGCTGGCTGGCGCGGTAGAGCTCGAGGCCATGGCCGGCGGCGCCGGCACGTCGATTGGCCGCGGCGGCATGCTGACCAAGATCCTGGCCGCCAAGCGCGCTGCCAAGTCGGGCGCGCATACCGTGATCGCGTCCGGGCGCGAAGCCAATGTGCTGGAGCGGCTGGCCGGGGGCGAAGGCATCGGCACGCAACTGCTGGCGCCCACTGGCCGCCTGACCGCGCGCAAGCAATGGATGGCCGACCACCTGCAGTTGCGCGGGCGGGTTGTGATCGATGCCGGCGCGGCGGACAAGCTCACCAGCGGCGGCAAGTCGCTGCTGCCGATCGGCGTGGTGGAAGTGCAGGGCGAGTTCGCGCGTGGCGAGGTCATTGCCTGCATCGACGCGGCGGGCCATGAGGTGGCGCGCGGCATCACCAACTACGCCAGCTCGGAAGCCAAGCTGATCGCACGCAAGCCCTCGTCCGAGATCGAGCGGGTGCTTGGCCACCAGAACGAGCACGAGCTGATTCACCGGGACAACCTGGTTCTGGTCTGAACGGACAGATTGTTCCGAGGGACGATGCAAAAAAGCCCGCGATCGCTCGCGGGCTTTTTTGCATCGTCCGGCGCCGTACTACCGCGCCCTTGCCGCCATCAACGCGTGATCGCGCTCTTGCGCGGCGCTTCGCCACGCAAGTCCTTGACGATCTCCTGCGCCGTGCCGGCCGCGGAGCGGCCCTCGCACAGGAAATCCTTCGCCAGCGCCGCGCCGTAGTTATTGCGCGCGATGCCTGCCAGCTGGACCCAGCCATCGCGGTCGTCGGAGCGGTTGCGGACCCACTCGGTCGCGCCCCTGGGCAAGGTGGCGTACATCTTGCGCTCGAAGGTGTCGCAGCGCACGGCCTCGAAGCTCACATTGCGCATGCCGCTGGCACCGGTGATGACCACCGTATAACGCACCGCGCCATCCGCGCCTACGATCACGGACTTGCCATCGACGGCGAAGGTAAAGTTGCCGGCAGGGCTGACTTCGAACGGGATCAGGTCTGCTTCCTGGGGCGGCGCCGGCAGGGCGACTTCGACTTCCCTGAATTCCTTCGGCGCGAAGGGGTCGAGTATGCTCCACTCCTTCTTCGGCGGCGTGTAGTCCTCGACCTCATCCGTTGGCTGCGGCTTGGGCTTGCTGGCACAGCCAGCCAGTCCGAGGCAAAGGGTTGCCGCCAGCAGGCAGGCGACAGGCAGGCTCGGGCGCAAGCCGCGGCCGGCAAAATCAATCATCGGTACTCCGTTCTGTGGACGCCGGCTGGGCCGGCGAAATTGGGCCCGGATCGTGGGCCAGGTCCTGATGCACCAGGTCCGGAACGCGGTCGGGATGCTCGTCCAGCCCCACGCGAGCATAACCTGCGCGCACCGAACCGTGCCGGCCATGGGTGCCGTAGGGGCTCAGCGGCGCACGGGTATTGCGCTGCAGGAAGCGGGACAACTCGGTCAACGCGAGTTGGTAGACATCACGCTTGAACTCGATGACAGCGTCCAGCGGGACCCAGTAATGGCTCCAGCGCCAGGCATCGAACTCCGGGTGGTCGGTGGCGCGCAGGCGGATGTCGCAATCGCGGCCCGCCATGCGCAACAGGAACCAAATCTGCTTCTGTCCCCTGTAATGGCCGCGGATTTCGCGGCGGATGAACTTGTCCGGCACCTCATAACGCAGCCAGTCGCGTGTGCGACCGACAATCCTGACATGTTCGGGCAGCAGACCGACTTCTTCATGTAGCTCGCGGTACATCGCCTGTTCCGGCGTTTCGCCGTATTTGATGCCGCCTTGAGGAAACTGCCACGAATGTTCGCCGATGCGCTTGCCCCAGAACACCTCGTTCCGTGCGTTGATGAGGATGATGCCGACGTTCGGGCGAAAGCCTTCACGATCGAGCATGACTGCACCTCGAATCCTTTAGAATTAGGTTGATTATAAAGGAAGCGCGTAATAGGGCTTTGTGCAACGGGGTGCTGGTTTTCCCCGAGCAAAAAGCGTCGCATAATGCACGCGCGCACCACGAATTCGCGCCATGCCGCCCACGGAACCTGCCAGGGCGGCATGGCCTCACGAGAAAGCAACGGATGAAAGCCTCGCAATTCTTCATTTCCACCCAAAAGGAAGCCCCTTCCGACGCGGAAATCGTGTCGCACAAGTTGATGATGCGAGCCGGCATGATCAAGAAGCTTGGCGCCGGCATCTATAACTACATGCCGGTCGGCTTGCGGGTGATCCGCAAGGTGGAAGCCATCGTGCGCGAGGAAATGAACCGCGCCGGCGCGGTCGAGCTGTCGATGCCGGTGATTCAGCCCGCCGAGCTGTGGCAGGAAACCGGCCGCTGGGACAAGATGGGGCCCGAGCTGCTGCGCCTGAAGGACCGCCACGAGCGCGACTTTGCCGTGCAGCCCACTTCCGAAGAGGTGGTGACGGACATCGCCCGCAGCGAAATCCGCAGCTACAAGCAACTGCCGATCAATTTCTACCAGATCCAGACCAAGTTCCGCGACGAGCGCCGGCCGCGCTTTGGCATCATGCGCGGGCGCGAGTTCACCATGAAGGACGCTTACTCCTTCGATCGTGACCCCGCTGGCCTGAAGGTGTCGTACGACAAGATGTTCGACGCTTACGTGCGCATCTTCCAGCGTTTCGGCCTGGAATTCCGCGCCGTCGCGGCCGACAACGGCGCCATCGGCGGCTCCGGCTCGCACGAGTTCCACGTGATCGCCGAGACCGGCGAAGACGCCATCGTCTATTGCCCCGACTCCGACTATGCCGCCAACATGGAAGCGGCCGAGGCCCTGCCGCTGCTGGCCGAGCGTGCCGCGCCGGCGCAAGCCATGGTCAACACGCCCACCCCGGGCAAGGCCAAGTGCGAGCAAGTGGCCGAGCTGCTTGGCATCCCGCTGGCGCGCACGGTCAAGTCGATCGTGCTGGCCACCGAAGGCGAGGCCGGCGTGCAGATCTGGCTGCTGCTGCTGCGCGGCGACCATGAGCTCAACGAGGTCAAGGCGTCCAAGGTGGCCGGCCTGGCCGAGTTCCGCTTCGCGACCGAGTCCGAGATCGTCGAGACGTTCGGCACGCCCCCGGGCTACCTGGGCCCCATCGGCGCCAAGAAGCCTGTCAACGTGGTGGCGGACCGCACGGTCGCCAACATGAGCGACTTCGTCTGCGGCGCCAACGAGCGCGACTACCACCTGACCGGCGTGAACTGGGGCCGCGACCTGCCCGAGCCCGTGGTGGCTGACCTGCGCAATGTGGTGGAGGGCGACGTTTCGCCGGACGGCAAGGGCACGCTTGCCATCTGCCGCGGCATCGAAGTCGGCCACGTGTTCATGCTCGGCACGCGCTATTCGGAATCGATGGGCGCCACCTTCCTGGACGAGAACGGCAAGACCCAGCCCATGCAGATGGGCTGCTACGGCATCGGCGTGACCCGTATCCTGGGCGCCGCCATCGAGCAGAACTTCGACGAGCGCGGCATCATCTGGCCCGCTTCGATCGCCCCGTTCGAGGTGGTGGTCTGCCCGGTTGGCTACGATCGTTCCGAGGCCGTCAAGGCCGAGGCCGACCGTATCCATGCTGAGCTGCTGGCCGCCGGCGTCGATGTGATCCTGGACAACCGAGGCGAGCGCCCCGGCGCCATGTTTGCCGACTGGGAGCTGATTGGCGTGCCGCACCGCGTGGTGGTGGGCGACCGTGGCCTGAAGGAAGGCCGCGTGGAGTACCAGGGGCGGCGCGACGCCGAGGCCACCCAGCTGCCGGTCGCGGACGTGGTCGCCCACGTGCGCGGGCTGTTGTCCGCCTGAGCGCCATGCGCCTCCTGGACCCGCTGCGTCTGCCGGGCCTGATCCCGGCCCGCCTGGGCGTGGCGCGGATCAGTGCCGGCTTGCTGCTGGCAATCAGCGCCGCCGCCCACGCCGGGGCCCAGAAGGAAGAGGACCTGGCCGACTCGGTGCGCGGCGCGCTGGCTGCGGCCATTGCCGACAGCCGCCCGCTGCGCCCGGCCTTTGCCACCGGCGGCGAGCAACTGGCGTATCTCAAGTGGCTGGAAGAAATGTCGCACCGGCTCGCGGGGCGCATCCCCGAGCCGCAGGTGCGCATCGAACTGATCGAGACCGCTTACTACGAGGCCAAGCGCGCGGGGCTGGAACCGGCGCTGGTGTTGGGGCTGGTGCAGGTCGAGAGCAATTTCCGCAAATACGCGATCAGCTCGGCCGGTGCCCGCGGGCTGATGCAGGTAATGCCCTTCTGGGTGCGCAGCATCGGCGACAGCGACAGCCGCAAGCTGTTTCACTTGCAGAGCAACCTGCGCTACGGCTGCACCATCCTGCGCTACTACCTGGACCGCGAGCAGGGCGACCTGTTCCTGGCGCTGGGCCGGTACAACGGCAGCCGTGGCCGCCCTGACTATCCCAATGCGGTGCTGGCAGCCTGGAAGCGCTGGCAATATTCCGAAGCCACGGTCACCGTCGCCGGCGACCCCGAATCCGGCACGGGCACCCGCAGCCGCGTGGTGCCGCCCGAAGCGCCGGCGCGCAACCCGTTCTCGCCGCAGCGGCTGGCCAATCCCTCATGAGCAACACCCGCGCCACCAGCGCCACCGGCGATGCCGCCGGCAAGGCGGGCTACACCAGTTCCTCGGCGGACCTGGAGCGCTGGCTTCGGCGCCATATCGGGCAGGGCTTTGGCGCCGAGGCGCTGGTGCAGTCGATGTGCCAGTCCGGCTACGAGCAGGCCTTCGCGCAAGCCACGGTGGCCGCTGCGCTGTCCGCCGCGGCACGGGCGGCGGTGCGGGGAACGCCGCCGGACAATGCCACGGAGATGGCCGCGGAGCTGGGCATCGGCAAGCCGGCCGGGCGCGCAGGGGACCAGGCTGCTGGTGGTGGCCAAACAGGTGCGCAAGGCAACCGCAACGCGGCGCATTTCGCCGGCCGCGAGATTCCCATCCTGTTCACGCTCGCGGCGCCGCGCGTGACCCTGTACCAGCAACTGCTGACCGATGCCGAGTGCGACGCCCTGGTGGAACTGGCGCGCGGCCGCCTGGCGCGCTCGCCCGTGATCAACCCCGACACCGGCGACGAGAACCTGATCGAGGCGCGCACCAGCCTGGGCGCGATGTTCCAGGTGGGCGAGCATGCGCTGATCGAGCGCATCGAGGACTGCATCGCCGCCGTGACCGGGATTGCCGCGGATCGTGGCGAAGGCCTGCAGATCCTCAACTACAAGCCCGGCGGCGAGTACCAGCCGCACTACGATTTCTTTAACCCGCAGCGCCCCGGCGAGGCGCGCCAGCTCAAGGTCGGCGGGCAACGCGTCGCCACCGTGGTGATCTACCTGAACAGCCCGCCGGCGGGTGGCGCCACGGCCTTCCCCAAGCTTGGCCTGGAGGTGGCACCGGTCAAGGGCAATGCGGTCTATTTCAGCTATCGCAAGTCCGACGGCGCGCTGGACGAGCGTACCCTGCATGCCGGCCTGCCCGTCGAAGCGGGCGAGAAATGGATCGCCACCAAGTGGCTGCGCGAACGCCCGTACCGGACCGACTGATGCGCGCCGGCAGCACCACAGGGCAGGCACGCTACTGGTTCGATCCCGCCATGCCTTATGTTGAGAGCCGCTGCGCCAGCGACAGCGGCGCGGCCTACCTGCCGCATACCCATCCCACCTTGTCGATTGGCGCCGTCGATGGCGGCCACAGCCTGTTTGGCACCGAGACCGAGTCGGTACGGCTGGCGCCCGGCGACGTGGTCGTGATCCCGGCTGGGCAGGTGCACGCCTGCAATCCGGAGCCCGACGCACGCTGGAGCTACCAGATGCTGCACCTAGACCCGGCTTGGGTGGGCACGGTGCTGGAGGCGCGTGGCGTGGCGATGTTGCCCGCGGCGCTGGCGCGGGTGCGTGTCACCAGCGCGCCAGATACCTATGCCGGCCTGTGCCGGTTGAACGAGGTGCTGTTCTCCGCAGCCCCGCAGGCCACCAAGGAAGCGGCGCTAGGCGGCTTCGTGGCCGCGCTGCTCGGCGGTGCCGACCAGCGCCAGGCGGTGCGCGCGCCGCGCCAGCCAGTCACGCCGCAGGCCCGCTTAGCCGGGCTGGTCGCGCTCCTGCATGCCCATCACGCGGAGCCGTTGCCACTGGCGGAGCTGGCGCGCGGCGCCGGCATGAGCCGCTACCAGCTGATCCGCGCCTTTAGGGCGGACCTCGGCATGACCCCGCATGCCTACCAGCTGGACCTGCGCATCAACCGCGCGCGCCAGCTGCTGCGCGCGGGCGGGGCGCCGGCGGAGATCGCCCAGGTGCTGGGCTTTTCCGACCAGAGCCATTTCCAGCGCGCCTTCAAGCAGCGCGTGGCGCTGACGCCGCGCAGTTATCAGCGCCGCAGCGGCTGAGCCGCCGCGCGCAATTTTCTCCAATACCTGCCGCCCCTCGCGGTCCAGACTTCGTGCTCATCCGAAGACTCGAAAGGACTGGCGTGGATTTCCCTGTTGATTCCGGCCTCGGCCAATTTGCCATGGTGGCGGGCGCGCATTTCCTTGCACTGCTCAGCCCGGGCCCCGACTTTTTTTTGGTAGTGCGCAGCGCGCTGGTGCATGGCGTGGGCCGCGCCAGCGCCGTCTGCCTCGGTATCGCGCTGGGAAACGGCGTGTTTATCGGGCTAGCCATTACCGGGCTGGCGGCTACCCGCGCCAGCCAGGGCGTGTTCGTGCTGCTGCAGTGGGCGGGTTGCCTGTACCTGGCCTGGCTGGGCTGGCGGCTGCTGCGTGCCAGCGGTGAGACGACGCTGCCTGGCGCAGATGGCGAAAATAGTACAGATTGCCCGCAAGTGCAGGGCACCGGCCTCGTGGCGTATGCGGCGCAGCTCGTAACGGGCTTCCTGTCCGCTGTGCTCAATCCCAAGAATGCGTTGTTCTATGCCAGCCTGTTCTCGGTGCTGGCCGGCACCCGCACGCCGCTGGCAGCACAGCTGGGCTACGGCGCCTGGATGTTCGCCATGGTCTTCGCCTGGGACATGCTGGTGGCCTGGGGCGTGCGCCATCCGCTGGTGCGCAAGCGTTTTGCCCGCTCGGTTCGGGGCGTGGAGCGGGCGACCGGCGTGGTGCTGTGGGGGATTGCGCTGGTGGTGGCGGCGAATGCGCTCAACGCGACATGACGCGGCATGATGCGGCAGCTGCGCACCAATCCGTATTGCCAGTTTTCTGGTCAACTGTACCGGTACTGTACAGTTTTGAGTGGCTAGACTAGCTCCATTCCTTTTCGTATCCGATGGAGCCAGTCATGGCAGTGCCCCAGCTTGTTGCCGGATCCGGCGTGTTCGCCGCGTTCTGCGCGTTTGCCCTCGTGTCGTCGATCACCCCGGGCCCAAACAACACCATGGTGCTGGCTTCGGGCGTGAATTTCGGCTTTGCCCGCACCGTGCCCCATGTGCTGGGCATCAGTATCGGCTTCGGCCTGATGGTGGCGGTGGTCGGCCTCGGGCTCGGATCGCTATTCGCCGCGTTGCCGTGGACCTGGCAGGTGCTGCGCGTGGTGGCGGTGGTCTATCTCACGTGGCTGGCGTGGAAGCTGGCGACGGCGGGCGGCATCCAGGACCAGGAGGTGGGCAAGCCCATGGGCTTCCTGGCGGCGGCCGCGTTCCAGTGGGTCAATCCCAAGGCTTGGGTGATGGCGGTGGGCGCGTGCAGTACCTACGTGCTGCACGGCAATGTCTGGCTCAATGTGCTGCTGCTGTCCGGCCTGTTCGCCGTGATCAACCTGCCCAGCGTGGCGATGTGGGCCGTGTTCGGCTCGGCCATGCGGCGCTGGCTGGCGCAGCCCCGGGTGCTGCGCCTGTTCAACGTGGCGATGGCGCTGTTGCTGCTGGCCTCGCTGTGGCCGATCGTCAGCGCAAGGCCCTGATGGTGGGCAGGTTGCGCCAGTAGCCGTGGGCGTCCATGCCGCAGCCGAAGACATAGCGCTCAGGCACGGTGAAGCCGCAGAAGTCCGGGTGCATGGGCTTTGCCTTTTGCAGCACTTTTTCGCACAGCACGGCGGCGTAGACATGGGTCGCGCCCATGTCCATGATGCGCTGGCGGATGGCCGCCATGGTCTCGCCTTCGTCCAGGATGTCGTCCAGCACCAGCACCGTGCGGCCCTTGACCGATTCGCGCGGCGCCACGCGCCATTGCATCTCGCCGCCCACCGTCTTGTTGTTGTAGCGCGAGAGGTGGATGTAGTCGAACTCCAGCGGGAACGCCAGCTTGGGCAGCAGCATGCCGGTGAAGACGACTGCGCCGCCCATCACCGACAGCACCAGCGGGAAGGTCTCGCCCATCTTTTCCGTGATCTCGCCCGCCATGCGGTCCAGCGACGCCTGGACGGCCTCGGCGCTGACGATTTCCTCGGAGTTGGCCCACAGTTCGCGGGCCTGTTCGGCGGTCATCATGATGTGGATCCTGTCTCAGTCTTTGTCTTTTGCGGGGTGACGCGGCGCCCGGGGACCGGGCGCCGCCGTGCCAGACGGCTTAGCGGTTGAAGAGTCCCTTCATGCCGCCCTTCATCGCGCCCATCGAGCGCATCATCTTCATCATGCCGCCGCCCTTGAGCTTCTTCATCATGCTCTGCATCTGGTCGAACTGGTTGAGCAGGCGGTTGACTTCCTGCACCGGCACGCCGGCGCCGGTGGCGATGCGGCGCTTGCGGCTGGCCTTGATCAGGTCGGGCTTGGCGCGCTCGGCGGCCGTCATGCTGTTGATGATGCCTTCCATGCGGCGCACCTGCTTCTCGGCCACGTCCATGTTGGCGCCCTGCGCCTGCTGGGCGAACTGCGCCGGCAGCTTGTCGACCAGGCTGCCCAGGCCGCCCATCTTCTTCATCTGGCCGATCTGCGCCTTGAAGTCTTCCAGGTCGAAGTCGCCCGTCTTCTTGATCTTCTTGGCCAGCTTCTCGGCGGCTTCCATGTCCACGCCGCGCTGGGCTTCCTCGACCAGCGCGAGGATGTCGCCCATGCCCAGGATGCGCTGGGCCATGCGATCGGGGTAGAAGGGCTCGAGGCCGTCCAGCTTTTCGCCTACGCCGACGAACTTGATCGGGCGGCCGGTGATGTGGCGCACCGACAGCGCGGCGCCGCCGCGCGCATCGCCGTCCAGCTTGGTCAGCACCACGCCGGTCAGGGGCAGGGCGTCATTGAAGGCACGCGCGGTGTTGACCGCGTCCTGGCCCAGCATGGCGTCGACCACGAACAGGGTTTCGACCGGCTTGATCTCGGCGTGCAGCGCTTTGATTTCCTGCATCATGGCTTCGTCGATACCCAGACGGCCTGCCGTATCGACGATCAGCACGTCGTGATAATGCTTGCGGGCCCAGTCCACCGCCGCGCGCGCGATGTCCACCGGCTTCTGGTTGGGCTCGGAAGGGAAGAAATCGGCGCCGACCTGCTCGGATACGGTCTTGAGCTGGGCGATAGCGGCGGGGCGGTAGACGTCGCACGAGACCGTCAGCACCTTCTTTTTCTTGTTCTCTTTCAGCCACTTGGCCAGCTTGCCGACGGTGGTGGTCTTGCCGGCGCCCTGCAGGCCGGCCATCAGGATGATCGCGGGCGGCTGCACCGCCAGGTTCAACTCGCCGCTCTTGTTGTCGGCGGACAGGCTTTCCGCGCCGCCGATGACGGCAGTCAGCTCGCGCTGCACCACGCCCACCAGCGCCTGGCCCGGCGTCAGGCTGGACACCACGTCCTCGCCCAGTGCCTTTTCCTTCACGCGGGCGATGAATTCCCGCACCACCGGCAAGGCGACGTCGGCCTCCAGCATGGCCAGGCGCACTTCGCGCAGCATTTCGGCGGTATTGGCTTCGGTCAGGCGAGCCTCGCCGCGCATGGTCTTGACGACCCGCGCCAGGCGTTGAGTGAGATTGTCCAGCATGGCAGAAGTCCGGGGGATAGAGCTTGATCGAGGCTTGAGGCTGGCTCTTGGCCCGGCTCAAGCGGGGCGCCACCGGGACGGGGCGCTAAGGTAAACTGTGCAAATGGCCATTGTACTGTATGCCTTGACGGCACTTCTCTATTGCGGCCTGGCCTATCACGGCTGGGCGACGCGCAACCCGCAGCTATCGGCTGCCGGCAACGGCGGTGCCATTGGGGGCGCGGCGACCGCCGCGCTGCTGCACGGCGGCGGCGGGCGCGGCGAGGGCCGCCCGGCCTGGTGGCATGCGCTGATGCTGGCCGCAGTGGCCAGCCACGGCCTGCTGCTGCACGAGACCATCTTCCCGGCCGATCGCATGGTGTTCGGCTTTGCCTTTGCGCTGTCGGCCATGCTTTGGCTGGGCGTGGGCATCTACTGGATCGAGAGCTTCTTCTTCTCGCTGGCCGGCCTCGGGCTGATCGTGGTCCCGGTGGCAATGCTCGCGAGCCTGATGCCGCTGGCGTTTCCCGGTGCGCAGATCCTGGGCTACGCGGCGCGGCCGCTGTTCAAGCTGCACTTCATCATTGCCAACGTGGCCTATGGCCTGTTCACGCTGGCGGCCTTCCACGCCTTCCTGATGCTGCTGGCCGAGCGCCGCCTGCATGGCTTCAACCGTTCGCCCCAGGTGGGCAAGGCCAGCGAGCCGGCCCAGTGGGTGGGCCGCTGGCTGGACCTGCTGCCGCCGCTGCTGACGCTGGAGAAGCTGCTGTTCCGCCTGATCGGCGCCGGCTTCGTGCTGCTGACGCTGACCATCCTGTCGGGCCTGCTGTTCTCCGAGCAACTATTCGGCCGGGCCTTCCGGCTCGACCACAAGACCGTGTTCGCGCTGCTGTCGTGGGCGATGTTCGCGGGCATCCTGGCCGGGCGCACCTTCTATGGCTGGCGCGGGCGCACCGCGCTGCGCTGGGTGATTGCGTCCTTCGGCATCCTGCTGCTGGCTTATGTCGGCAGCCGCTTCGTCATCGAAGTCATACTGCACCGAATCTGAGGCCGGCATGGCACGCATCTTCCTTGTCCTGGCTGTCGTGCTGGGTTGTTTCTGGTGGCTTCGCCAGCGCGCCGAGGCGCGCCTGCGGGAGGACCGCGCCGCCCGGCACGGTTCCGCGCAAGGCTCGCCGATGCGCAACCAGCCTGCCCCCCCGCAGGAAGCCATGGTGCAGTGCGCGCGCTGCGGCGTGCATCTGCCGCAGGGCGAAGCGATCGCCTACCGCGGCTTGCACTACTGCCGGCGCGCCCACCTGCCGGCCGATAGCGATCCGGACAGCCCTGCCGCATGAACGGGCCTGCCTCGTTCTGGTCCCGCCTGAATGCCTGGCGCGCCCTCGCGGCGATGTGGCGCCAGCCCGAACCTCCTGAATTCCACTGGCGCTTGCTGCGCTATTTCTGCTGGACCCGGCTAGCCGTCGCCGCGCTGCTGCTGGGCTACGCCTGGCTGCCGGCGCAGCGCGCCGAGGCCGAGCGGGCCGCGCAGGCGCTGGTCGGCGCAATGGGCGGCGGGTTCGGCAGCGGCCTGGCCGCGCTGCCGCTGGCCGTGCCCTATGCCGTGATGGCGCTGGGGATGGTGGTCGCCACGCTCTGGTGGCGCCGCGGCTTTCACCTGCGGGTGCGCTTTCAGGTGCTGGCCGACCTTGTCCTGCTGGGCCTGATCTTTCACGCGCAGGGCCATCGCGGCGAGGGGCTCGCCATGATCTTCCTGTTGCCCGCGCTGCAGGCCGGCGCGCTTACCAGCCTGCTGTTCGCGCTGTTTACCGCGGCAGCGTCGGCGCTGCTGGTGATGAGTACCCCCTTCGCGCAGACCTTGCTGTTGCGCCAGGCCGACACGGGTTTGCTGGGCTCGGGGCTGTACGGGCTGGTCTTCATGATCGCGGCCTCCCTGATGTACCTGCTGGCCAACCGCCAGCTCGCGCAGGAGCGGCTGGCGCTGGCACGCGAGCAGGAGCTGCGCCTGCAGCAACTGGTCAACCGCCTGATGGTCAACGATATGCAGGACGGGGTGATGCTGCTGCGTGCCAACGGCGCGGTGGTGGCGGCCAACCCTGCCGCGGTTGTGCTGCTGGGCGTGCAGCCTGCCGAGCGGGGCAAGCACACGGACACGCCCGCCAACGGGCGTGATGCGCTGTTCGACCTGCGCCAGATTCCCCGCCTGCAGCCGCTGATGGAAATGCTGCGAGACTGGGTGCGCAGCAAGGACGATGCGCCCCGGATCCTGCAATTGCTGCCGCTGCCGTCGCGGCCATCCTCGGGGCGCGGCCCCATCCTCCATACGCGACTTCGGCTGCGCTTCCTGCTGCCGGGGCTGGCAAGCCTGCGCTCCACCTTCGCGTCCTCGATGTCGGTCTCGCTCACTGCGCAGAGCGCCATGAACACCGGCACCTGGAACGAGCTGTCGCCCGAGGCGGCGGCCCGGCTGCGCCTGGCTATCGCCCAGAGCGAGGCCATGGCCTGGCGCCCGGAGGACGAGGCCTTGCTGCGCAGCGAGATGCGCGACACGGTGCTGGTCCATATCGAAAGCTGGGAGCGCATTGCCGAGCAGGTGCAACAGGAGAAGCTGGCTGCCATGGGGCGCCTGGTGGCCAGCGTGGCGCACCAGATCCGCAATCCGCTGGCGGCCATCAGCCAGGCCAGCGAGCTGCTGGCCGAAACCAGCCGCCGGGCCGCGCGCCCGGGCGAGGCGGGGCGCGCGGAGGGCGACGTGGATGCGCGGCTGCTGCGCATCATTCACGACAATGTGCGCCGGCTCGACCAGGTGGTGTCGGACGTGCTGCAGATGTCGCGCCGCCCGCGCACCGAGCGCACCACCGTGGACCTGAACCAGGCGCTGCCGGAGATCGTCGGCCGCTGGCGGCTGGAGATGCGCGCGCGCTCCGCCAGCCACGACCCGGTCGGCGCCCGGCGCGTGCCGCGTCCGGCCGAGATCAACGCCAATGCCATCCGGCTCACGGTGGACGTGGCGCGCCCGGTCATCTTCGATGCCTCCCAGTTGCAACAGGTGCTTGGCAACCTGCTGGACAACGCCTGGCGCTATTGCAGCCGCCTGCCCGGGGCGATCCGCCTGCTGGCCCATGCGCTGGACCAGCACCATGCCGAACTGATCGTCTGGAACGATGGCGTCGAGGTGTCGCGCGAGCACCAGCGCACCTTGTTCGAGCCCTTCTTTACCAGCAACGCCCAGGGCACCGGCCTCGGGCTGTTCATGGCGCGCGAGCTATGCGGCGCCAACGACGCCCAGGTGCGCTACGGCACCATTTCGATCGACGCGCTGCTGGCGCGGACCGGCATGCTGGCGCCGGCTGCACGCGATACACTGCCGGCCAAGGCTTTTGTCCTGACCTTGCGCATCGAAGCGCCGGACAGCACGGGTGGCTGAGCCGCGCCGGCATGCCCGGCCACCCGATCAGCCCCTCGTTGAGTCGCCGCCCCGACCCCATTTCGCCATTTCGTCACTTCGCCAGATCGCCAGACGCAGACCATGCCCCTCAAGACGCCAGGCCCCGACCCGATTCTCGTTATCGACGACGAGGCCGACCTGCGAGAACTGCTCGATATCTCGATCCGCCGCATGGGCCACGATGTGGTGCTGGCCGGCTCGCTGGCCGAGGCGCGCCAGCAGCTCGCCGCGCGCCGCTATAGCCTGGTACTGACCGACATGCGGCTGGGCGACGGGCTTGGCATCGATATCGTGCGCCAGCTCTCGAGCGCGCCGGAGCGGGTGCCGGTGGCCGTGATCACCGCCTACGGCAGCGCCGACAATGCCGTGGAGGCACTCAAGGCGGGCGCCTTCGACTACATCGCCAAGCCGGTCTCGCTGGACCAGCTGCGCAGCCTGATCCTGAATGCGCTGGGGCGCCAGCAGCGTGACGGCGCCGAGGGTGCGGAGGGCGGTGACGGCGGCAGCGGGGCGCAGGAAACCGTGGACCGCGCCGTCAACCTGCTTCCCGGCCATTCCCCGGCCATGCACGAGGTGCGCCGCTCGCTCTCGCGGCTGGCGCGCAGCATGGCGCCGATCGTCATCAGCGGCGAGTCCGGCAGCGGCAAGGAGCGTGCGGCGCGTGCCATCCACGCGGTCAGCGCGCGCGCGGCGCATCCCTTTATCGCGGTCAATTGCGGCGCCATCCCCGAGACCCTGATGGAGTCGGAGTTCTTTGGCCATGTGAAGGGCGCCTTCACCGGGGCCGACGCCGAGCGCGGCGGCTTCTTCCAGGCCGCCAATGGCGGCACGCTGCTGCTCGACGAGGTGGCTGACCTGCCGCTGGCGATGCAGGTCAAGCTGCTGCGCGTGCTGCAGGAGCGGCGCGTGCGCAAGATCGGCGCGAGCCGCGAGGAGAGCGTGGACGTGCGGGTGCTGTGTGCCAGCCACAAGGATCTT
This sequence comes from Cupriavidus basilensis, assembly GCF_008801925.2. Taxonomy (NCBI): domain Bacteria; kingdom Pseudomonadati; phylum Pseudomonadota; class Betaproteobacteria; order Burkholderiales; family Burkholderiaceae; genus Cupriavidus; species Cupriavidus basilensis. Next base: position 3,879,255 of record NZ_CP062803.1, on the reverse strand, counting down.
TCCGCGATGGTCGCCTCCGGCCAGTTCCGCCAGGACCTGTTCTACCGCCTCAACGTGCTGGCGCTGCGCATGCCCACGCTGCGCGAGCGGCGCGAGGATATCCCGGTGCTGGCCAGCGCCATCCTGGAGCACCTGGCGGTGCGCTATGGCGATCCCCATCCCAAGCGGCTGGCGGCGGCCGCGCTGCAGCGGCTGTCCGACTATCCGTTCCCGGGCAATGTGCGCGAGCTGGAGAACCTGCTCGAACGCGCCTATGCCTTCGCCGAGGGCAATACCATCGAGGTGGACGACCTGGGCCAGATGGATGCGGGCATGGGCCATTCGGCCATGCCACGCCCGCCCGCGCCGCACGCCTACCTGGCTTCGGCGGCTGCGCCGGCTGGCGCGCCGGCATCGTCCGGCTCGCGGCCCGACACCACGCAGGAGCTTGCCAACGATGCGCGCGCCGAATCCCGGGGCGGGGCGCAGCCCGATCTGTTTGCACAACCCGCGGCGCCTCGCGCCGCGGAGGTGGCCGCAGACGCTTGCCGTGCCACCTTCCCGATCGATTTGCCCGGCCGGCTCGAAGCGCTCGAGCGCGACCTGATCCTGCAGGCGCTGCAGCAGACCGGCTTTAACCGGACCGCCGCCGCGCCGCTGCTCGGCCTGAGCTTTCGCCAGCTGCGCTACCGCATCCAGCAGCTTGGCATCCGCGAGGGCCGCGACGACCCGGCCGACGGTGCCGCCGAAACCAGCGAAGCGCTGCGCGACGGGCTGCTGGCGGCGGATGGAGATCGCGATGCCTGACCACGACCAGGCCGCCAAGCTTGCGCCGAACTCGCCATTCGTCCCCGACCCGGCGGGCTGGGTGCCCGCGGCGCGCCACGTGCCGTCACCCAATTTCGACGCCCGGCCCGCGCACACGCCGGTGGACCTGGTGGTGATCCACAACATCAGCCTGCCGCCCGGGCAGTTCGGCAGCGGCGATATCGAAGCCTTTTTCCTGAATCGTCTCGACCCATCCCGCCATCCGTTTTTCGAGACGATCCATCAAGTGCGGGTGTCGGCGCATTTCCTGGTGACGCGCGGGGGGGAGCTGGTCCAGTTCGTGTCCTGCCTGGACCGCGCCTGGCACGCCGGCCAGTCCGAGTTCTTCGGCCGGCCCCGTTGCAACGACTTTTCCATCGGCATCGAGATCGAAGGCAGCGACGACCAGCCGTTCACGTTGGCCCAATACCACACCGCCGCAGCGCTGGTGCGTGCCCTGCTAGCCACCTATCCGGTGCGGGCCGTGGCGGGGCATAGCGATATCGCGCCAGGGCGCAAGACGGATCCGGGACCACATTTCGACTGGGCGGGCTTTGCTGCCGCAGCCGGCGTGGCGCCCGCACAACTGCCTTACCGCAAAGAACAGCCCTGAGGCAAGGGCGGCAAGCGAGGTCTAGGGGATAGCCGCGATCTGGGGAAAACCCTGATAAAGTCCGCGCCTATCGAAGAGGTCAGGTCAATCAAAAAAATTTCGCGTCACGGTGCGGTAACGAACCGTCGGGCGGATTCCCTTGCGTCTCTTGGGCTAGCGGGTATGGCGCAGCGCCGCATGCCATGCCGGCACTGGAATTCGCGCCAAAATGGCGCTTGTCAAGACTGGTGAATCCGCCCCGTTTCACTATACTTAGTCCAGTTTTTCGCATCGACCACTAGATCTAGTGGTGCTTTCGGGGAGCCGGCCTAGGTGTGCAGTTACCGCCGCAGCAATGGCTGCGGTCCGCCGAAGGGCCGGCGCATCACAAGAGTCCCAGCAGAATCCAGCAATCGCAGCGCGCCCTCCCGGGTAAGACCGGCCGGCGTGTCTGAGCCTTTTTGCGCATTTTGCCCGGGACTCTTTGTCACTCATAAAACACGGGTCAGAACAGGAGTTCCTCATGCAGACAGCCCAGAACGAAATCTCCACCGGCGCCGCTGGCGCCGGTGCAGCAGCGAACGTGCAGTCGAGCCCCGCTACTGCCGCCGCTGGCAGCTACCAGGACTACAAGATCATCCGACGTAACGGCGCCGTCGTGGCGTTCGAGCCGAGCAAGATCTCGGTTGCGGTGACCAAGGCCTTCCTCGCCGTCAACGGCGGGCAGGGTGCCGCTTCGGCGCGTGTGCGCGAAGTGGTCGAGCAAGTGACCCAGAATGTGGTCCGCGCGCTGCTGCGCAGCCGCCCTAACGGCGGCACCTTCCATATCGAAGACGTGCAGGATCACGTCGAGCTGGCGCTGATGCGCTCGGGCGAGCATGAAGTGGCCCGCGCCTACGTGCTGTACCGCGAGAAGCGCACCCAGGAACGCGCCCAGGCAAACGCCCAGGCGGTGGCCCGCGTGCAGGAAGGCGGCGCCACGTTCAACGTGACCGATGCGGGCGTGGCCCGCGTGCTGGACCTGGGCGCGCTGCATGGCCTGATCGACAACGCCTGCTCGGGCCTTGGCGATGCCGTCAGCGCCGAGCCGATCCTGAAGGAAACGCTGAAGAACCTGTACGACGGCGTGCCGATGACCCAGGTCTACGACTCCGCCATCCTGGCCGCGCGTACCCTGATCGAGAAGGACCCGGCCTACAGCCAGGTCACCGCGCGTATCCTGCTGCACACCATCCGCAAGGAAATCCTGGGCGCCGAAGTGACCCAGACCGAGATGGTGTCGCGCTACGCCGACTACTTCCCCAAGTTCATCGCGCGCGGCATCGAAGCCGAGCTGCTGGACGAGAAGCTGGCCACCTATGACCTGGCCCGCCTGGGTGCGGCACTGGACGCCCAGCGCGACTTCCAGTTCAACTACCTGGGCCTGCAGACCCTGTACGACCGCTACTTCCTGCACATCGACGAGACCCGCATCGAAATGCCGCAGGCATTCTTCATGCGCGTGGCGATGGGCCTGGCGCTGGGCGAGAAGGACCGCGAAGCGCGAGCCATCGAGTTCTACCAGCTGCTGTCGTCGTTCGACTTCATGTCGTCCACGCCGACCCTGTTCAACTCGGGCACCCGCCGCTCGCAGCTGTCGTCGTGCTACCTGACCACCGTGTCGGATGACCTGGAAGGCATCTACGAGGCGCTGAAGGAAAACGCGCTGCTGTCGAAGTTCGCCGGCGGCCTGGGCAACGACTGGACCAATGTGCGCGCCCTCGGCTCGCACATCAAGGGCACCAACGGCAAGTCGCAAGGCGTGGTGCCGTTCCTGAAGGTGGTCAACGACACCGCCGTGGCGGTCAACCAGGGCGGCAAGCGCAAGGGCGCGGTCTGCGCCTACCTGGAAACCTGGCACCTGGACATCGAGGAATTCCTCGAGCTGCGCAAGAACACCGGCGACGATCGCCGTCGCACCCACGACATGAACACGGCGAACTGGATTCCCGACCTGTTCATGAAGCGCGTGATGGAAGCCGGCGAATGGACGCTGTTCTCGCCCGCCACCTGCCCGGACCTGCACGACCTGGTCGGCAAGGCATTCGAAGAAGCCTACCTGGGCTACGAAGCCAAGGCCGCCCGCGGCGAGCTCAAGCTGTTCAAGAAGATCCCCGCCATGCAGCTGTGGCGCAAGATGCTGGGCATGCTGTTCGAGACCGGCCATCCCTGGATCACCTTCAAGGATCCGTGCAACATCCGCAGCCCGCAGCAGCACGTGGGCGTGGTGCACAGCTCCAACCTGTGCACGGAAATCACGCTCAACACCAATGACAGCGAGATCGCCGTCTGCAACCTGGGTTCGGTGAACCTGGTCGCCCACCTGAAGCAACAGGCCGACGGCACCCAGGTGCTCGACCACGCCAAGCTCGAGAAGACCATCCGCACCGCGATGCGCATGCTCGACAACGTGATCGACATCAACTACTACGCGGTCGAGAAGGCACGCAACTCCAACCTGCGCCATCGCCCGGTCGGCATGGGCATCATGGGCTTCCAGGACTGCCTGCACATGCTGCGCCTGCCGTACGCCAGCGACGCCGCGGTGCAGTTCGCCGACACCTCGATGGAAGCCGTGTGCTACTACGCCTACCGCGCCTCCAGCGAGCTGGCGGAAGAACGCGGGCGCTACAGCACCTATGAAGGCTCGCTGTGGGATCGTGGCATCCTGCCGCAGGACTCGCTCAAGCTGCTGGCCGAAGAGCGCGGCGGCTACCTGGAAGTGGATCATTCCTCGACCATGGACTGGGACAGCCTGCGCGCGCGCATCAAGCAGCACGGCATGCGCAACTCGAACTGCATCGCGATCGCGCCGACGGCAACGATCTCGAACATCATCGGCGTGTCGGCCTGCATCGAACCGACCTTCCAGAACCTGTACGTCAAGTCCAACCTGTCGGGCGAGTTCACGGTGGTCAACGACTACCTGGTGCGCGACCTGAAGGCACGCGGCCTGTGGGACGAAGTCATGGTCGCCGACCTGAAGTACTTCGACGGCAAGCTGGCCCGCATCGACCGCATTCCGCAAGACCTGCGCGACATCTACGCGACAGCCTTCGAAGTCGAGCCGAGCTGGCTGGTGGAAGCCGCCAGCCGCCGCCAGAAGTGGATCGACCAGGCGCAGTCCCTGAACATCTACATGGCCGGCGCCTCGGGCAAGAAGCTGGACGACACCTACAAGCTGGCCTGGCTGCGCGGCCTGAAGACCACGTACTACCTGCGCACGATGGCAGCCACCCACGTGGAGAAGTCCACCGTGTCGCGCGGCTCGCTCAACGCCGTGTCGTCGGGTAGCGACGGCGGCATCAGCGCCGCCGGCATCGACCAGGCCGCCGCCTCCGCACCGGCCATGCCGGAAGCCGAAGGCGCGGTCTGCACGATGCGCCCGGGCGACGCCGGTTTCGACGAGTGCGAAGCCTGCCAGTAAGTCATTACCTGCCCTGATCCTCGCCGCGCGGCTCGCGCGGCGAGGACAGCGGCAAACCAAAGCATTCCACGGAGAACCACACCATGCTGAGCTGGGACGACGACGTTCAAGCCACCCCGCAGGCTGCCCCGCAGCCCGCGCCGAATCCCACCGCCACGCCTGCTGCCGCACGCTCTGTCGACCAGCACGGCGTGCTGCCGCCGGCCGCCACGCAGCCGGCCGGCACGGGTATCCTCGGCAACCTGCCGGCGTCCGACGCGCCGACGGACCGCCGCGTGAACGCCGCCGACAAGCGCGTCATCAATGGCTCGACCGACGTCAACCAGCTGGTGCCGTTCAAGTACAAGTGGGCCTGGGAAAAATACCTGGCCGGCTGCGCCAACCACTGGATGCCGCAGGAAATCAACATGTCGCGCGACATCGCGCTGTGGAAGGACCCGAACGGCCTGACCGAAGACGAGCGCCGCGTGATCAAGCGCAACCTCGGCTTCTTCGTGACCGCCGACTCGCTGGCCGCCAACAACATCGTGCTGGGCACCTACCGCCAGATCACCGCGCCGGAATGCCGCCAGTACCTGCTGCGCCAGGCTTTCGAAGAAGCGATCCACACGCACGCCTACCAGTACATCGTGGAGTCGCTCGGGCTCAATGAAGCCGAGATCTTCAATGCGTACCACGAAGTGCAGTCGATCCGCGACAAGGATGAGTTCCTGATCCCGTTCATCGACACGCTGACCGACCCGGCCTTCAAGACCGGCACGCCGGAGAACGACCAGAAGCTGCTCAAGTCGCTGATCGTGTTCGCCTGCATCATGGAAGGCCTGTTCTTCTACGTGGGCTTCACGCAGATCCTGGCCATGGGCCGCCAGAACAAGATGACCGGCGCCGCCGAGCAGTACCAGTACATCCTGCGCGACGAGTCCCTGCACTGCAATTTCGGCATCGACCTGATCAACCAGATCAAGCTCGAGAACCCGCACCTGTGGACCGCCGAGTTCAAGGAAGAGATCACCGCGCTGTTCAAGAAGGCTGTGGACCTCGAATACCGCTACGCCGAGGACACCATGCCGCGCGGCGTGCTGGGCCTGAACGCACCGATGTTCAAGGGCTACCTGCGCTTCATCTGCAACCGCCGCTGCCAGCAGATCGGCCTGGAGCAGCTGTTCCCGAACGAGGAAAACCCGTTCCCGTGGATGAGCGAGATGATCGACCTGAAGAAGGAACGTAACTTCTTCGAGACGCGCGTCATCGAGTATCAGACCGGTGGGGCGTTGTCCTGGGATTGAGTTTTTCCGCCGAGCGGTGAATGCCGCCACGCAGAAAGAAAAAAGCTCCTTCGGGAGCTTTTTTCATTGCGCTTGCATCGGCGATCAGGGGTCAGCGATCAGCCGTGCGGGCCAGCATCAGCCCGCAATCCGTCTCAACGCTTCCTCGATCGCCCGTGTCTCGCTCGGCCGCACCAGGCGCGCCACCTCCACGCCGTCGCGCATGAACACCAGCGTGGGCCATAGCTTGATCCGGAACGAGCGGCCGAGCGGCTTGCCGCTGCCGTCCTCGACCTTGATGTGGGCGACCTCCGGATAGCTGGCCATGGCGTTGGCCAGGTGGGGCTGCGCCCGCATGCAGTAGCCGCACCAGGGGGCGCCGAACTCGATCACGGCCGGGCCTTTGATGGCGTCGATTTCGGTCCGGGCCGGCTCGCGCAGGCCATACACATCAGTCATCGTCATGGGGAATCCTCTCGCCTGTTCAGATGGGCATGCACGGATTGTATGACCGCGGCTGGCTGCAACGGATCCTGCTGTCAGGCCTGCGAGCCCTGCGGCATCTCGGGGGCCGCGGGCTTGCCCCAGCGCACCGTGGCCAGCAACGATGCCGCCACGATCAGCCCGCCGCCGATCCACGCCGTGGCGGAGATGCTCTCTGCCAGCCACAGGCTGGCGAACAACGCGCCGAAGGCGGGCTCGCTGCCCATCAGCAGCGCCACCCGCGTGGGGCTGCTGCGCCGGATGGCATAGTTCTGGGCGAAGAAGGCGAATAGCGTGCAGGCGGCGACCAGCCACAGCACGCAGCCCCAGAACGCGGCGTGGCCGGAGAACGACGGCAGGGGCTGCCACTGCGCGGGCACCAGCGCCAGTGCCACGGCCGCGCTGCCGACGGCGACCACGCCGGATTGCACGGCCGTCATCGTCAGCGCCGGCATGGACCGGCCCCGCACCAGCCGCTTGGTCGCGCAGACCATCAGCGCGCGCAGTACGGCGGCGGCCAGGATCAGCCCGTCGCCAAGGTTGAACCCCAGTTCGCCGTGGCCCGCCAGCAGCCACGCGCCTAGCAGGGAGAGCGCCACCGCCGCCCATTCGATGCGGCTTGGACGGCGCTTGAGCAGCAGCCACTCTGCCAGCGGCGTCAGCACCACGCACAGGCTGATCAGGAAGGCGGCGTTGGAGGCGCGCGTTAGCAGCACGCCGAAGGTTTCGCACAGGAAGATGCCGAGCAGCAGCACCCCGGTGCCCAGCACCCCGCGCAGGGTGGCGGCGTCGGTGCGGCGCAGCCCGGCCAGCGTGGGCGAGAGCACCACGAAGGTGATGCCAAAGCGTAGCGTCAGCAGGCCGAGTACCGGGTAGAAGACCAGTGCGCTCTTGACGATGCCGTAGCTGCTGCCCCAGACCACGGCGACCGCGAGCAGCATCAGGTCGGACAGCAGTAACAGTTTTCTTGGCGCGGGCATGGTGGACCTTGTGCATTCGGTCCTGCATTGTGCCGCTTTGCATCCACGACGATAATCGGGTCGGAATGCAAAGCCTTTATGCTGCATATGCATTAATCCGCCACTGTGCCCGCCGCGAGCCGCCTCATGAACCAAGCCGATCTCTTTGCCTTGCTGCCCGATATGGCGGTGTTCGCGCGCGTGGTCGACGCGGGCAATTTTTCTGTTGCCGCGCGCCAGCTTGGCAGCACACCGTCCACCGTCAGCCGCCAGATCAAGCGTCTGGAGGAGGCATTGGCCACACGCTTGCTGGAGCGCTCGACCCGCAAGGTGCGCATGACGGAATCGGGCGCCGAGGTGTACCGCTATTGCCGCGACGTGGTGAGCGCCGCGGCGGGGGCGATGGACGCCGCCGGCCATGTGGTGGGCCGGCCGCAGGGCAGGGTCAGCGTCAGCGCGCCGACTGCATTTGCCAAGACGGTGATCCATCCGCTGGTACCGGCTTTCCTGCAGGCTTATCCGGAAGTGGACCTGCAGTTGCTGTTTACCGACCACGAGACCGATCCCCTCGCCGACGACCTCGACCTGGTGATCCGGCTGACCGAGCACCCGCCGCCCGGCCTGGCCGGGCGGCGCCTGGGCGCGGTGCGCTGGGTGCTGTGCGCCTCGCCCGCCTATCTGCGCGCACGCGGCACGCCCGCGCAGCCGCGCGATCTGGCGGAGCATGATTGCCTGTACCTGGGGGAAACCGCCGACGACAACCGCTGGCGCTTGCGCCGTGACACCGAGACGCAGACCGTGACGGTGAGCGGGCGCTATGTCGCCAACCACGCCGGCGCGCGGCTGGAAGCGGCGCAGCAGGATCTTGGCATCGCCAGCCTGCCCGAGTTTACCGCGGCCCTTGCCTTGCAGGCCGGCGAACTGGTGCGGGTGTTGCCCGACTGGGAATTGCAGGCACGCGCCTACGTGGGGACGGTGTGGCTGCTCTATCCGCCCAACCGCTTCCTGCCGCCCAAGGTGCGGGCGTTGATCGATTACCTGGCCGCGCACATCGGCAGCGCGGGCTGACTTGCCGCTCAGCGTGCGCCGGCCGGCCCCTGCTGCGAGCGCTGGTAGTCGCCCGGGGATACGCCCACCAGCCTGGTGAAATCTCGCGTCAGGTGGGCCTGGTCGAAGTAGCCGAGCTCGGCGGCGAGCTGCGCCAGCCCGACCGGCTCGCCGCGCGCGAGCCGCCATGCGGCCTCTTGCAGGCGGTAGCGGCGCAGCACCCACTTGGGCGATACGCCAACGTAGTCCTGGAACAACCGTTGCAAGGCGCGCACGCCCATGCCGGCATGCTGCGCCAGCGACTCCACGCTGGCGGGTCCTTCGGCGCTGGCGGCATGCGCGACGATGGCCTGCAGTTGATCCACGACGGGGTTGGGCGGCGGCAGCGCGCTGCCCAACAGCGATTCGGCGGCGCGCACCATGGCTTCGTCGCCGCCGGCATCCAGCACCAGCATTTCGGCCCGGTGTGCGTCGCATGACAGCAGCGTGCGCGCCGGCCGCGTGGTGTCGGTCAGCGCGCAGACGGGCTCGTCCAGCAAGGGGCGCAGGCCGCCCACCCGAAAGCGCACGCCGAGCACGTGGCCGGCGCCTTCCAGCGTGCGGTCGAACACGCCGCGCACCACGCCGAAGAGCGCTGTCTGGCCGCGGTCGAATACCAGGTTGGCGTTCGGATAGGGCAGCACGCGCTGCACCTGCGGCGGGTGTCCCGCCAGGTCCCATTGGACGATCCAGTAATGTTCGACAAAGGGTGCCAGCGCCGCCGACGGGAGGTAACGGCCGAGGCGGATGCGCTGTTGCGTGCCGAGCGGGTCGACAATGCCCTTGGGCGCAGCGGTGACGGGCGCGTGCGTGTCGCGTTTTTCCAATCGGGGCATGGGGATATCGGTGTAAAACTACGGACTGCGGCAGGCAAGCAAGATGCGCGAAATTCTATCGGAGACCACCATGACCGTAACGCATTACACCGGCGGCTGCCATTGCGGCGCCGTGCGCCGCGCAGTGGATGTCGGCCTGGCGCAGCGCCAACCTAAGAAGCCCGACGGCGCCTGCGCTTGATCCGCGATGGCGCGCTTCGCCGCGCCCCTCGCCCTGAGTTGCATGATTTTTCCCCCGGAGCCAATGCCATGTCCCAGCCCGAACTGACCCTGTTCCATTCGCCCAATACGCGTTCCACCGGCGCGCTGACCCTGCTTGAGGAACTCGGCGTGCCGTATCGTCTCCACCCGCTCAACATGAAGGCCGGCGAGCAGCGCGAGCCGGCTTACCTGGCCATCAATCCGATGGGCAAGGTGCCGGCCATCTGCTATGGCGATGCGCTGGTGACGGAGCAGGCGGCCGTGTTCATCTTTCTGGCCGACCTGTTCCCGCAGGCGAGGCTGGCGCCCGCGCTGACCGATCCGCTGCGCGGGCCTTACCTGCGCTGGATGGTGTTCTACGGTTCCTGCTTCGAGCCGGCGCTGGTGGACCGCTCGCAGCAGCGCGAGACGCCGCGCACGATGTGCCCTTACGGCGATTACGACACCACCATCGGCACGTTGCTGGGCCAGCTGGAAAAAGGCCCCTACCTGCTGGGCGACACCTTCACCGCGGCCGACGTGCTGTGGGGCACCGCGCTGACCTGGACCACCATGTTCAAGCTGGTCGAAGCGACGCCGGTGGTGCAGGCTTATATCGACCGCATCAACGCGCGCCCGGCGGTGGCGCGGGCGCGTGCCATCGATGCGAAGCTGGCAGCAGAGCAGGGCGGCTGAGCGCGCGCCGCGCTTATAGCTCCAGCACGATCCGCTGGCATTTCGCGCGCGAGCAGCAGGCCATCATCTTGGCGTTGGCCTCGCGCTCCGCGCGCGTGAGCACCACGTCGCGGTGGTCGATTTCGCCGGCCAGCACGCGCACCTCGCAGGAGCCGCACAGGCCTTCCTCGCAATCGCTTTGCATGTCGATGTTGGCGGCGCGCAGCGCGGCCAGCAGCGTCTGGCCCGGGGCGACCGCGACGACGATGCCGGAGTCCTTCAGCTCGGCTTCGAACGCCTGCTCCTGGCCGGGGTCCAGCGTGGCCAGCGCCGACTCGAAATGCTCGATGCGCAGCGCGTCGGCGGGCCAGCCGGCGCACTGTTCCTGCAGTGCCGCCAGCATGCGCGCGGGGCCGCAGGCGTAGATCTGCGTATCCGCCTGGGGCTGCCCGAGCAGGCTGGCGAGATCGTTGCGCTTGCCTTCATCCTTGGCGTAGACATGCAGGCGGTCGCCGTGCAGCGCGATGAGCTCGTCGAGCAGTGCCATGGACGCGCGCGAGCGCCCGCTGTAGTGCAAGGTGTAGTCCATGCCGAGCGCCTTGGCACGCCGCGCCATGGCGCTGACGGGCGTGATGCCGATGCCCCCGGCGATCAGGATCAGCTTGCCCGCGGCCTCATCCAGCCGGAAATGGTTGCGCGGGCCGCGGATCTTCAGCCGGTCGCCGGCCTTGACGCTGTCATGCACCCAAGCGGAGCCGCCACGGCCTTGCGCTTCGCGCAGCACGGCGATCTCCAGCGCACCGCTGTCGTCCGGGTCGCCGCACAGCGAGTATTGCCGCGACAGTCCGGTGCCTGCGCATTCCACGTCGATGTGCGAGCCCGGCGCCCAGCGCGGCATCGGCTTGCCATCGGGCGACACCAGCCGCAGCCTGACAATGCCCTCGGCCGCCTGGGTCACGCTGGCCACCACCACCGGCCGGCTGATTGCATGCCCCAACGGCTCGCCAATGCGCACCGGCACTTGTACTTCTAGTAGCGCGGGGTTGGCGCGCTCGGGGTTTTGCTTCGGATCCCATTCCACCCACACGTGCTCGGGCCCGCGGAACGAGGTGTTTGGCACGTAGCTGAATCGCTGCTCCGCCAGGCGCATATGGGGCAGGCGCCGCGTGAGCTCCTCCAGGAAGACCTGCATCTCCATGCGCGCCAGGTTCTTGCCCATGCACTGGTGCGAGCCGTAGCCGAAGGTGAGCTGGTCGCTGGCGTTCTCGCGGCGGATGTCGAAGAGATCCGCATCGGCGAAGTGCCGCTCGTCGTGGTTGGCCGAGGACGTCACGATCAGCAGCTTGGCGCCGGCGGGAATGTCGACGCCGCCTACCTGCACGTCGCGCGTGGCCAGGCGCCGCCAGGCCGCCACCGAGCCGTTGTGCCGCAGGCATTCCTCTACCGCGTTCGGGATCAGGCCCGGGTCTTCGCAGATCTCTTGCCAGGCGCGCGGATGCTGCAGCAGCAGCTTCATGGCATTGGCCGTGGCGTTGGCCGTGGTTTCATGCGCGGCGACAATGCCGGCCATCATCATCGAGTGCAGGTAGGAGTCGGTGACGATCTCCGGATACTCCACCTGCTTGCGGATGCCATAGCGCATCCAGCCCGGGCCGGACGGGTCCTGCCGCATCTTGTCGAGGATCTTGCCGGCCAGTTGCCAGAAGTTGCCTACGGCGTGCGCGACTTCGACCTGCTCCTGCGGCCTGGGCCGGCCCCAGGTATTGACGGTATGCGCGATGGAATACTTGCGCAGCAGGTCCATGTCTTCCTCGGGCACGCCGAGAAAATGCAGCGCCACGGTCAGCGGTACTTCCCACAGCATCTGGTCGACCAGGTCGGCGCGGCCGTCGTCGACAAAGCGGTCGACATACTCGCGCGCGAGCTTGCGCACCATGGGCTCGTGATGCTTGAGTTCCTCGGGCGTAAACGGCGCCATCAGCACGCGGCGGCGCGGCATGTGCGCAGGCTCGTCCTCGTTGACCAGCGTGCGGTTCATGGCGTAGCCGTAGGACGCCAGCACGGCGTTGGCTTCCGGCCCCGTCGGCGTGATCTTCTCCAGCGCGATGGAGGGGCTGAAGGTGAGGTTGTCGCGGAAGATCGCCTTGATGTCGTCGTAGCGCGTCACCACCCAGTAGCCCAGCCTGGGGCTGTAGAAGACCGGCTCCCGCTCGCGCGCCCAGCGCACGTACTCGGGCGGGTCCTGCTGGTAGCCGTCCTCGAAGGGATCGAAGCTGGCCGCGCCCGGGCTGACCGGGCAGCCGGTGGGCGAGCGCTGCGCTGTCAGCAAGTGATGGTCAACGGGACATCCCGAGGCGTATGGATTGGGGGTGGCGTTGGCCATGCTTGTTGCTCCGTGTTCTCGTTGGCAGGGGGGGGCGGGTGCGGTGCGCCGCGGTTACTCCAGCGTGATCTTCAGGTCGCGGATCAGCTTGTGCCAGCGCGTGGTCTCGCTGCGCAGCAGTTCGGCGTATTGCGCGGGCGTGTTGCCGACCGGTTCCACGCCGAAGTCCACCAGCCGCTTGTTCACGCCCGGATCCTTGATCGCGGCCACCACCTGCTTGTTCAGCGTGGCGACGATCTCCGGCGGCGTGGCGGCCGGCACCACCATGCCCACCAGCGCGGCGGCCTCCACGTTCTTGTAGCCTGCCTCGGCAAAGGTCGGCACGTCCGGCAACTGAGGCAGGCGGGTCGGGTTGGCCACGGCCAGCGCCTTGACCTTGCCGCCCTTGATGAAACCCGCGCCCGCGGCCAGGTCGACCATCATGGCCGGGACCTGGCCGCCGGCCACGTCGGCCAGCGCGGGCGCCGCGCCGCGATAGGGGGCGTGGACCATGTTCAGCCCTGCCTCCACCTTGAGCAGTTCCATGGCGAGATGGTGCGGGCTGCCGGCACCGGCCGAGGCGTAGTCGATGCCGCCCGGCTTGGATTTGGCGCGGGCGACGAACTCCTGCACGGTGTTGACGTTCATGCCCGGCCCCACCACCAGGATCATCGGAAAGCGGCCCAGCAAGGTGACTGGCGCCAGGTCCTTGACCGGGTTGTAGGAAAGCGTTTTGTACAGCGCCGGGTTGAACACCAGCGTGCCGTTGTCCGCCGACAGCACCGTGTAGCCGTCCGCCGGCGCGCGTGCGGTTTCCGCTGCGCCGATCGCGGTATTGCCCCCCGGCTTGTTGTCCACCAGCACGGGCTGGCCAAGCCGGGCCGAGAGGGCCTGGCCGATGGAGCGCGCCAGGAAGTCTGAGCCGCCGCCGGCTGCGTACGGCACGATCCAGCGCACCGGCTTGGCGGGGTAGGCCGGCTCGGCGGCAGCGGTGGCAGCCAGCATGGGGATGGCGGCCAGGCCAAGGCCTGCGGCGATGCATTTGCGAATGGTGATCATCTTGTCTCCTGTTCCCGTTTGGGTGCCGGTCGAAGCGTGGCGCGGTCCGGCGTTGTTATGCGTAAATGATATACGCATTGCGTAATATGGCGATGCGGGTTAACGTGGGATTGATGCCGCCGCGCCATGCACGGCACTAGAATCTCCGCCCATGAAGACAAGAACCAACCCAAGCGCCTCACGTACCTCAGGCACCTCAGGCGATCCCGCCGATCCCGCCATGCCTGCTGAACCGCCGGCGCGCGAGCGCCGCCAGCGCGTGCAATCGGCGCAGACCGGCATGACCGTGCTCAAGGGCCTGGCCAACCTTGGCGGGCGCGCCAGCCTGACCGCGCTGGCTGCGCATATCGGCGAGAGCCCGGCCAAGGTGCACCGCTACCTGGCCAGCCTCATCGACGAGGGGCTGGTGGCGCAGGCGTCGGCATCGCAGCAGTATTTTCTGGGCGTGGAGGCCATGCTGATCGGCCTGGCAGCGATGCGGCAGGTCGATCCGATCCGGATCGCCGAGCCGTCGCTGGTCCGCCTGCGCGAGAGCCTGGACGTGACCTGCTTTGTGGCGGTGATGGGCAACAAGGGCCCGACCATCGTGCGCTTCGAGGAGCCGGGGCTGCCCGTGACGGTCAATGTGCGGGTGGGTTCGGTGATGCCGATGCTGTGGTCGGCCACGGGCCGCGCGCTGCTGGGCTTGCTGGACGAGCCGCGTGTGCGGGCGATGGCGGAAGAAGAACTCGCGGCGGCGCCGGCGGACCTGCGCGCGCAGCTCGATCGCGATGACCCCATCGGCGTGCTGCGCAGCGAAGTGCAAGCCGCCGGCTGCGCGGTGGTGCGCGATACCAACCTGAAGGGCATCAGCGCCGTGGCGGCGCCGCTGTACGACTACACGGGCCGCATCTGCGCGGTGCTTACCGCGCTGGGCGCCACCGGCGGCTTCGATGCGTCGATGCATGGGCCCATCGCCGTGGCCGTGCGCCATGAGGCACAGGTCGCCAGCAGGTTGCTGGGCTACGGCGCGGCGCCGCCGGGCGGCGGCGCCTGAATCCAGGTTGAACCGGCCTGGGCGGCCCGCTGACGCGCTGGCTTACAGCTTGCGTTCGCCGCCGAGCGCGGCGGTCAGGTCCGACAGCAGGTTGGCCAGTTCGCCGGCCATCATGGTGAAGTCGCCGTCGAAGCGTTCTTCGTCGTCGCGGGCGCTCGGGTCGGCCTGCTCCTTGATCACGTCCAGCGGGGCCACGCGCTTGATGGTCAGCGACTCGGTGAGCACGAAGGACACGCGGTCGTTCCAGGTCATCGCCAGGCGCGTGCAGCGCTTGCCGGCGGCAATGTGGCGGCGCAGGTCCTCGGCATCCAGCGGATGGCGCACATAACGCACCGTGGCCTTGCTCTCGGCGCTGGACTGCAGCTCCATTTCCTGGTCGAGGGTGAAGCCGGCCGGGGCCGTGTCGGTGGCCAGCCAGTCGGTCATGGCGGTGACCGGCGACTGGTTCACATGCAGGTTGTCCAGCGGCAGCGGGTCGATGGCCTTGAACAGCATGCCGCGCACTTCATCGGCCTTGGCCGGGGCGGCAGCGTCGATGGCGAGCCAGCCGTTGACCGGGTCGATCCACACGCGGGTGTCGCGCCGGATGCTGAACGCGCGCGGCAGCAGTTCTTCGGTGACCTGCTCCTTGAGCTCGCGCATCTGCTTGCGGCCCGGCTTGAAGCCTTGCTGCTCTTCCAGTTCCACGGCGCGGGCCTTGGTGACCTGGTTGACCACGGTGGAGGGCAGCAGCTTCTTTTCGGTGCGCATGGTCAGCAGCAACTGCTTGCCGACCTGGTGGACGAGCGCGCCGTTGTCACGCGGCGAGGCCCAGCCCTGGGTTTGCATCTCCAGGCTGGTGCCAGGGAAAAATGCGTGGCGCGCCAGGCACTCCTCGACCTCTTCGGCGGCGAGGGACCACGGTGCGGACAGACGGTGCAGCTGGAGATTCTTGAACCACATGTGAATTCGGCCAAAGGGACGGATTCTAGCCGGTTAGCGTGGCGCATGCGGTAACAATGCGTGAGGGAGTCTGGCTGGTGCGGCGGCGCCGTGCCGGCAGGGCCGGAAAAAGTCAGGGGCCGGGCTGCCTTCGCAACCCGGCCCCCGCATACAGGCCGGCACGCTGCGTGGCCTCAGATGTCGAGCTTGCTGATCTTCGAGCCTTCCAGGCTCACGCCGGCCATCAGGCCCGCGTTGGTGACCACGAAGCCAACCACGGGCTGCTGGGCGGTATTGGTGTCCAGGGTGCCATTGGCGCCAATCTTGGCCAGTGCCACGGTAGCGTCCACGCCAGCGGTCCAGCCGCTGCTGGCGACGAACTTGTCGAATGCATCCTGCGTAATGAACATCAGGATGACGGCCTTGGACTGTGCCCCGAACTGAAAGCCGAACGAGCCCGTGATGAGACGGTAATAGCCACGGTTGGCGCCGCCCGCGCGCAGTGCGCCATCGCCATATTCGCCGCCCACGAAGAAGCCGGCCGAGAGGACGTTGGGGAAGACCAGGATGCCGCGCGCGCGGTTGGCGAGTTCGCGTGAACCCTTCGCCGTCTCGTACAGCTTGTTGAGCGTACCATCCACGCCGCCATCGATCTCGCGGCGCTTGGCGGCCTTGTCGGTGGGCGCATTGGGTGTGGTCGTACACGCGCCCAGCAGGCCTGAACTTGCCACCACCAGTCCAGCCCCTACCGTCAGAAACGATCTGCGTTCCATACTCACTCTCCTGATTGTTTTACCTCTCACCGCACCGGATAGCCCGGAGCCACGCTACGCACGTCACATGAAGGATAGGCGTAATCGGCACTTGTAGAAACGTGAATTCATGTGGCCAGCCAGGTCATGGGGTTTTCCCCGAATGCCGATGGACCTCTCCCCGCTTCTGTAAAATATACAAAGTGCGTGCGCTCAATGCTGTAGGACGGGGGCTGCATTTTTGATGCGTGCCTGTCCTACACTGCGGCCGCGGCTTTGTCGGGGGGCATTCCCGGCAGTCCAGGAACCCCGGCGTGCGCCGCAGGTCCATGCAACATGAAATCCGTTCTCGCTCTCATCCCCGTTACGCTGCTGGCAGCAGCCTGCGCCTCGCGCGCGCCCGCCGATCCGCAAGCCGTCAGCGAAGCCAACGAGCAGTGGCAGTCGCTGCGTGCTGCCTATACCACTTGCGCCAAGGACCAGGCCGATGCCGGCATGGCCAGCAGCGCCTCTGCGCAGGATCTCACCAGCGCGGCGCTCAAGGCGTGCCGGCCCCGGCTCGACGCCATGCACACGGCGTTTCGCGACTACCTGGATGCACAGATGGTGTCCTCGCATGGGCGCGATGGCGCGCGCCAGGCCGCTGACCGGGTGAGCCAGGATACCGAAGCCAAGACCCGCAGCTACCTGGTCCGCTATGTCGAGCGGGAGCGCTATACCGCCAAGGCGCAATAACGCGGCGAGGCCTGCGCTTGCGTTCCGGTAGCGCTGCGGTCGGGGCACCGGCACGGCTGTGGTGTAATGCGCGGACGCTGGCGCGCATTCCTGCCTCGTGCCTGCTCACCGGCACGTCGCGCCCCACCCACCTTGCACCCACCTTATTGCGGTCCCTTCCCGATGACTCTTTCCCCCGAACGCTTGCAACTTGCCCACGAGCGTTTTCTCGCCGACAACCCCGAAGTGGTGGCGCTGCTCAAGTTCATCACCCCGCGCCACGCGCAAGCCGTCGGCATGAGCGTGGAAGCCTTTCAGCTCTCGGAGCTGGAGCGCGCCATCGGCCGCGAAGCCAGGCTCCGGTGCCTCACCGCCGAGGAGCTGCTGCTGGTGTACCTGGGCGAGCGCGCGGCGCCGGCGCCGCGGCGCCAGACGCGCTAGCCGCCGGCATTCCCGGTGCCGGTCTTGCCGTGCGCCGGGCTCAGGAACGCCCAGGCGCATGCTGCGCCGCCGGCAGCCAGCAGCGCCGACAGCAGCATGACCCAGCGAAATCCTGCCACGAAGGCGCTGTCCACCGCCCGCCGGACGGCCGCTTTTACCTGCGGGTCCGTGGCCGCCGGCAGCGCGATGGCGGCGAGTTTCGCACGTTGCGCCTGCACGGACCGCGCCACCTGCACTGACACCGCGCCGCTGGCCACCGACTGGCCAAGCGCGCGGTCCAGCCGGTAGTCGAACACGCCGACCATCACGATCCCCAGCATGGCAATCGCCAGCAGCGTGGCCACGCGTGCCGCCGCATTGTTGATGCCGGACGCCGTGCCCGCCGAGCCAAGCGGCACGGCGTTCATGACGGTGGTGGTCAGCGGCGCCACGCTGATCGTCATGCCCGCGCCAAGCACCAGCACCGCGGGAAAGAAGGTCAGCCAGTAGCTGCCGCCGCTGGCGGCGGCACCGGGCAACGCAAACAGCGCGAAACCCGCTGCCGCTACCAGCGGGCCCACGATCAGCGGCTTGCGTGCGCCATGCCGGTCCACCAGCCCGCCGGCCCAGCCGGACAGCAGGAACATCAGCAGGATGAACGGCAGCAGGGCAGCGCCGGCCTGCGTCGACGAATAGCCCTGCACCTGGATCAGGTTGAGCGGGAAGAAGAACAGGCCGCCCCCCAGCGCCGCGTAGAGCAGCAAGGTGAGCAGGTTGGCACCCAGGAAAGCGCGCGAGCGGAACAGCGCGGGCGGCATCACAGGGTTGGCCACGCGGGCCTCCACCAGCACGAACAACCCGAGCGCAACAAGGCCGGCGGCAGACGGCATCCACACGGCCGGGTGGCTCCAGCCCCGCGCCGGTGACTCGATCAGGCCGTAGACCACGCCACCCAGCCCCAACGCGGCGAGCAGGCTGCCGGGCCAGTCGAGTCCACCGGGATGCTGCGGTGCGCGGCTTTCCGGCACGCGCCAGAATACGATGGCCAGCACCGCCGCCGCCAGTGGCAGGTTGACCAGGAAGGCGGCGCGCCACGACAGATGCTCGATCAGCCAGCCGCCCACCACGGGCCCGAGCGCGGTGGTCATGGCGGTGGCGCCGGACCAGGTGCCGATGGCCTTGCCCCGCCGGCTCGCATCGAACGAGGCCGACAGCAACGCCAGGCTGCCTGGCACCAGCAACGCCGCGCCCACGCCCTGCGCGGCCCGCGCGGCGACCAGGTGGCCAATGTTGCCGGCCAGCCCGCACCAGGCCGAGCTGGCTGCGAAAACCGCCACGCCCAGCGCAAACACGCGACGGCGCCCGAAGCGGTCACCGCAGGCGCCGCCCACCAGCAGCAAGGCTGCCAGTAGCAACGCATAGGCTTCCACCACCCACTGCATGCCGCCCAGGCTCGCGTCGAAATCCTTTTGCAGCGCGGGCAGGGCCACGTTGACCACGGTGCCATCGATGAAGGCCATGCTCGACGCCAGGATGGTGGCGGCCAGCACCCACGGTTCGTCGGCCCTGGCGCAGGGTGGCCCGCCAGGGGCGGCGCGCAGCGCTGCGTCGTCGCACGGGCTCTGGGCCAGCGGCGTGGTGGGCATGCTCAGCGCTGGCTGTGCGGGCCTGTCATGCCACCGCCGACCCGGCCGGCTCCAGCGGATGCAGCTCGCCCAGCATGGTCGGGATCAGTTCGGACACCGTTGGGTGGATATGCATGGCGCGCTGGACCACCGTGTACGGCGCGCACGCATACATCGCGTCGAGGATGCAATGAATCACCTCGTCGCCGCCCACGCCCAGCACCGCCGCGCCAAGGATCTCGCGGCTGTCGGCATCCACCAGGATCTTCATGAAGCCTTGCGTTTCGCCTTTTTCCACCGCGCGGCCAACGCGCGTCATCGGCCGCATACCGACCAGCACATTGCGCCCGGACCGGCGCGCCTCGGCCTCGTTCATGCCCACGCGCCCCAGCGGCGGGTCGGTGTAGAGCGCATAGGCGGGGATGCGGTCGCCGAGCGTGCGGGGCGGCTCGCCGGATGCCGCGTCCAGCAGGTTGGCGGCGACGATCTCGAAGTCGTTGTAGGCAGTATGGGTGAAGGCGCCGCGCCCGTTGCAGTCGCCCATGGCCCAGATGCCGGGCACATTGGTTCGCAGCTGCTCGTCCACCTGGATGTAGCCACGCGCATCCACGGCGATGCCGGCGCGGTCCAGGCCAAGGTCGTCGGTATTGGGCCGCCGTCCCACTGCCAGCAGCACGTGCGAGCCGACGATCTCGGGCGCGCCCTGCGCGCAATCCATCTTCACCACGACTTCGGCGCCGCGCTGCTCCAGCGCGATGCACTCGGCGTCGAGGCGCATCCCGATGCCCTCGGCGGCGAGGATGTCGCGCACGGCGTCGGACACATCGGGATCCTCCCGCTCGATCAGGCGCGGGCCGCGCTGCACGATGGTGACCTCGCTGCCGAAGCGGCGAAACATCTGGCCGAACTCCAGCCCGATATAACTGCCGCCCACCACCAGCAGGTGCCGTGGCAAGGTGTCCACGCGCATCATGCCGGCGTTGGTCAGGTAGTTCACCTGTTCGAGTCCGGGCATCGGCGGCGTGGCGGCGCGCCCGCCGACGTTGATGAAAATCTTGCGAGCCCGCAGCAGGGTGTCGTTCACGCGCACGGTGTCCGGGCCTTCGAAGCGCGCGTGGCCGAGATGGACGGTGCCATGTTCCAGCGTGCGCACCCACGTTTCCACGCCGTGCGTGGACTTGCCGACGACGCCGTCCTTGCGCGCCTTGACGCGAGCCATGTCCACCGTCACAGGCCCGGTGGGCACCACGCCGTACTCGGCACCGCGCCGGGCCAGGTTAGCCGCGTAGGCGCTCGCCACCATGGTCTTGGTGGGGATGCAGCCGGTGTTGACGCAGGTCCCGCCGAACGACTGGCGCTCGATCACGGCCACCTTATGGCCGGCCGCGCTCAGGCGCGCCGCCAGCGGGGGGCCGGCCTGGCCGGTGCCGATGATGATGGCGTCGTAGTCGAGTGTCATGGCGGGGGCTCCTGGGCATCACATCACAACATACCAACATCAAAACATCACAGCATCGCCAGCGGGTGCGGGCCGTCCGGTGGCTGGAAGGCCGCGTCCAGCTCGGCCAGTTGCTGCGTCGAGAGTGTCAGCGCGAGCGCGCCGTGGTTCTCGCGCAGGCGCTCGCGGTGGCTGGTCTTGGGAATCGCGATGACGCCCTGCTGCGCCAGCAGCCAGCCCAGCGCCGCCTGCGCCGGGCTGACGCCATGCGTCCGGGCAAAGCGCGCAAGCCGGGGATTGCGCAGCAGCGTGGCTTGCTCGATCGGCGAGTAGGCCATCAGGGCAACGCCATGCTCGCGCAGCCAGGGCAGCAAGTCCCACTCGATGCCGCGCCGCGTGAGGTTGTAGAGCAACTGGTTGGCCGCTACCTCCTTGCCGCCGGGCACGCGCCACAGCGCGCGCATGTCGTCCAGGTCGAGGTTGCTGACGCCAAAGTGACGGATCTTGCCCGCCTTGCGCAGCGCCATGAAGGCCTCCATGGTCTCCGCCAGCGGCACGCTGCCACGCCAGTGCAGCAGGTACAGGTCGAGGCGGTCGGTGCCCAGGCGGCGCAGGCTGCGCTCGCAGGCGGCCACCGCGCTGGCGCGCCCGGCGTTGTGCGGGTACACCTTGCTGACCAGGAAGACCTCGTCGCGCCGGCCGGCAATGGCTTCGCCGACCAGTTCCTCGGAGCGGCCATCGCCGTACATCTCGGCGGTGTCGATCAGGGTCAGGCCCAGGTCCAGCCCGAGACGCAGCGTGGCAAGCTCTTCCGCGCGCGCGGCCGGCTGATCGCCCATGTTCCAGGTGCCCATGCCGAGCGCGGCAACGCTTTCGCCGCCGGGCAGACTCACGGTTTTCATGCGGTGTTCCGGTGGGAAATGCAGGGTGGAGTAGCTGGCATGTAGCGCGCAAAGCACGCGCGCACGGCCGGCTACCCACTCACACTAGGCAAGGACGGCGCGATCCACAAGGCGCGGCGCGCGCCGCCGGGTTCAGGCCAGCCCGGTCACGTAGTAGACCGTGATCACGAAGAACACGGCCAGCGTCTTGATGACGGTCACCGCGAAAATGTCGCGGTAGGACTCCCGGTGCGTCAGGCCCGTCACCGCCAGCAGGGTGATCACGGCGCCGTTGTGCGGCAGCGTATCCATGCCGCCGCTGGCCATGGACACCACGCGGTGCAGCACCTCGAGCGGAATGCCGGCGGCCTGCGCGCCGTGGATGAAGGTGTCCGACATGGCGGCCAGCGCAATGCTCATGCCGCCCGACGCCGAGCCGGTGATGCCCGCCAGCGTGCTGACAGACACGGCGGCATTGACCAGCGGGTTGGGGATGCTCTTGAGTGCATCGCTGACGACGAGGAAGCCCGGCAGCGCGGCGATCACGCCGCCGAAGCCATACTCCGAGGCCGTGTTCATGGCGGCCAGCAGCGCGCCGCCGATGGCGCTCTTGCTGCCATCGGCAAAGCGCTCGCGCACCGCGCCGAATGCCGTCGCCACCACCACCACGATGCCCAGCAGCAGCGCCGCCTCCACCGCCCAGATCGCGGTCACGGTGGCGATCTGCGTTTCCACCGGCTTGGCCAGCCCGGGCAGCGACACGCTGTAGCTGCTGCTGTACCACTGCGGAATCATGCGCGTGAAGACGAAGTTGGCCACGCCCACCACCACCAGCGGCAGCAGCGCCAGTGCCGGATGCGGCAGGTGGCCGGTCTGGCTGCGCTCCGGCTCATTGCGCAACGCTGTGCCATAGCCCTCGCCGCGTGCCATGGCCGCGCGGCGGCGCCACTCCAGGTAGCCCAGGCCCACCCCGATGATGAACAGCGAGCCGAGCAGGCCCAGCACCGGCGCTGCCCAGGTCGTGGTCTTGAAGAAGGTGGTGGGGATGATGTTCTGGATCTGCGGCGTGCCCGGCAGCGAATCCATGGTGAACGAGAACGCGCCCAGCGCAATGGCGCCCGGCATCAGCCGCTTGGGGATATTGCTCTGCCGGTAAAGCTCCGCCGCGAACGGATAGACGGCGAATACCACCACGAACAGCGAGACGCCGCCATAGGTCAGCAGCGCGCAAACGGCGACGATCACCGCATTGGCACGCGAGCGGCCTATGTAGCGGATGGCGGCGGCCACGATGGACTCCGAGAAGCCAGACAGCTCGATCACCTTGCCGAACACGGCGCCCAGCAGGAAGACCGGGAAATACAGTTTGACGAAGCCGACCATCTTCTCCATGAAGATGCCGGAGAAGACCGGCGCCACGGCAGCGGGCTCGGTTAGCAGGACGGCGCCGAGCGCGGCCACCGGGGCGAACAGGATGACGCTGTAGCCACGGTAGGCCGCAAACATCAGGAAGGCCAGAGCGGCCAGGACTATGAGGAAGGACATCGGTTCTCCTTGTGGTTCTTCCGCGCGCGCGGCGCTCGTGGCGCCACGCGCGGCGGATCAGGTGCCGACTTTGCCACAGCTTGCTGCGCTGCGACAATGTTCTGCCTCAAAGGTTCGCCTTTCGCCGTCGTCCGTGGCCTGGGCTCAGCCGTGGTGGTAGCGGTATTCCTGCGACAGGCCACCGTAGCCGTAGGTGGCGGCGCGCGCATCCACCACGTGGATGTATGAAACCGGATGCACGTTGCCGATCAGCTCGGAGAGGGCTTCGAACACGGCCTTCAGGTACTGCGCTTTCTCAGCCTTGGTGTTGGTTTCGTCCGTCACGCTGATGTCGAGGTGAAAGGCGTTGTGGCCAAGCTCCGAGAGCGGCTCGCCGCCGATGATCCAGGCGTCGTGGTCGATGTACTGCACGGAAACGACGGTGACCTCCGGCTTCTTGCCGAGCACGCGCTGGGTCAGCTCGGCTACGGCGGCGGCGCTGCGGCGGGTCAGCGATGCATTGGGCTTGCCGGAGATCTGCAGGTTGATGTGGGGCATGACGGACTCCTTTGTTGTTACGGTTTCACCAGGTTGGCCGGGTTTGGCCCGGCGGGTAAGTGATGCCAGTCTAGGTGTTTGCCTTCCATCGGAAAAACGGGAATTTACGATACTATCCATCGTCAATACCGAAATAAGATGGGGGCCCGCCATGCGCGCACTTGAACTCGACCAGCTACGCACGTTCGTGACCGTGGCGGACGCCGGCAGCCTGTCCGCGGCGGCGCCCCGGCTGTTCCTGTCGCAGTCCTCGGTCAGCGAGCAGCTGCGTAAGCTGGAGGAGCGCGCCGGCGTGCCGCTGCTCACGCGCGGCAAGCAGGGCGCGGCGCCGACACCCGCCGGCACGCGCCTGCTCGAGCATGCGCGGCGCATCCTCGCGCTGTCCGAGCTGGCGCTGCAAGACCTGCGCGGCCACACGCTGGATGGCGAGTTGCGGCTCGCGGTGACGGACTACTTCCGCCCGGGCGAGATCGCCGGCATGCTGCGCGGGCTGCGCGAGCGCTATCCCTACCTGCGGCTGCACGTACAGGTGACGAAAAGCAGTGTCATCGATGCGGGAATGGACACCGATGATTTCGATATCGGCTTGTCGATGCGGTTGCCGGGCAAGGGGGGAGGCCAGCAGGCTGGCGCCAAGGGCGCGCGCGGCACCGTGCTGCGCCGCGAGACGCTGGCCTGGGTTGCGGCACAAGGCGAGGCGGAGCGCGTGAGCGGCCCGCTGCCGCTGGTGCTGCTGCCGGATACCTGTTCGCTGCATCAGTATGTGGTGCAGATGCTGCTGCGAAGACGCCTGGACCACGTGATTGCCCATTCCGCCTCGGGTGTCGCCGGCCTGCATCTGGCGCTGGCTGCCGGGCTTGGCATCTCGTGCCTGAACGAGTCGGCGATCGGGCCGGGCGTGGCGCGGATCGATGCGGCTACGCTGGCCAGGCTCAAGCTGCCGGCCCTGCCCACGGCGGAATTCTTCCTGCTGCCTGCACGGGCCGGGGAGGCGGCACTGGTCGGTAAGGTCAGGGCGGCGCTGGCGGAGCAGTTCGCATAGGCGCGCGGTGGATTGACGCGTTCCTTTTCAGGTCTCGGTCCACTGCCGCAGCAGATTGTGGTAGCAACCCACCAGAGAGCGCCTTGCACCATCGTCGGCGCCGGTCTGGTTGAGTTTCTGGATCGCGTTGTCGAGGTCGAACAGCAGCGCGCGCTGCGCGTCGTCGCGCACCAGGCTCTGGATCCAGAAGAAGCTCGCCACGCGCGTGCCGCGCGTGATCGGTGTGACCTGGTGCAGGCTGGTGGCGGGATAGATCACCATGTCACCCGCTTCCAGCTTGACGCTGTGGGTGCCGTAGGTGTCTTCCACCTGCAGCTCGCCGCCGTCATAGCTGGCGGGGTCGCTGAGGAACAGCGTGGCCGAGATATCGGTGCGCAGCTTGCGGCCATTGTGCGGATGAATGCGCACGCCGCCGTCCACGTGGGCGCCAAAGGTCATGCCCTCGCTGTAGCGGTTGAACATCGGCGGATAGACGATATTGGGCAGCGCCGCGCTGATGAACAGCGGATTGCGCTCGAGCATGCCAAGGATCAGGTGCTGGCACTGCTGCGCCACTTCGGCGCGCTCGTCGATCTGCTGGTTGAACTTGACCGGCGCGCCAGAGTAGCCGGCCGATACGCGGCCGTCCACCCAGGCCGTGCCGGCCTGGTCGAGATGCTGGCGCAGCACGGCAAGCTGCTCCGCGTTGAGTACCTTGGGAATGCAGACAAGCATGACGATCTCGACAGGGTTCGGCGGCAGCGCGCGGGAGGTGTCCGGCGCTGCCGCGCGGCGTGACATGGCATCACGCCACTTTACCTCAGCTCACATGCGGTAGATGAAGGACAGCATCGCGGTGCGGCCGGTGCCGGGCACCGAGCGTCCGCCGTCCGACTGGATCAGCGCATCGTAGTACTTCTTGTCGAACACGTTGAACAGGTTCAGGCGCACGTCGTACTTCGGCTGATGGTAGGCAATCATGCCATCCCAGCGCACGTAGCCACCCACCTGCACGGTGTTGGTGTTGTTGGCATAGCGCTGCGACATATAGAAGGCGCCGCCGCCCACTTCCCAGTCCTGCAACACGCGGTAGCTGGTCCACGCCGTCGCGGTGTGCTTGGGCGTATTGGTCGGGACCATGCCTTGGGTGCCGGCGGCGATGCCGTTGACGATCTCGCCATCCAGATAGGTGTAGCCTGCAAAGACCTGCCACTTGCTGGTGATGCGGCCGGTGGCGCCGGCGCGGAAGCCGCGCACGCGGATCTTGCCGGCCAGCGAGTACGTGGTGGCGTCGATCTGGCTGCGGGCATTGTCCTTGGTGATCTGGAACAGCGCCGAATTCAGCGACAGGTCGCCGCCCAGCAGGTCCCACTTGCCGCCCACTTCATAGGACTTGTTCTTTTCCGGGTCCAGGTTCTGCTGGCCCACGGTGCCCACCAGCTGCTCCAGCGACGGGTTGAACGACGTGCCGTACGACAGGTAGTAGGACTGTGCCTCGGTCGGCTGCCAGATGCCGCCCACGCGCACGCTGGTGAAGTTGACCGTCTGGCTGGCGCTTGGCAACACGGTGCTGCCCAGCGTGTTGGACGAGTTGATGGAATTGGTGATGCTGGCAATGTACTTGTCGTAGCGCAGCCCGCCCACCAGCTTCCATTGCTTGCTGAACTCCACCGAGTCGTTGATGTAGGCCGCCAGCGTGTTGGCCGCCGCGCCCTGGCGGTTGCCGGTCGCGCTCGGCGCGGTAGAAGGCGAGTTGCTGTAGGTCGGGTTGACGACCGGCTCGCACGCCGCGTAGCCGCTGGTGCCGGCCGCAGCGGTGGCGGTGGCGGCGGGGTTCAGCGCCACGCCGTTGCAGGTGCCGTTGCGGTAATAGTTCTGGTTGTCGTAGCCATCGTGGCCGATTTCCGCGCCCACCAGCACGGTGTGCTTGACCGGGCCGGTGTCGAACTTGGCGGTCAGCTCGGTCTGGTTGAAGATCGAGTAGTCGCGGATATGGCGGTCATGGCTTTGCTGGCGCACGAACAGCGCGTCCAGCGGCAGCGTGGTGGTGGTCAGCGGGGTGAAGCCCTTGGCGTTGACCGTGCCGACGGCGTTCGGCGCGGTTTCGCGCGCGTTGGTGTTGACGTAGTTGAACTGGGTCTGGTTGCGCAGGCGCAGGTTGGGCGAGAACTTGTGATCCACGGTGGCGTTGAGTGCGGCCACGTCCTGGATGGTGCGGTCGTCGTTGAAGCCATAGGCCGTCTTTCGGTCGACGTTGACCGGGTGCCCGTTGATGGCCGGCAGGCCATAGTCGGGCTGGTCCTCGTTATGCTGCAGCAGCGCGGACAGCGTGATCTCGGTGGGGGTGCCGATGCCCAGGCGCCACGACGGCGCGAGGCCGAAATCCTTCACCTTGGTCTGGTCGCGCGTGCTGGCCGAGCCGTCCTGGGCCATCGCCGCGATCCGGAAGGCCGAGGTCTCGCCGGTGGGCGTGTTGTAGTCCGCGGTGGCGCGCACCAGGCCGTTGGTGGTGACCGAGCCGGTGACTTCGGTGGCAGCCTTCAGCGACGGCTTCTTGGTGACCTGGTTGATCACGCCCCCGGTGGATCCACGCCCGAACAGCATCGATGAGGGGCCCATCAGCACTTCCACCGAATCCAGCGCGAAGACGTCGCGATAGTACTGGCCGCGATCACGGAAGCCATCCAGGTAGATGTCGGTGCGCGCGGAGAAACCGTTGAGGTTGATGTTGTTGCCGATCTGGCCACCCTCGGCGCCGCCGATGGTGATGCCCGGGACATTGCGCAGCGCATCCGCCAGCGAGGTGCCGCCCTGCGCATCGATCAGCGCCTTGTTGACCACTGTGACCGATTGCGGAATATCGCGCAGTTCCGCGGGCAGCTTGCTGATTGAGCTCTTCACCGCGCTGTAGTCGTCGTTGGCGCTGCTGCCTTGCACCACCACTTCATGCAGCGTCGTCGTGGGCTGTGTCGCGGGGGCCGTGGCGGCCGTCTGGGCCAGGGTGGCAACGGGCGTGGCGAACAGCGCGAGCAGGGCAGTCGCGATCGGCGTGCGGCGATTCATGTCGTTTCTCGGTTCCAGTGCGGCCGCGGGTACGAGCCGGCCGACAGCGCCGAGAAGGTGCGCGCCTGGATCGGTTCGGTCAACGGCGGAAGGCAATCATGGTTGGGCGAGCCGGAATATAAATGCGAATGATTTGCGTTGCAATTCGCGTTGTCTTTTTAACACAGACAATATGACACTATTTCTAATGTTTTACGTTAGAAACATGGGTTGGCATTAATGGAATCAATTGCGCACATTTCCCAGATAAAGATGCGTATAAAACACATTTATAAAACGAAACGGGCCCGTACGTAACGAGCCCGATACAGACATTCACCGCCCTTGTCTTCAGGACGGCTGAAAATATTTCTTACTCTGCCGTCATGTTGGCGTTTTTTGCGATGCGGCCAAGGCGCTCGCGCTCCGACTTGATGAAGGCAATGAAGCTCTCCTGCGTGCCGCCGGCGGGTTCGATGCCGTTGGGAATCAGCCGGTCGCGCGTTTCCTGCGTCTGCATGGCGGCGCTCATTTCGGCGTTCATCTTCTTGAGGATGGCGGGGTCGGTGCCCTTGGGCGCGAACACGCCGGCCCAGTGGCCGATGCGCACGTCCGGCATGCCTTGCTCGGCCGTGGTCGCGATGTTCGGCGCCGCGCTCATGCGCTTGTCCCAGGTCGCGCCCAGCGCCTTGAGCTTGCCGGCCTTGATATTGGGCAGCACCACCACGCTGGCCTCGGAGGTCGCCGTGACCTGGTTGCCGATCACCGCGGTGATGCTCTCCGAGCCGCTCTTGTACGGCACCACGGTCAGCACTGCGCCCTTCTCCTTGAGCATCTCCTCGACAAAGTGCGGCGTGCTGCCACTGCCGGCGGTGGCGAAGTTGGCGCCCGAAGCCTGCTTCTTGGAGTACTCGACCAGTTCCTTCAGGTTGTTCACCGGCAGGGACGGCGAGACGACGATCACGGATGGGCTCACCGCGACCAGCGAGACCGGCACCAGGTCGTCGGCCGCGTAGGGCATCTTGGCGCGGATCAGGCTGTTGGTGACCGTGCCTACGGCGCCGATCAGGAAGGTGTAGCCATCCGGCTTGGCCTTGGCCACGTAGTCCGCACCCACCACGCCGCCAGCGCCCGGGCGGTTCTCGATCATCACGGTCTGGCCCAGGCGCTTGCCAACCGCGTCGGCGGCGGCGCGCGCCACCAGGTCATTGGCGCCGCCGGCGGTAAATGGCACGACGAACTTGATCACGTGGGTCGGCCAGGCATCGGCGGCCTGCGCAGGCATGGCGAAGCTGGCGGCGGCGAACAGGGCGGGAACGGCGAGGGCCAGCGCGCGGCTGGTGGCGGAAATACGCATGGTTGTCTCCATTGGCTGTTTTGGGTGCACGGGTGCTAGGTACTCAGATGCTGCTGCGACGGATCATAACCAGCGAACCTGTCAATTCGCTGAACCCGCATGCGCCCTTCGTTACTGGCTTTCCGCGCTCTGCTGTGCCAGCCAGTTGCGGAACGTCCGCGCTGCCGCGGCCTCCGCGCGGTCTTGCGGCCACACCGCGTAGTAGCCACCGCCTAGGCTTGTGCTCGCCTCGCAGGCGCGCACCAGCAGCCCTTCCTGCAGGCAGCGGTCGATCATGTGGCGCCACCCCAGGGCGATGCCCTGGCCTTCGATGGCGAGCTGCAGCAGGATCGGATACTGGTTGGCCACCAGCTTGTGGGGTGGCCGCGCGTCCGCCAGCCCGTTGTGCGCCAGCCAGGTCTGCCACGACATCCATTGGCGTTGTCCGTCTTCCAGCATCAGCAAGGTCTCGCCGGGGAGGTCCGCCGGCTCCAGCCGGCGGCCGGCCAGGTAGTGCGGTGCGCAGACGGGAAACACGTCTTCGTCGTAAAGCCGGCGCGATGCCAGTCCTGCCGGCGGCCCCTCGCGCAGGTAATACATGCCCACGTCGAACTCGGCGGGCGAGAGCGAGGCCAGGCTGTCGTTGACCAGCAGGCGCAGGTGGATGTCAGGGTGCGCGGTGCGAAAGGCTGCCAGCCTGGGCGTGAGCCAGAGCACCGCGACGCCGCAGGAGCAGGCCACCGTCAGTTCGGCATGGCCCTTGCGCTTCATCACATCCTCGGTCGCTTCGGCGCAGGCCGACAGCAGGCGCTGCACCTCTTCGGCATAAGCCTGGCCGCTCACGGTCAGGCGCAGCGCGCGCGGCTCGCGGATGAAGAGCTTCTTGCCGAGGAAGTGTTCGAGCTGCGCCACCTGGCGGCTGATGGCGCTTTGCGTCAGGTGAAGTTCGCTGGCGGCGCGGGTGAAGCTGCCATGCCGCATGGCCGACTCGAAGGCGACCAGGCAGGGCAGGGGCGGAAGGGGGGAGATACGCATGGCGGGGACTCGACGGTTTAGTCGCCATGATAGTGCGGGGGAGAGGGCGGGCGTTCGTTACGCCGCCATGCTGGAATAAACAGCCGGCTCCGCTTCAAGTGGCTCCTAGCTAAGCCACCCCTCTCCCCGGCCCTCTCCCCGTGAGGGGAGAGGGAGAGACAGCCGTCGTCATGGCAGACGGCTTTGGCCTGTCCTGCCGGCTTCGTTCGGCGTCTTGGCTTTCAGGCGGGCTGGCGATGCAACCGTCCTGCCTGCATCACCATCGCCAGGTGCTTGCCCTGGCCGCCGAGCAGGCCGATGTCCGCCAGCGGGTTGCCATCGACCGCGATCAGGTCGGCCAGCGCGCCGGCGCGCACGGTGCCGAGCTCGCCTTCGCGTTGCAGGATCGCGGCGGCGATCGAGGTGGCGCTGCGGATCGCCTCCAGGTTGCCGAGCAGCGCCGCACGGATGCGGAATTCATCCGACTGGTCCTGGTGCATCTCGCCCAGCAGGTCGGAGCCAAAGCCCATCGGCACGCCGGCTTCCGCGTAGATGGCGAGCGAGTCGCGGCCGGCCTGGCGCACGGTTTCGATCTTGGCCACCGATTCCGCCGGCAAGCCCAGGCGCGCGCCGTCGCGCGCGAGCGCGTCGTAGGTGACCAGGGTAGGCACCACGAACGCGCCATGCTCTCGCATCACGCGTGCGGCTGCGCGGTCGACCAGGTTGCCGTGCTCGATGGTGCGCACGCCGCAGCGCACCGCGCGCGTGATGGCGCGGCCGGTATAGGCGTGCGCCATCACATATGTCTGGGCCGCTTCGGCCTCGGCCAC
This sequence comes from Cupriavidus basilensis, assembly GCF_008801925.2. NCBI lineage: Bacteria > Pseudomonadati > Pseudomonadota > Betaproteobacteria > Burkholderiales > Burkholderiaceae > Cupriavidus > Cupriavidus basilensis. Next base: position 3,848,394 of record NZ_CP062803.1, on the reverse strand, counting down.
GATGGCGCGGATCTCGTCTTCACTGTATTGCGTGTTGCCGATCGGGTCGGTGGGCGACGCCACGCCGCCGGATGCCATGATCTTGATCTGCGTGGCGCCCTTCTGGATCTCTTCGCGCACTGCCAGGCGTACCGCATCCACGCCATCGGCCACACGTGCGATGGCGCCGGCACGGAACGCGCACGAGCATGGCTCCAGCACATCGGCGCGCGGGCGGAAGTCGCCGTGCCCGCCGGTTTGCGACAGTGCCTTGCCGGACGGGAAGATGCGCGGGCCCGGCACCAGGCCGGTTTCGATGGCCTGCGACAGGCCCCAGTCGGCGCCGCCCGCATCGCGCACGGTGGTGAAGCCGCGCTCGAGCATGGCTTTCATGATCGGCACGGCGCGCAACGCCACCAGTACATTCGGCTGCACCGCATTCAGGCCGAGGTTGGCCAGCGACGCCAGCACGTGCACGTGGCAGTCGATCAGCCCGGGCATCACGGTCTTGCCGCAGAGGTCGATCACCTGCGCGCCGGGCGCGTGGATCGGCGTGGCCGAAACGTCGGCGATGCGCTCGCCTTCGATCAGCACATCGTGGCGTTGCAGGAGGCTGCCATGGGCAGGGTCGAGGACGTTGCCGCCCTTGAGTAGGATCTGTTTCATGCGCGGGACAGTCATTAGACGGGTTGAGCGGCTCGGGTAGCCTGCGCCGGGCGCAGGTAGGCGGGCTCGCGCACCAGGCGCGTGCCGGCCAGGCTGATGGCGGCGGCGAACATCACGTAGAACGCAGGCGCCATGGTGCTGCCCGTGCTGGCGATCAGCCAGGTGATGATGAACGACGCGAAGCCGCCGAAGATGGTGACCGCCAGGTTGTAGGCCACCGACAATCCGGTCGACAGCACCTTGGCCGGGAAGAGCTCGGAGAATGCTGCCAGGATCGGGCCGGTGTAGGTGGCGATCAAGATACCGAACACCAGCTGGAAGACCACCAGCGAAGCCAGCCCCGGAGCCTGGTTGATGTAGGCGAACATCGGGTAAGCCAGCACCAGGATCAGCAGCGCGGAACCCGATAGCAGCACGCGGCGCCCGATGCGATCGGCCAGCAGCCCGACCAGCGGCGAACACACCATGATCGCCAGGCCGCCCACCATGCCGGCGATGAAGCCAGTCGACTGCGGCACATGGAGCACTTTGACCGAGTACGTCGGCATATAGAACAGCAGCACATAGGTGCAGACCGTCCACAAGATCACCATCGAGAAGCTGGCCGCGGTCTGGCGCGGGTAGTCGCGCAGCACTTCGGTCAGCGGCGAGTCCGACTTGTCGGTGGCATCGCGGAAGGTCGGCGTCTCGTCGAGGTGATGGCGGATGTAGTAGCCCACCGGCCCGATCACGATGCCGAGCAGGAATGGCAGGCGCCAGCCCCAGCTATTGAGCGCCTCGGTGCTCAGCGCGGAGGTGACGAAGGTACCGACCGCGGCGCCCAGCAGCACGGCCACGCCGATGCTCGCCTGGATCCAGCTGGAGTAGTACGCACGGCGCTCCACCGGGGCGTACTCGGTCAGGAAGGCGGTGGCTCCGCCCATTTCGCCGCCGGCGGAGAAGCCCTGCAGCAGTCGCGCCACCACGATCAGCAGCGGTGCGAAGACACCGATCTGGTCATAGGTGGGCGCCAGGCCGATCATGGTGGTGCCCAGCGCCATCAGCAGCATGGTCAGCGACAGCGCCGCCTTGCGGCCCACGCGGTCGGCGTATACCCCGAGGATGATGCCGCCGACCGGCCGCATGAAGAACCCCACGCCAAACGTGGCAACCGCGAGCAGCAGTGAAGACAGGTCATTGCCGGTGGGAAAGAAGAGCTTCGCGATGATGACGGCGAAGAAGCTGTAGACGGTGAAGTCGAACCACTCGAGACCGTTGCCGATCACGGTGGCGACGATGGCGCGGCGGCGTTGCGCGCCGCTGACGCTTGGTGGCTTCGATGGCGCTTCTGGGTGGGCGCTTGCGTGCATGACATCCTCCTGGGTTGGCGGGCCCGGTGCGCGCACCGCGTCGATCCCGGGCGGACGTGGCAGCGCCGCCCGGTGCGGTCAGGGATCAGTTGGCGCACGGCAGGTAGTCCGATGGTAGGAGCAGCGCCGCCGGGCCGAAAACGAATTCTGCGCATGTCGTCATGCGGGCAGCGCATGGCAGGCAACGAGCCGCATGCCGCGCCAGGGAGCGCGGGCGGCATGGGTGGGGCGGGCGGGGAAGGGTGTGGCGGAGGTGGCGCGGCGGCGATGCGCGCCGGCAAGCTGGCGGCGATGCCGGCGCCGTCGGTGGCGCCGGCATCGCCGGTCGTGGCAGGCTAGCGTTCGCGCTCCCAGGTCTGGGTGCGGCCCAGCAGGCTGATGCCGATGAAGCCGCGCACGTTGAGTTTCTTGCCATCGTCCGCCAGCGACATCTTGGTCTTGTAGAGCTTGCCGCTTTCGGGGTCGAGGATCTCGCCGCCGCTCCACTCGTTGTCGCCGGTCTTGCGCAGGCCGGTGATGATGGTCATCCCCATGATGGGCTGGTCGCGACGCGCGTCGGTGCACTTGTCGCACACCTTGGTCTTGCCGTCGTTGTCGGTAAAGCTCTTGACCAGCTTGCCGCTATAGACGCCGTTCTGTTCGCTGATCTCCACCAGGCCGCGCGGCTTGCCGGTAGCGTCGTCGATGGTCTTCCATGAGCCGGCGGGGGTGGCCTGGGCCAGCGCAGCGGCGCTACCCAGCAGCGCGCCGGCGAGCACGGCGGTGCGTGCCGCGACGGCGACGGCGCGTGCGACGCAGCGGGGGGCAGTAAAGTGCATCGGGATCTCCTCTTCGAGTTGGTGCGCGCCATGATGCCAGCACAGGGTCAACCCGGCGGCGCACGTACGCCAATCTACTGGCGATGCGCTCGCACTGCAATCGCCAGGCCGCCTTTGCGTACGCACCAAAGCCCCCCCGGCAACTGCCGCAGGCCGGCCTGGCGTATGGAAGCAAGCGGATTCTGTCATGCAGCAAATTGTCCGCTGCGCGGCACTCGAAGCAATCCTCTAGCGGTGCGTTTCAAGTGGGGCGCCATGCCGTGCCTGATGGCTCAGGGACGCCGGCGCGTGCGGCCATCCACGCTCTCGTTCCTTGCGCGCACCGGCGACCTGCTCCATTGGCAGTAGACCATTCGGATGGTGCGCGAGCCGATGCCTTGCCACGCGATCTGCCACCCTGGTCGACGCGCGAAGTCATCCGCTGTCGGACGCATGCCGACACCGCCGTGAGACCACCGTCGAAGTGAGACTCGGAAGGGCATCTCACGTGTCGATGACGCTTGCGCGAAGCGAGTGCGAGATGGTGACCGACATCGTTCGATGCATCGTTGGAGAGCGCGTGTCGCGGTGACGATTCTCAAACCGTTGCGTCGGCGCATCACTGCGCGCGCCGCGCGTGAGCGTGCGTGCCGGGTTGAGGCGACGCGCACTGTCCGCGTCGCGCGCCGCGTTGCGGATGCGCGTCTTCGCGGTGGCGCTGCCGATGTCCTCGCAGCGCTCGATCGCATCCAGTCATCACGCGTCCCGGCGCTCGCGCAACGCCTGCTCAAGGTTGTCGCACAGAACTTTTCTGCTTCCCCAAAAGCCTTTGTACATGCGGGTTTCCGGCTTTACACAATGAGCGGGAATCGGCATTGCCGAAGGGCATGGAAGACGCGCCGACTGCGATGCGCACGCCGAAAATCCGCACTACGCCAGCGACGTCTTCACGCTCGCGCGATGCCGTGTCGAAGGGGCATCGAGCATGGTCGAGAGCAGCGTCGTGAGGGTGCGAGAGACGCGATGAGAGCGTAGCGCGCGCAAGCAAAGACGAGGTCAGCGCAGTGCAACGACGAAGACGATGAAGTTGTCATGCTCACACGCAAGTTTTTTTGCACTTTTTTCTTAACATCGCCCAACAAACGAATTATGATTCGCCTTGACAAGAGTCTCACTTCATTGCATGGCCTGCGTGGCAGGCAAGACAGCAAGATGCAACGATGAGGTTGGACGTGATGCGCGACGATGAGCGCCACCCACTTCGATGCAATGAAACAGGTAGCTCAGGAGCACTAGAACTTTGACGCAGACCAAGCCGTACTGGTTTTCTAAAACGCGTGCAGTCTCCTTTGGCCCAGTAACGGGATGGGCGAACTACCCCCGAAAAAATGCCGTACGTGGTGTGCGTGGCCTGGCCCGCATCACGGAAATGCCGGCCGATATCTCTCTTTTCATGTCGCGCGCCGATCCGGCGGATGGCGCGGGCAGATCGAATATTCCAGGGCGCGGCAAGCGTCAGAAGCCCGGCTGCGGGCTCCGCTTGGCCACATTCGCATCGCGCGCCGCGGTGCCCCTGCCACCGAATTCATTAGCGTGCGGCCACAACGCGCGCCGTGCGCCGATGAATCGCTCGCTCGATTGGGGTCGCATCGCTGTATCGCGCCTCGGGTCGGTCGGGTCGCCAACTTAGGTCATTCGATATTCACTCTCTAGTGAAGGAGTTATCCATGGCAACGACTGCAAAGAAGAAACCGGCGGCTAAGAAGGTCGCCGCCAAGCCGGCCGCCAAGAAGGCAGCTGCCCCGGCCAAGAAAGCCGCTGTGAAGAAGGTAGCCGCCAAGAAGGCAGCACCGGCCAAGAAAGCTGCACCGGCCAAGAAGGCTGCAGTGAAGAAGGTCGCTGCAAAGAAGGTCGTAGCGAAGAAAGCAGCGCCGGCCAAGAAGGCAGCCGCACCGGCAAAGAAGGCCGCAGCCAAGAAGGTTGTAGCCAAGAAGGCCGCGCCGGCCAAGAAAGCTGCCGCCAAGAAGGTTGTAGCGAAGAAGGCCGCACCGGCCAAGAAGGTCGCCGCCAAGAAGGCTGCACCGGCCAAGAAGGCTGCACCGGCTGCGAAGAAGGCTGCTGTTGCCAAGAAGGCTGCACCGGCCAAGAAGGCGCCTGCTGCCAAGAAGGCACCGGCCAAGAAGGCCGCTGCCAAGAAGGCCGCGCCTGCCAAGCCTGCCGCTGCACCTGCTGTTGCACCCGCTGCAGCTGCCAAGACCGCGCTGAACCCGGCTGCGGCATGGCCTTTCCCCACGGGTACCCGTCCGTAAGCGTGCCGGTAACGGCTGCCGCTGGGAATTGCCAAGGCACGCAGGGCGTGCCGCACTGACCGGATACCGCGTATCCGGTCCGCAAGACGCTAGTCTTGCCAACCCGCCGATGGTGCAAGCCCGGCGGGTTTTTTCATGGGCGATCGAAAAACGGCAGGCGGAGCACGCAACGCGGGGCACTGCGGCCCGGCAACGCCGCAAAGAAAAAGCGCTGCTCCGGTGAAGGAGGCAGCGCTTTGCCGGGGGCGTATGCGGCTGTGCGGAGCGGTCCCGCAGACCACTCCAGAACGTGCCAGGAGCCACAGGAGCCAACGAGCGGTGCGGCAGCCCCCTTTGGTTGCGCCCCCCGCGGCGCGGCCACACAGGGCCGCCCTATGCCGTCCCGCGTATCGCGCTTAGTGCGTGACGCGGGTCGTGCCGCCCGACGACAGCAAGCGCACGCGCTCGCCCGGCCGGAAGGCTTCGTCGGCGTCCTGGACGATGGCGCGCATATCGCCATTGTCCAGGCGCACGGTGATTTCCAGGCCACGGCGCTGGCTGATCTTGTTCTCGGCCATGCTGCCGGCGATGCCGCCGAGCACGGCGCCCAGCACGCCGGCGGCCACCGAGCCGCCGCCGCTGCCGATGGTGCTGCCCGCGGCGATGCCGCCGATGGCGCCACCGGCGATCGTGCCGGCACCGGTCTGGTCGCCCTGGATCAGCACCTCGCGAACCGTCTCGACCACGCCGTAGCGCAAGGTCTGCTCGCGCTGTGCCTGGCCCGGCGTATAGATGCTGGCGGAATTCGACTGCGCAGCGCAGCCGGCCACCAGGGTGGCTGCGGCGGCGAGCGCGATGGCGCTGGTGCGAATCAGGGTGTGCATAGAATCAATCCCGGAAAAGGTGTTACTCGTAGCGGTAGCCAAAAGCGGACTGGAAGCGTTCACCGATTTCGTCGCGCGACGATTTGTGGTTCTGCGGACCCTGGTGCGCGATCTTGATGGAGCCCATCAGGCTGGCAAGCCGGCCCGTTGTTTCCCAGTCGAAGCCCTGTTCGATGCCGTAAAGCAGGCCGCCGCGGAAGGCATCGCCGCAGCCCGTCGGATCGACGACGCGATCCGCTTTCACGGAGGCGATATTGTACTTCTGCTTGTCGGCGAAGACGGTGGCGCCCTTTTCGCCGTGGGTCACGATGAACGCCTTGACCTGCGCGGCGACTTCATCGCTGGTCCAGCCGGTACGCGACAGCAGAACCTGAGCTTCGTAGTCATTGACCGTCACGTAGCTGGCGAGTTCAACGAACTGGCGCAGATCGTCGCCGTTGAACAGCGGCATGGCCTGGCCCAGGTCGAAGATGAACGGCACGCCGGCGTCGGCGAACTGGCGCGCGTGGTGCAGCATGCCTTCGCGGCTGTCGGGGGCGACGATGCCCAGGCCGGGCGCGTTGCTGCCGCCAAGCGCGTCCTGCACCTGCGAGAGCTGCGACTGGTTCATCGCGCCGGGGTGGAACGCCGTGATCTGGTTGTTCTCCAGGTCGGTCGTGATCATCGCTTGCGCCGTGAAGGTGTCAGGCAGGGTGCGGATGTGCTCGGTGCTGATATCGAGCGCACGCAGGTGTTGCAGGTAGGGCTCGGCGTCGACGCCGACGGTGGCCATGACGACCGGGTCGCCGCCAAGCAGCTTCAGCGTGTAGGCGATATTGCCGGCGCAGCCGCCGAACTCGCGGCGCATGGACGGGACCAGGAAGGACACGTTCAGCATGTGGATCTGGTCGGGCAGGATATGTTCGCGGAAATGTCCCTCGAACGTCATGATGGTGTCGTAGGCAACGGAGCCACAGATCAGGCTGGACATGCTCTCTCCAATTCTCGTAATGCGGGCTGACGGGGCCACCGGGTCATGCCGGTGCCCCTGAATGCAAAAACGGCCACCCGTTTTGCCGGGTGGCCGCGCCTGGCAGGTGGCGCGCTTACTTCAGCGCGGCCAGTGCGGCGTCGTAGTTCGGCTCGTTCTTGATTTCCGAGACCAGTTCGCTGTACTTCACGGTGTCGTTCTCATCGAGCACCACCACGGCGCGCGCGGTCACGCCGGCCAGCGGGCCGGTCTTGATGTCCACGCCGTAGTTGCCCTTGAAGTCGGCGCCGCGCATCAGCGACAGCGGCACCACGTTGGCCAGGCCTTCGGCGGTGCAGAAGCGGCCCATGGCGAACGGCAGGTCGGCAGAGACGGTCAGCACCACGGTGTTGGCCAGGCCGCTGGCGGCTTCGTTGAACTTGCGGGCCGAAGCCTGGCACACCGGGGTGTCCAGGCTGGGGACGATATTGAGCACCTTGCGCTTGCCGGCGAAGTCGGCCAGCGTGACGTCCTTCAGGTCCTTGCCGACCAGCGAGAATGCGGGGGCCTTGTCGCCGGCTTGCGGAAACTTGCCGCCGACTTCGATGGCGTTGCCGCCGAGGGTGACGTTGCTCATATGTGCTCCTGTGTGAAATGCGGGCTCGCAAATCGGGGGCGCTCGGGATTAGCGGCGAGCCCAGAGGGAATTCAGGGGTAAAAAATCAGCACGCGGTAGTTTGCCGCCGCCTGCTGCGACCGGAATCGTACCCGAACCGGCAGCTCCGTGCCTGCCCGCAGGCCATGCGTGGCAAAGGCCTGCTGCCCGGTTTCGAGATAGTCTGCGGGTTGCAGCACACGGCGCAGGAGGAGCTGGTCCTGGAGGTCCGTCATGACCAGCTCGATGGCGGGCAGCGCCACGGTGGCGCGGCCTTGGTTACGCAGCGTTACGGCGAGCAGGTAGGCGTCGGATTCGTCATCTTGCTTTTGCAGCAGCGAGCTCTCGATGCGCAAGGCATCGATGTCGCGCCACGGCGCCACCTCGCAACCCAGCGGCGCGCAGGCTGCTTCGAAGGCGGGCCGCAATACAGGAAAGCGGCCGGATAGCTGGCTGCGCGCCAGGAAGGTGCCTTGCAGCAGTCCCGCGATCACCAGGAACCCGATCGCCAGCTTTTGCAGCATGCGCTTGCGCTTGGCCGGGCCAGGATCGCGCTCACGCGCATGGCGCAGGAAGTCGGGCGCGAAGGACGGGGTGGCAGGCGTGTCGCTGCGCATCCACGGCCGCTCGGCCTGTTCGCGTGAGATCGCTTCGGGAATCTCGGGGAAATCGTCCTGCGCTTGGGCGCGCAGGTAGCCGCCTGCGCTCGGGATGGCCGCTGCGTCGGCCTCGGTGCTGGCGGCGGATGCTTCGTTCGCCGCTTTCCCAGTGTCGGCCGCGTTTTCCGTATCGGTGATGTCCGCGGTGTGCGTGGCATCGTCGGCGCCCAGCGTGCTGGGGTCGAGTTGTGGCCAGGGTGCTGCTTCCGGCGCGGGGGCGGGTGCTTCGCTTGCCTGCGGTGCCTCCGCTGCCTCCACCTCCGCTGCGGGGGCGGTAAGGCCAGCTTCCTCGCTCTCGCTCTCGACGATGCCGGGTACGAACACCGCGGAAGGCTCGTCCTTGTCCTCGTCCTTGTGTTCGTGAGCGTCGGCGGTGCCGGTTTCCGGCTCCGCCCGATGGTTGCTGGCCTGCACCGCCTCGTCCGCTTCCGTCTGCGTCTGGTACAGCATGACGGTGGGCGCGTCGAGCGCCGGCACGTCATAGCCAGGGTCGTAACCGGGGTCGAAGGGCGCGGCGGCGGGGCGGCTGTCGTCGGCGTCGTGTTGCGGGAACGTGTCGAAGTGCGCGGCTTCCTGCAGCACGGCGGTGGCTTCGACTGGGTGCGCTTCCTGTGCCGGGGGCGAGGCGGGGACAGGGGCGGCAATGCCTTCCCCCGCCTGCGCGACGGCCTCGGGGCCGGCTGCCGGCTCGGGCGCTGGCAACTCGATCAGGTGCTCGCGTGCATCGAAGACGGTGTCGCACTGGCCGCAGCGGACCAGCCCCTGGCGCAGCCGCAACTGGTCCGGCACCAGCCGAAAGGCAGTGCGACAGGCCGGGCAACGCGTGACGAGCTTGGCTGCGGCCATGGGCTGGGCTCAGCTCTGGGTGCCGGGGCCTTCACCGCGGGTGCCATGCAGGCAGACCCAGCCTTCCTCGCTGCGCCAGACCGACATGGGCAGCCAGGGCGCGTAGGCCGCGGCGACTTCATCGGCCTGCCGCTCCAGCACGCCCGACAGCACCAGCCGTCCGCCGGGGCGAACCCGCGCGCTCAGCATGGCCGCCATCAGCTTCAGCGGGTTGGACAGGATATTGGCGACGACGAGGTCGTAGCTGGCCTCGGAGACGGTTTCCGGCAGCGCAAAGGTAGCCTCCACGCGATTGCGCTCGGCGTTATAGCGCGAGGCTTCCACCGCGTTGGGGTCGATATCGATGCCGAGCGTGTCGCCGGCGCCCAGCTTGCGCGCCACGATGGCGAGGATGCCCGAGCCACAGCCGTAGTCGAGCACCGTTTCACCGGCCTTGATGTTCTGTTCCAGCCACTGCATGCACAGCCGCGTGGTGGGATGGCTGCCGGTACCGAAGGCCAGGCCCGGGTCCAGTTCCAGCACCACCGCGTCAGGGTCCGGCGCATCGTGCCAGGACGGCACCACCCAGATGCGCTCGCCAATGCGGATCGGCGCGAACTGGGATTGCGTCAGGCGCACCCAGTCCTGGTCTTCGACGGGGCGCAACTGGTAAGCCGGCACCGGGTCGACGCCCAGCGCATTGGCGGCGGCGGCCACCACCAGCACGGGGTCGGCGCTGTCGTCAAACAGCGCCACCACGCGCGAGCGGTTCCATGCCAGGCGGGTCGGCTCCATGCCGGGCTCGCCGAACAGCGGCTGCTCGTCGGGCGTATCGGCATCGGCGTCTTCCACCGAGACCGACAGCGCGCCGAGGTCGAACAGCGCGTCAGACCAGGCTTCGGCCTGGTCTTGTGCGATTTCGATCACACATTCCTGAAATGCCACAGGCGATCCTTGTCGATCAGTTATGACTGGCCGCGCCGGGGCTTCAGATCTTGCCGCCCTTGGCCACGTTCTTCTGGGCCAGGCGGTGCTCGAGATAGTGAATGCTGGTGCCGCCTTCGACGAAGTTGGCATCGAGCATCAGCTCACGGTGCAGCGGTACGTTGGTCTGGATGCCATCCACCACCATTTCCGACAGCGCGATCCGCATGCGGGCGATGGCCTGCTCGCGGGTGGCGCCGTAGGTGATGATCTTGCCGATCATCGAATCGTAGTTGGGCGGCACGAAGTAGCCATCATACGCGTGCGAGTCGACCCGCACGCCGGGACCGCCGGGCATGTGCCACGCGGTGATGCGCCCGGGCGACGGCGTGAACTTGAACGGGTCCTCGGCGTTGATGCGGCATTCGATCGAGTGGCCGCGCAGCTGCACGTCCTTCTGGCGCCAGCGCAGCTTCTCGCCAAAGGCGATGCGGATCTGCTCCTGCACGATGTCGATGCCGGTGATCATCTCGGTGACCGGGTGCTCGACCTGTACGCGCGTGTTCATCTCGATGAAGTAGAACTCGTTGTTCTCGTACAGGAATTCGAAGGTGCCGGCGCCACGGTAGCCAATCTTCTTGCATGCCTCGGCGCAGCGATCGCCGATGCGCTCGATCAGGCGGCGCGGGATGTGCGGCGCAGGTGCTTCTTCGATGACCTTCTGGTGGCGGCGCTGCATCGAGCAGTCGCGCTCGCCCAGCCAGATTGCCTGGCGATGCTGGTCGGCCAGGATCTGGATCTCGACGTGCCGGGGGTTCTCCAGGAATTTCTCCATGTAGACCTCCGGGTTGCCGAAGGCGCGGCCGGCCTCCTCGCGCGTCATGTTGACCGCATTGACCAGGGCGGCCTCGGTGTGCACCACGCGCATGCCGCGGCCACCGCCGCCGCCAGCTGCCTTGATGATGACCGGATAGCCGACGGTGCGTGCGATTGCCAGGATTTCCTTGGGGTCGTCGGGCAGGGCGCCTTCGGAACCCGGCACGCACGGCACGCCGGACTTGATCATGGCCTGCTTGGCCGAGACCTTGTCGCCCATCAGGCGAATGCTCTCGGAAGTCGGGCCGATGAAGACGAAACCGGACTTTTCCACGCGTTCGGCGAAGTCGGCGTTTTCCGACAAGAAGCCGTAGCCGGGGTGGATGGCTTGCGCGTCGGTCACCTCGGCGGCCGAGATGATGGCCGGCATGTTGAGGTAAGACAGCGGCGAGGGCGCCGGGCCGATACAGACGGCTTCGTCGGCCAGCTTGACGTACTTGGCTTCCTTGTCGGCTTCCGAATACACCACCACAGTCTTGATGCCGAGCTCGCGGCAGGCGCGCTGGATGCGAAGGGCGATTTCACCGCGATTCGCGATCAGAATTTTTTCAAACATAGTCACTCTCTGCGAGGAGAAAGGCGGTCCCACCGCGGCGGATCGTGGCATCCCCGGCGAGGGCAGCCGGAGTGCAGGCGGGGGTGCTGGCACCGGGACGAGGAACGCCCGGTGGCCGTCGCCGCCGTGGCTGGCCGGAGAACTCCGGCGCAGGCTGCGGGCGGCGCGGCATGCCGGTCAGTTTCAGCCGATGATGAACAGCGGCTGGCCGTATTCCACCGCCTGGCCATTCTCGACCAGGATTTCCTTGATCACGCCAGCCTTGTCCGACTCGATCTCGTTGAGCAGCTTCATCGCTTCGATGATGCAAACCGTCTGGCCTTCCTTGACGGTATCGCCCACATTGACGAACGACGCGGCGCCCGGCGACGGTGCGCGATAGAAGGTGCCGACCATCGGCGACGTCACGACATGGCCGACCGGCAGTTGCGGCGCGGCCGGCTCGCTACCGGCGACGGGCATCGCGGCCGGCGCGGCGGCCGGGGGCAGTGCCTGCATCGGTTGCATGGCCATCGGCGCAGCGATGACCTGCGGCGGCGCCTTGACGATCCGCACCTTGCCTTCGCCTTCGGTGACTTCCAGCTCGGAGATGCCGGACTCGGCCACCAGGTCGATCAGCGTCTTCAGCTTGCGCAGGTCCATCTTCTATCCTCCTGAATCGGGTTGTCCGGCGGCCACCGCTCTGGTGGCTGCGTCCGGGAAAAACTGACGCCTCCGGCGGGCTGCCGTGGCCCGCCGCAAACATGGCGGCGGGGCAGGCGCCGGGGGCGCGGTAACGGTTTAAGACATCAACGTGCGGATCAGGCCTTGGGCTTCGCCTGTTCCAGCTCCTGCCCGAGGGCATAGTCCAGCGCCAGCAGATACCCCTGCCAGCCAAGTCCGCAGATCACTCCGATCGCCACATCGGAGAAGTAAGAGTGATGACGGAAGTTCTCGCGCCGATGCACGTTCGACAAGTGGACTTCCACAAACGGAATCGCCACCCCGGCCAGTGCATCGCGCAGCGCTACGCTGGTATGCGTATAGGCGGCCGGGTTGATGATGATGAAATCCACGCCCTCGTCGCGCGCGGCATGGATACGATCCACCAGCGCACCCTCATGGTTGGACTGAAACGTAGCCAGGGCGATGCCGGTCTGGCGGGCTCGCTGCGCGAGGGCCAGGTCGATATCGGCTAGTTTCGTGTACCCATAGGTTTCCGGCTCCCGCGTGCCCAGCAAATTCAGGTTCGGTCCGTGCAGGACCAGCACCTTGCGGTAGCGGGGAGAGCGGCGTTCGGGAGGTGTATCGATCACGGCGGCTCGACCATTTCAACGAAATTGCGCGGAGATTACCGTAGCTTAGAGTGATTTGTCTAGCAGCGTAGACATCGGCAGCTTCGAAGCAGGCGAGTTTTCAGGCACGATTCCGCACTTTGAGGCCGCGGAATCGTGTTTCGATCAAATTACCTGATGATCGATCAAGATTAGGAGAAATTCGCCTCAAATCAAGAATCTTATGGCTAGCCGCGAGGCAGCGCGGCGCGCAGCTCGTCAGGGGAAACCCTGCCCATTTTGCGGTAGCTGACCGTGCCATCTGGCGCAATGATCACTGTATAGGGCAGGCCACCGGCCGCGTTGCCAAAGTTGCGCGAGAGTTCCGTACCGGCAAAACCGGCCACGGCCAGTGGGTAGGAGACGGGGATCTTCTTGATGAACTGCTGGATATTGTTGGCGGAATCGATGCCGATGCCGACAAATTCCACTTTTCGTCCCGTGTATTCCTTATGCAACGCGTTCAGGTCGGGCATTTCTTCCACGCAGGGACCGCACCAGGGTGCCCAGAAGTTCACAACCACCGTTTTTCCACGAAGTTGCGCGAAGTTGATCTGGGTGCCATCCGGATCTGGCAGTTGCGTGCGCAGGAACGTCTCGACGGCCTCGTCGGATGCCGGCTTGGGCGAAAACACATAGTGCCCGGCCAGCGCGCCCGCGGCGGCAGCCACGACGGCAACGGCAAGCCAGGCCCAGAGGCGGCTGCGGCGGACAGGAGTGCTGGTGGAAGAGGTCATGGCAGCAAGAAAGATAGCGGCTGATGGTAGAGGTAAGAACCCGGATGGCCCCATAGGCTTGGTGCGCATGGCCTGCGGCCGGCCTCGCTCGCGCTCCGGGTCAAGGCTGGCGCTCAGGCCGCCGCGGGTGCGTCGGGCACCTGGGGTGCCGCCGCTTCGGCGGCGGCCAGCAGTGCCAGCACCGCATCCACATCGGCACGGGCAACCCGGCCGCCGGCCGCGGCCCGGACTGCGCCGCGTTCGTCATCCGCATCATACAGCGCTATATGAATGCCGACGGGCTGGCCAAGTTCCGCACGGATCTCTCCAGCCAGCAGGCGCGCGTCGCGCATGGCCGGCCACTGTCCCTTCCACAGGAAACTCAGGGTCTCGACCTCGCCGCGGCCGGCGAAGTGCCGGGTCTCGCTGGTGTCGAAGTCCACGCCAGCGTTGAGCAGGTGCAGGGTGAGATCCTTGGGGCTGTCGCAGAAGCACTGCAGGTAGACGTCGGAATGCTCGGTGGCGGTGCCGTTGAGCACAGCCCCGGCCAGGTAGGGGCGGAATACGGCAAGGTCGCGCATCGCAAGCACAGCCAGCCGGCGCAGCAGCGCCAGGACGCGGGGCTGGCTCTCCGAGTGGAACAATGCCTGATAGAGACGGACTTCCGCCTCCACAGCCTCGTTGTCGGGGAGCCACTCGCCCGCCACGCGCACGTCGCCCAGCAGTTGCCGCGCGGCCTTGCGCTTGGCCGTGGCGTAGTCGGTGCCATCTTCCGCGATCATGCGGGCGGCAGCCTGGGCGATTTCCTCGCGCAGGCGGATGGGGTCGAGGGTGGGGCGGCGGGGCATGGGGGGATGATACCGGAGGGATCGAGGCCTGCGCGCTAGGGTCAGGTTTTGCTTTTTAGAGTGGCCGGTTGCGGGGAGATTCCTTGGGCGAACGCGCCGGCCCGGAATTCTGCCGTGCCCGGCCGCGGGCCTTTCCCGCACGGCTTCGCCGTTACCCCCTCAGGTACAATTCTTTCCATCCAGAAGCAACCCGGCCCGGCCGCCCTGGCCTGCCCAATCCTAAATCCCATGCATATTCACATCCTCGGTATCTGCGGCACATTCATGGGCGGGCTGGCCGTGCTTGCCAAGCAGGCTGGCCATCGCGTCACCGGATGCGATGCCAATGTCTACCCGCCGATGAGCACGCAGCTCGAGGCGCAGGGCATCGAACTGATCGAGGGCTTCGATCCCGGCCAGCTGGCACTGGAGCCGGACCTGTTCGTCATCGGCAATGTGGTGTCGCGCGGCAATCCGCTGATGGAGGCCATTCTCAACCGCAACCTGCCTTATGTCTCCGGCCCGCAGTGGCTCGGGGAGCATGTGCTGCGCGGCAAATGGACGCTGGCGGTGGCGGGCACCCACGGCAAGACCACCACCACCTCCATGCTGGCCTGGATCCTGGAAGATGCCGGCTACCAGCCGGGCTTCCTGGTGGGCGGCGTGCCGCAGAACTTTGGCGTGTCGGCGCGGGTGACCGAGTCCGACTTCTTCGTGATCGAGGCCGATGAGTACGATACGGCGTTCTTCGACAAGCGCAGCAAGTTTGTCCACTACCGTCCGCGCACCGCCATCCTGAACAACCTGGAATACGATCACGCCGACATCTTCCCCGATCTTGCCGCCATCGAGACCCAGTTCCATCATCTGGTGCGCACCGTGCCGGAGCAGGGCCGGTTGATCGTCAACGGTTTTGAGGAAAGCCTGGCGCGCGTGCTGGAGCGCGGCTGCTGGAGCGAGACCGAGCAATTCGGCATCGGCGACTGGCGTGCGGGCGAGCCCGCCGAAGGCGATGCCACCGGCGACAGCACGACCCAGGACAGTTTCGATGTCTGGTTCGGCGACGTGCTGCAAGGCCGGCTCAGCTGGGCCTTGCAAGGCACGCACAACAGGATGAATGCGCTGGCTGCGATTGCGGCTGCCCGCCATGTGGGCGTGCCGGCGCCGCAGGCCATCGATTCCTTGTCGCGCTTCGCGAATGTGAAGCGCCGCATGGAAGTGCGTGGCGTGGTCAATGGCATCACGGTCTATGACGACTTTGCCCACCATCCCACGGCGATCCAGACCACGCTCGACGGCCTGCGCAAGCGGGTCGGCGCGGCGCGCATCCTGGCGGTCCTGGAGCCGCGCTCCAACACCATGAAGCTGGGCGTGATGAAGGCGCAGCTCCCGGCCAGCCTCGAGACGGCTGACCTGGTGTTCGGGTATGGCGCGGCCAGCGGCAAGGATGCCCTGGGCTGGGACCTGGCCGAATCGCTGGCGCCGCTGGGCGAGCGCGCGGCCGCCTTCAGCGACCTTCCCGAGCTGGTCCGCGCGGTGCGAGCCGCCGCGCGCCCGGGCGACCATGTGCTGGTCATGAGCAACGGCGGCTTCGGCGGCGTCCATCAGAAGCTGCTGGACGCCTTTGCCGCAGGTGCTTGCGCCTGAGCGGGGCCTGGCATGCTGCTATACCTGCACGGTTTCCGCTCGTCTCCACAGTCCTTCAAGGCGCGCCTGGTCCAGGAGCGCATGCGTGAATGGGGCGTGGGACGCTATTACGCTTGCCCGGTGCTGAATGTGTCGCCGGCCCAGGCCATCGCCCAGGCCGAAGCGGCCATCGCGGCCTCGCAGGCCGGTGGCGCGCAGCCGCTCACCATCATCGGCTCGTCGCTGGGTGGCTTCTATGCGCGCTGGCTGGCCGAGCGTCACGGCTGCCGCGCGGTGCTGCTCAACCCGGCGGTGCATCCCTGGACCGACCTGGAGCGTCACCTGGGCGACCAGCCGCTCTGGCACGGTGGCGGCTCGGTGCGGGTGGAGCGCCACCATCTGGATGAACTGCTGGCGCTGCGGGTCGATCCCATCACCCGGCCGGAGCGCTATTTCCTGATGGCTGCGACCGGCGACGAGGTGCTGGACTACCGCGAGATGCTGGCGGCCTTTCCCGGCGCGCACACGCGCGTCATCGAGGGCAGCGACCACGGCATCAGCGAATTTGCCGACTACGTCGACGAAGTCCTCGCTTTCTGCGGCTATGGGCCCGATGGCCAGATCAGCCAGGGCGACGCCATCGACCCCATCGACCTGGAGCCACGGGCATGAGCGCGGCATGAACGGGGCGCATCTGCGCCGCAGTGGCTGGCACGCCCATCTACCCGAAGATCCCACCATCAGCGCTAACCTGCGCCGCTGGGTGACCGGTGATGGCTCGCTCACCGCCCGGCTGGTGGCAGCGTCGGACGCTTTCCGGGTGCGCCGCCTGGCGCAGCGCATGGAACTCGCCCTTGCCGATGAATGGCAGGCGCTGGGGCTGCCGGCCCGCCGCCGCGCGCTGGCGCGCGAGGTGCTGCTGATCTGTGACGGGACGCCGGCCATCTTTGCCCACACCGTGGTGAAGCCCGACCATGCCCGGCGTGACTGGCCGTTCCTGCGCGGCCTGGGCGAGCGCCCGCTGGGCGGCGCGCTGTTCGTCGATCCCCGCGTGCGGCGCGAGCCGTTTGCCTTCGCACGCCTGCTTGCGCATCACCCGCTGCGGCGCCGGCTGGAACTAGCCGTGCCGGCCATGCGGGAGCTCGCTGCGTCGTCGGTATTGCCCGCGCGGCGCTCAGCCTTCCGGCGTGGCGATGGCGTCATGCTGGTGACCGAGGTATTCCTGCCCGACCTGCTGGCGCGGCCGGCGCCGGAACTGAGCGGTTCCACCCAGAAGCCGCCAGGTAGCCATCCAGAGCAAGAGTTTTCCCCCAATCGATAATCGCGACCAAGAAGAAGAGACGACCATCATGAAATTGCAGGGACGTGTTGCCATCATCACCGGCGCTGCCGCCGGGATCGGTTTTGCCACCGCGCAGCGCTTTGCCGCGGAAGGTGCGCTGGTGGTGCTTTGCGACGTGCAGGAGGAGCGCGTGCGCGCTGCCGCCGAGACGCTCGCCGCTTCAGGCGCCACCGTGAGCGCCTACAAGGTCGATGTGACGCGCCGCGACGAGGTCGACGCCATGGTGGCGGCTACGCTGGCCAGGCACGGCCGCGTCGACATCCTCGTCAATAACGCAGGCATCACCAAGGATGCGCGCCTGACCAAGATGACTGAAGCCCAGTTCGACGCGGTGATCGACGTCAATCTCAAGGGCGTCTTCAACTGCGCCCAGGCCGTGGCCGACATCATGACCGAGCAGGGCAAAGGCGTGATTCTCAATGCGTCCAGCGTGGTTGGCCTGTACGGCAACTTCGGCCAGACCAACTATGCGGCCAGCAAGTTCGGTGTGATCGGCTTCACCAAGACGTGGGCGCGCGAACTGGGCCCCAAGGGCGTGCGCGTCAACGCGGTGTGCCCGGGCTTCGTCGCCACCGAGATCCTGCAGACCGTGCCGGAGAAGGTGCTGGACGGCATGAAATCGTCCTGCTGGCTGCGCCGTCTGGCCGAGCCGGCCGAAATCGCCAGCATCTACAACTTCCTTGCCAGCGACGATGCCAGCTACGTGAATGGCGTGGCGATCGAGGCCAGCGGCGGCATGTCGCTGTAACAACCCGCCCTGCGCCGGGCTTGCAGCCGGCGCGGTGCGGTATCATCTCAGGTCCGGTTGCCGCCTTGCCTGAAGGCGGCCTTGCACCATTTCTCTCACCGGGCCGTTCCCGCAGGCGTCACAAAGCGCCAGGGTGCTTGGTTTGCCAAGTGCGGTTCCCGGCATTTCTGAAAGTACCGATCCATGCAGTTGCTGTTCGAAGAAGGCGGCGAGATTCGCGCCGGCACCGTGCTGACCCAGCAGGGCGAGTCGTACCAGGTGGAGCTGCCCGCGGGCAAGCGCACCAAGGTCAAGTCGCGCGACGTATTGCTGCAGTTCGCGCAGCCGTCGGCGATCGAGCTGTTGCGCCAGACCGCCGACCTGGTCGGCGAGGTCGATCTGGAATTCCTGTGGGAATGCGCATCGGAGGACGAGTTCGGTTTTGTCGACCTGGCGGCCGAGTACTACGGCGCGGGTGCGAGCGTGGTGCAGCAAGCCGCGCTGGCGCAGACGCTGCACGGCAATCCGGTCTATTTCCGCCGCAAGGGCCGCGGGCGCTACCAGCGCGCGCCGGAAGACCAGTTGAAGGCCGCGCTCGCCGCGCTCGAGCGCAAGAAGCAGCAAGCCCTGGTGCAGGCCGAGTACGAAAACCAGCTCAAGGCCCTGACCTTGCCCGAAGCGTTCCGTGGCAAGGCACTGCAACTGCTGTTCAAGCCCGACAAGAACAGCCTCGAATACAAGGCGATGGACGCCGCCTGCACCGCGCTAGGCATGTCGCCGATGCGGCTGATGGTGGCGGTGGGCGGCATTGCCAGCCCGCGCGCGCTGCATGAGGCCAAGTTCCTCTCCGAATGCTTTCCCAAGGGCACCGGCTTTCCCGACGTGGCCGTGCCGGAACCCGTCGGCGACCTGCCGCGCGCGGATGTGGAGGCGTTCTCCATCGATGACGTCACCACCACCGAGATTGACGATGCGCTGTCGGTCACGCCGCTGGACGGCGGCAAGATCCGCGTGGGCATCCATATCGCGGCGCCCGGCCTGGGCATCCGCCGTGGCGAGCCGCTCGATGCGGTAGCGCGCCATCGCCTGTCGACAGTCTATTTCCCCGGCGACAAGATCACCATGCTGCCGGATTCGGTGGTCGAGCGCTACACGCTGCAGGAAGGGCGCGAATGCCCGGCCCTGTCGCTGTACGTGGTCTACGACCCGGCCCTGCAGATGATCGTCAGCAGCGAGACCCGCGCCGAGCTGGTCAAGATCGCGGCCAACCTGCGCCACAACCTGCTTGAGGATGTGGTGACCGAGGCCGCGCTGGCCGCTGGCACCGGCGATTACCCGTTCCGCGATGCGCTGACCCAGCTGTTCCATTTCTCCGGCTGGCTGCACGACGAACGCCAGAAGGCGCGTCTGGCCAGCGGGCTGCGTCCCGAGTCGCACAACCGCGCCGACTACAGCTTCTACATCGACCTGCTGGAAGACGGCGGCGAACGCGTGCGCATCGAGCAGCGCCGCCGCGGCTCCCCGCTCGACAAGATCGTGGCCGAGCTGATGATCCTGGCCAACAGCACCTGGGGCAAGCTGCTTGCCGACAACGGTGTGCCGGGTATCTACCGCACGCAAAAGGCCTGGGGCATGAACCGCACCCGCATGCAGACCTACCCGGCGCCCCACGAGGGGCTGGGCGTGGCGCAATATGCGTGGAGCACCTCGCCGCTGCGCCGCTATGTCGACCTGGTCAACCAGTGGCAGATCCTGACAGTCGCCCAGCATGGCATCACGGCCAAGCTGGTGGCGCCGTTCAAGCCCAAGGATTCGGACCTGCTGGCCGCGGTCGCGGATTTCGAAGGTACCTACGCCGCGTATGCCGACCACCAGTCGACCATGGAGCGCTACTGGTGCCTGCGCTGGCTGCAGCAGGAAAAGCGCGAGCGCCTGATGGGCTCGGTGCTCAAGGAAGGCGCGGTGCGCTTTGCCGAGATCCCGCTGGTCACGCGTGTGCCGGAGTTGATGCAGGCATCGCGCGGCACCCAGGTGCTGCTGGAGATCGGCGCGATCGACGAGATCTCGCTGGAAGTGTCATGCCGCGTCCTGGAGGTGTTTGCCGGCGAAGGCGAGCTGCCGCAGGAGGAGATGGAGCGGGACGACGAAGCCGGCGAAGTATCGGCGCAAGCCGCCGCTGAAGCCGCGGCCGAGGAGGCTGCCGAAGCCGCTGCCGAGGGTGCGGCCGAAGGGGCAACTGAAGGGGCAGCCGAAGGTGAGGCTGACGCTGCAACCGGGGAAGCCGGCGATGACGAAGCTGCGAGTGCTGCAGCTGCCACAAGCGAAGGCGCTGCGTCGGACACGCGCGACACCGGCACCGGCGGCGCAGGCTGAGTTCCTCGGAAAAAACGAGGCGCTCCCTTACAATCGCAGTCTGACCCCGGGGTCCCATGGACTCCGGCCCCAGTCTCGCCCGATCGACGCTTCCCAGCCAACGTCCCGCCCATCGTGAAAGCCGCTTTTTCTCCCCGCCAGTGGTGGAACGCCAGCAGCACGATGGCCAAGGCGCTGGTCGTCTCGTTGCTGGCCCATGCCTTGCTGCTGACCGTGCGCGTCGTGGCGCCGGAGGCGTTCGAGATCAAGCGCACCGATGCCGCGCTCGATGTGGTGCTGGTCAATTCCAAATCGGCGCAGCGCCCGCAGAACCCCACCGTGCTGGCCCAGGCCAACCTCGACGGCGGTGGCGAGCACGACCAGCAGCGCGCCACCACGCCGCTGCCGGCACAGACCGTCACCAAGGACGGCGATCTGGTGCGCCAGATGCAGCGCCGCGTGGAGCAGATGGAGCAGGAGCAGCAGCGCCTGATGACGCAGTCGCGCGAAGCCGCGCCGTCCGTGCACAGCCAGCCGCTCAAGCCAGGCCAGCAGCGCGTGGAAAACCCGCTGCGCGGCCAGGACGAACGCACCTCGCTGGACGAGATGGCCAAGCTCGAAGCCGAGATCGGCCGCAACCTCGAGCAATACGCCAAGCGGCCCAAGCGCTACCAGCTCACCGCCACCAGCGCGCAGGAAGTGGAATACGCGCAGTACTACGACCGCCTTCGCCAGAAGATCGAAGCGCGCGGCACCACCGATTTCCCCCAGCGCAATGGCAAGCCGATCTACGGGCAACTGATCCTGGTGATCAACGTCAACCGGCAGGGCCGGCTTGGCTATAACCGCGATGGCTACAACATCGACGCCATCGACGTGGTCAAGAGTTCGGGCGATCCCGTGCTGGACCGCCAGGCGGTTGCCATCGTGCGGGCGGCGGCGCCGTTCGGCGGGTTCACGGCGCAGATGCAAGCGCGCCAGGACATTCTCGAAGTGATCTCTACATTCAAGTTTTCGCGCAGTGGGCTGGAAACTCGCCTGCAGTCCCGATGACGCCATCACCTGACACTATGCAATCCCAGACTCCCGCCGACCGTTACGTCGTGATCGGCAACCCCATCGCGCACAGCCGCTCTCCCGCCATCCATGCCGCATTCGCGCAGCAGACCGGCGAGGCCGTCGAGTACGAGCGCCTGCTGGCGCCGCTCGATGGGTTCGTTGCCACCGTGCGCGCCTTCTTTGACGGCGGCGGCCACGGCCTGAACGTGACCGTGCCGTTCAAGCTCGAAGCCTACGACCTCGCCGAGCGCCTGACGCCGCGCGCCGAGAGCGCGGGCGCGGTCAATACCATGTGGATCGAGGACGGCGTGATCCACGGTGACAACACCGACGGCGTCGGCCTCACGCGCGACATCGAGGTCAACCTCGATACCTTGCTCGAAGGCAAGCGCATCCTGCTGCTGGGTGCGGGCGGCGCCGCCATGGGCGCCATGCTGCCGCTGATCGCCTGCCGGCCGGACCGCATCGTGGTGGCTAACCGCACGCCCCAGCGCGCCAGCGATATCCTGGAAAACGTGGCCCAGCAAGCGGACGAGTATGGCGTGGAGCTGTGGGGCGGTGGTTTTGACGCACTGGCGGGTTTGACCGATGAAGACGCCTGCGACGTGGTCATCAACGCCACCAGCAGCAGCCTGCAGGGCGAGTTGCCGCCGGTGCCTGCGGAACTGCTGGGCAAGGACGTGCTCGCCTACGACATGATGTACGGCGCGGAGCCCACCGTATTCCTGAAGTTCGCCGCCCAATGTGGCGCGCGCACCAGCGACGGGCTGGGCATGCTGGTCGAGCAGGCCGCCGAGGCTTTCTACAACTGGCGGGGTGTGCGGCCCGCCACCGCGCCCGTGCTGGCAACGCTGCGCGCGGCGCTGCAGGCCGAAGCCGCGCGCTAAAGCGCCGGCCGGCTGGCTCGAACATGGCTGAGCGCAAGCACACCGCCCGTCCCGGGGCGGCTCAAGGCGGCAGGGGCGGCGGCCTCAACCCGCTGCGCTGGCTCGCCTACCTGCTTGGCACGCTGATCGCCGGCGTGCTGGCCATGCAGGTGTATTTCTTCCTGCAGATCGCTGCCTGGCAAACCGTGAACCCGTCATCCACGGCGTTCATGCGGGCAGAGCAGTGGCGTCTGTGCGGCTTCCAGTTCTGGAGCTGCCAGGTGGACCGCCGCTGGGTCGGCTATGACGATATCTCCCGCAACCTCAAGCGCGCGGTGATCGCCAGCGAGGACGCCGATTTCGTCAACCATCCAGGCTACGAGCTCG
This sequence comes from Cupriavidus basilensis, assembly GCF_008801925.2. Lineage (NCBI taxonomy): Bacteria > Pseudomonadati > Pseudomonadota > Betaproteobacteria > Burkholderiales > Burkholderiaceae > Cupriavidus > Cupriavidus basilensis. The sequence goes on along the minus strand of NZ_CP062803.1, from coordinate 3,825,772 downwards.
ATTCCATGCTCGATGCCTGGGAGCGCAACAAGAAGCGCGGGCATATCGTGCGTGGCGGCTCCACCATCACGCAGCAACTGGCCAAGAACCTCTTCCTTTCGTCCGAGCAGCACTACCTGCGCAAAGGCCAGGAGCTGGCCATTACCTGGATGCTCGAGTTCTGGCTCGACAAGCAGCGCATCTACGAGATCTATTTGAATTCGGTGGAGTGGGGCGAGGGCGTGTTCGGCGTGGAGGCCGCTGCCCAGCATTACTTCAAGACCAGCGCCGCCAAGCTGAGTGTGGGCCAGGCAGCACGCCTGGCCGCGGCGTTGCCGGCCCCGAAGTGCTTCGACAAGAAGGAGTACTGCGCCAATGTGCGCGTGAACTTCAAGGTCAAGGCCAACATCATCGCGCGCCGCATGGGCGCGGCCACGCTGCCCGACTGAGTTCGCGGCGGCGCGGTCCAGGTGCGGTTTACGCGCCGTTCAGCTTAGCCAGCCCTTGCGCTTGAAGTACACCAGCGGGATCGCGGCCGACACGGCCATCAGCGCGATGGCCCAAGGATAACCCGCGGCCCAGTCCAGCTCCGGCATGAACTTGAAGTTCATGCCGTAGATGCTGGCGATCAGCGTGGGCGGCATCAGCGCCACCGAGACCACCGAGAACAGCTTGATGATCTTGTTCTGGTTGATGTTGATGAAGCCGACCGTGGCGTCCATCAGGAAGTTGATCTTGTCGAACAGGAACGCGGTGTGGTTCTCGATGGAGTCGATGTCGCGCAGGATCTGGCGGGCTTCGTCCTGCTGCTCGGCCGACAGCAGCTGGCTGCGCATCAGGAAGGAGACCGCGCGGCGCGTGTCCATCACGTTGCGGCGGATGCGGCCGTTCAAGTCTTCTTCGCGGGCGATGGTTTCCAGCACGTCGGCCGCCGCGGCATCGGTCACGTTCTCCGCCAGCACGCGCTTGCTGGCTTCCTCCAGCCGCTCGTAGACTTCCTCGATGGAGTCCGCCGAATATTCCGCATCGGTGGCGTACAGGTCCATCAGCACGTCCTTGGCGTTGCGCACCGAGCCCGGGCGCATGCGGGCGCGCAACCGCACCAGCCGGAACACCGGCAGGTCTTCGTCGTGAATGGAGAACAGCACGTCGCGCGTGAGCACGAACGCCACGCGCACGTTGCGCGAGATGTCTTCCTCATCGAGCAGGAAGTCGGTGCGGATATGGATGTTCTCGTCCTCGCCTTCGAAGTAGCGGGCCGAGGCTTCCAGGTCGCCCAGGTCTTCCAGCTCCGGCAAGGCTACGCCGTAGGCTTCCTTGATCCAGGCGAGTTCCTCGTCATCGGGGCTGATGACATCGATCCAGATCGGCTTGTGCTGCAGAAGTTCATTGCGATCGTCGACCTGCTCCTGTGCGAGCCGGCCTTTCTGCAGGACGAACAGGTTGATCATCCCAGGGCTTCCTTGTTGCGTTTGGCGAAGAAACGCGCAGGCTTGGCTCGCCGGCCATGGGGCGAGCCCATGCTTCGCGCGAAAACGGCGAAGCTCAGGGCCGCTGGCAAGCGTGATCGCGCTGTGCGCTTGAAGGGCGCGCAAGGCGATGGCGTTTGCCGTTCATGGCTGGCAAGCCGGGGGAGGGATTAGTCCGGGACTAAGCGGCGCGCGCGGCGGCGGCCGTCAGGGACACGGAAGAACACTCACCCGCAGTATGTGCTGCGGGCGAGTCCGACGAGGCGATGGAGCGGGATAAAGCCGGCTCCGGCGGTCGTCGTTACGCAGCCCGCAGTGACATGGCATTCGGTGCGATCGCAATCTGGCTGCGGCAACACGAACACCCGATGCTACTGCCCACGTAGTTTCTCCGGGATTATGATGGCCGCGAGTGTAGCCCAACGAGGGGGGGCTTGTTAAGTGAAATGTGGGTGAAGGCGAGGCGCCGGCGCGCAGTGCGTTGTTATGCCGCCCGCGCGCTCTGGCGCCCGCGTTGCAATAGCGGCTTGAGCAGCACCGAGGCCATGGCGGCGCACATCCATCTGGCCGCATTTCATCATTTGCGTGCCCAGGCCCCGGCCGGCCGCTGTGTACGGCGCCGCTCCTTGTATCGAGGAAGAACGGCAGAAGAGCGCACACAGCGGGTAAAATCGCGGGAACGACTGTTGCCGCGGGGGAGCGCCGACCCGGCTTGACAAGCCCGGCGCGCAGCCGACGCGGCCGACCCAGATTAGCGAGCATCCCATGACCTTCACCGAGCAGCTGGCTGCAGCCTGGCAGCGCAACGATTCCCTCCTCTGCGTCGGGCTAGACCCCGATCCGGGCAAGCTGCCCCTGTCCATGACGGGCACGGGCGGCGCGATCTTTTCCTTTTGCCGCGAGATCGTCGACGCCACCGCCGACCTGGTCTGCGCCTTCAAGCCGCAGATCGCCTATTTCGCGGCGCAGCGCGCCGAAGACCAGCTCGAACAGCTGATCGCCTATATCCATGACGCCCACCCCGGGATTCCCGTGATCCTGGACGCCAAGCGCGGCGACATCGGTTCGACCGCGCAGCAGTACGCCATCGAAGCCTTCGAGCGTTACCGGGCGGACGCAGTCACGGTCAATCCCTACATGGGCCTGGATTCGCTGGAGCCGTACCTGGCCTATCCGGATCGCGGCGTGATCGTGCTGTGCCGCACTTCCAACCCGGGCGGCTCCGACGTGCAGTTCCTGCCGGTGGATGGCAAGCCGGTGTACCAGGTGGTGGCCGAGGCGGCCGCCACGCGCTGGAATACCAATGGGCAGATGGCGCTGGTGGTGGGGGCGACCTTCCCCGCGGAGATTGCCAAGGTGCGCGAGATCGTGGGCGACATGCCGCTGCTGATCCCCGGCATCGGCGCCCAGGGCGGCGACATCGAGGCCACCGTCCGGGCCGGGCGCACCGGCGCTGGCACCGGCATGATGATCAATTCGTCGCGCGCCATCCTCTATGCCAGCCGCGAGAAGGATTTCGCGGCCGCCGCACGCAACGTTGCGCTGCAAACGCGCGAAACCATCAACCGCTTCCGTCAGGGCTGAACCGCCGCGTCGCCGGCGGCTTGCCGGCGACGCGCGTGCCTGAGCCCTCAGGCTTCGTTGCGGACCAGCTCGAGCAGGCCGCGAATCGCGTATTCCGCAGCCTGGCGGCGGATCTGCTGCCGGTCGCCGCGAAAGCGCTGCGTCTCCACATTGGTGGTGATGCGGTTGCTCCAGCCGAAGCACACCATGCCCACGGGCTTTTCCGGCGTGCCGCCGGTTGGCCCGGCCACACCGGTGATCGACAACGCCACCTGGGCGCGGCTGTTGAGCAGGGCGCCTTCGGCCATGGCGCGCGCCACTTCCTCGCTGACCGCGCCATGATCGCGAATCAGCCTGGCCGGCACGCCCAGCATGGTCGACTTGGCCTCGTTCGAGTACGTGACGAAGCCCCGCTCGAACCACCCTGACGAACCCGATACATCGGTAATGGCAGCGGCCACCAGGCCACCCGTGCAGGATTCCGCGGTGGCGAGCAACAGCGACTTCTCGTTCAGGGAGATTCCGACCTGGACGGCGAGTTGGTCGAGCAAGCGGCTGACGGGCATGATGGTGGATTCAGTAGATAGGTTGGGGGGAATGATTGATCACAGCGAACGCCACAGGGCGAACACCAGCAGCGTGTAGAAGGCGGCCATGATGTCGTCGAACATCACGCCGAAGCCGCCGCGCAGGCCGGGCCCCTTGAGGGTCCGGTCGAGATGTCCGATGGGCGCCGGCTTGACGATATCGAACAGGCGGAACCACAGGAACGCCGCAAGCTGGCCCCAGAAGCCGGTCGGCATGACGAAGGCCATGACCAGCCAGAACGCCACGATCTCGTCCCAGACCATGCTGCCGTGGTCGAACACACCCATGTCGCGCGCGGTGCGGGCGCAGGCCCAGAGCCCCAGCACGAAGCCGCCGACGATCAGCCACAGCCAGGTTTCCGGCCGCACCCACATCGAGATCACCAGGTAGGACAGCCACGCGTACAGCGTGCCGACCGTGCCCGGCCCAACCGGCGAAAGCCCCGAGCCGAAGCCCAGCGCGATCAGGTGAGCAGGGTGCGAGAGCATGAAACGCGCCGTAGGGCGCGTGACCTTGGCAGCCTGGCCGGCTTCCAGGGTCAGGGCGGGATCGTGCGCGGTAGGCCCGGGCGGGTAGGCGGACATCAGGGATTGGCTCGTCTGGTTCGGGTGGATTTGTGCCGGACGGTGTGTCCGGGCAGGGTCTGGCGCCCCGCATGGCTGCATGATGACACGGCGGCCGCAGGCTTGTCAGGGGGAAGCGAAGTGGTCGAAGCTGGTGCCTTTGTAAGCGCTCGGATTGCCGTCGCGGTCAACCAGGCGCAGGCCAGCCTCGGGCGTGATCGTGCCGACACGCGTCAGCGCCAGCCCGAGCCGCGTGCCGATGGCGGCAATGTGGTCGCGCTCGCCCACGGGAGCGGTAAAGCAGAGTTCGTAGTCGTCGCCGCCGGCCAGGGTGCATTCCAGCTGGCGCGCCTCCGGCTGGCTGGCCAGCACCGTCGAGCGGGGCAGGGCGTCGACATCGAGCAGGGCGCCGACCTGGGAGCGTTCCAGGATATGGCCGAGGTCGCCGACCAGGCCGTCGGAAATATCGAGTGCCGCATGGGCCACACCGCGGAGCGCCATGCCCAGCGCGATGCGTGGCGTTGGCGTGTCCATGTGCGGGCGCACCTGGCTGAAGTCCGGTTCGGGCAGCAGCCATTCGCCACGGAAGTCGCCTAGCGCCAGGCGGGCATCGCCAAGCGTGCCGGAGACCCAGATATCGTCGCCGGGGCGTGCGGCATCGCGTCGCAGCGCCTTATGCACAGGTACGTCGCCGAACACCGTCAGGCTCAGCGTCAGCGGGCCGCGCGTGGTGTCGCCGCCGATCAGCTCGCAGCCGTGGGCGTCGGCCAGCTCCAGCATGCCAGCGGCCAGTTCGGACAGCCATGCGGCTTGCGCGTCGGGCAGCGCCAGCGCTAGTGTGAAGGCGCGGGGCTCGGCGCCCATGGCAGCCAGGTCGGACAGGTTGACCGCCAGCGCCTTGTGGCCAAGTGAGCGCGGCGCCACGTCCGGAAAGAAGTGCCGTCCGCTGACCAGCATGTCGGTGCTGATGGCAAGGTGGTGGCCGGGGCGCCCTTCAATCAGTGCGCAATCGTCGCCCACGCCCAGTACCGCTTTTTGTGCGGGCCGGGTAAAAAAGCGGCGGATCAGGTCGAACTCGGAGAGCTGGGCGCTGGAGGAATCGGGCATGAAGGGGATCGGGGCGGCGGAGATTCTGCTATGGGCCAGGGAAACCTCGCCGGGTCGCGGCCGCTGCGGGTTTCGCCCTGCTGTTCAGCGCTGGCGGCATGCGGCATATTGTACCGAAACGCAAAGGTGCCTCGCGCAAAACGCTTATTGTGAAATAATATTTCACAATATAAAATGTCAGGTTCCAAAGGAAGAGACTGCGGGTACGTGGAGCCGACCCGCCATTTCGTGTCCCATACGTGATTAACGGCTCCACCGACCGGAAGATGCGCCGATGACCAGTCCCCAGCAGCCCACGCCCCAAGACGACCTGAAGCAGCAGCAGCGTGAGGCGCTGCGCAAAGCTGCCCTGGAATATCACGAGTTTCCGACCCCGGGCAAGATCTCCGTTACGCCGACCAAGCCGCTATCCAACCAGCGCGACCTGGCCCTGGCGTACTCGCCGGGCGTGGCCTACGCCTGCGAGGAAATCGTCGCCGATCCGCTCAATGCATTCCGCTACACCGCGCGCGGCAACCTGGTCGGCGTGATCACCAACGGCACCGCGGTGCTGGGCCTGGGTGATATCGGCCCGGCGGCTTCCAAGCCGGTGATGGAAGGCAAGGCAGGCTTGTTCAAGAAATTCGCCGGCATCGACGTGTTCGACATCGAACTCGATGAGAAGGACCCCGAGAAGCTGGTGCAGATCATCGCCGCGCTCGAGCCCACCTTCGGCGGTATCAACCTGGAAGACATCAAGGCACCCGAGTGCTTCTACGTTGAGCGCAAGCTGCGCGAGCGCATGAAGATTCCCGTCTTCCACGATGACCAGCATGGCACCGCCATCGTGGTCGGCGCGGCCGTGGTCAATGGCCTGACCGTGGTCGGCAAAGATATCAGCAAGGTCAAGCTGGTGGCTTCCGGCGCGGGTGCTGCGGCGCTGGCTTGCCTGGACCTGCTGCTCGACCTCGGCATGAAGATCGAGAACATCTGGGTGACCGACCTGGCGGGCGTGGTCTATGAAGGCCGCGCCGAGCTGATGGACCCGGAAAAGGCCCGCTTTGCGCAAAAGACCGACAAGCGCAAGCTGGCAGAAGTGATCGATGGCGCCGATATTTTCCTCGGCCTGTCCGCTGCCGGCGTGCTCAAGCAGGACATGGTCCAGCGCATGGCCGACAAGCCGCTGGTGCTGGCCCTGGCTAACCCTAACCCGGAAATCCTGCCGGAGCTGGTCAAGGAAGTTCGTCCGGACGCGGTGATCGCCACCGGCCGTACCGACTACCCGAACCAGGTCAACAACGTCCTGTGCTTCCCCTTCATCTTCCGCGGCGCGCTGGACTGCGGCGCCACCACCATCACGCGTGAGATGGAAGTCGCCGCGGCGCATGCGATTGCGGAACTGGCCCGCCAGGAGCAGAGCGACATCGTCGCCACCGCCTATGGCATCCAGGACCTGTCCTTCGGCCCCGAGTACCTGATTCCCAAGCCGTTCGATCCGCGCCTGATCGTCAAGATCGCGCCGGCGGTGGCCGAGGCCGCCATGAAGTCCGGCGTGGCCGCGCGCCCCATCAAGGACATGGACGCGTACCGCCTGCAGCTGCAGCAGTTCGTGTACCACTCCGGCACCCTGATGAAGCCGATCTACGCGGCTGCCCGCCAGGTCGACATGGAAAAGAAGCGCATCGTCTTCGCAGAGGGCGAGGAAGAGCGTGTGCTGCGCGCGGTGCAGGTGATCGTCGATGAAAAGCTGGCCAACCCGATCCTGGTCGGCCGCCCGGCCGTCATCGCTCATCGCATCGAGCGCTTTGGCCTGCGCCTGCGCGGCGGCATCGACTTCACCGTGGTCAACCCGGAACACGACGCACGTTTCCGCGACTACTCCGAGGCGTACTTCAAGATGATGGCCCGCCAGGGCATCACCCAGCAGTACGCCAAGCTGGAAATGCGCCGCCGCACCACGCTGATCGGCGCGATGCTGGTCAAGCAGGGCGAGGCCGATGGCATGATCTGCGGCACGGTCAGCACGACTGCCGCGCACCTGCGCTATATCGACCAGATCCTGGGTGGCACCAACGAGGTGTATGCGGCGATGAACGGGCTGGTCCTGCCGGGCCGGCAGATTTTCCTGGTCGACACCCACGTCAACGTTGACCCGACCGCTGGCCAACTGGCGGAGATCACCCTGATGGCCGCCGAAGAGCTCAAGCGCTTCGGCATCGTCCCCAAGGTGGCGCTGGTGTCGCACTCCAACTTCGGCACATCCGAAGCGCCTTCGGCGCAGAAGATGCGCGAAACCCTGGCGATCCTGCGCGAGCGCGCCCCGGATCTCGAGGTGGATGGCGAAATGCATGGCGATTGCGCGCTGGATCCGAAGCTGCGCGACACGCTGGTGCCGGACGGCACCCTCAAGGGCGAGGCCAACCTGCTGGTGTGCCCGAACATCGACGCCGCCAACATCGCTTACAACCTGCTCAAGGTCGCGGCGGGCAACAATGTGGCGATCGGGCCGATCCTGCTCGGCGTCAAGGCGCCTGTCCACATCCTGACGCCTTCGGCCACGGTGCGGCGTATCGTCAATATGACGTCGCTGGTGGTGGTGGACGCAGCAGCCAAGCGCTAAACCGCCGTCAGTCTTGAAAAGCCGGGCTTGCCCGGCTTTTTTATTGTCTTTTTACTGCCGCCGGCACCCCGTCAGTGTGTGCACACATTTTCTTAACATGTTGAAACAATTGAGGTTTTCCACTCTGCCCAGGGGCGGGGATTGATTATTTATTAGCATGGGCGTAACCTTATGCCTTTGAAGTACGCGCTCGTCACGCGCGCGACAAAGCTGTCGATTTACGCGCAGGCCGTCCGGGGCGCAGGCAAAATGGGCAGTTTAGGTGGCGCGGCAACCGCGCAGCGGCGCCGGGATCGTTTGGTTGGTGTCCTCAAATCAAGACAAGCAACGTGGGTTCCCAGATTCCTTTGACGCAGCGCGCATCACAATGGATTTCAGTCGCCGGTCTGGCGCGGGTGGCAAGCCGGGTGCTGGCAGGCGTGGCGTTGTCGTGCGCGCTGGCGCAGCCGGTGCTGGCACGCCAGGCGGCCGATGACGGCACGGGAACCATCGCAGTACAACAGTTGCCCAACGAGGCACAGTCCACGTTGGAGAGGATCGAAGCGGGTGGCCCGTTTCCCTACGCCAAGGATGGCTCGAGGTTCGGCAACTACGAGCGCGCCCTGCCGCAAAGGTCGCGCAATTACTACCGCGAATACACGGTGAAGACAAACAGCCGAAATCGAGGAGCACGACGGATCGTATGTGGCGGTGATCAACGCGCCACCAACGACTGTTACTACACGGACGACCACTACAACAGTTTCAAACGGATAGCCAAATGATGACTGACATTTTCGGACTGGGCGACGCCCTTGCCGCCCGCGAAGAGCGCGGCGCCGGAGATGGCTGGCAGCGGGCCCAGACCCAGGCCCAGAATCTTTACGACAACGTGTTGACGATGCCCCGCAACGAGCTCTCGCAACAACCGCCGCTCGCACCCGTTCCCGCAGCAGGCACTGACGGCAGCCAAGAGGGAGCCATGACCCTGTTCAAGACGGTGCGTCCAAACATCGTCCAGTCGATCCGCGCGTTTCGCGTGCCCGAACTCGCTCAGGCCGCGGCGGAGCTGGGCCAGCACTTCCTCTATGCGAACTGCGCACATTGCCAGAGCAAGGCGGAAGTGCTGGAAACCATCGCCACCAACTTCCTCTTTCCCAAGCATTTCGGCAAGAATTTCGATGCGTTGGCCGATTGCCTGACCGACCTGATTTACAAGGCGGGCCCGCAGCCCGGTTTCGTGATCGTGCTCGAAGGCCTGCCGATTGCGCAGAAGTTCGACAAGGAAGGGCGCGAGGTCTTGCTCGATGTGTTCCGTGATGCGGCCGAGTTCTGGGCCGAGCGCAAGGTGCAGTTCCGCGTGTTCTATTCCTTCGCCTGAGCGCCAGCCGCCTGTAGCGACGACAGCAAGTTAAAAAAGGCCCGCTAGCAGCGGGCCTTTTGCTTTGCCGGCAGGGCGCGCGGTTACGCCGCCGGCGGTACCTGGCCTTGCGGCGTCAGCTTGTCGATCAGCTCCGGCAGTCCTTCGCTGAGATGGGCTGCGACATCGTCCTGGGACAAGCCCGTCTTTTCGGCCAGGCTCTCCAGCGCGCCGGTGCCACCCAGTGCGCTGGCCAGCGCGGACGGCGAGACCGCCTGGTTGGCGCCGGTGCCGATCCACGAGTTGACCTGTTCGCCCAGGCCCGCCTGGGCCAGGACCTGCTGCAAGGCGCCGATGCCGCCGGCCGCTGCGCCCAGCGCGGACGCGCCGCCGGCCTGGCCGCCCAGCAGCCCGCCGAGCAATCCGCCCAGATCGAGGCCGCCTGGTGCGCCACCGGCCGCGCCGCCGCCCATCAGCCCGCCGAGCAGTCCGCCAAGGCCGCCGAGGCCCCCCGCACCTGCCGAGGCCGGATCCTGCGCGGCGCCGCCGCTGCTGTCCCCGCCCTTATGGCGCATGGCCAGCATGGCCAGCAGCCCCAGCGCCATCATCATCTTGGGGTTCAGGCCGCCAGCGCCCGCTTCGCCGCTGCCGCGCTGCCCGAGCACTCCGCCCAGCACGCTATCGAGTAGTCCCATGGTCGACTCCTTCCGGTGAGTGTGGCGCCGGGCCGGGATGGCCCGGGTGCCGTCAAAATCCGCCCAGTACCGCGTTGAGCGTGGCCAGGCAAGCAAGCCCGGCTGTTTCTGTACGCAAGATGCGCGGCCCGAGTGACACGCCCGTGAAACCGGCACGCAGCGCCGCCGCTTCCTCGTCCGGCGCCAGCCCGCCCTCGGGCCCGATCAGCAGCGTCACGCCGCGGTCCAGCAACGCATTGCGCTGCTCGGTGGCAAACGATACCAGCGACTGCGAAGCCCGCGGCGATACCAGCAGCCGTGCCCCATCCTGGTCCGCCGCAGGCTTTGCCTGCAGGCCCAGCCAGGATTCCACGTTAGCGACCGGCGCGACCTCCGGCAAGCGATTGCGCCCACATTGCTCGCATGCGGCCTCGACCAGCGCCTGCCAGTGCGCCTGGCGTTTCTGCGCCCGTTCTCCCGAAAGCCGGACCACCGAGCGGGCCGCCTGCAGCGGCTGGATGGCGGCAACGCCAAGCTCGACGGATTTCTCGATCAGCCAGTCCATCTTGTCGCCACCAGCCAGCCCCTGCGCCAGCGTGACGCGGAACGGCGGCTCGGCCTCGAACGGATCGTGGCTGCCGATCCGCGCCAGCGCATGGCGCTTGCCGATTTCGACCAGGGTGGCTGCATGGCTGCCGCCGCGCCCGTCGAACAAGGTGATGTCGTCGCCGGGGTTGAGCCGCAGCACCTGGACATGGCGCACCACGGCCTCAGGCAACGGCATGTCGGTCTCGGCGGCCAAGGGGGCATCGATGAAAAAGCGAGGTGGCATCAGGCGGATCCGTCCTCGTTCTTGCCGGCGGCTTTGTCCAGCGGCTTGCCGAAGCCCCAGCGGTAGCCATCGGGATCCTCGACCATGCAGTAGCGGTCGCCCCAGAACTGGTCGGCGGGCGCCATCAGGCTGACCGCGCCGGCGGCGACGGCGCGCGCGTGCATGGCATCGACATCGTCGCAGTAGACGTAGAACGTCTGCGGGCATTCGACGCCGAGCGAGCGGGGCGAGCGCGCGGTGCTGCCCCAGGCGCCTTCGGGCGCGAACATCACGACGAGCTCGCCCTGGTAGTGCATCTCGGCGTGGGTCGGCACACCGTTTTCGTCGACCACGTTCCCCGCGCTGAAACCGAAGGCGCGGTGGTAGAAGTCGAGCGCGCTGCGCCCGTTGCCTACCGTCAGGTAGGGGGTGAGCCAGGGGGTGTTGGCCGGTCTTGTCATGATCGTCTCCTGGTTACGGGAAGCCGCGCGGGGCTTGCCTGGGCGGCAAGACCCGCGGTGCGAACGAGCATCTTACGCGGGTGCGCAGGCGCTGTCGAAAAGCGCCTGCAGGTGCAGGGGCAGGGCGAACAAGGCCGGATGGAGCGCGGCGTGGTAGCAGCGCAGCTTGCGCTCGAGCTTCCAGGCGCGCAGCCGCTCGTCGAGCCGCGCGGCATCGGCGCCGCGCACGTCGAGGGTGTCGCTGGCCAGCGCGATGGCCCATTGCGCGCCGTAGACGGGGATGAAGGTGGTGATGGGGTGGACTTGCGCAAAGCACTGGCGCAAGCGCGCGGCGAGCACGCGGACCGACTCGGGGCGGTGTTCCGGCGGGCCAAGGTGCAGGGACAGCGCGCCGCCGGGCGCCAGGCAGCGCCGGGCGGTTTGCAGGCCGTGGTTGGAGAAGAGCGCCGCCGCCGGGCTGCCGTCGTCGGCCTCGGTCAGATCGAAGACGATCAGGTCGAACTGCCGCCCCGCGCGGCCAAAGGCTTCCATCAAGCCCAGCGCGTCGCCAATGGCGAGGTGCACGCGTGGATCCTCGAAGGCGCCCTGGTGGATGCCGTCCAGCCAGGCCCGGGCCAGCGTCACGACATCGGGGTCGAGTTCGGCCACCACCACCTCGCGCATGAAGGGCAGGCGCAGCAATTCATGCGCCGAACCGCCGTCGCCGCCACCCACCACCAGCGCGGAGCGTGCCGCGCCATGGGCCACGGCCATGGGGTGCACCATCAGCTCATGCTGGATGAAGGCGTCTGCTTCCGCGCTCATGATGCGGCCATCGAGGCGGAAGATCCGGCCAAAGCGGGGATGCTCGCCAATCTCGATTTGCTGGTACGGCGAGCGCATTGCCGCGAGCAGCCGAATCTGGCCCAAGGTGGTGCCAACGCCCGGGGAAAGCCATTCGGTCCATTGCAGATGGCCGCCAGGCGGGGCCGCCGGGTGGCCTAACGCCCCCCTTTGATCTGGTAAAATTGCGCTTTTCCCGCCGCCAGGTTCCCGCCGCATGTCTCACCTCGCTCATCCCGCCGCCAGTCCGCACGCTTCGCAGCCCGTCCAACTTATGGCCAACGCCATCCGCGTCCTGGCCATGGACGCCGTCCAGCAGGCCAATTCAGGCCACCCCGGCATGCCGATGGGCATGGCGGATATTGCGGTTGCGCTGTGGGGCCGTCATCTGAAGCATAACCCGAGCAACCCCAAGTGGGCTGACCGCGACCGCTTCGTGCTGTCCAACGGCCACGGCTCGATGCTGCTTTACGCACTGCTGCACCTGACCGGCTACGACCTGCCCCTGGCCGAACTGAAGAACTTCCGCCAGATGCACAGCAAGACGGCAGGCCACCCGGAATATGGCATCACCCCGGGCGTGGAAACCACCACCGGCCCGCTGGGCCAAGGCCTGACCAATGCGGTCGGCATGGCGCTGGCTGAACGCCTGCTGGGCGAGGAATTCAACCGCCCGGGCTTCGACATCGTCAACCACCACACCTATGTGTTCCTGGGTGACGGCTGCCTGATGGAAGGCATCAGCCACGAGGCCTGCTCGCTGGCCGGCACGCTCAAGCTGAACAAGCTGGTCGCGCTCTGGGACGACAACGGCATCTCGATCGACGGCGACGTGGTGCACTGGTTCGCCGACGACACCCCGAAGCGTTTCGAAGCCTACGGCTGGAATGTGATCCGCGCGGTGGACGGCCATGACGCCGCCGCCGTCGATGCCGCCATCGCCGAAGCCAAGCACAGCGACCGTCCGACCCTGATCTGCTGCCGTACCCTGATCGGCAAGGGCGCGCCCAACAAGGAAGGCGGCCACGATGTGCATGGCGCGCCGCTTGGCGGCGCCGAAATCCTGGCCACGCGCGAGGCGCTGGGCTGGGCACACGCCCCGTTCGAGCTCCCGGCCGAAGTCTATACGGCATGGGATGCCAAGGCCCGCGGCGGTTCGCTGGAGAAGGCCTGGAACGCGCTGTTCGAGGCTTATGCAGAGCGCTTCCCGTACGAAGCCGGCGAATTCCAGCGCCGCATGCGTGGCGAGCTGCCCGGCGCGTTTGACGCTGCCGTGGACGCTTTCCTGGCCAAGTGCGAGGAAAAGGCGGAAACCATCGCTACCCGCAAGGCCAGCCAGAACACCATCGAGGCGCTCGCGCCGGTGCTGCCGGAATTCCTGGGTGGCTCGGCCGACCTGACCGGCTCCAACCTGACCAACTGGTCCGGCAGCAAGGCCGTGCGCGGCGATGCCTGGGGCAACCACATCAACTACGGCGTGCGCGAGTTCGGCATGAGCGCCATCATGAACGGCATCACGCTGCATGGTGGCTACATCCCCTACGGCGGCACCTTCCTGACCTTCTCCGACTACAGCCGCAATGCCCTGCGCATGGCGGCGCTGATGAAGATCCGCACGCTGTTCGTGTTCACCCACGACTCCATCGGCCTGGGCGAAGACGGCCCGACCCACCAGTCGATCGAACACGTCGCCAGCCTGCGCCTGATCCCCAACATGGACGTGTGGCGTACCGCCGACACGACCGAAACCGCGGTGGCCTGGGCCCAGGCCGTGCGCCGTGAGAACGGCCCGAGCTGCCTGATTTTCAGCCGCCAGAACCTGCCGTTCCAGCAGCGTGACGACACCACCCGCGCCAATATCGCGCGGGGCGGCTATGTGCTGCGCGCCGGCAACAATCCCAAGACCGGCCGTCCGGATGCCGTGATCATCGCCACCGGCTCGGAAGTCGGCCTGGCCGTGGGCGCCGCAGAGCAACTGGCTGCTGACGGCGTGCACGTGCGCGTGGTCTCTGTGCCGGCAACCACGGTGTTCGACAAGCAGGACGCCGCCTACAAGGCATCGGTGCTGCCGGCCGGCGTGCCGCGCGTGGCGGTCGAGGCAGGCGTGACGGACTTCTGGTGGAAGTACCAGGTCCAGGCCGTGGTGGGCATTGACACCTTCGGCGAATCGGCTCCCGCTGGCGTATTGTTCAAGCACTTCGGCTTCACGGTCGAGAACGTCGTGCGCACCGTGCGCGACACGCTCGGTCAGTAACAGGTATTCGCGGGCCCGCGCAGCGGTCGACTCGGCCGCGCGGGCCGGCAGACGCTTTCCCGCATCCATCGATCGTTAGCCTACTCAGGAGATAAACATGACCATCAAGATCGGCATCAACGGCTTCGGCCGCATCGGGCGCATGGTGTTCCGCGCAGCCGCAGCCAACTTCAAGGAAATCGAAGTCGTCGGCATCAACGACCTGCTCGAACCGGACTACCTGGCTTACATGCTGAAGTACGACTCGGTGCACGGCCGCTTTGACGGCGAAGTGTCGGTCGACGGCAACACCCTGATCGTCAATGGCAAGAAAATCCGCCTGACCGCCGTCAAGGATCCGTCCGAGCTGAAGTGGGGCGAGATCGGCGCCGACGTGGTGATCGAATCCACCGGCATCTTCCTGACCAAGGAAGGCGCGCAGAAGCACATCGACGCGGGCGCCAAGAAGGTGATCATGTCGGCACCGTCCAAGGATGACACCCCGATGTTCGTGTACGGCGTGAACCATGGCACGTACAAGGGCGAGGCGATCATCTCCAACGCCAGCTGCACCACCAACTGCCTGGCGCCGGTCGCCAAGGTGCTGAACGACAAGTGGGGCATCAAGCGCGGCCTGATGACCACCGTGCATGCCACCACCGCCACGCAAAAGACCGTCGATGGCCCGTCCAACAAGGACTGGCGCGGTGGCCGCGGCATCCTGGAAAACATCATCCCGTCGAGCACTGGCGCTGCCAAGGCCGTGGGCGTGGTGATTCCCGAGCTGAACAAGAAGCTGACCGGCATGTCGTTCCGCGTGCCGACCTCCGACGTGTCGGTGGTCGACCTGACCGTCGAGCTGGAAAAGGGTGCTACCTACGCCGAGATCTGCGCCGAAATGAAGGCACAGAGCCAGGGCGCGCTCAAGGGCGTGCTGGGCTACACCGAAGACAAGGTGGTTGCTACGGATTTCCGCGGCGATGCACGCACCTCGATCTTCGACGCCGAAGCCGGCATCGCGCTGGACTCGACCTTCGTCAAGATCGTGAGCTGGTACGACAACGAGTGGGGCTATTCCAACAAGGTGCTGGAAATGGCGCGCGTGGTCGCCAAGTAAGTTTGCCGGGATAGGTTGGTTTGCGCACGGAACAAGGCGGCATTCCCCGGGATGCCGCCTTGTCGTCTGCTTGCAACTCCAGCTATCGGAAAACCCAGGCGGGTCCTTTTGCCAGGTTCCTGGCAAAAGGACGAAGGCCGGCACGGTGCAAGGGCTGGCGCGGAATTCCTGTTCCGTTCCCTACTTTGCTCTTACACTGTGAAAGTGCTGGAAACACCGATGTGCAGCCAATGCAAGTGACGATACGGTCATTCCCAATTCCCAATCCAACCTGGGTGAGATCATGGTGAATGTGGATACCAAGCTGCTCGTGATTTTTACCGAGCTGCTCAGCAAGCGAAACGCGACCTATGTCGCGGAAAAAATGCATATGACCGCACCTGCGGTTTCGCATTCGCTGGGCCGTCTTCGCGAGATTTTCGACGATCCCCTCTTCATCCGCGTGCCGCACGGCCTGACGCCGACGCCGCGAGCCTTGGAACTCGGGCCGAAGATTCGCGACATGCTGGACCTGTGGTCCTCGATCAACGAGGGCGACGCCGATAATTTCGACCCCGCTACCGCCACCGGCACCCTCAACATCGGCTTTGCCGCCGAGCTGGGCGATACGGTCTTCAACCGCTTTATCCTGCGCATCAAGCAACTGGCGCCGGAGTTGCATATCAAGCTGGTCGAATCCCATTCCTGGGAGTCGGATGTGGCCGCCATGCGTGGCAACGAGCTGGACCTGGCGTTCTCGCCATTCCCGACCCGGCATCCCGAAATCGTGGAAGAGATGGTGACTTCGCTCAACCTCTGGGTTTGCGCGCGTAAAAACCATCCGGTGCTCAAGGGCACCTGCACGCTCGAGCAGTATCTCGACTGCGGCCACATCTTCATGGCGCATTCCGGCGGCAATGGCCGCCCGGCACCGTCGCTGATCCCGCTGGACTACGCGTTGCAGCAGCGCGGGCTAAAGCGCAATGCCACGCTGACGGTGCATTCCTGGCGCGCGCAGTCGGAGCTGGCCGCACAGACCGACATGATTTTCACGGTCAATGCGCTGACCAAGGACATGGCTTGCGAGACCTACGGCCTCAAGGCCTTCCCCTTGCCGGCAGAACTCAACACCACGCTGGGCCTGAATATGTTTTGGCACCGCAGCCGCAACACGCACCCGATGCTGGTGTGGGCACGCGGGCTGTTCCGCCAGGTCGTGGGCGAATTCGTCGGCGTGCCGGCGGTTGCGCGCGGCCTGCACATCGTTGCCGAGCAGGATCATACGGAATCGTGAAGCAGGCTTGAAATAAAAAAACCGGCGCTGGCGCCGGTTTTTTTATGTTCGCGCGGCAGTCCCGCCGCAGGTCTAGCGCTTGGGCCGGTGGGGGCACTCGTGCTTCGTGCAGCTGCCATAGAGCGACAATGCGTGTTCTTGCAGCGCGAAGCCGCGCTCGGTTGCGATGCTTTGCTGGCGACGCTCGATCTCGGAGTCGTAGAATTCTTCCACGCGGCCGCAATCGATGCAGACCAGGTGGTCGTGATGCTTGCCTTCATTGAGCTCGAAAATGGCTTTGCCGGATTCGAAGTTGTTGCGCGACAGCAGTCCCGCCTGCTCGAACTGGGTCAGCACGCGATAGACGGTTGCAAGGCCGATATCCATTTGTTCGTTGAGCAGGATGCGGTAAACATCTTCGGCGCTGAGGTGGCGCTGCTCGCTGGTCTGGAAGATCTCGAGGATCTTCAGACGCGGTACGGTCGCTTTGAGACCGATATTTTTGAGGTCCGCCGGACTCGGCATGGGCGTGACTCCCTAGAGTACAATGTCTGGATAGTTGAATCATAAGGGTTTTGGCGGCAAAAGTCGCCCCGGCGGTTGCCCGGGGCTCGGTCACCTGCCCTAGGCTGCGCTCGCGATGATCCATCGCCGCTGCCGCCTCACGGCAAGCGCCGCGAGGGCCTGAATCGGCACTTTTCTCTCCCTTCTAGAAGCGAGATACATGCGTTCATTTCGTTCGTCCGCCATGCGTCCGACGCTGGTTACTACTGTGCTGGCTGCAGCTACCCTGCTGACGGCTGCGTGCTCCACCTATGACAATACGTCGCGCAAGGTCGCCAACGCGATCACGCCGTACCGTATCAACATCGTGCAAGGCAACTTTGTCTCGCGTGAAGCCGCCGCCCAATTGCGCGAAGGCATGACGCGCGAGCAGGTCAAGTTCCTGCTCGGCACGCCGCTGCTGGCCGATGTGTTCCACGGCAATCGCTGGGACTACGTGTTCTCGTTCCGCCGCGGCAATACGCCGGTGGTGCAGCAGCGCCGCTATACCGTGTTCTTCGATGGCGACAAGCTGGTCAAGTTCGGTGGCGACGAGCTGCCGTCCGAATACGAGCTGATTGCCGAAATCGACGGCATGAAGGCCATGCAGGCGGGCAAGGCACCGACGCCCAAGGCACCGGCGGAAACCGTTGCCGCGGCTTCGGATGCGGCTGCAGCCCCGGCCGCAGCCCCGGCCGCAGCCCCGGACGCAGCTCCCGCTGCGGCGCCTGCGGTGGCAGCTCCGGCTGCCGCCGCCTCGTCCGCCGCGGCCGGTGGCCCGACCAGCCCGACCAACTGAGCCTTCAGGCCCGAACGCCGGCCGCGTCACGCGGCCGGCTTGTATTTTGACTGCTGACACGCCATGAATATCGCCATCGCAGGTGCCTCCGGCCGCATGGGCCGTATGTTGATCGAACACGTACTCGCCACCGAAGGCGTCACCCTGTCGGGCGCACTGGATGTGCCGGGTGCTCCGGCGCTGGGCCAGGATGCCGGGCTGCTGCTGGGCCGCGCCACGGGCGTGGCGATCACCTCGGATATCGACGCTGCCCTCGCTGGTGCTGACTGCCTGATCGACTTTACCCGGCCCGAGGGCACACTCGTGCACCTGGCAGCGGCAAGGCGCCTGGGCGTCAAGGTCGTCACCGGCACCACCGGGTTTGACGACGCCGGCCGCGCCGCCATCGCCGAAGCCGCCAAGCACATTGGCGTGGTGTTCTCCGCCAATATGAGCGTGGGCGTCAATGCCACGTTCAAGCTGCTGGAAGTCGCCGCCAAGCTGCTGTCTTCCGGCTACGACATCGAAGTCATCGAGGCGCACCACCGCCATAAGGTGGATGCCCCGTCGGGCACCGCGCTGGCGATGGGCGAGGTGGTGGCCAAGGCATTGGGCCGCGATCTGAAGACCTGCGGCGTGTTTGCCCGCGAAGGCCACACCGGCCCGCGCGACCCCAATTCCATCGGCTTTGCCACCGTGCGCGGCGGCGATATCGTGGGCGACCACACCGTGATGTTCGCCGGCACCGGCGAGCGCATCGAGATCACGCACAAGTCGTCCAGCCGCCAGTCGTATGCCGAGGGTGCGCTACGCGCGGCGCGCTTCCTCGCCGACAAGCCCACCGGGCTGTTCGACATGCAGGACGTGCTTGGCCTGAAGTAAGGCCTGCGGCACGCCCTGCGCCGCAAGTGCCGACGGTTATAATCGGCACTTTCGCCGTTCCAGCGCAGGCGGGCGCCGCAACGCTTGCCCGCCGCTTATCTTTTCCACGCTTTTCGCACGCCGACGCACCGCGCCGTTGTCCTGAACATGCAAGACAAATACCTTCCCTCAGCCGTTGAACAAGCCGCCCAGCAACACTGGCAAGCCATCGATGCCTATCGCGTATCGGAAGAGGCGAAGCTGGCCGACGGCAGCGAGAAGCCGAAGTTCTATGCCTGCTCGATGCTGCCTTACCCGTCGGGCAAGCTGCATATGGGCCACGTGCGCAACTACACCATCAACGACATGATGGCGCGCCATCTGCGCATGAACGGGCACAACGTGCTGATGCCGATGGGCTGGGACGCGTTCGGCATGCCGGCGGAAAACGCCGCGCTCAACAATGGCGTGGCGCCGGCGGTCTGGACCTACAACAACATCGCTGAAATGAAGCGGCAGATGCAGTCGATGGGCCTGGCCATCGACTGGTCGCGCGAAGTCGCCACCTGCAGCCCGGACTACTACCGCTGGAACCAGTGGCTGTTCCTGAAGATGCTGGAAAAGGGCATCGCCTACCGCAAGACTGGCACGGTGAACTGGGATCCGGTTGACCAGACCGTGCTGGCCAACGAGCAGGTCATCGACGGGCGCGGCTGGCGCTCGGGCGCGCTGGTTGAAAAGCGCGAGATCCCGATGTACTACCTGCGCATCACCGATTACGCCGAGGAACTGCTCGGCGACCTGGACGGCCTGGGCTGGCCCGAGCGCGTCAAGATCATGCAGCAGAACTGGATCGGCAAGAGCGTGGGCGTGCGCTTCGCGTTCCCGCATGCCATCGCCGGTGACGACGGCAAGCTGATCGGCGACGGCAAGCTCTATGTGTTCACCACGCGCGCCGACACCATCATGGGCGTGACCTTCTGCGCGGTCGCCGCCGAGCACCCGCTGGCCACCCATGCCGCCGCGACCAATCCTGAACTGGCTGCCTTCATCAACGAGTGCAAGCACGGCTCGGTGATGGAAGCCGACATGGCGACCATGGAAAAGAAGGGCATGCCCACCGGCCTGAAGGTGACGCACCCCCTTACCGGCGAGCAGGTCGAGGTGTGGGTTGGCAACTACGTGCTGATGAGCTACGGCGACGGCGCTGTGATGGGCGTGCCCGCGCACGACGAGCGCGACTTTGCCTTTGCCAACAAGTACGGCCTGCCGATCAAGCAAGTGGTCGACGTGGTTGACGCCAAAAAGGGCCAGCCGTTCTCCACCGAAGCCTGGCAGGAGTGGTACGGCGACAAGGAGCACGGCACCTGCATCCATAGCGGCAAGTACGACGGCCTGGACTACAAGGCTGCGGTAGAAGCCATCGCAGCCGATCTCGGTGCCAAGGGCCTGGGCGAGAAGAAGATCACCTGGCGCCTGCGCGACTGGGGCATCTCGCGCCAGCGCTACTGGGGCACGCCGATCCCGCTGATCCATTGCGACGACTGCGGCGTGGTGCCGGTGCCGGAACAGGACTTGCCGGTGGTGCTGCCGGAAGACCTGGTGCCGGATGGCACCGGCAACCCGCTGGCCAAGGATCCGCGTTTCCTCGCGTGCACCTGCCCGTCGTGCGGCAAGCCGGCGCGCCGCGAGACCGACACCATGGATACCTTCATCGATTCGTGCTGGTATTACATGCGCTATACCTGCCCGGATGCGGCGACCATGGTCGATGCGCGCAACGACTACTGGATGCCGATGGACCAGTATATCGGCGGCATCGAGCACGCGATCCTTCACCTGCTGTACGCCCGCTTCTGGACCAAGGTCATGCGCGACATGGGCCTGGTCACGTTCAACGAGCCGTTCTCCAACCTGCTCACGCAGGGCATGGTGCTCAACGATACCTACTACCGCGAGGACGCGGCGGGCAAGAAGACCTGGTTCAACCCGGCCGAAGTCGAAGTCAGCACCGATGAGCGCGGCCGCCCGTTGGGCGCCGTGCTCACGGCGGATGGCCAGCCGGTGGTGATCGGCGGCGTGGAGAAGATGTCGAAGTCCAAGAACAACGGCATTGACCCGCAGGCCCTGATCGACCAGTACGGCGCCGACACCGCGCGCCTGTTCGTGATGTTCGCCGCGCCGCCCGAGCAGCAGCTCGAGTGGAGCGGCTCGGGCGTGGAGGGCGCTTCGCGCTTCCTGCGCCGGGTGTGGAACTACGGCTATGCCAACGCCGAGGCGATTGCGGCGGCGGGCAATGCCGTGCCTTCCGGCGACGCCGACGCAGCGCTGCGCCGCGAGATCCACAGCGTGCTCAAGCAGGCCAACTACGACTATCAGCGCATCCAGTACAACACCGTGGTGTCCGCCACCATGAAGATGCTCAACGCGCTGGAAGACGCCAAGCAGGCCACGCCCGCCGCGCGCCGCGAGGGCCTGGGCATCCTGCTGCGCGTGCTGTATCCGGTGGTGCCGCACGTCACCCACGGGCTGTGGCAAGAGCTCGGCTACGCCACGCAGTACGGCGATCTGCTCGACGCAGCCTGGCCGCAGGTGGACGAATCCGCGCTGGTGCAAAGCGAGCTGGACCTCGTGCTGCAGATCAATGGCAAGGTGCGCGGCAGCCTGAAGGTGCCGGCCGACGCCGACCGCGCCGCCATCGAGGCCATGGCTGCCGCCAGCGAGATCGTTGCCAAGTTTGCTGACGGCGCCGCGCCGAAGAAGATCGTGGTGGTCCCGGGCCGCCTCGTTAACGTGGTTCTTTAACGTGGCGCTGTAACCAGCGCTGAGAGAAGCCAACAAGGGAGCTGCCCACATGGATGGACAGAAGCTGGATCGACCGCTGCAGGGCCGCCGCAAGGTCCTGGCCACGCTGCTGCTGGCCGGCCTGCTGGGCGGCTGCGGGTTTCACATGCGCGGCAACGCGGACTTCGCATTCAAGCGGCTGTATGTGAGCATTCCGCCCAATACGCTGATGGGTTCCGATTTGCGCCGCGCCATCCGCAACGGGTCGGACACGCAGATCGTGACCGACCCGAAAGAGGCGGATGCCCTGCTCGATGTGCTGCAGGACACGCGTACCAAGACAGTGCTGTCGATTACCACCACCGGCGTGGTGCGCGAGTACCGCCTGACGCAGCGCTTCACCTTCCGCCTGCGTGACGCCGGCGGCCAGGAGCTGATCGCGCCGTCGCAACTGGTGCTAACACGCGACCTGACCTACAACGAAGCCAACACGCTGGCCAAGGATTACGAAGAGCAGCAGCTCTATCGCGACATGCAGCGCGACATCGTGCAGCAGCTGATTCGCCGGCTGAGCGCGGTCAAGGCCATCTGAGCGGCGCGCGAAGCGCCGGCCAGACAAGCCCAATACGGCAAGGACAGAGGAAAGAAGCGCACGGCATGCAGCTCAAGCTCGATGGACTCGAAGCGCACCTGCGCCAGGCCAAGGGACGCGGCCTGGCTCCGCTCTACGTGGTGCATGGCGATGAGCACCTGCTGGTGCTCGAGGCGGTCGACCGCCTGCGCCAGGCTGCGCGCGAGGCCGGCTTCACGGAGCGCGAGGTGCTGTCCTCCGAGCGCGGCTTCAACTGGGGCCACCTGGTCCAGGCGCAGCAATCGATGTCGCTGTTCGGTGACCGCAAGATCGTCGAGCTGCGGATTCCCTCCGGCAAGCCCGGCAAGGACGGCGGCGAGGCGCTGCGCGCGGTGGCTGCCCAGCCCTCGCCGGACGTGGTCATGTTCATCACGCTGCCGCGGCTGGACTTCGCCACGGCCAAGTCGGCCTGGTTCCAGGCGCTGGACGCCGCCGGCGTGTCGATCAAGGTTGATTCCGTCGACCGCACCCGGCTGCCGGCCTGGGTCGGCGAGCGGCTGGCGCTGCAGCAGCAGCGGGTCGAGCCGGGTGAACCGGGGCGGCGCGCGCTGCAGTTCATCGCCGACAAGGTCGAAGGCAACCTGCTGGCCGCTCACCAGGAAATCCAGAAGCTCGGGCTGCTGTATCCGGCTGGTCCGCTGACCTTCGAGCAGGTGCACGATGCGGTGCTCAACGTGGCTCGCTACGACGTCTTCAAGCTCTCCGAAGCCATGCTCAGCGGCGACGTGCCCCGCCTGGTGCGCATGCTCGAAGGGCTGCGCGGGGAGGGCGAGGCCACGGTACTGGTGCTGTGGGCGCTGACCGAGGAAATTCGCGTATTATCCAAAGTCCGGCAAGGGCTGGCGGCAGGCAAGCAGATCGGTGTCCTGACGCGTGAACTGCGTATCTGGGGCCCGCGCGAAAAGCTGGTGCCGCAGGCCGCGCAGCGCCTCTCGCTGGCGCAGCTGGAAGCCGCGCTGGGCATGGCCGCCAAGCTGGACCGGCAGGTCAAGGGCCTGCGCGCCGAAGGCATGCCGGCCGAGCCCTGGGATGGCCTGCTGCAGCTGGCGCTGACCATCGCCCGGTAAGCCCGCAGGCCGGTATTCGGTAGCGCGGTTATTGGAGATCACTGCCAGTGACCCGCATAGCCAGCCGTTGCCGACAAAAAAGACAAGCTAAACCAAGCATTGAGGGCCGGGTCCCCTGGCCAGGAATATGAACGAGCTCGATCTCAAGCAGTACATGGACCGCGTCGGCCAGCAGGCCCGCGCCGCCTCCCGCGCCATGGCGCGCGCCTCCACCGCGGACAAGAACCGCGCGCTGCTGACCATCGCCGCCGCCATCCGCCGCGACGCCGCGCACCTCAAGGCCGTGAACGCCGGCGACGTGGCGCGTGCCCGCGCCAACGGCCAGGACGCCGCATTCATCGACCGCCTGACGCTCTCGGACAAGGCCATCGACACCATGGCCGCCGGCCTGGAACAGATCGCCGCGCTGGCGGACCCGATCGGCGAGATCAGCAACATGAAATTCCGTCCCACCGGCATCCAGGTGGGCCAGATGCGGGTGCCGCTGGGCGTCATCGGCATCATCTACGAGTCGCGTCCCAACGTGACCATCGACGCAGCCGCGCTGTGCCTGAAGTCGGGCAACGCCACCATCCTGCGCGGCGGCTCCGAGGCGATCGATTCCAATACCGCGCTGGCCGCGCTGGTGGCCGAGGGCCTGGCCGCCGCCGGCCTGCCGCCCGAAGCGGTGCAGGTGATCTCGACCACCGACCGCGCCGCGGTTGGCCGCCTCGTCACCATGACCGAATACGTCGACGTGATCGTGCCGCGCGGCGGCAAGAGCCTGATCGCGCGCCTGATGGCGGAAGCGCGGGTGCCCATGATCAAGCACCTGGATGGCATCTGCCACGTCTATATCGATGTCGACGCGGACCTGGACAAGGCAGTGCGCGTTGCCGACAACGCCAAGACCCAGCGCTACGCGCCCTGCAACACCATGGAAACGCTGCTGGTCGCGCGCGATGTCGCCGCCGCGGCGCTGCCGCCGCTGTGCCGCATCTACCAGGAAAAGGGCGTGGAGCTGCGCGTGTGCGCCGCCACCCGCGCCACGCTGCAAGCCGCCGGTTTCACCGGCCTGGTCGACGCCACCGAAGAAGACTGGCGGCTCGAGTACCTGGCGCCGGTGCTGGCGATCCGCACCGTGGCCGGGCTGGACGAGGCCATCGAGCACATCAATACCTACGGCTCGGCGCACACCGATTCCATCATCACCGAGAACTACACCACCGGCATGCGCTTCCTGCGCGAGGTGGACTCGGCCAGCGTGATGATCAATGCGTCGACGCGCTTTGCCGATGGCTTCGAGTACGGCCTGGGCGCCGAGATCGGCATCTCCAACGACAAGCTGCACGCGCGCGGCCCGGTCGGCCTGGAAGGCCTGACCTCGCTGAAGTACGTGGTGTTCGGCCACGGCGAGATCCGTACCTGAGCGGGCCGGCGGCACGCGTAGCGTGCCGCTTCCCGTTGCGCATTCCCACCGTTTCACTGTTCCCATGCGTTCCCATGGGAACCCAACCAGAAAGAAGACCAGATGCTCTGGGTTAAAGCGCTGCACATCGTTTTCGTTGTTTCCTGGTTCGCTGGCCTGTTCTACCTGCCTCGCATCTTCGTCAACCTCGCCATGGAGCGCGAGCCGGCGAGCGTGCAGCGCCTGCTGCTGATGGCGCGCAAGCTCTACCGCTTCATGACCATGCTGGCGGTGCCGGCGCTGGTGTTCGGGCTGTGGCTGTATATCGGCTACGGGATCGGGCGCGGCCCTGGGCAGGGCTGGATGCATGCCAAGCTGGCGCTGGTGCTGGTGCTGATCGGCTATCACCATGGCTGCGGCGTGCTGCTCAAGAAGTTCGAGGGCGGGCGCAATACACGATCGCACACCTTCTATCGCTGGTTCAACGAGTTGCCGGTGCTGGTGCTGCTGGCGGTGGTGATCCTGGTGGTGGTCAAGCCGTTCTGACGCGCGTTGGCAGGCGGCCGCGCGCATCGCCTGCGCGGGCCGCCGGGTTTGGGTTTTTTCTCGTATCGTATTTCCTTCGTTTCACGCAGCATCGCCGCATTCACCGCGCGGTTGTCTCGCCCCACTCCGTCCAGAGGACATGATGAGCAAGCAGGTCGACTACTACCTCACCCCGCAATCGCCTTTCGTCTACCTTGGCCACGAACGCTTCACCGCGATTGCAGCCAAGCATGGCGTGCAAGTCAATCTCAAGCCCTGCGACCTGGGCCGCGTGTTCTCCGTTTCGGGGGGCTTGCCGCTGGCGCAGCGTCCGCCGCAGCGCCAGGCTTACCGCCTGGTCGAGCTGGCCCGCTGGAGCGAGTTTCTTGGCGTGCCGCTGAACCCGCAGCCAACCTTTTTCCCGGTCTCCGGCGACGCCGCCAGCAAGCTGGTCATCGCCGTGCAGCTGGCCCATGGCACCGCCCGAGCGATGGAGCTGATCGGCGCCATTGGCCGCGCCCTGTGGGCCGAGCAACGCAATATCGCTGACGCCGCCACGCTGGCGCAGCTGGCCGACAGCATCGGCCTGGAAGGCGCGGCGCTGCTCAAGGCGAGCGACGCGCAGGCTGTCCAGGCCGCCTATACCCAGCACACCCAGGACGCGGTTTCCGTCGGCGCGTTCGGCGCGCCGTGGTACGTCTATGACGGCCAGCCTTTCTGGGGCCAGGACCGCCTGGACTTCCTCGATCGCGCCCTCGCGGCGGGCTGAAGCCCCGGAGCGCGGTACACTGCGCGCTATCCGACCCCGTCCGCTACGGCGGACGTTTTTGTTTGCAGGAATTCCCAAGCCATGTCCCAAGCCTTTTTTGCCTCCTGCCCGCGCGGCCTCGAGAGCGCACTTGCCGAAGAGTTGCACGAGATCGCAGCCCGGCCCGGCCTGGCCAGGCTCGCCCCCATCCAGGTCCATCGAGAAATGCCCGGTGGCGTCACTTTCTCGGGCGAGATGGCCGCGGCCTACGCCGTCAACCTGCACTCGCGCATTGCCAGCCGGGTGCTGATGCGGGTCGCCAACCGCGGCTACCGCCGCGAAGACGACATCTATGACCTGGTGCGCGCCCAGCGCTGGGATCATTGGTTCACGCCGGATGAGACGCTCCGGGTGGACGTCACGTCGCATCGCTCGCCGCTGCAGAGCCTGAACTTTATCGCCCTGCGTATCAAGGACGGCGTTTGCGACGCCATGCGCGAGCGCTCGGGCGAGCGGCCCAGCGTCGATACCGTGAATCCGGATGTGCGCATTTATGCTCACCTGACCGAGCACGATTGCACGCTCTATCTCGACACCTCGGGCGATCCGCTGTTCAAGCGGGGCTGGCGCCTGGAGAAGGGTGAGGCGCCGCTGAAGGAAAACCTGGCCGCCGGCATCCTGCGCCTGGCCGGGTGGGTGCCAGGCCAGACCGAGCGCCCGTTCTACGATCCGATGTGCGGCAGCGGCACCTTCCTGGTGGAAGCGGCCCAGGTGGCCCTTGGCCTGGCTCCTGGCGCGAACCGCAGCTTTGGCTTCGAGCGCCTGAAGGGTGCCGACAACAAGACGTGGAATGCGCTGAAGGCGGCTGCGCGGGATGACGAGGAGGCCGCGCGCAAGCGCGTCGCGTCCGAGCCCCTGGAACTCGCCGGCAGCGATATTTCCACCGACCTGCTGTCGATGTCGCAAGCCAACTGGGAACGCGCGGGCTTGCCCGGCGAAGTGCGGTTGAAGCAAGTGGATGCGCGCTTTGCGCAGCCGCCGTTCGCGGCACCCGGCCTGATGCTGATGAACCCGCCGTATGGCGAGCGGATTGCCGTGCGGGGAGAACGCCGGCGGCCGATGGACGAAGCACCGGTCGACGAGATCGATGACGAGGCCGCCAATCAGTTCGCCAGCGCCTTCGCCACCACGCTCAAGCAGCATTTCGCGGGCTGGCAGGCATGGGTGTTCACTGGCGACCTGACGCTGCCGCGCCGCTTGCGGCTCAAGGAGTCGCGCCGCACGCCGCTGTACAACGGCAATATCGAGTGCCGGCTGTTCCGTTTCGACATGGTGCGAGGCGGCAACCGCAACGCCCCCGCGCAGCCTTCGGCCTGATGCGGCGCGCGCAGGAGAGGCTCGCTCTCCTGCGCGCTGTGGCTTAGCGCGCTGCGCGCCCGGTGACCCGCTCGGGGTGACGGGCAAAATCGTCCAGGAAGCCCTGGAAGCTGACCACCGGCTCCTGCAGCAAATGGCGCGGCAGGTCGAACAGCGCGTAGAAATAATCCTCACGCCCTTCGCAGCGCTCGGCCGGCAGGCAATATTGCTCCCAGTCGATGCAGGCCGGCGTGTACATGCCGTTGCCCGGCCAGAAGAAAGGCACGATGCGGCCTTCGCGCAGTCCCTCGATCAGGGCCGCCGGCGCATCGTAAGCTTCCGCGGATTCCACCTGGTTGATCAGGCCGGCGCGTGTCTCGATCACCATCAGCGTGGCCTGGCCCTGCGCCGTCAGCATCAGGATGCCGGCCGGGTTGGGGTAGAGGTAGTACTCGACAAAGCCGTAACGCGCGGTGACCTGGCGCACCCGCTCGCAGATCGCCGGGTCCGACAGGAAGGAAAACGAGTGGCGCGTCAGCAGGTCGCGCAGCGTGCGCGACAGGGTGGCGAAATACTGCTGCTGGAGTGCGTCGATCTCCTGGTCCAGCCGCTCGACCATGTTGCTGTCATGCTTCTTCACGTAGCGGTCGATCAGCCCGTGGTTGAAGCCCTGCACGGCAATGCCTTCGTCGGCGGTGCCGGTCAGCAGGATGGTCTTGCACGGCAGGTCCTGCAGGGCCTGGCAGAACTCCAGCCCGTTCATCTGCGGCATCGAGTAATCGACCACGATCACGCCCGGCTGCACAAAGCGGTTGTAGTCGTGGATTTGCCGGTAGATGCGGTCGATATCGAGCTGCACGGTGCGCCGCTCGGTCAGGAAGGTCAGGTCGTCGTGCGTGACCCGCACGGGAAGGAAGCCGGTCGAGCGCGTGGTGTAGGTCTCGCGGATCCATTGCAGGGCTTCGCGGGGGTCGGTGAATGTCACCACCGGGCGCGACGGATCCATCTGGAACGCCAGGCTGTCGATGAACGATTTACTGTCGTCGACGAGC
Source organism: Cupriavidus basilensis (assembly GCF_008801925.2). Lineage (NCBI taxonomy): Bacteria > Pseudomonadati > Pseudomonadota > Betaproteobacteria > Burkholderiales > Burkholderiaceae > Cupriavidus > Cupriavidus basilensis. Next base: position 3,797,463 of record NZ_CP062803.1, on the reverse strand, counting down.
ACCGTGAGAATCGGGTGATGGAAGACCGACAGATTCCTGTCCTGGGGGTTGAATGTCATGTTGCGTTCGGCTCCGGTGTCGGCAGACACTTCGGGCGGGTGGTTTGGCGCGGCTGGAGATCCGGCGCGGCAAGGCCAGCGGACGGATCGGTTCGGAGCGGCCCACCGCGCTGGACTACACCTGGCCCGTTTTGGATGACCGGCGCGTGCCATGGCCGGTGACCGGAAACCAGTATAGCGTGCTCGCGCTTGCGCGCAACCGGACCCCGGCAAGATGGAAAAAAGCGCGACAGTGTCGCGCTCTTCGTGGCGGCGGATACGGGCGCATGCCCGTTTCTGGTGCTTGAGGCGTGCTTACTCGATTGCCTTGCCCATGTCTTCCACCACCTTCTTGGCATCGCCGAACACCATCATGGTCTTGTCCATGTAGAACAGCTCGTTGTCCAGGCCCGCGTAGCCAGCGGCCATCGAGCGCTTGTTCACGATGATGGTCTTGGCCTTGTAGGCTTCCAGGATCGGCATGCCGGCAATCGGCGAGGCGGGATCGGTCTTGGCGGCGGGGTTCACTACGTCGTTGGCGCCCAGCACCAGTACCACGTCCGCCTGGCCGAACTCGCTGTTGATGTCCTCCATTTCGAAGACCTGGTCGTAAGGCACTTCGGCCTCGGCCAGCAGCACGTTCATGTGGCCCGGCATGCGGCCCGCCACCGGGTGGATGGCGTACTTCACCGTCACGCCTTTCTCGACCAGCTTCTCCGTCAGTTCCTTGAGCGCATGCTGCGCGCGCGCCACCGCCAGGCCGTAGCCCGGGACGATGATCACGGTCTCGGCATTGCCCATCAGGAAGGCCGCGTCGTCGGCCGAGCCGGACTTCACGTTGCGCTGCGCCTGGCCGCCGGCAGCGGCTGCCGCGGGCGCGCCACCAAAGCCGCCGAGCAGCACGTTGAAGAACGAGCGGTTCATGGCGCGGCACATGATGTACGAGAGGATGGCGCCGGAGGACCCCACCAGCGAGCCGGCAATGATCAGCATCGGGTTGTTCAGCGAGAAGCCGATGCCCGCCGCGGCCCAGCCCGAGTACGAGTTCAGCATCGACACCACCACCGGCATGTCGGCGCCGCCGATCGGGATGATGATCAGCACGCCCAGCACGAAGGCGATCGCCAGCATCAGCAGGAAGGGCAGCCAGTCCTGCGACAGGCAGAAGATGATGCCGAAGCCGATCATGGCCACCGCCAGCAGCAGGTTCAGCAAGTGCTGCCCGGCAAAGGACACCGGCGCGCCCTGGAACAGGCGGAACTTGTACTTGCCCGACAGCTTGCCGAAGGCGATCACCGAACCGGAGAAGGTGATGGCGCCGACAAAGCAGCCGATGAACAGCTCGATGCGGTTGCCAAACGGGATATCGTGCGAGCCCGGCGGCGTGATGCTGAATGCCGACGGCTCGGCCACCACGGCCACCGCGATGCAGACCGCGGCCATACCGATCAGCGAGTGCATGGCGGCCACCAGCTCGGGCATCTTGGTCATCTCGACCTTTCTTGCCACGTAGGCGCCGATGCCGCCGCCAACCACCAGCGCACCGAAGATCAGCGCCATGCCTTCGCTGACCGACGACTGGCCCGCGCCGATGGCCAGGAACTCGCTTTTGAGCTTGGCGATCAGCACCAGCGTGGTCACCGCGGCAATGGCCATGCCGATCATGCCGAAGGCATTGCCGCGCCGCGCGGAGCTGGGATGGGACAGGCCCTTGAGCGCCTGGATGAAGCAGACCGAGGCGAGCAGGTAGAGCAGGGTGACGAGGTTCATGCTCACTTGGCGCCCTCCTCATGACCCTTGCCGGCCTTGGCCTTAGGTTCCTTCTTCTTGAACATCTCCAGCATGCGCTGTGTCACCAGGAAGCCGCCGAACACGTTGACCGCGGCGAGCGCGACCGCCAGCGTGCCCATGGTGCGGCCCACGGGGCCCTCGGTCAGGCCGGCAGCCAGCATGGCGCCGACGATGATGATGGCCGAGATCGCATTGGTCACGGCCATCAGCGGGGTGTGCAGGGCGGGCGTCACCGTCCAGACCACGTGGTAGCCCACGTAGATCGCTAGCACGAAGATGATCAGGTTGATCACCGTGTGGTTCACCATTTCCATCGACTTCTCCTCCGTTGCTTGAATGCCTTGCTGCGCGGTTGTCCCGTGTTCTTTTGCCTGGCCAGGCGCCTGTGAGCGCCTACTGCATCGATGCCCCGCCTGGTGCCGCGTTGTCGTCTGTCGCTTAGGTACCGTCACCCCAGGGGTGACGGTACGGCTGAATCCGAAAATCGCACGCCGGATGCAGGCACCGCACCGGCGTTGGCTCCCGGCGCGATGTCCTCATTTGCTTACACCTTCTTGATTTCCTTGATGGCGTTGTTGTCGTCCACCAGGATGATCTTCGGCTTGTAGGTGGCGATCTCTTCATCGCTCATCGGCGCGTAGGTGCAGATGATGAGATGGTCGCCCAGGTGCGCGCGCCGTGCGGCCGCGCCGTTGAGCGAGATCTCGCCGCTGCCGCGCACGCCCTTGATGATGTAGGTGGAGAAGCGCTCGCCATTGTTGACGTTGTATAGCTCGATTTTCTCGAACTCCTTCATGTCGGCCGCTTCGAGCAGATTCTCGTCGATGCCGCATGACCCCTCATAGTTGAGGTCCGCCTGTGTCACGGTGACACGATGGAGCTTGGCGCGGAGCATGATGCGTTGCATGGGTGATACGTCCTTGGTTGATGCTGGATGAGCTTGTAGGGTAGCCCCTGGGGTTGAGTCCTGATGGGCCACTTGGAATGGTTCCGGGGCCCGGGTATCGGCCAGCCCGGCCAGCCGCACCGGCAGTACTGCCCGATAGCGGCAGGCGCGCTACCCTGCACCTGGCCGGAACCGCCTGGCGCCATTCTAAAGCGACCGGGCCGCGGCGGGCCCGCTGCCGCTTCAGGACGCGCCGCGGACCACCTGGCCATCCTTGCACATCAGGCAGGCGGCGACGATATCGTCCTCCAGGTTCAGCGTGAACTGGCCTTCCTTGTCGATGACGAGCTTGAGGAAGTCGAGCACGTTGCGCGCATAAAGCGCCGACGCGTCGGCTGCCACCATGCTGGCCAGGTTGGTGTGCCCGATCAGCGTGACGCCGTGGCGTTCCACCACTTCGTCAGCCACCGTCAGCGGGCAGTTGCCGCCCTGCGCCGCGGCGAGGTCGACCACCACCGAGCCCGGCTTCATCGCCTGCACGGTTTCTTCCTTGAGCAGCACCGGCGCCTGGCGGCCCGGGATCAGCGCGGTAGTGATGACGATGTCGGCGGCCTTGGCGCGCTCGTGCACCAGTTCGGCCTGGCGCCGCATCCAGTCGGGCGGCATGGGGCGGGCATAGCCGCCCACGCCCTGCGCGATCTCGCGCTCTTCGTCGGTGACGAAGGGCACATCGAGGAATTTGGCGCCCAGCGATTCGATCTGTTCCTTGACGGCGGGGCGCACGTCGGAGGCTTCGATGACCGCGCCCAGCCGCTTGGCGGTGGCGATGGCCTGCAGGCCCGCCACGCCGGCGCCGAGAATCAGCACGCGGGCCGCCTTGACGGTGCCGGCGGCGGTCATCAGCATGGGCATGAAACGCTGGTAATGATGCGCGGCGACCAGCACGGCCTTGTAGCCGGCGATATTGGCCTGGGAAGAGAGCACGTCCATGCTCTGCGCGCGCGTGGTGCGCGGCGCGGCTTCCAGCGCGAAGGCGGTCAGCGTGGCGCCCGCCATGCGCGCGTTGTTCTCTGCGTCGAAGGGATTGAGCATGCCGACCAGCACGGCGCCCGGCTTCATCAGCGCGAGCTCGGCATCGACGGGGGCGCGGACCTTCAGCACCAACTGCGCGCCGAAGGCTTGCGCCGCGGTGCCAATGGTGGCGCCGACGGCCTCATACGCCGAGTCCGGCACGCTGGCGCGTACGCCGGCTCCCGACTGGACGATGACCTGATGGCCCTGGGTCACGTACTTCTTGACCGTCTCCGGGGTGGCGGCGACACGAGTCTCACCTGCCCGCGTCTCCTGCGGGATGCCGATGTGCATCGTCAATTTCTCCTTTTGCTGGCGTCTTTGAGGCGCTGTCAAAATGATTCCGGCGCTGGCACGCGAGCTTGTCGTACGACTGCCACGACATGGCAACGCGCCTGGCCAGAACCGCTTCGGCTCATTCTGACAATGCCACTGATCTGCTAGGCGGGCGGACGTCTTTGGCCCTTTTGTGTCTGCCCTTTGTGTCTGCCATGCGTCCGGCCAGGCCGAACGCAGCGCACAATTTTTTCGCAGCTTACAGGAATCTGACGATATGTGGTGACCGGCCGGTCGGCTTTTGCGCAACCGCATCACCCCCTCGCGGGACCTGCCGGTTCATCCCAGGGTATGCCGGGACGTTCCCTTTACGATTTTTACGCCATCCCTTGGCGGGCCGGTATTTTCTTGACACCTATTTTAGGCGCGTGCCCGTACTGTTCCGGTCGCGCCGCGGCCACTGTCATCCTGACGCTCGCCGTGGCTTCAGTCGTCGCTGCATGCGTGACTGTCCACCGATCGAAGTTCTTCCAATTGCCAAGTTATCCATGACTGCTCTTCGCTTCAACGTTTCGCACGCCTGTCTCGCTACCCTGTCCTGCGCCACGCTTCTCGCCACGCCGGCCGCCTTCGCACAGGGCGCGCCCGATGCAGCCGCAGCAGCCGACGCGTCGCCGCACACCTTCACGGCCAACGTCACGCTGGCCAGCGAGTATCGCTACCGGGGCCTGATGCAGTCCAACCGTCGCCCGGCGATCCAGGGCGGGTTCGACTACACGCATTCGAGCGGCTTCTACGTGGGCAACTGGAACTCCAGCATCAGCTGGCTTGGCGATAGCAACGCCAAGGTGTCGGCGCCGATCGAGATGGATTTCTACGGCGGCTTCAAGAACACCGTCACGCTGGGCGGGCTCGAATGGAACTACGACGTGGGCGTGCTGGAATACTACTATCCCGGCGACTATCCGGCCGGCTACACACGCCCGTACACGACGGAGCTGTACGGCGGCATCGGCTACGGCCCGGTGTTCCTGAAATACTCGCACGCAGTGACCAACCTGTTCGGCTTCAACGACAGCAAGAACAGCTACTACGTAGACCTGTCGGCCAATGTGCCGCTGAACGTCTGGGACCTGACGCTCAATGCGCACGTCGGCTACCAGAAGGTGAGGAATGTCACGGACGCCTCGTACACGGACTGGAAGCTGGGGTTGACCAAGGATCTGGGCAAAGGCTTTGCGCTGGCGATCGCTTATATCGACACCAATGCCAACAAGTCGGTCTACACCAATGTGCCTGGCCGTTATATCGGCAAGGCAGCCGCCTTCGCGTCGCTTACCAAGACGTTCTGAGCATGCCGCGCCATCTTGATGACATTTTGATGGCGGCGGCGGCGATTACTGCATCAACTTGAGGCGGCCATGCTTAGCATGGTTGCATCTTCAACAGACGACCCGCCCAGCGCGGGTCCCGCTCAAATGCGACAGTCGAGCCTTGCCGTGGCCTTTGCTTGCGTGCCACGCCGCCGTCTTACCCGCACCGAATCCCGCACCGCGCGCCTTGACGCATCTGGCATCGAAGCCGCGCAGGCCGTCGCGCCCGCGCTTGGCGTGGACACCGCGCACAGCTGGATCCGCCTGCGCCTGGCGGTGGCGTCGAGCCAGGTCTTCGCACTGCGCCAGTCGCTGCACCGCGCGATCGGCCAACTGGCGCGCATCTACGTGGTCGAGGTGGACCACCGCCATGGCGAGACCACGCTGCATGTGGAAGTCGAGCGCGGCGGCCGCGACGCTGCCATGCATGCCATCATGATGGCCCTGCCGGCCGCCGAGTTCGGCGTCACCACGATGCTAGGACAAGACCATGCCGCGCACTGAGATGATGGCGGGCTTGCGCGAAGACAGCCGCGCGACGTTGTGGCTGCCGCTGGTGACACCGATGCAGGGCGGCGAGCTGGACCTGGCCTGCGCGCAGCGGCTGGCCGCGCACTATGTGGCCAGCGGCGTGGATGGGCTGGTCATCCTGGGCACGACCGGGGAGGGCGGCTTGCTCACGCGGGATGAGCGGCTGATGTTTACCGCCGCGGTGCTGGAGGCGGTGGACGGTGCGCTGCCGGTGCTGGCTGGCGTTGGCGGCGTGGATACCCGCGTGGTTTGCGAGCAGGTGCGCCAGCTCGACCGCTTCGACCTGGCGGGCTACCTGGTGCCGCCGCCGTACTACCTGCGGCCCGGCGATGAGGGCATTGCCTGGCATGTCGAACGCGTGGCGGATGCCACCTGGCGCCCGCTGATGCTCTACAACGTGCCCAAGCGCACTGGCTGCAACATGTCACCGGCATTGGTGCAGCGGCTGGCCGCGCATCCGCGCGTCGTCGCGGTCAAGGAGTGCGACGCGACCGGGCTTCGCGCCCTGGCCGGCAACGACCGGCTCGCAGTTTTTTGCGGCGAGGACGCTGCCATGCTGGACCACCTGCTAGCGGGTGGCGACGGCGTGGTGCCGGCTTGCGCGCACATCCGCCCGGATCTGTTCGTGCGGCTGCTGCAACGGGTGGCGCAGGGCCGTGTTGCCGAAGCGCGTGCGCTGTTCGCGAGCCTTTCGCCATTGATCTCTCTGCTGTTTTCCGAGCCCAATCCGGCCCCGGTCAAGACCGCGCTGGCATTGTGCGGGCTGGCAGGTTCCGAGGTCAGGCGGCCACTGGCGCCGGCCAGCCGCGCGCTGCGCGAACGGCTGGACCAGGTGATCGCTTCGCTGCCGGCGGTGGAGGACGTGGAGCGCACTTTGCTGCCGGCCTAGCGCTGGCGCGGGCGCGGCGCCGGATGCGTCGGATGCGCAGGATGCGTGAAAGGGCGGCAACCGGTAGAATGCCGGATTGCCTAAAATTTGTGCATCATGTCACACGACTGGAAGGCCAGCGTCACGGTTGCCGCGGTAATTGAGCGCGGCGGCCGCTTCCTGCTGGTGGAAGAAGAAACCCCCGACGGCCTGCGGTTGAACCAGCCTGCCGGCCATCTCGACCCGGGCGAGAGCCTGATTCACGCCGTCATCCGCGAAACGCTGGAAGAAACCGCGCACACGTTCGAGCCGCGCGCGCTGCTGGGCTGCTATATGGCCCGCCCGCACTCGGCCGGCACGGCGGCGCGCCCGGGTGGCGACATCACCTATGTGCGCTTCGCCTTTACCGGCGAGCTGGGCGCGCTCGATGCCGGGCGTCAGCTCGATGTGGGCATCGTGCGCACCGTGTGGATGAGCGCCGACGAAATCCGCGCCTGCCCCGAGCGCCATCGCACGCCGCTGCTGCTGGCCTGCATCGAGGACTACCTGGCGGGCAAGCGCTTCGCGCTCGACGTGCTTTACACCCATCCTTCCGTGGTGGGCAGCGGAGTGCTGTCATGAGCCAGGGCAAGCGCGTGGTGGTGGGCATGTCGGGTGGCGTGGATTCGTCGGTGACAGCCTGGCTGCTCAAGCAGCAAGGCTACGAGGTGATCGGCCTGTTCATGAAGAACTGGGAAGACGACGACGACAGCGAGTATTGCTCGACCCGGCAGGACTGGCTGGACGTGGTCTCGGTGGCCGACCTCATCGGCGTCGACGTGGAAGCGGTCAATTTCGCCGCCGAGTACAAGGACCGCGTCTTTGCGGACTTCCTGCGCGAATACTCGGCCGGCCGCACGCCTAACCCGGACGTGCTGTGCAATGCCGAGATCAAGTTCAAGGCCTTCCTGGACCACGCCATGTCGCTGGGCGCTGACACCATCGCCACCGGCCACTACGCGCGCGTGCGCGAAGCTGGGGCGGATGTGGGGGCCGGCACGGGCCGCTTCGAGCTGCTCAAGGCCTTTGACCACACCAAGGACCAGAGCTACTTTCTGCACCGGCTGAACCAGGCGCAGCTGTCGCGCACGCTGTTTCCGCTGGGCGAGATGCCCAAGACGCGCGTGCGCGAGATCGCTGCCGAGATCGGCCTGCCCAATGCCAAGAAGAAGGATTCCACCGGCATCTGCTTTATCGGCGAGCGGCCGTTCCGCGATTTTCTCAACCGCTACCTGCCGACCAAGCCGGGGCCGATGAAGACCCCGGACGGCAAGGAAGTCGGCCAGCACATCGGTCTGGCGTTCTACACGCTGGGGCAACGCAAGGGCATCGGCCTGGGCGGCAGCCGCGCGGGCAACGGCGACGCCTGGTACGTGGCGCGCAAGGATATGGCCAGCAACACGCTGTATGTGGTGCAGGGCCATGAGCATCCGTGGCTGCTGACGCCTACGCTCGACGCGGCCGACCTGTCGTGGGTGGCGGGCACCGGTCCGGCAGTGGGCACCACGCTGTCGGCCAAGACGCGGTATCGGCAGAGCGATGCGCCCTGCACGGTGACGGGGGCCGGCGACGATGCCCTGCAACTGACGTTCGCGCAGGCGCAGTGGGCGGTCACGCCCGGCCAGTCGGCGGTGCTGTACGACGGCGATGTCTGCCTGGGCGGCGGCATCATCCGGTGACGCGCGCCGAGCGCGATCGCATGAAAAAACCGGCTCGATGGCCGGTTTTTTTTCCTCTTCGCGCGGCAGGAGGCGCAGGCAAGGCTCAGGCGCGTGGCGGTTCCGTGTCGATGAACGACTGGCGCTTGGCAAGCTTGTCCTGGTACACGGCGAGGCGCGGGTGGCGCTCACGCCAGGCGATGTCCGGGAAGCGGAAGTCGAGGTACGACAACGCGCAGCCCACGGCCACGTCGGCCAGCGAGTAGTGGTTGCCCGAGCACCAGGGCCGGTCGGCCAGGCCGTCGGCGATGGCGGCCACCGCGGCGTCGATCTTGCCGAGCTGGCGCTGGACCCAGCGCTCGCTGCGCTGCGCGGGCTCGCGCTGCGTGTGTTCCAGGCGTGCCAGCAGGGCGGCATCGAGCAGGCCGTCGGCCAGCGCTTCCCAGCAGCGTACCTCGACGCGTTCGCGGGCGCCTTGCGGGATCATGCGGCTGACGGGCGTCAGGGTGTCGACGTATTCGACGATCACGCGCGAGTCGAAAATCGCGCCGCCGTCTTCCATGACCAGGCACGGTACCTTGCCCAGCGGGTTGAACTGGGAGATGGTGGTGTCCGGCGACCACACGTCAACCTCGACCATCTGGTAATCGATCTTCTTTTCCGCCATCACGACGCGCACCTTACGCGCGTAAGGGCTGGTTTGCGATGCATACAGCTTCATGGACTCCCCTCGAGCTTGTTATGAAGTGCATCGGCCGCGTCTCGCGCGCCCCGGCATGCCCGATGCACTTCATAACAGGCTAGCGGATCGGCGAGCGCGAGTATACCCGTGCCCCGTCCGGGATGTGCCGGGCGTGCGCGGCGCCTGCCTGCCGTGTCGTCATGCCGAGACGCGCGAGCTGCCCGGCCCCGCGAACGCGTCCACAGAAGGCGGGCCGCGATGGTAAAATGCCCGCTTTCCGTCGTGCCGTCAGTCGGTTTTTGCGCCGAATTGTTCTCTTCTTGAGGCGAATTGGACCTGTTTTTGTGTCTTTTCCCCTCGTTAGACCGGTTCGGCCTTGTCACCGGCCACTTCGGCCCGCGAGGGCCTCGCCCGGCCATTTTGCCCGCGCAATCTGCCCGCCCGGCCACGCTTGCGTAACCACTTCCCTCTATCCCTCCGGTCTCCCAGCATGTCTTCTTCCTCGCTCTCCCCGCTCACCGCCCTGTCTCCTATCGATGGCCGCTACGCCTCCAAGGCCGATGCGCTGCGCGAGTGGCTCTCGGAAGCAGCCTTCATGCGCAACCGCGTCAAGGTGGAAGTGCACTGGCTGATCGCGCTGTCGCAAGCCGGCCTGCCCGACATGCCGAAGTTCTCGCCGGCCTCGGAAGCGGCCCTGCTGGCGCTGGTGGACAACTTCACCGAAGCCCACGCATCGCGCATCAAGGAGATCGAGGCGGTCACCAACCATGACGTGAAGGCCGTGGAATACTGGCTCAAGGAACAGGTCAAGGGCAACGCCGAGCTGGAAGCCGCGAGCGAGTTCATCCATTTCGCCTGCACCTCGGAAGACATCAACAACACTTCGCACGGCATGATGCTCAAGGGCGCCCGCGAAGGCGTGATCCTGCCCACGCTGCAACGCGTGCACGCGCGCCTGGTGGAGCTGGCGCATGCCAATGCCCGCCAGCCGATGCTGTCGCGCACCCACGGCCAGCCGGCCAGCCCGACCACGCTGGGCAAGGAAATGGCTAACGTGGCGGCACGCCTGGCGCGCGCCATCGAGCGCATCCAGCGCGTGGAGCTGCTGGGCAAGATGAACGGCGCGGTCGGCAACTACAACGCCCACCTGTCGGCGTACCCCAGCTTCGACTGGGAAGCCTTCTCCAGGCAGGTGATCGAAACGCGCCTGGGCCTGACCTTCAACCCCTACACCATCCAGATCGAGCCGCACGATTACATGGCCGAGCTGTTCGACGCCATCGCCCGCGCCAACACCATCCTGCTCGACCTGAACCGCGACATCTGGGGCTATATCTCGCTGGGCTACTTCAAGCAGCTCACCAAGGCCGGCGAAATCGGCTCGTCGACCATGCCGCACAAGGTCAACCCGATCGACTTCGAGAACTCGGAAGGCAACCTGGGCCTGGCCAACGCGGTGCTGCGCCACCTGTCGGAAAAGCTGCCGCTGTCGCGCTGGCAGCGCGACCTGACCGATTCCACCGTGCTGCGCAACATGGGCGTGGCCTTCGGCTACAGCCTGCTGGCCTATGAGGCCTGCCTGCGCGGCCTGGGCAAGCTGGAAACCAACCCCGAGCGCCTGGACGAAGACCTCGACAACTGCTGGGAAGTGCTGGCCGAGCCGGTGCAGACCGTCATGCGCCGCTTTGGCGTGCCCAATCCCTACGAGCAGCTCAAGGAACTGACGCGCGGCAAGGGCATCTCGCGCGAGGCGCTGCAGACCTTCATCAGCGGCCTGGCGATCCCCGACGATGCCAAGAAGCTGCTGCTGGAAATGACCCCGGCCACCTATATCGGCCGCGCCGTCAGCCTCGCCGAGCGCGTGTGATTCTTCCGGCCTGCCGGCCGGCGCGTTGCAAAAAAAGCCATCCCTGCGGATGGCTTTTTTGTTGTTGGGCGGCCAGCGCGGGCACGGCTTGCCGGCTGCGGCGTAATGTCACTTCAAATGGTTTGAATGATTCCATGAATTTCAGACCGTTCCGCAACCTGCCTGCCGCACAATAATGCGAGAATTCAAGGAGCAGCAGCAATTGCCGTTCAGTAAAAGATTGTGAAACGCCCGCAAGGGCAGGGGTCCTTATCCATGCATTCCCAAGCCAAAGCCGGCGCCCACGCCGGCGCTGCCGCAGCGCCGCAGCCGACGTCCGCCTATGGAGCCACGGCGATCGGCCTGCACTGGATCATCGCGCTGCTGATCTTCGCCGCCTTCGGGCTGGGCCTGTACATGACCAGCATCCCGGGCTTGTCGATGCTCAAGCTCAAGCTGTTTTCCTGGCACAAGTGGATCGGCGTGACCGTCTTTGCCATCGCGGTGCTGCGCGTGCTGTGGCGCGCCACCCACCGCGCGCCGGCACCGGCCGCGGGCACTCCGGCCTGGCAGGCCAAGGCCGCGCACGCGGCGCACCTGCTGCTCTACGCGCTGATCGTGGTGGTGCCCATCACGGGCTACCTGTACAGCTCGGCTTCAGGGGTTCCCGTGGTCTACCTGGGCATCTGGCAGCTGCCCGCGCTGATCGAGAAGAGCGATGCGCTCAAGGAAATCCTCAAGCTGGTCCACATCTGGCTGAACTACCTGATGGCCGTGATCGTCGTAGTGCATGCGGCGGCTGCCATCAAGCATCAGTTCATCGAACGCGATGGCACGCTGGCGCGCATGCTGCCGTTCCTCAAGTAAGCCGACGTACCGACATACCGGCAAACCGACAAATGACCGAGGGCCGCAAGGCCCTCTTAGCGACAGGAGTTTTTAATGAAACGCATTCCCCGCCCGAGCGCGCTCCTGATGGCAGCCACGCTGGCCACCGCCGGCATCGCAGCCAACTACGCCTGGGCCCAGGTCGACGCGGCCAAGAGCTCGGTCACCGCGACGGCCCGCCAGATCGGCGTGCCGATGGAGGGCAAGTTCAAGAAATTCGACGCCACCGTCGCGTTCGATCCCGCCAAGCTGGCAACATCCTCGGCCAAGGTCGAGATCGACGTGTCCAGCTTCGAGATCGGCGACGCCGAGACCACCAAGGAGGTCAAGGGACGCGACTGGTTCGACGCGGCCAAGTACCCCAAGGCGGTGTTCCAGTCGACCAGCATCAAGGCCGGCGCCGCCGGCAAGTATGAGGTGGCAGGCAAGCTCACCATCAAAGGCAAGACCCAGGACGTCGTGATTCCGGCAAGCTATCGCCAGGATGCCGGTGGCCAGGTGTTTGAAGGCGTGCTGCCGATCAAGCGTACCGTGTACAACATCGGCGACGGCGAATGGAAGGACACTTCCGTCGTGGCCGACGATGTCCAGATCAAATTCCGTATCGTGACCTTGGCCAAGAAGTAAGCGCGCGGCGCCCATCTTCCCAGCCATTCCTTTGCTGTTCATCCCCAACTTTTTGCCGGGAGCTCTTATGAAATTGCGCACCATCCTCGCCGCTGTCGCGGCCCTGTCCGCCGTCGGCGTCGCATCCGCCAACACGGTGACCTACAACCTCGATCCCACCCACACGTACCCGAGCTTCGAAGCCGACCACCTGGGCGGCCTGTCGACCTGGCGCGGCAAGTTCGAAAAGTCGAGCGGCGTGGTGACGCTGGACCGTGCCGCGAAGACCGGCTCGGTGGATATCAAGATCGATCCCGCCTCGGTCGACTTCGGCAACAGCAAGCTGAACCAGCACGTGAAGGGCCCCGACATGTTCAACGTCGAAGCCTTCCCCGAAGCCACCTACAAGGGCAAGTTCTCCAAGTTCAACGGCGATGTGCCGACCGAAGTCGATGGCGTGCTGACTCTGCACGGCGTGTCCAAGCCGGTCAAGCTGGAGATCCGCGAGTTCAAGTGCATCCAGCATCCGATGCTCAAGCGCGAAGCCTGCGGTGCTGACGCGGTGGGCACCTTCAACCGTGCCGATTTCGGTATCGACTACGGCGTGAAGATGGGCTTCAAGCCCGAGGTCAAGCTGGCGATCCAGGTCGAAGGCGTAAAGGCGGACTAAAGCCCGGCCAAGTGCCAACCAAGCGTCGACTAAAAAAAAGGCCGGGAGCATTCCCGGCCTTTTGCATTATTTTCGGTGGTTTCCAGTCGTTCCTGGCTCGGCGAGCGGGCTTGCGCAGGTTGTGTTGTCTGCACTTGACGCCCACAGTACAATGATCCGCTAAGATTCAGTTACAGTCCTACCCAGTACAGTCTCAATCAGTCTCACTCAGTTTCAGTCTCAGTCACAGTTACCAGGGTGTAGTCGCGCGCGTGCCATCATCAGGACGCCCATGCCCGCAACCGATTACCGACATGTATCCCAGCAGTACCCCCTGACACTGGCCTAGCGTAGCGATCCATCGCCCTACGAGCTGTACCCGGCCAGTCAATGATGCATTGTTGAACTGGGCGGCCGGCAGCGTTTTTCGGATTTCTCTGGCGCAATACCGTGTACTCCCAAACGCAAATCGATCCGGTGGTTAGTTTCCGCAACTCGCAGGGCGAGCAGGTGCGGGGCACAATTATCAATCTCCAGAGAAAAGCTCTGGTGATGGAAATCTACAATCCATACTCGATCGTCCAGGTCAGTGAGGTGCTGAGCGAGCTGAGTGTGCGCATGGGCAGCAAGAACGCCTACCTGGGCAAGGCGGTGGTGATGAGCCTGGTGAACACCGGCCTCACCGCGGTGGTATCGCTGACGCTGATCGATGAATGGCGCGAGCTGAGCGACCTGCCCAATGAGCCTAAATCGGTTGGGCGCGAGGCCGAACTGTTCATCAACGACTGGGATGCGCGCTTCAATATCCGGCGCGATTACCAGATCGTGGTCAACGAAATGCGCGCGTTTCTCTCGGAAGTCTCGCGCTGGGTCGAGCAGGTCGACCTGACCGAGAACCTGCCCAAGACCGACGGACGGTTGCGCGAGGACGTGTTCTACGAGCTCGCCACGCCAATCATGCTCAAGGTCAAGACTTACCTTGACCGGCTCGAAGGCGAGGCCGAGCAGGTGGACGCGGAGATCGCGCCGGTGCACCGCACATACGCGCAATCGGCCCTGCATCCGCTGCTGCTGCGCGCCCCCTTTGTCTACCGCACCTTCACCAAGCCGCTGGGCTATGCGGGCGACTATGAGATGGTCAACCAGATCCTGAACGATCCGCAGCAGGGCCCGACCACCTACTTCCAGATCGTCAATACGGCCTTCCTCAAGGCGGCCGTGGCGACCGCCCACCGCAACCGGATCGACCTGCTGGTCGATTTCCTGTCGCGCCAGGCCGATGCCGCCCGCGCGGCCGGCAGGCCGTTTCGCATCCTGAATGTCGGCTGCGGCCCGGCCTTCGAGATCCAGCGCTTCGTGCGCGAGTATCCTCAGCCCGAGCTACTGTCGTTCCAACTGGTCGACTTCAGCGAGGAGACCCTGGCTTACACCAAGTCCTCCATCGAGGGCTCGGCCGCTTCGGCGGGGCACACGGTGTCGGTGGAGATGGTGCATCAATCGGTACATGAACTGCTTAAGCGCAAGATCGCGCCGGACGACGCCGGGCTGCGCGAGTTCGATGCGGTGTACTGCGCCGGGTTGTTCGACTACCTGTCCGATAAGGTGTGTTCCCGCCTGCTGAGCTATTTTGCCGCGCGTACGCGGCCGGGCGGCCAGTTGCTGGTAACCAACGTCCATTCGGACAATCCGGAGAAATTCGGGATGGAACACCTGCTGGAGTGGTACCTGATCTATCGCGACGAGGCCAGGATGAGTATGCTGCTGCCCGAACAATCCCGCGATCACAAGCTCTATGTCGACCAGACCGGGGTAAATGTGTTCGCCGAAGCGATCATCCTCTGAAACGCCAGTAGCCGGCCCAGCCATGAGCACCAATCAACTTTACGCGGGTTACCAGACCGAGCTGGCGGATTTCCGCCTGGCCTTCAGCCGCGGCGGCGCCTATACCGCCATCGTGCTGGTGCTGCTCGGCGTGGGGCTGGACTACGGCCAGTATCCGCAGTTGCAGGCGCCCTTCGCCGTGGCGCGCGTGCTGGTGTCGCTGCTGATCGCCGGCATCGTGATGCTGTTGTACAGCACGGCCGGGCGCCGCTTTGCGCCATGGCTGACGTTGTCGTGGCTGCTGCTGCCGCAGATCATGATCTCGTGGATGATCTGGCATACCGATGGCGTGGAGTCGCCGTATTACGTCGGGCTGAATCTCGCCATCTTCGCGTCAGGCATCGCGCTGCCGTTCGGCTTGTGGCAGAACCTGGTCTTCGGGATACTGTCCTACCTGTTCTACCTGCTTGCCTGCGTGCTGCACCCCGGCGGCATCGAGCCGGCGGGCACCTTTATCGTCAATTCGCTGTTCCTGCTGTTTGCCGCGGCGGCCAGCGCGGTCTATACCTTCTTCAATGAGCGGGCGCGCTTCATGCTGTTCCGCCTGAAGGCCGAAGTGGCGGAAAAGAACGGCGAGCTCGAAGTGATCAACCGCAAGCTGGTCGACATCAAGGGCCAGATGCTGCAGCAGGAAAAGATGGCGGCCATCGGTACGCTGGCCGCGGGCCTGCTGCACGAGGTCAACAACCCGGTCAACTTCTGCCTGATGGCAATCGAAGTCGCGCTGGAAGAACCGGTGGCCAAGAACGAACCGATGCTGCAGGAGTGCCTGGTGGACGCCAAGCAGGGAATGCAACGCATCCAGCATATCGTGTCGGACCTGAAGACCTTCGCCTATCGCAAGCCCGGTGCCGAAGCGGAGGGCACACCGTTCCTGTTCGAGAAGGCGCTCGATTCCTCGATCCGGCTGACCGCCCATGAACTGCGCGGGGTGGCGGTCACGCGCGAGCTGCCGACCGATACGCTGGTGCTGGGCGACGAAGCCGCGGTGATCGGTGTGCTGATCAACCTGTTCTCCAATGCCGCGCTGGCCATGCGCAAGGCCGGCACGCAGGCCCCAGCCATCCATACCACCGTGAAGTGGGTGGAGCGCCGGCTGCATGTGACCGTGAAGGACAACGGGCCGGGCATTGCGCAAGAGCACCTGGCGCGCGTGTTCGAGCCCTTCTTCACCACGCGCGAAGTCGGCCAGGGCCTGGGCCTTGGCTTGTCGATCAGCTACGCGGTGATCGAGCGTCACGGTGGCGTGCTGTTTGCCGAGAGCGAACTGGGCAAGTGGGCCTCGTTCAGCTTCGACCTGCCCCGAGCCGACTGAGAATGCCATGAGCGACGCCCGTCAACCACGGCTTACCGTGCTCTACGTCGATGACGAGGAAATGGCATGCAAGTACTTCGCCCGCGCGGTCGGCACGGAGTACGAGGTGCTGGTTGCCAGCGGCGCCGACGAAGCAGTACGCATCCTGCGCCGGGAGAGTGCGCGCATCGCCGTGCTGGTGACGGATTTCCGCATGCCGGGGCGTGATGGCGGCGACCTGCTGCGCCAGGTTGCGCTCGAATACCCGCAGATCGTGCGCATCCTGGTGACCGCCTACGCGGACAAGGACATGCTGTTGAAGACGGTCAACACTGGCGAAGTGTTCCGCATCCTGGAAAAGCCCATCGAGCTGGGCCAGGTGCGCGAAGCGCTGCGGCTGGCCGCCGAGCGCTATCGCGAACGCTCGATCCGCCATCAGCGCCTGATGGCGATCGACGAGACGCTGGCCTTCCTGGCGCATGAACTGAACACGCCGTTGGCGGCGATTGCAAATTTTGCGCGGGGTATCGAAAGCCGTATCGCGGCGGAATACAATCCGCTGCGCCAGAGCGAGATTGGCCAGGCGGCCACGTCGATGCACGACAACGCGCAGTATTGCCTGGCCGTGATTTCGTCGTTCCTGCAGTCGGTGCGCAGCAGCGGCAGCCGGCCGAGCACGCGAGCGGGCGCCAGCCGGGAAGTGACCGCCGGCGGCCTGATCGCCGCGCTGCTCGACACCTACCCCTTTGCCGGGCCGCAGCGCGAGTGGGTGAAGATCGAAATGCATGACGACTTTGCCGTGCGCACACTGCCCAATTGCGTGGCGCTCGTGCTGTCGTCGCTGTTGTCCAATGCGCTGCGGGCGCTTGACGGCGTCGACTCGCCTTCGCTGCGTTTCGTGGTGGCGGCCGAGCCCGATGCCGCGATCCGCATCTGCGACAACGGCCCGGGCATACCACCTGAGGTGATGGGGCGCCTTCTGGTGGATCCGGTCACCACCCATGCGAGTACCGGCGGCAACGGACTGGGCATGATTTTTTGCAACCGTGTCATGCAGTCTTTCGGTGGCGGCATCCGGATCGAGTCTACGTCCGGTGCGGGTACCACGGTGACGCTGGATTTCCCCAATACCAAGAGTCGAATGCATAGGAGTAATCGATGAACGAACCGAATGCCACGCAGGCACCATCACCGGCGATTCTGTTCGTCGATGACGAGGCGACGGCCGTCAAGTATTTCCAGCGTGCCATCGGAGCCCTGGCGCCGGTCGTGACCGGTGGCTCGGTCGAAGAGGGCAAGGCGCTGCTGGATGCGCACGCGGACAGCCTTGCGGTCCTGGTCTCCGACCAGCGCATGCCGGGCGAGTACGGCAACGAGCTGCTGCGCTACGCGCGCGAGCGCTATCCGCACATCGTGCGGATCCTGACCACGGCCTACTCGGAGATCGAGCATACGGTCGCGGCCGTCAACGAGGGGCAGATCCATCGCTATATCAAGAAGCCGTGGGACATCACCTCGCTGCGCATGGAGCTCAAGCAGGCGCTTGAGATGGCCGGCCTGCGCAAGGAGCGCGACCAGTTGCTGCGCGAGAAGCTGAGCGTGCTGCAGCGGCAGACCATTGCCGCGCGCATCGGCCTGATCCGCACGCTGTCGGCCAGCCTGATTGGCCCGGAGCGCTTCCAGCCGGTGGACACCTACCTGGCCTCGGCCGCGCTGGTCGGCGTGCAGAATCCCGAGCCGGACTGGCTGTTGATGGACTACGCCGACCTGGTGGCGGCGGAAAGCCGCCGCAGCGGCACCTTCGGCCACGCGGTAGCGGCCAAGCTCGCCGCGCTGCGCACGCAGCTTGCCGGCCGTGGCGCGGGCGATGCGGTGGCGGCACTGGCCGAGACGCTGGCCGCGACGCAAGGCGCAGCCAACGTGCGCCGCGATGGGGATGCCCTGGTATGGATCCAGGGCGCCGCGCTTGCCGAGTACCTGGGGGAGCCGGTGGATAAGGAAGTGTCCGCGCAGCACGCCACCTGGCTGGCCGGGCTGCTGTGGCTGGATGAAACCGGCGGCGCGCTCAAGGCTGTGCGGGAGGGCGATTCCATCGTCTACCGGCCCGCCGATCGCACCGCGGAGTTTGCCGCGGATCGCCTGGCGGTGTGGATCGAGCAGTTCTGAGCGCGTCCCGAGCGCGTTCCGAGTAGCAACGGCATAACAAAGAAGGGCACCCGAAGGTGCCCTTTTTTGTTGGCTTGAAACTATCCGCGGCAGGCCCGTCAGGCTTGCGCGCCGAAGTTCGGGTCTTCGCGGTCGACGTCGCCCGGCTTCTTCTCGCCCTTGACCAGGTCCTCGCGCTTGACGCCCAGCCACATGGCCAGCGCCGCGGCGACGAACACCGAGGAGTAGATGCCGAACAAGATGCCGACGGTCAGCGCCAGCGCGAAGTAGTGCAGGGTGGGGCCGCCGAAGAAGAACATCGACAGCACCATCATTTCGGTCGAGCCGTGGGTGATGATGGTCCGCGAGATGGTGCTGGTGATCGCGTTATCGATGATCTCGTGCGTGGTCATCTTGCGGTACTTGCGGAAGTTCTCGCGAATCCGGTCGAAAATCACCACCGATTCGTTCACCGAGTAACCCAGCACCGCCAGGATTGCCGCCAGCACCGACAGCGAGAATTCCCACTGGAAGAAAGCGAAGAAGCCCAGGATGATCACCACGTCGTGCAGGTTGGCAATGATGCCGGCCACTGCGAACTTCCACTCGAAGCGGAACGACAGGTAGATCACGATGCCGGCCACCACGCACAGCAGCGCCAGCAACCCGTCGGTGGCCAGTTCCTTGCCCACCTGCGGGCCGACGAACTCGACACGCTGGAGCTTGACGTCAGGCGTGGCCGTCTGCAGGGCGGTCATGACCTGCTCGCTCTGCTGGGCCGAGGTGACTGGCTTGCCGTCCGGACCCTTTTGCAGAGGCAGGCGGATCATCACGTCGCGCGAAGTGCCGAAGTTCTGCACCTGCACGTCGGTGTAGCCAAGCTTGCTGACCTGGCCGCGGATGCGCTCCAGGTCGGCCGTCTGCTGGTAGTTGACCTCCATCACCGTACCGCCGGTGAACTCGATCGACAGGTGCAGGCCCTTGTGTGCCAGGAAAAATACGGCGGCGGCAAACGTCAGGAAGGAAATCACGTTGAAGATCAACGCGTGCTTCATGAACGGAATATCGCGCCGGATGCGGAAGAATTCCATGTTGAATCCTGTTTTGTACGGCAGCGCCTGCTGCCGTTCTATGCTGGTTGGATGTCCGTGCGCGTTCTGTGCGCGCGGACATCCATGATGCTTACTTTGCGACGGTGCCCTGGCTGTCCGAGCCCGGCTTCCAGATCTGGCCGATCGCCACGCTTTGCAGCTTCTTCTTGCGGCCGTACCAGAGGTTCACCAGGCCGCGGTTGAAAAACACCGCCGAGAACATCGAGGTCATGATGCCCAGGCAGTGCACCACGGCAAAGCCGCGCACCGGGCCGGAGCCGAAGGCAAGCAGCGCCAGGCCCGCGATCAGGGTGGTCACGTTGGAGTCCAGGATGGTGGCCCAGGCGCGGTCAAAGCCGACGGCGATCGCCATCTGCGGCGATGCGCCGGCGCGCAGTTCCTCGCGGATCCGCTCGTTGATCAGCACGTTGGCGTCAATGGCCATGCCGAGCACCAGCGCGATAGCGGCGATGCCGGGCAGCGTCAGCGTAGCCTGCAGCATCGACAGTACCGCCACCAGCAGCAGCAGGTTGATGGCCAGCGCGGCCACCGAGAACACGCCGAACAGCATGTAGTACAGCATCATGAAGACGGCGATGGCGCCAAAGCCGTAGGCCACCGAGTCAAAGCCCTTCTTGATGTTGTCCGCGCCCAGCGACGGGCCGATGGTGCGTTCTTCGATGATTTCCATCGGCGCGGCCAGCGAGCCGGCGCGCAGCAGCAGGGCCAGGTCGTTGGCGGCTTCGGTGGAGTACGAGCCGGTGATCTGGAAGCTGGAACCCAGTTCGGACTGGATCGTTGCCACCGTCAGTACTTCGCCCTTGCCCTTCTCGAACAGCACGATGCCCATCGGCTTGCCGATGTTCTCGCGCGAGACGTCGCGCAGCACGCGGCCACCCTGGGCGTCGAGCTTGATGTTGACCGAGGCGCGCTGGTTCTGGTCGAAGCCGGCCGAAGCGCTTTCGATGCGGTCGCCGGTGAAGATCACCTGCTTCTTGAGCACCACCGGGGCGCCATTGCCTTGCGTGAACAGCTCGCTGCCGAAGGGGATCGGGTCGCCCGGGCGCGGGTTGCGCGGCGCGTCGGGGTCGGCCAGGCGGGCTTCCAGCGTGGCGGTGCGGCCGATGATGTCCTTGGCCTTTGCGGTGTCCTGCACGCCAGGCAACTGCACCACGATGCGGTCGGCGCCTTGCTGCTGGATCACCGGCTCGGCCACGCCGAGCTCGTTGACCCGGTTGTGCAGGGTGGTGATGTTCTGCTTGACCGCCGCATCCTGCACCGCCTTGCGGGCCGCATCGGTGAACACGCCGGAGATGTTGTTGCCATCCGGGGTGAACGCCAGCTCGCGCAGGTTGTCGGCCAGGATGCCGCGCGCCTTGGTGGCGTCGTCGGCATTGTTGAAGCGCACCGTCAGGCGGTCGCCGTCGCGGTCGATGCCGCCATGGCGGATGCCTTTGTCGCGCAGCAGGGTTCGGGCGTCGCCGGCCAGGCTGTCGAGCTTCTTGTCGACCGCGCCCTTCATGTCCACCTGCAGCAGGAAGTGCACGCCACCGCGCAAGTCCAGCCCCAGGTACATCGGCAGCGCGTGCATGGCGGTGAGCCAGCGCGGCGAGCCCGACAGCAGGTTCAGCGCGACCACGTAGGTGGCGTCGTTGGGGTCGGGGTTGAGCGCGCGGGTCAGCACGTCCTTGGCCTTGAGCTGCTCGTCGGGCGTCTTGAAGCGCGCCTTGACCGAGCCGGACTGCCCGTTCAGGTCGAAGAACATGCCGTCGGGCTGCAGGTTGTTCTGCGCCAGCACCTGCTCGATCTGCTTTTGCATGGCCAGGTCGACCTTGACCGTGGCCTTGGCGGAGGAGACCTGCACGGCAGGCGCCTCGCCGAAGAAGTTCGGCAGCGTGTAGGTGATGCCGATGGCCAGGGCCACCAGGATCACGAGGTATTTCCAAAGCGGATAACGATTCATCTTTGGCCAGTCGTTCTTCGGTTGGCGGTGCCGACGAGACCGTCAGCGGGCAGTTGGCGCCACCGCACCGGTTGGCAAACAGCCGCCTGGCATCCACGGATAACCCGTGCTGGATCAGGCGGCTGCAGGGGCACGCGCGCTAAAGGCGTGCCGGGAAGGGCGAAAAAGCAGGCAGGCGGTGCGGGAGAAGCTGGGCGGTGCCTGAGTCAAGCAACGCCCCGCCCGCGGCCCCGGTGCTCAGAGCGACTTCAGCGAGCCCTTGGGCAGCACCGTGGTAACCGCGCTCTTTTGCACCGTGATTTCGGTGCCCGTGGCGATTTCGATGGTCACGTATTGTTCGTTGACCTTGGTGACACGGCCGAGAATACCGCCGGCGGTCACGACTTCGTCGTTCTTGGCCAGGGCTTCCAGCATTGCCTTCGATTCTTTCTGGCGCTTCATCTGCGGGCGGATCATGATGAACCACAGCACCGCGAACATCAGGATGATAGGCAGGAAACTCATCAGGCCACCCGCCGCGCCGCCGGTGGCACCGGCAGTCTGGGCAAATGCGTTAGAAATCAGCACGTTGCTTCTCCGTCACAAAGTCAATCAGTTAGTCGGTCATTCTACCACCCGCTTGCAGCCGCATTCCATGCCCGATCCGGGCATTTACGGTGTAGTACGGGTTTGTTCGGGGCGCCTTGCGAGCCGCTTGGCAGCTGCAGGCACCGCTATTCGACCGAAGCCGTGCGGAAAGTTCACGCCGGGGCGGGCGTGGCCGGCTGCGCCCCGCGCGCGCGATCGGCGGCAAATCGCAGGCGGAAGGCCTCGAAGCGGTGTTCCTCGATGGCTTCGCGCATCTCGCTCATCAGTTCCAGGTAGTAGTGCAGGTTATGGATGGTGTTCAGGCGCGCGCCCAGAATCTCGCCGACCCGGTGCAGGTGGTGCAGGTAGGCGCGCGAGAAGTTGCGGCAGGTATAGCAGCCGCAGGACTCGTCCAGCGGGCGGGTGTCGTTGCGGTGGACGGCATTCTTGATCTTGACGTCGCCAAAGCGCGTGAACAGCCAGCCGTTGCGGGCATTGCGGGTCGGCATCACGCAGTCGAACATGTCCACGCCCGACGCCACGCCGGCCACCAGGTCTTCGGGCGTGCCCACGCCCATCAGGTAGTGCGGCTTGTGCGCGGGCAGGCGCGGGCCCACGTGCTCCAGCACGCGCATCATGTCTTCCTTGGGTTCGCCGACCGACAGGCCGCCGATGGCGTAGCCGTGGAAGTCCAGCTCCGACAGGCCGGCCAGCGACTCGTCGCGCAGGTCCTCGAACATGCCACCCTGGACAATGCCGAACAGCGCGTTGGGGTTGCCCAGGCTGTTGAACTCATCGATCGAGCGCTTGGCCCAGCGCAGGCTCATGCGCATGGAGGCGGCAGCTTCCGCGTGGGTGGCGGGGCGGCCGTCGATTTCGTACGGTGTGCATTCGTCGAACTGCATCACGATGTCCGAGTTCAGCGTGCGCTGGATCTGCATCGAGATCTCGGGCGACAGGAACAGCTTGTCGCCATTGACCGGCGAGGCAAAGGTCACGCCATCCTCGGTGATCTTGCGCAGCGCGCCCAGCGAAAACACCTGGAAACCGCCTGAATCGGTCAGGATCGGCTTGTCCCAGCCCATGAAGCGGTGCAGGCCACCGTGCTTTTCCACCACTTCCAGCCCGGGACGCAGCCACAGGTGGAAGGTATTGCCCAGGATGATCTGGGCGTTGATCTCACCGAGCTCGAGTGGCGACATCGCCTTGACCGAGCCATAGGTGCCGACCGGCATGAAGATCGGCGTCTCGACCACGCCGTGGTTGAGGGTGACGCGGCCGCGGCGGGCGTTGCCGTCGGTGGTGAGCAGTTCGAAGTTGAGCATGACGGGATTCGGGATTCAGGGTCGGGCTGGCGCGGCGCGCTCAGGGCTGGGGCTGGCGCGTCAGCAGCATGGCGTCGCCGTAGCTGAAGAAGCGGTAGCGCTCGGCCACCGCATGGCGGTAGGCAGCGCGGATGGGCTCCACCCCGGCCAGCGCCGACACCAGCATCAGCAAGGTCGACTTGGGCAGGTGGAAATTGGTGATCAGCGCATCGACCACGCGGAAACGGTAGCCGGGCGTGATGAAGATCTCGGTGTCGCCACTGCCGGCGGCCAGCATGCCATCGGCAGCGC
This sequence comes from Cupriavidus basilensis, assembly GCF_008801925.2. Classification (NCBI taxonomy): domain Bacteria; kingdom Pseudomonadati; phylum Pseudomonadota; class Betaproteobacteria; order Burkholderiales; family Burkholderiaceae; genus Cupriavidus; species Cupriavidus basilensis. Next base: position 3,773,704 of record NZ_CP062803.1, on the reverse strand, counting down.
CGGCGGACTCCAGCGCGCGCAGCGAGGTGGTGCCGACCGCGATCACGCGGCCGCCGGCGGCGCGCGTGTCGCGCACGGCTTGGGCCAGCGCATCCGAGACCTCGTACCACTCGGCGTGCATCTTGTGCTCGGCCAAGTTCTCGGTGCGCACCGGCTGGAAGGTGCCGGCGCCCACGTGCAGGGTCAGGAAGCCGCGGCGCACGCCCAGCGCGTCGAGCCGGGCGAACAGGGCCTCGTCGAAATGCAGGCCGGCAGTCGGCGCGGCCACCGCGCCGGGGGCGCGGGCGTAGACCGTCTGGTAGCGGGATTCGTCGAAGGCGTCGGGATCGTGGGTGATGTATGGCGGCAGCGGCAGGCGGCCGTGGCGCTCGATCAGGTCCAGCGCCGGCTCGGGGAAGGTGAGCGTGAAGAACTGGTCCACGCGCGGGCCCACAGTGACGTCGAAGGCATCCGCCAGGCGCAGCAGGCTGCCCTCGGGCGGCGTCTTGGAGGCGCGCACCTGGGCCAGCACGGTGTGGCTGTCCAGTACCCGCTCGACCAGCACCTCGACCTTGCCGCCGCTGCTCTTTTGCCCGAAGAAGCGCGCCTTGATGACGCGGGTGTCATTGAACACCAGCAAATCGTTGGGGCGCAGGTAGTCGACGATGTCGGTAAACGCCCGGTCTGTGAGGCGGGTGGTGCCCACCCGGGCGTCCGTATCCACCACCAGCAGCCGGCTCGCGCCGCGCTCCGGCAAGGCGGTCTGGGCAATCAGTTCGGGCGGGAGGGCAAAGTCAAAATCGGACAGCGTCAGCATCATGGGGGCAAAAACGGCCGCAGACCGCGCGGTGGCGCGGCCGGCATAGGTACAATCGGCGAATCCGATATTGTAAGGCTTGGGGCGGCTGCTCCGCCCGGGCGCGCGTGATATCGCCTATTTGCGCCAACCAGCGCGTGCCACCCGACGCGCGCCCCGACCCGAATCGCCAGCCACGCCCCAGATGCCAGGAACCGTTCCCGACCGAACCCCGGAAACCAACGACAGCCCGCCCACGGCGCGCGCCGGGGACAAGCCGGGCCGTGCGGGCAAGGCAGCGGCCAAGGGCGCTGCCGCCGGCAAGCCGTCCTCAGCCATGGCCCGGCTGCATAAGCTCGGCCTCAAGCGCGATGTCGATCTGGTGCTGCACTTGCCGATGCGCTATGAGGACGAGACCACGCTGCTGCCGATTGCCGATGCCGTCGGGCGCGCGGGCATGGGGCTGACGGTGCAGGTCGAGGGCGTGGTCACCTCCAACGAGGTCAGCCTGCGCCCGCGCCGCCAGATGGTGGTCAAGATCGCCGACGATAGCGGCGAGCTGACGCTGCGGTTCATTAATTTCTACGGCAGCCAGACCCAGCTGATGGCCGAAGGCGCCTGCCTGCGGGTGCGCGGCGAGCTGCGCGGCGGCTTCTTCGGCGCGGAAATGGTCCATCCCACGGTGCGCGCGGTGACGCCCGGCGAGGCGCTGCCCGAGCGGCTGACCCCGGTCTACCCGAGCACCGCCGGCATCCCGCAGAGCTACCTGCGCAAGGCCATCGGCGGCGCGCTGTCACGCACGCCGCTGCCCGAGACCCTGCCCGCGCCCGTGCTGCAAGGCCCGCTAGCCCAGCTCAAGCTGCAAGCCTTGCCCGAGTGCCTGCGCCTGCTGCACGCACCGCCGCAGGATGTGGACGAGCACGCGCTGATCGAGCGCTCGCACCCGGCCTGGCAGCGCATCAAGCTCGATGAGCTGCTGGCGCAGCAGCTCTCCCTCAAGCGCTCCCAGGCGGCGCGGCGCGACAAGAGCGCGCCGCCCATGCCGCGCCGCGCGGGCGGCCTGCTGACCGCCTTCCTGGCCGCGCTGCCGTTCAAGCTGACCGGCGCGCAGCAGCGTGTGGTGGAAGAGATTGCCAAGGACATGGGCGCGCCCCATCCGATGCACCGCCTGCTGCAGGGCGACGTCGGCAGCGGCAAGACCATCGTGGCGGCGCTGGCCGCCTGCCAGGCTATCGATGCCGGCTACCAGGCCGCGCTGATGGCACCCACTGAAATCCTGGCCGAGCAGCATTACCGCAAGCTCTCCGCCTGGCTGGAGCCCCTGGGCGTGCCGGTGGTGTGGCTGGCCGGCAGCCTGAAGACGCGCGCCAAGCGCGAGGCCGCGGCCAAGGTCGAGTCCGGCGAGGCCAAGCTGGCCATCGGCACCCACGCGCTGATCCAGGACAGCGTCAAGTTTGCCCGCCTGGGCTTGTCCGTGGTCGATGAGCAGCATCGTTTCGGCGTGGCCCAGCGGCTGGCGCTGCGCGGCAAGGCGGACCCCGATGCCGCCGCCGCGCAGGGCAAGGCTGTCACGGTCGCGCAAACCGTGCCGCACCAGTTGATGATGTCGGCCACGCCGATCCCGCGCACGCTGGCCATGACCTACTACGCCGACCTCGACGTCTCGGTGATCGACGAATTGCCGCCCGGGCGCACTCCGGTGGTGACGCGGCTGGTCAACGACGCGCGCCGCGACGAGGTGATCGAGCGCGTGCACCACGCCGCCGCCGATGGCCGCCAGGTCTACTGGGTCTGCCCGCTGATCGAAGAGAGCGAGGCGCTGCAACTGCAGACCGCGGTGGAAACCTATGAAACGCTGGTCGCCGCCTTGCCCGACCTCAAGGTGGGATTGGTGCACGGGCGCCTGCCACCGGCGGAGAAAGCCGCGGTGATGGAAGACTTTACCGCCAACCGGCTGCAGGTGTTGGTGGCCACCACTGTGATCGAGGTGGGGGTGGACGTGCCCAACGCCTCGTTGATGGTGATCGAGCATGCCGAGCGCTTCGGCCTGGCGCAGCTGCACCAGTTGCGCGGCCGGGTAGGGCGAGGCAGCGCGGAATCGGTCTGCCTGCTGCTGTACCAGGCACCGCTGTCGCCCACCGGGCGAGAGCGCCTGGCCACCATGCGCGAGACCACCGACGGCTTCGAGATCGCCCGGCGCGACCTGCAGATACGCGGTCCCGGCGAGTTCCTCGGCGCGCGCCAGTCCGGCGAGGCCATGCTGCGTTTCGCGGATCTCAACACCGACGCCTGGCTGGTCGACTATGCCCAGGAGGCCGCCGAACTGATGCTGGCGCGCTTTCCGGAGGCGGTTGAAGCGCACCTGCTGCGCTGGCTGGGTGGCAGGGAGCATTACCTGAAGGCCTGATGTGACGGCGGGGACTCACCGGGTGCGGGCGCTCAGGTATCGCCTGCATCGCTTTGCCTGTCATCTCTGACAGAACGTCGAATCGAAGGTAAAATCTATCGCTTAACGGAAATTGATAAGTCATGACGCTCACCGAACTCAAGTACATCGTCGCCGTAGCGCGCGAGCGCCATTTCGGCCGGGCGGCCGAAGCCTGCTTCGTGTCGCAGCCGACGCTGTCGGTGGCGATCAAGAAGCTGGAAGACGAACTTAATGTGCAGATCTTCGAGCGCGGCACGTCCGAAGTCTCGGTGACGCCGATCGGCGAGCAGATCGTGGCGCAGGCCCAGCGCGTGCTGGAGCAGACCATGGCCATCCGCGAGATCGCCAAGCAGGGCAAGGACCCGCTGGCCGGGCCGCTGCGGCTTGGCGTGATCTACACCATCGGGCCCTACCTGCTGCCCACGCTGGTCAAGGAAATGATCCACACCGTGCCGCAGATGCCGCTGATGCTGCAGGAGAACTACACGGTCAAGCTGATTGAGTTGCTCAAGCAGGGCGAGATCGATTGCGCCATCATGGCCGAGCCCTTTGCCGATTCCGGGCTGACCGTGCAGCCGCTGTATGACGAGCCCTTCGTCGTGGCGGTGCCGCGTGGCCACCATCTGGAGCATGCCGGGAAGGTGGATCCCGACGAACTCAAGCAGCAAACCATGCTGTTGCTGGGCAGCGGGCATTGCTTCCGCGACCAGGTGTTGGGCGTATGCCCGGAGCTGTCGCGCTTCTCGCAGGCGGCCGACGGCATCCAGAAGACCTTCGAAGGCTCCTCGCTGGAAACCATCCGCCACATGGTCGCAAGTGGCGTTGGCATCACGGTGCTGCCGCGGACTTCGGTGCCGGACCTGAAGTCCAACAAGAACGACCTGCTGGCCTACGTGCCCTTTACCGATCCGGTGCCCGACCGGCGCGTGGTGCTGGCCTGGCGCAAGAGCTTTACCCGCCTGCCGGCCATGGAAGCGCTGCGCCGCGCGGTGGCCGCCTGCGACTTGCCCGGCGTCAGCATGCTGGCCGCCAAGGAACTGGCTGAAGCCGCCTGAGCGCGCCCCGTGCTTGCCGGCGCTGCGCGCCGGCGGCACGCTTTGCCCTGCCTTGTTTTTTTCTTCCCCTCCTCGATTTTTCTAACTTCACTGCGTCTTTTTCCTATGCCATGCTGGCGCGCAGGCATGGCATAGGCATGCTCTATTTCATAGTTAGAAATAATTGAATTTCATATTCAATAGCCTTTCTGTACACTTCCTGCGTCGACGCATATTTCCCGGCGGCTTTGCCGCAGCCCGCCCCAGCCAGACTCCCCCGTTCCACCCCCAAGAAAAATGAGGCCAAGATGAGCAAGAACAAGGACACTCTCACCACCGCCGCTGGCGCGCCGGTAGCCGACAACCAGAATTCGCAGACCGCCGGCGCGCGCGGGCCGATGCTGCTGCAAGACGTGTGGTTCCTGGAAAAGCTCGCTCACTTCGACCGTGAAGTCATCCCCGAGCGGCGCGTGCACGCCAAGGGCTCGGGCGCCCACGGCAAGTTCACGGTGACCCATGACATCTCGCGTTTCACCAAGGCCTCGGTCTTCGCCAGCGTTGGCAAGGAGACGCCGATCTTCATCCGCTTCTCCACGGTGGCGGGCGAGCGTGGCGCCGCCGACGCCGAGCGCGATGTGCGCGGGTTCTCGGTCAAGTTCTATACCGATGAAGGCAACTGGGACGTGGTGGGCAACAACACGCCGGTGTTCTTCGTGCGCGACCCGCTGAAATTCCCGGATTTCATCCACACGCAAAAACGCAATCCGCGCACCAACCTGCGCGACCCGATTGCCGTATGGGATTTCTGGTCGCGCCATCCGGAATCGCTGCACCAGGTCACCATCCTGATGAGCGACCGCGGCCTGCCGCAGAACTATCGCCAGATCCATGGTTTCGGCTCGCATACCTTCTCGTTCATCAATGCGGCCAACGAGCGTTTCTGGGTGAAGTTTCACTTCAAGTCGCAGCAGGGCATCGCCAACTGGACCAACGAGGAAGCGGCCAAGGTGGTGGCGGGCGACCGCGAGAGCGCGCAGCGCGACTTGTTCGAGAACATCGAGCGCGGCAACTTCCCGCGCTGGAACGTGCGCGTGCAGGTCATGCCCGAAGCCGATGCGGCCAGGTACCACATCAACCCGTTCGACCTCACCAAGGTGTGGCCGCACAAGGACTATCCGCTGATCGACGTGGGCGTGCTGGAGCTCAACCGCAACCCGGACAACTACTTCGCCGAGGTGGAGCAGGTGGCGATGAACCCCTCCAACATCGTGCCGGGCATCGGCTTCTCGCCCGACAAGATGCTGCAGGGCCGGCTCTTCTCGTACGGCGACACGCAGCGCTACCGCCTGGGCGTGAACCACAACCAGATCCCGGTGAACGCGCCCAAGTGCCCGTTCCACAATACCTTCCACCGCGATGGCGCGATGCGCGTGGACGGCAACCAGGGCGGCAAGCTCAACTACGAGCCGAACCGCGAGGGCGCCTACGCCGCCAGCGAGCGCGCCATCGAGCCGCCCCTGGCCCTGGATGGCGCGGCCGACCGCTTCGACCACCGTGTCGACAGCGATTACTACAGCCAGCCCGGCGCGCTGTTCCGCCTGTTCGACGAGGCCCAGCGCCAGCGTCTTTACGCGAACATTTCGGCGGCCATGCAGGGTGTGCCGGAAAACATCGTGCGGGTGCAGCTGGAGCACTTCACCAAGGCCGATCCGGCTTATGGCGAGGGCGTCAAGCGCGCGCTCAACCTGAAGTAATGCGCAAGCAATGAAGCAGGGCAGTGCGGGTGGCCCCGAGCCGGGGCCACCTTGAAAGCCCGGCACGGAGAACCATCATGGCCATGTTCAGACTGTTCGTCAGCGAATTTCAGCAGTTGCAGCAAGTTGCCCACGACCGCCCCCGCCGCGCAGACGCGGCGCGCCTGCAGCGCAAGCTGTGGCGCACGGAGATCGGGCTGGCGGCGGTCGCGCTGGGCGCGGTCGCGATGTTCCTGGACGCGGCCAAGGGTTTGTCTGCCTTTACCGGGTGATGCCATAATGTGCGGGTTGTGCCGCGTCCCGTGGCGCGGCAGTTGTCAGAGCCACCCCAGACTGGAGCGTACCTATCATGGCAAAGAAGAATGAGATGAGCGTGAACATCGGCATTTCCGACAAAGAACGCAAGAAGATCGCGGAAGGCCTGTCCAAGTTGCTGGCGGATACCTACACGCTCTATCTCAAGACCCATAACTTCCACTGGAACGTCACGGGTCCGATGTTCAACACCTTGCACCTGATGTTCGAGACGCAATACACCGAGCTGGCGCTCGCCGTGGATTCGATCGCCGAGCGTATCCGCGCGCTGGGCTACCCGGCGCCGGGCACCTACAAGGAATACGCCCGCTTGTCGTCGATCCCGGAGGAAGAGGGCGTGCCCGAAGCCACCGAGATGATCCGCAAGCTGGTCGAAGGCCAGGAAGCCGTGGTGCGCACCGCGCGCTCGCTGTTCCCGGTCATCGACGCCGCCGGCGACGAACCCTCCGCCGACCTGCTGACCCAGCGCATGCAGACGCACGAAAAAACCGCGTGGATGCTGCGCTCGATGCTGGCCTGATGCCCTGATCGACATCACCGGCGGCCTTGGTGTGCTGCCGGCCATGCGCGCCGCGCCCTGACCGGGTCGCGGCGCGTTTTCGTTGAATGCCAATGCTTTGCCCGACCCCGTGCCGCGGCCCCTCGCCATGCTTGAACGCTTAGCCCTGTACGCGCGCCTTGTGCGCATCGACAAGCCCATCGGCACGCTGCTCCTGTTGTGGCCCACGCTGTGGGCACTGTGGATGGCCTCGGGCGGCCAGCCGGTGTGGAGCCTGTTCTGGATCTTCGTCATCGGCACCTTCCTGATGCGCTCTGCCGGCTGCGCCATGAACGACTGGGCCGACCGCGACTTCGACAAACACGTCAAGCGCACCAAGGAGCGGCCGCTGACCGCGGGCAAGATTGCCGCGTGGGAGGCCGTGGCGGTGGCGGTGGTGCTGGCGCTGGCAGCCTTCGCGCTGATCACGCCGCTCAATGGGTTCACCAAGTGGCTCGCGGTGGTCGGCGCCGTACTTGCCGCCACCTATCCGTTCTTCAAGCGGTTCTTTGCCATCCCGCAGGCCTACCTTGGCATTGCTTTCGGCTTCGGCATCCCGATGACGTTCGCCGCGGTGCAGGACCATGTGCCGGTGGTGGCGTGGGTGATGCTGCTGGCCAATGTGTTCTGGGCGGTGGCCTACGATACCGCCTACGCCATGGTGGACCGCGACGATGACTTGCTGCTCGGCATGAAGACGTCGGCCATCACGTTCGGGCGATTCGATGTCGCCGCCATCATGATCTGCTATGCGGTGTTCCTTGGCCTGATGGCCTGGGCCGGTACGCAGTTCGGGCTGGGCTGGCCGTACTGGATCGGCCTGGCGGCGGCGGCGGGATGCGCGGTGTATCACTACACGTTGATCCGCGAGCGGGATCGCATGAAGTGCTTTGCCGCGTTCCGGCACAACAACTGGCTGGGCGCTTGCGTGTTTGCCGGGGTGGCTGCGGCTTATGCGTTGCGCTGAGGCTGCGCTTGAGCGTCCTGACGGCTTGCGTCCTTTCCCGTGAGGCGGGAAAGGACGTACCCAACTCAGTCCTTGCCAAACTCCGCGCCCATTTCCGTCGCGCGTTCAGCGGCGGCATGCATGGCCCTGGCGAAGGCTTCGCCGATGCCGGCGGCTTGCATGGCGGTGAGCGCGGCGTAGGTGGTGCCGCCCTTTGAGGTCACGCGCTCGCGCAGCAAGCTGACCGGCTCTTCCGACTGTGCCGCCAGGGCCGCGGCGCCGCGGAAGGTCTCCACTGCCAGCGCGCGCCCTTGCTGGGCGTTCAGGCCGAGTTCCACGGCCGCTTTCTCCATGGCTTCGATGAAATAGAAGACGTAGGCCGGGCCGCTGCCGGAGATGGCGGTGACTGCGTCGATCTGCGCGTCGCCTTCCACCCACTCGCACTTGCCCACGGCTTGGGCCAGTGCGCTGGCGATATCGCGGTCCTGCTGCGCCAGTCCGGCTACCGCCGCCAGGCCGGTCATGCCCATGCCGGCCAGCGCCGGGGTGTTGGGCATGGCGCGCACCAGGCGGGTGCGCCCGCCGAACCAGCGCTGCATGTCGGCCAGGCGGATGCCGGCGGCCACGCTCACGATCAGGCTGTCGCCCAGGTGCGGCAGCAGCGCTGCCGCCGCTTCGCGGAACTGCTGCGGCTTGACCGCCAGCACAAGCACATCGCTCTTGCCAAAGGCGGCGTCGGGCGCGCCTGCCGCATGCACCCCGAAGTCGCGCCGCAGGCGCGCCTGCGCTTCATCGAACGGATCGACCACGCGGATCGAGGTGGCTGGCACGCCCCGGGCGATCAGGCCGCCGATCAGGGCGGTGGCCATATTGCCGCCGCCGAGGAAACCAAAGGTGAGGGTCTTGAGCATATCGGTCTCTTGCTGGGAATCGTCTGGGAAGAAGGGGGCGGGCGTTCAGGCCGGCCTGGCCTGTGTCGCCTCGGGTGCCGTGGCATGGTCGCGCGCGCCGAATATGGCGGTGCCGATGCGCACCACGGTAGCGCCCTCGGCAATGGCGGCCTCCATGTCGGCGGACATGCCCATCGAGAGCGTGTCCACATCCAGCCCGGCGGCGCGCAAGGTGTCGAGCAGGGTGCGCAGCGCGGCAAACGGCCGGCGCTGGGCATCCAACTCGCTCTGCGGCTCCGGAATGGCCATCAGGCCGCGCAGCCGCAGCCCGGGCAGCGCCGCCACGGCGCGTGCCAGCGCGGGCACTTCGTCTGGCGCGATACCGCTCTTGCTGGCTTCGCCGCTGATATTGACTTGCAGGCAGACCTGCAACGGCGCCATGCCGGCGGGCCGCTGCGCCGACAGCCGCTCGGCGATGCGCAGGCGGTCGATGGCATGGACCCAATCGAACTGCTCGGCCACGGCACGCGTCTTGTTGCTTTGCAGGGGGCCGATAAAGTGCCAGCTTATCTGGTCGCGCAAATCGCCAAGCTGCGCAATCTTGTCCACGCCTTCCTGCACGTAGTTCTCGCCAAAGGCGCGCTGGCCGGCATCAAACGCTGCCCGCACCGCGGCGGCGGGGAAGGTCTTCGAAACCGCCAGAAGCGTGACGTCACCGGCCGGTCGCCCGGCCTGTTGTGCGGCCGCCGCGACGCGCCGGTTGACGGCTTGCAAGTTGGCGGCGATTACAGACATAATCCGGCGAACATATCAAGAAGTACAACAATAAGTACGACAAAAAGGGTGGGGTCATTATAGATGGACATCGCGCAGCTATTGGCTTTCGCCGTCAAGAACAAGGCGTCCGATCTCCATCTCTCGGCAGACATGCCGCCGATGGTGCGTATCCACGGCGACATGCGCCGCATCAATGTGGCCGCGATGGGCCACAAGGATGTCCACGCCATGGTGTACGACATCATGAGCGACACCCAGCGCAAGCAATATGAGGAACGGCTGGAAATCGACTTTTCATTCGAGATCGCCAGCCTCTCGCGTTTCCGGGTCAATGCCTACAACACGCAGCGCGGCGCCGCCGCCGTGTTCCGGACCATCCCTTCCAAGGTACTGACGCTGGAAGACCTGCGCGCGCCGGCGGTATTCGCTGACCTGTGCATGAAGCCGCGCGGCCTGGTGCTGGTGACCGGCCCGACCGGCTCGGGCAAGTCCACCACGCTGGCGGCGATGGTGGACCACCGCAACGATCACGACATGGGCCACATCCTCACAGTGGAGGACCCGATCGAGTTCGTGCACACGTCCAAGAAGAGCCTGATCAACCAGCGCGAGCTGGGGCCGCACACGCATTCCTTTGCCAACGCGCTGCGCTCCGCGCTGCGTGAGGATCCCGACGTGGTGCTGGTGGGGGAGCTGCGCGACCTGGAAACCATTCGCCTGGCGCTGACCGCGGCCGAAACCGGCCACCTGGTGTTCGCCACGCTGCACACGAGCTCGGCGGCCAAGACCATCGACCGGGTTGTCGACGTGTTCCCGCCCGAAGAAAAAGACATGGTGCGCACCATGTTGTCGGAATCGCTGGAAGCGGTGATTTCGCAAACGCTGCTCAAGACGCGCGATGGCAACGGCCGTACGGCGGCCCACGAGATCATGATCGCCACGCCGGCGATCCGCCACCTGATCCGCGAGAACAAGATCGCGCAGATGTACTCGATGATGCAGACCAGCAGCGGCCTTGGCATGCAGACGCTGGACCAGTGCCTGTCGGACCTGATCAAGCGCGGCATCATCAACTACAACGATGCGCGCGCCATTGCCAAGAACCCCGACTCATTCACGGGCTGAGGCGAGTCCGCCGCATCCGAACCAGGACACCGCCATGCTCGATCGCGAATCCGCTGCCAAGTACATCAACGACCTGCTCGAGCTGATGGTGGGCAACCGCGGCTCGGACCTGTTCATCACCGCGGATTTTCCGCCGGCCATCAAGGTCGACGGCAAGATCACGCCAGTCTCGCAGCAGCCGCTCAACCCCACCCAGGCGCTTGGCCTGGTGCGCTCCATCATGAACGAGCGGCAGGCGGGCGAGTTCGACGGCAGCCGCGAGTGCAACTTCGCCATCTCCGTGCCCAACGCCGGGCGCTTTCGCGTCTCCGCGTTCATCCAGCAGGGCAAGGCGGGCATGGTGGTGCGTACCATCAATACGCGCATTCCTTCGGTGGAAGACCTCGACCTGCCACCCGCGCTGCATGACATCGTGATGTCAAAGCGCGGACTGGTGATCGTCACCGGCGCCACCGGCTCGGGCAAGTCGACCTCGCTTGCGGCCATGCTCGATCACCGCAACGCGCATTCGTACGGGCACATCATCACCATCGAGGACCCGATCGAATACGTGCACGCGCACCAGAACTGCATCGTTACGCAGCGCGAGGTCGGCATCGATACCGACTCCTGGCACGTGGCGTTGAAGAACACGCTGCGCCAGGCGCCCGACGTGATCCTGATCGGCGAAATCCGCGATCGGGAAACCATGGAGTACGCGATGCAGTACGCCGAAACGGGCCACCTGTGCCTGGCCACGCTGCACGCCAACAACGCCAACCAGGCCATCGACCGCGTGGTCAACTTCTTCCCCGAGGAAAAGCGCCAGCAGTTGCTGATCGACCTGTCGCTCAACCTGAAGGCGATGGTGTCGCAGCGCCTGTTGCCGCGCAAGGGGCAGAAGGGCCGGGTGCCGGCCGTGGAGATCATGCTCGGCACGCCGCTGGTGGCCGACCTGATCTTCAAGGGCGAGATCCATGCGCTCAAGGAAGTCATCAAGAAGTCGCGCGAGCAGGGCATGGTGTCGTTCGACCAGGCGCTGTTCGATCTCTACGAGGCCGGCAAGATCACCTACGAAGACGCGCTGCGCAATGCCGACTCCCTCAACGACCTGCGCCTGATGATCAAGCTGCACGGCACCATGGACCGCGAGACCGACCTGGGCGCCGGCACCGAACACCTGAATGTGATCTGAGCACCCACGGCCGCGTCGCCAAGTACACTGTCCGCCGGTGGGCGCACATCGCCGTCCACCGCCGTGTCACCCGAGGATTCCGTCATGAGCAATGTCTACCAGTTCGAAGCCAGCTCCCTGGCCGGCCAGCCGGTGCCGCTGTCGCAATTCAGCGGCAAGGTGCTGCTGATCGTGAACACGGCTAGCGAGTGCGGCTTTACGCCGCAATATGCCGGCCTGCAGGCGCTGCAGGACCAGTACGCGGCCAGCGGCCTTGAAGTGCTGGGTTTTCCCTGCAACCAGTTCGGCAAGCAGGAGCCGGGCGACGCCGCGCAGATCGGCCAGTTTTGCGAGTCGCGCTTCCACGTCACCTTCCCGATGTTCGGCAAGATCGACGTCAAGGGCGACAACGCGCATCCGCTGTATCGCTGGCTGACCTCGGAGAAGCCGGGCGTGCTTGGCCTGGAGGCGATCAAGTGGAATTTCACCAAGTTCCTGCTGCGCCGCAACGGGACGGTGTTCAAGCGCTATGCGCCCACCACCAAGCCCGAGGATATCAAGCGCGACATCGAGACGCTGCTGGCCGAGCCGGCGTAGGACGCATCTCCAATCACCTGAGCAGCCGATCAGCCGGCTAGCCGCTGGTGTGCTGCACCGCACGCAGGAAGCCGTTGAGCGAGCGGTCGGGGGTTTCGTGGAAGCGGTCTTCCAGCATGACGATGCCGCGGCAGCGGTCCAGGCGGAAGCTGCGATAGTCGATGCGCGTGGTGCACCAGGCGGCCAGCAGCCAGCTATTACCCCAGAAGAACAGGCCCAGCGGCTGCACGATGCGGTCGGTGGCGCGCTGCTGCGCGTCGGTGTAGTCCAGGCGCAGCAGGCGTTGCGCGTTCATGGCGCCATGCACTACGTCAAAGGCGTCGCGCACCTGCGGCAGGTTGACGAATTCGGGGGCGAACACGCGGCTTTGCTGCGCCGCATGACGCCGCGCGGGCGGTAGCGCCGCCACCAGCTTTTCCAGCGCGGGATCGGCCGCGGCGGCCAGCGCGCCGCCGCCCCAGGCCTTGAGCAGCCGCAGCCCGGCCACCAGCGCTTCGACTTCGATCGCGGTGAACATCAGCGGAGGGACGTCATAGTCGGCCCGCAACCGGTAGCCAATGCCCGCTTCGCCCTCGACCGGCACGCCCGACAGCGACAGCGCCTGGATATCCCGGTACACCGTGCGCTCGGACACCCCGAGCCGCTGCGCCAGCAGCGCCGCCGTGGTGAGGCGGCGCCCGCGCAGTACCTGGACGATCTGGAAAAGGCGGTCGGCGCGGCGGCTCATCGAGGCTTCATCTTGGTGCTATGCGGGGATTGTTAAAACGGTCGCGGTGGCCGGCTATCCTGCCAGCGGCTGGTGCAGGCCGACGCGATTGCCTTCGCTGTCGATGATATGCGCGATATGGCCGATATCGCCAGGCAACTGCAGCGGGCCGAACACGGTCTTGCCGCCGGCCGCGGACACACGCGCCAGCAGCGCCGTGAGCTGCGCCGTGTGCAGGTAAGGCAGGCAGCCGTCGGCCGAAGGGCGGAAGCCCTCGCCGGCTACCAGTGCGCCGCCAGGCTCATGGTTGGCAAAGACAGCCATGTCGATCTGCGCCATGGTTTCGCGCTTGAGGGTGGTCTCGAAGGCCTGCTCGTAGAACCGGATGGCACGGGTCATGTCCGCGACAGGAATTTCAAGCCAGTTGATCAGTCCGCTCATGATGGTCTTTCTCAGGGGTGATGGTGAGACGGATCATGCGCGAGGGCTCCTGACAACGTCCTGTCAGCAGGGATCAGCGCGGTATCCATGCCGCCAGCATCGGCACCATCACGGCGGTCAGCACGCCGTTCAGGCCCATGCCGAGCGCGGCGAAGGCGCCGGCCTCCTGGTTGACCTGGAAGGCGCGCGCGGTGCCGATGCCATGCGCTGCCACGCCGGTGGCGAAACCGCGCACGGTGTAGTCGGAAACGCGCAGCAGGTTCAGCAGCTTGGTGGCGCTGACCGCGCCGATGATGCCGGTGGCCATCACCAGCACGGCCGTCAGCGAGGGCAGGCCACCGATCTTCTCGGCCACGCCCATGGCGATCGGGATGGTGACCGACTTGGGCGCGAGCGAGCGCATGGTCTCGGGCGATGCGCCCAGCAGCCAGGCGATGCCCACGGCCGACACCACCGCCACCAGCGATCCCGCCAGCAGCCCGCCCAGCAGCGGGAACACGTGCTTGCGCAACTTGGGCAGCTGCATGTAGAGCGGCACCGCCAGCGCGACGGTAGCGGGCCCGAGCAGGAAGTGGACGAACTGCGCGCCATCGAAATAGGTCTTGTACGGCGTGCCGGTCACCGTCAGCAGCGTGACCAGGATGGCGACCGCGATCATCACGGGATTGGCTAGCGGCGAGAAGCGCGCGCGCTCATAGACGCGGAACGCGAAGACATAGGCCAGCAAGGTAGCGGTCAGGCCGAGCAGCGGGCTGGCTGCCAGATAGACCCAGATCTCGTTCAGGCGCGGCGTCATGCTTGTTCTCCCGAACCGGCTTGCGCGCCGGCATCCTCGGGCGGCCGGGGCTTGCCCATCAGCGCGCGCGCCACCAGCGCGGTGGTGGCGATCGCAAGCCAGGTGGACACCACCAGCGCCACCACGATCGGCAGCCACTCCCCGCCGATGCGGTGCGCGTGCACCATGATGCCGACACCCGCCGGCACGAACAGCAGCGACAAGTGCTTGAGCAGCTCGGAGGTGGTCCCCTGGATCACCGGCAGCAGCCGGTCGTCGAACGTGAGCCAGCCGAACAGCAGGATCATGCCGATCACCGGCCCGGGCACAGGCAGGCTAAGGGAATAACTGAGCGCTTCCCCGACGGATTGGAAAACCAGCAGGATGGCGAAGGTCTGAAGCATGCGGGTGCGGGGCGAAAGGAGCGAAAGGCGGCAAGGTTGAATGCCATCGCATGGTAACCCGGCACCACGCGTCCAGCCTACCCCAGCATGCGGTCCACCAGCTCGATCCAGTGCATCACCGGCGTGCCGGTGCCGCTCTGCAGGTGCGTGATGCAGCCGATATTCGCCGAGACGATGGCCTCGGGCTTCGAGGCCTGCAGATTGGCGAGCTTGTCATCGCGCAGCTGATAGGACAAAGCGGGCTGCAGCACCGAGTACGTGCCTGCGGAGCCACAGCAAAGGTGGCTGTCGGCACAGAGCTTGACGTCCACGCCCAGGCCTGTCAGCAGGGCTTCCACCTTGCCGCGGATCTGCTGGCCGTGCTGCAGCGTGCAGGGCGGATGATAGGCCACGCGCTGGCCATTGGTGTTGTTGGTGCCCTTGCTGCTTCTTGCCTCGTCGGCCGCGTCCTGCAGGGCGTCGGCGAAGTTGGGCAGCAGCTCCGACAGATCCTTGGTCAGCGCCGAGATCTGGCGCGCGCGATCCGCATAGCGGGCATCGTTGCGCAGCAGGTGGCCGTATTCCTTGACCATCACGCCGCAGCCCGACGCCGTCATCACGATGGCCTCCGCGCCGGCCTGCACCGCCGGCCACCAGGCGTCGATATTGCGCCGCATATTGTCGAGGCCGCCGTCGTGGTCGCCGGTGTGATAGCGCACGGCGCCGCAACAACCGGCCTCGCGCGCCATCACCAGCTGCACGCCAACGCGGTCGAACACGCGTGCCGTGGCGGCATTGATGTTGGGCGACATCGAAGGCTGCACGCAGCCGTCGAGCAACAACATCTTGCGCGCATGCGTGGTGCGGGGCCATGCGCCGGCTTCGACCGCCTGCGGCACCTTGTTGCGCAGCGCCTGCGGCAACAGCGCTCGCACGCGCTGCCCCATGCGCATGGCCGTGCCGAACAGCGCCGGGCGCGTCATGCTCTCGCGCAGCGCCCACCGCGCGAGGCGCTCGCGCGCCGGGCGCTGGATGCCTTCGGCGGCAAGGCGGTCGTCCACCACCTTGCGGCCGATGTCGACCAGGCGGCCGTACTTCACGCCCGAGGGGCAGGTGGATTCGCAGTTGCGGCAGGTCAGGCAGCGGTCCAGGTGCAGGCGTGTGCTTTCCGTGACGGGCTGGCCCTCCAGCACCTGCTTCATCAGGTAGATGCGGCCACGCGGGCCGTCCAGTTCGTCGCCGAGCAACTGGTAGGTGGGACAGGTCGCGGTACAGAAGCCGCAATGCACGCATTTGCCGACGATGGACTTGGCTTCTTCGCCGTCGGGCGTGTCGCGCAGGAATTCGGCCAGTGTGGTTTGCATGGTTCGGGGACTCTCCGGTGCCTTGGCTGGGGATCGATGCGGTGTGGCGCGGTGCGGCCCGTGGCTCAGAGGCCAGCGTACATGCGCTGCGGATTGAAGATGCCGGCGGGGTCGAACGTCGCCTTGAGCCGCTGATGGATGGCAGCCACCGGCGCGGACAGCGGCGTGAACACGCCCACGGCCTTGTCGCCGTTGCGGAACAGCGTGGCGTGGCCGCCGGCCGCCTTGGCCGCGGCGCGCACGATGGCGCTGTCGGCCGCGCTGTCGCTGCCGCCCAGCCACCAACGCTGGCCGCCGCCCCATTCGATCAGCTGCCCGCCGGGCAGCGCCAGCGGTGCGGCGGTGGTTGGCACGGCAATGCGCCACAGTGCCCGGCCAGCTTGCACCGGGGCAAAGAAGGCGTGGCTCTGCTCGCGCAGCGCGCGCCACAATGCATCGGCTTGCGCGGCGTCCACGGCTTCGCCGCCAAGCCGCTCGCGCGCGGCGCGCAGCGCGGCCGCCGCGCCCGACAGGCGCAGGTGCAGCACGCCGTCGTGCCAGGCCGAAGCGGCAATCGGCAGGGGCTGGCCGCCCCAGTCGTTGAGGCGATCGAGCGCCGCGGCCTCGTGCAGCGCAAATCGCAGCGTGGCGTCGTCGAAGGGCACCGGCAGCACCTTGAGCGAGACTTCCAGGATCAGCCCCAGCGTGCCGAGCGATCCCGACATCAGCCGCGAGACGTCATAGCCGGCTACGTTCTTCATGACCTGGCCGCCAAAGCTCAGGACGTCGCCACGGCCGTCCATCACGCGTGTGCCCAGCACAAAGTCACGCAATGCGCCCACCGCCTGCCGGCGCGGGCCGGACAGGCCCGCGGCCACGGCGCCGCCGATCGTGGCCACGTCGCTGGCATTGGCGCCGGTGCTGAAGTGCGGCGGCTCGAACGCCAGCATCTGGCGCCGTTCGGCCAGCGCCGCTTCGATCTCCGCCAGCGGCGTGCCGCAACGCGCGGTGATCACCAGTTCGGGCGGATCGTAGTCGACGATGCCGCTGTAGGCGCGCGTGTCGAGCAGGGTGCCTTGCGCATGCTGGCCGTAGAAATCCTTGCTGCCGCCGCCGCGCAGGCGCAGCGGCGCGCGCGTGTCGGTGGCATGCCGGATGGCATCGCGAAAGGCGGTGAGGGTGGCTTGCGGATCTGCTGGCATGGTGGCGGGCGGGTGTCGGCTGAACTAGGTCAGGCGGAAGAAGTGGGACGGCGAGGTGGTGTCTCGGCGCTTGCGCGGGAGCCTGCCGGCTCGCGTTCGCTCTCGCCCTGGTAAGGCGGCAGCTCGCTGCCGCAGTGCTTGCAGTAGCCGGCGTCCGGATCGTGGCCTTCCGTCAGGCAATGGTTGCAGGTGCGCGTGGTCAGCGGCCGCTTCATGATGCTGGCGGCCAGCTCGGCGCCCACGATGCCGGTGGGGAAGGCGATGATGCCGTAGCCCAGCAGGATGGTCAGCGAGGTGATGAACTGGCCCAGCGGGGTCTTGGGCACCATGTCGCCAAAGCCGGTGGTGGTGAGTGTCACCACCGCCCAGTACATGCTCACGGGGATGCTGGTAAAGCCGTGCTGCGGGCCTTCCACCACATACATCACGGTGCCGAGGATCACGGTGATGATGAACACCGTGCCAAGGAAGACGAAGATCTTGCGCCGGCTGTTGGCGAGCGCGCGGTACAGGATCTGCGCCTCTTCGAAATACACCGTCAGCTTGAGGATCCGGAACACGCGCAGCAGCCGCAGCAGCCGCACGTCGATCAGGAAGGCCAGCTCCGGCACGAAGAAGGCGAGCCAGGTCGGGATGATCGACAGGAAGTCGACCACGCCGAAGAAGCTGAACACATAGCGCAAGGGACGCCGCACCACCAGGATGCGCATCACGTACTCGCCGGTAAACAGCAGCGTGAACAGCCATTCCAGCACGGTGAATATCCGGCCCAGCCGCAGGTTGACCGCCGGCAGGCTGTCGAATATGACGATCAGCACGCTGGCGACGATGGCCAGCAACAGGGTGATATCAAACAGCCGGCCGTTGCGCGTGTCGGCCTCGAAGATGATGGTGTACCAGCGCTCGCGCCAGCCCGATTCGGGCTTGCCCAGGCGCTGGCGGGTCTGCGCGCTGCTGTTGGCGCGCTGCGTTGCGTTTTGACCTGGCATGTTCAGAAGCGCGGCAGTTCGGGGTGCGGCAGCAGGCCGCGCTTCACATGCATGCGGCCGTACTCGGCGCAGCGCGCCAGCGTGGGGATGGCCTTGTCGGGGTTGAGCAGGCGCGCCGGGTCGAAGGCCGCCTTGACGCCAAAGAACAGCTCACGCTCTTGCGCGGAGAACTGCACGCACATGGAATTGAGCTTCTCCACGCCCACGCCGTGCTCGCCGGTCACCGTGCCGCCCAGCTCCACGCAGCTCTCCAGGATGTCGGAGCCGAACAGTTCGGCGCGGTGCCATTCGTCCTGGTCCGCACCATCGAACAGGATCAGCGGGTGCATATTGCCGTCGCCCGCATGGAACACGTTCATGCAGCGCAGGCCGTACTTGCGCTCCATCTCCTCGATGCGCTTGAGCAGCGTGCCGATATGCTTGCGCGGGATGGTGCCGTCCATGCAGTAGTAGTCTGGCGAGATGCGCCCGGCGGCGGGGAAGGCGTTCTTGCGCCCGCTCCAGAAACGCAGCCGTTCGGGCTCGCTTTGCGACACCTGGATGCGGCTGGCGCCGGAAGCGCGCAGCACCTCGCTCATGCGCTCCACTTCCTCGGCCACTTCTTCCGGCGTGCCGTCGGACTCGCACAGCAGGATGGCGGCGGCGTCCAGGTCGTAGCCGGCGCGCACGAATTCCTCGACCGCGGCGGTGGCGGGCTTGTCCATCATCTCCAGCCCGGCCGGGATGATGCCGGCGCCGATCACATCGGCCACCGCGTTGCCGCCCTTGGCCACGTCATCGAAGCTGGCCATGATCACTTGCGCCAGTTGCGGCTTGGGGATCAGCTTGACGGTCACCTCGGTGACCACCGCCAGCATGCCTTCGGAGCCGATCACGGCGGCCAGCAGGTCCAGGCCCGGCGCGTCGGGCGCTTCCGAGCCGAACTCCACCACTTCGCCTTCCATGGTGACGGCGCGCACGCGCAGCACGTTGTGCACCGTCAGGCCGTACTTCAGGCAATGCACGCCGCCCGAGTTCTCGCTGACATTGCCACCGATGGTGCAGGCGATCTGCGAGGAAGGATCGGGGGCGTAATAGAGGTTGTACTGTGCGGCGGCCTCGGAGATGGCGAGATTGCGCACGCCGGGCTGGACCACCGCGGTGCGCGAGCGCACGTCCACGCTGACAATGCGCTTGAACTTGGCCAGCGACAGCACCAGGCCGGTGGCGATCGGCATGGCCCCGCCGGACAGGCTGGTGCCGGCGCCGCGCGGCACCACGGGCACCTGCAGCGAGTGGCACAGGCGCAGGATGGCGCAGACCTGGTCCTCGTTGTCGGGCAGCGCCACGGCCATCGGCACCTGGCGGTAGGCGGCCAGGCCATCGCACTCGTAGGGCACGGTGTCTTCGGGTTTCCACAACAACGCCGCATCGGGCAGGATTTTCGCCAGGCCGGCGAGCAACGCGCTGCGGCGTGCGTCGTCGGCGACCAGTGAGACTTCGTGCGGGGCGTTCATGGCAACTCCTGTTATGGCCGCCGGCGCCCGCAGTGGCAGGGCGGGCGCGGGTGGGGAGCAAGGACTATAGCGCAGCCAGGTGGCTGCGCAGCCCCGTGGCGACGTGAATTCCGCATGGCAAGCCGATCAAAATCGCTCATGACGGCATGTTCCAAGAACCTGCCATGCGGGCGGTGGCAGGGACGATCCTCGCGGGCTGGCCGGTACCAATCCAGCTTAGCACCGGCGTGGTACAAGGCGCCAAGAGGGCGCTTTATGGTCCGCGCGGTGCCAGCATGTGCACCATTTCCAGCTTGTCGTGATAGTCCGGTGCCACATAGAGCGCCTGCGGCTCCACGCCGTAGCGCACGAAGCCCATGGCCTCATAGAGCGCAATCGCTGGCGCATTGATGACGTTGACGCTGAGCGTGACCTGGCGCAGCCCGGGCATGGCGGTGGCTACCGCCAACGCCTGCTCCATCAGTTGCCGCCCGAGGCGCCGGTCGCGATAGCCCGGCGCCACATACATGCCCCAGATAAACGCCTTATGGCGCTGCTTGGCCTTGTCCTCGCGCATCACCCCGACCACGCCGGCCAGCGCGGTGCCGTCCCCGGTGGCGTCGAAGGCGCCGAGCACGGCCTTTTCGGGCGTTGCCTCAAGGCGGCCGGCGATGGTGGCCAGCGGCAGGTCGCGCTCTTCCTCGAAGCTGGAACCGAAGGCAGCGGGCGCCTCCAGCAGGCCTTCGAGGCGCAGTGCGTGGAAGGCTTCAGCATCGTTGGGGGTGAGCAGGCGGATCTGCATGGGCATCATGCGTGCTCCTGGTTGGCAGTCACGAGCTGTTGTCTGGCGCGTCGTTCCCGATATGCCTTGATTGCCCATTGTGTAACAGCTGTAGCAAGGATTGCCATGGGAAAGGCGATCGCGATGGTGCTTTGCGGCAAGAGTACGGCCAAGGTGAAGCAGAAGGCGACAAAGGAAAACAAGCCTGCCGCCATCGAAGTCAGCAAGGTAACGACAAAGTCCGGGCCGGCTGCCCGGTGCGAGAACACCGACAGCACAATGCCAAGCACTGGGAATACGGCCAGCAGCCCGCTCCAGGTGGAGCCGATCGATGCCGACAGGGTCGTTACCGCGACCGTCAGGGCCGCACCGGCCAGCATGCGCATCAGCAGCCCCGCGCGAGACACGGGAGCCGCCAGCCCGGCCGGACCGGGCAGCGGAAAGAGCGACGGGCAGATGCCTAGCGTGAGCAGCGCCAAGGCCAGAGCAGTGAAGGGCGAGAAGGGCAGCCCGCCAAGCAACGCCGCCGCGGCCAGCCAGGCACACAAGGCAGCCGTCAGCGCCAGTGGCCAGCCGTGCCGGCGGCAACTCCATGCATAGGCCAAGCTGAACGAGACCGACGCGAACACGGCGCAGAGGGCGCTGGTAGCCGCCGATGCGGCAAACGGCGCGCCACGTTCCAGCGCAATCAAGAACAGGATCGGACCAACTACCACGGGCATGCCGGCCAGCAGGCCGGCCACGCTGGGGCCCCAGCGTTTGCCCGCCATGGAGATGCATGCGATGAAGCCGGGTACCAGTAACAGCTTCAGGGCGAGCATTGGCAGGATTCCTCTTCGTTGATTTTCTGGTTTGGGTTTGGCGGTGCTACCAGTCCAGGCTGAGCAGCCAGTCGACGAAATACCGTGCCTCGGGCTTGAGCGGCGCCTGTTCGCGCTCGACGATGTAGTAGCCGTGCGGCGACACCGACTCGATGTCCAGCAGCCGCACCATCTGGCCCAGTGACAGCCAGTGCCGGGCCATGCGCTGGCGCACCAGCG
Source organism: Cupriavidus basilensis (assembly GCF_008801925.2). Taxonomy (NCBI): domain Bacteria; kingdom Pseudomonadati; phylum Pseudomonadota; class Betaproteobacteria; order Burkholderiales; family Burkholderiaceae; genus Cupriavidus; species Cupriavidus basilensis. The sequence goes on along the minus strand of NZ_CP062803.1, from coordinate 3,752,237 downwards.
CCACGCCTTGGTTGGAGGCGATGGCTTCGAGCATCAGGCCGATGTCGTTGAACTGCGGGCCGGTCTGGGGCTCGGGCCAGTCCAGGCCGGCGGTCTCGAACCAGGGCTTCCAGGGTTCCAGCGGGCTGCGCAGCAGCACCAGGTTGTGCAGGTGCTCGGGTTTGGTGATGGCGCGGCCGTCGATGCGCTCGTAGTACTCGCGCCCGCAGGCCGGGAACACGGGCTCGACCAGCAGCTTGGTGGTTTTCAGGTCGGGGTAGCGCCCCGTGCCATAGCGGATCTCCACATCGGTGTCTTCCGCCTTCACGTCCAGGAAGGGGATGGCCAGGTGCAGCTCCGTGTCGATGTGCGGGTACAGCGCCGTGAACTCGGGCAGGCGTGGCACCAGGTGCTGGCGGCCGAAGGTGGGTGGGATCGCCACGCGCAGGCGGGTGCGCAGCTTGTTGTATTCGGGCCGGGCCAGTTCGTTGAGCGCCTTGAGGGCATCCTGCACATTGCGCAGGTAGCGCGTGCCGGCGGCCGTCAGCCGCAGCGCGGCGTTGGCGCGCACGAAGAGGTCCTCGCCCCACAGCTCCTCCAGGTTCTTGATGCGGTGCGACACCGCGCTGGGCGTGACCGACAGCTCCTCGGCCGCGCGGGCGAAGCTGCCAAGCCGGGCGGCGGCTTCGAACGCGATCAGCAGGTGCAGCGGCGGGACGCGGTTGAACACGGATGCCATGCCGCGCGCGCCCTTAGCGTGCCGGGCGGAAGATCTTGCCCGGGTTGAGGATGTGGTTGGGATCGAGCGCGTTCTTGATGGCGCGCATCAGGTCGAGCGCGTCTTCGCCGTGCTCGCTGACCAGGAAGTCCATCTTGTGCAGGCCCACGCCGTGCTCGCCGGTGCAGGTGCCGCCCATGGCCAGCGCACGCTCCACGATGCGCCGGTTGATGGTCTCGGCCTCGGCGAGCTCCTCGGGCTTTTCAGGGTCGGTGAGGATAGCGACGTGGAAATTGCCGTCGCCCACGTGGCCCACGATGGGGCAAGGCAGGCTGGACGCGTTGAGGTCACGCTCGGTCTCGGTCACGCAATCGGCCAGGCGGGAGATCGGCACGCACACGTCGGTGGTGACCGCCTTGCAGCCCGGCTTGAGCTGCAGCATGGCGAAGTAAGCGGTATGGCGCGCGTTCCACAGGCGGCTGCGGTCTTCCGGGCGCGTGGCCCACTCGAAGCCCTGGCCACCATTGTCGGCGGCGATCTGCTGCACCGTCTCGGCCTGCTCCTTGACGCCGGCCTCGGTGCCATGGAATTCGAAGAACAGGTGCGGTGCCTCCGGCATGGACAGGTTGTCGTGCCGGTTGATGGCGCGGATGGCCAGCGCGTCGACGAACTCCACGCGCGCGACAGGCACGCCCAGCTGGATGGTCTCGATGGTTGCCCGCACCGCGCTGCCCATGCTGGGGAAGCTGCAGATGGCCGCCGAGATGGCTTCGGGCTGCGGGTACAGCCGCACCGTCACCTCGGTGATGATGCCCAGCGTGCCTTCGCTGCCGATCATCAGGCGGGTCAGGTCGTAGCCGGCGGAGGACTTGCGGGCGTGGGTGCCGGTCTTGATGATGCGGCCGTCGGCGGTGACCACCGTCAGCGCCAGCACGTTCTCGCGCATGGTGCCGTAGCGCACCGCGTTGGTCCCGGAGGCGCGCGTGGCGCACATGCCGCCCAGCGAGGCATCGGCGCCCGGGTCGATCGGGAAGAACAGGCCGGAGTCCTTGATTTCCTGGTTCAGCTGCTTGCGTGTCACGCCCGGTTGCACCGTCACGTTCAGGTCTTCGGGTTGCACCGACAGCACCTTGTTCATCTGCGACAGGTCCAGGCTGATGCCGCCGGCCACCGCCAGCAGGTGGCCTTCGAGCGAGGAGCCGGCGCCATAGGCGATCAGCGGCACACGGTGCGCGTTGCACAGGCGGGCCACTTCGGCCACTTCCTCGGTGGTGTGGGCGAAGACCACGCCATCCGGCGCTGCCGGCGGGAAGGGGGACTCGTCGCGGCCGTGGTGGTCGCAGACACCGGGGGAGGTGGAGAAGCGTTCGCCGAAGCGGGCCTGCAGGGCGTCGCGCACGGTGGCGGGCAGGGGTTGGCGCACCAGCGCGGCGTGGGCAAGGGGTTGGTTCATGGCGTCTCCGGCGGGTCTGTGGGGGCCGGAGACGCGCAGCGCCGGCCATGGCAAGGCCGCGCTGAACGGCGCCGGCTATCGCACCCGGTAGCGTATCAAGCGAATCCCGTTATTCTACGCCGCGCCCGGGGCGGCTCGCTGGGCGGGCGCCGCAACCGCCACCCGGCTGCCGGGCAGCGCGCTAACGCGAAGGGCCGGATGCGCGCCATAATGCTGGATTCGCCAACGCAGGAGACCCGCATGGGCCATCGCCTCTCCAAGATCGCCACCCGCACCGGAGATGCCGGCACCACCGGGCTTGGCGATGGCAGCCGCACCAGCAAGGATAGCCTGCGCATTGCCGCCATCGGCGATGTGGACGAGCTCAACTCGAACCTTGGCGTGCTGCTCACCGAGACGCTGCCCGATGACGTCCGCTCGGCCTTGCTGCATATCCAGCACGACCTGTTCGACCTTGGCGGCGAGCTCTCCATCCCGGGCTACGTGCTGGTCAAGCCCGAGCAGGTGCTGCAGCTGGACGCATGGCTGGATCACTACAATGCCAACCTGCCACGCCTGGCCGAGTTCATCCTGCCGGGCGGCAGCCGGGCCGCGGCGGTGGCGCATGTGTGCCGCACGGTGTGCCGGCGCGCCGAGCGCGCGCTGGTGGCCCTGGGCGCGCAGGAAGCCCTCAACGAGGCGCCCCGCCAGTACCTGAACCGCTTGTCCGACCTGCTGTTCGTGCTGTCGCGCGTGCTCAACCGGGCCGGCGGGGGCAGCGATGTCCTGTGGCAGCGAGGCCGGTAGCCGCTCCTGTTTAAGTGACTCAAGATGCATAAAAACCACGCTTGGCGCGCAACGTCCCCTAACACCCTTCAACTTGGCCAGCCAGCCTGACGTTGATCAGAGGGAGAAGCCGAGAAATTTAGTCGGAATTGCATTTCCGGCCCTTGAAATGGCCCCGGACGGCCACATTTCGGCCTCAGGATGAATTGCAGTCCCCGTGGATAGCGGGGCTCAAGAGGAGAGAATAATGGGTAAGATCATCGGTATCGACCTCGGTACCACCAATAGCTGCGTCGCGATCATGGAAGGCAATACGCCCAAGGTGATCGAAAATGCCGAAGGCACACGTACCACCCCGTCGATCATCGCCTACATGGAAGACGGCGAGATCCTGGTCGGCGCGCCTGCCAAGCGCCAGGCGGTCACCAATCCGCGCAACACCCTGTACGCGGTGAAGCGCCTGATCGGCCGCAAGTTCGAAGAAAAGGAAGTGCAGAAGGACATCGGCCTGATGCCGTACTCCATCGTCAAGGCCGACAACGGCGACGCATGGGTATCGGTGCGCGACCAGAAGCTGGCGCCGCCGCAGGTGTCCGCCGAAGTGCTGCGCAAGATGAAGAAGACCGCCGAAGACTACCTCGGCGAGCCGGTGACCGAAGCCGTGATCACCGTGCCGGCTTACTTCAACGACTCGCAGCGCCAGGCCACCAAGGACGCTGGCCGCATCGCAGGCCTGGACGTCAAGCGCATCATCAACGAGCCGACCGCGGCCGCGCTGGCCTTTGGCCTGGACAAGAACGAAAAGGGCGACCGCAAGATCGCCGTGTATGACCTGGGTGGCGGCACGTTCGACATCTCGATCATCGAGATCGCAGATGTTGACGGCGAGAAGCAGTTCGAAGTGCTGTCGACCAATGGCGACACCTTCCTGGGCGGCGAAGACTTCGACCAGCGCATCATTGATTACATCATCGCTGAGTTCAAGAAGGACCAGGGCGTCGACCTGTCCAAGGACGTGCTCGCGCTGCAGCGCCTGAAGGAAGCCGCTGAAAAGGCCAAGATCGAACTGTCGAGCTCGCAGCAGACCGAAATCAACCTGCCGTACATCACGGCGGATGCCTCCGGTCCGAAGCACTTGAACCTGAAGATGACCCGCGCCAAGCTGGAATCGCTGGTCGAGGAACTGATCACCCGCACCATCGAGCCGTGCCGTATCGCCATCAAGGATGCCGGCGTCAAGGTCAGCGAGATCGACGACGTGATCCTGGTCGGCGGCATGACCCGCATGCCGAAGGTGCAGGAACAGGTCAAGGAGTTCTTCGGCAAGGAAGCGCGCAAGGACGTGAACCCGGACGAAGCCGTGGCCGTTGGCGCCGCGATCCAGGGTTCGGTGCTGTCGGGCGACCGCAAGGACGTGCTGCTGCTGGACGTGACGCCGCTGTCGCTGGGTATCGAAACCCTGGGTGGCGTGATGACCAAGATGATCACCAAGAACACCACCATCCCGACCAAGCATGCGCAGGTGTTCTCGACCGCCGACGACAACCAGCCGGCCGTGACCATCAAGGTGTTCCAGGGCGAGCGCGAGATGGCCACCGGCAACAAGCTGCTGGGCGAGTTCAACCTCGAAGGCATCGCGCCGGCCGCACGCGGCACGCCGCAGATCGAAGTCTCGTTCGACATCGACGCCAATGGCATCCTGCACGTGGGCGCCAAGGACAAGGCGACCGGCAAGGAAAACCGCATCACCATCAAGGCGAACTCGGGCCTGTCGGAAGACGAGATCCAGCGCATGGTGAAGGACGCCGAGGCCAACGCCGAGGAAGACAAGAAGGCCCGTGAGCTGGCGGATGCCCGCAACCAGGCCGACGCGCTGATTCACTCGACCAAGAAGGCTGTCACCGAATACGGCGACAAGCTGGAAGCGGGCGAGAAGGAAAAGATCGAAGCCGCGATCAAGGAACTGGAAGACGCCGCACGCGGCGGCGACAAGGCCGAGATCGATGCCAAGGTCAGCGCGCTGTCCGAAGCCAGCCAGAAGCTGGGCGAGCGTGTCTATGCGGACATGCAGGCCCAGGCCGGCGAAGCGGGTGCGGCGGGCGCCGCGGGCGCAGCCGGTGCCGGTGCTGCCGGCGCGGGCCATCAGCAAGCCCATCCGCAGGACGATAACGTCGTGGACGCCGAGTTCAAGGAAGTCAACGACAAGAAGTAATGGAAGAGCGGGGCGGGGGCGCGGTGCGCAACACCTGCGCCAGCCCCCATCCCGACGCCGGGCGACGGACATTGGACCAAGCGGGTTACCGCCGTCGAATGCCTCGCTCGGCTTTTTTGCTATTTCGCCCGGGCGGGCTTTGGACGCTTCCGGGCCCATCAGGTAAGCAGCCACCATGGCAAAACGTGACTTTTACGAAGTGCTCGGGGTGGGCAAGAACGCCGGCGACGACGAGATCAAGAAGGCCTATCGCAAGCTGGCGATGAAGCACCACCCGGACCGCAATCCGGACAGCAAGGATTCCGAAGAGAAGTTCAAGGAGGTCAAAGAGGCCTACGAGATGCTTTCGGACCCTGAGAAGAAGGCAGCCTACGACCAGTACGGCCACGCCGGCGTCGACCCCAACATGGCGGGCGGCTTCGGTGGCGGAGGCCAGGCCTACGGCGGTTTTGCCGAAGCCTTCGGCGACATCTTCGGCGATATTTTTGGCCAGCAAGGCGGCCAGGCTGGCGGCGGACGCCGTGGCGGCGGCCCGCAGGTATACCGCGGCGCCGACCTGCGCTACAGCATGGAAATCACGCTGGAGCAGGCCGCCCACGGCCACGACGCGCAGATCCGGGTGCCTCACTGGGACGAGTGCGAGCATTGCCACGGCAATGGCGCCGAGCCCGGCACCAATGTCGAAACCTGCCCGACCTGCCATGGCGCGGGCCAGGTGCGCGTGTCGCAAGGCTTCTTTTCGATGCAGCAGACTTGCCCCAAGTGCCACGGCACCGGCAAGCACATCCCCAAGCCGTGCACCAAGTGCCACGGTCAGGGCAAGCTGAAGTCGCAGAAGACGCTGGAAGTGAAGATTCCCGCCGGCATCGACGAGGGCATGCGCATCCGCTCCTCGGGCAATGGCGAGCCGGGCATCAACGGTGGCCCCCCGGGCGACCTGTATGTGGAAGTCCACATCAAGCAGCACGCGGTGTTCGAGCGCGACGGCGACGACCTGCACTGCCAGATGCCGATTTCCTTCGCCACCGCGGCGCTGGGCGGCGACCTGGAAGTGCCTACGCTGGGCGGCAAGGCCAGCTTCCCGGTGCCGGAAGGCACCCAGCCCGGCAAGACCTTCCGCCTGCGCGGCAAGGGCATCAAGGGTGTGCGCTCGGGCTACCCCGGCGACCTCTACGTGCACGTGAATGTGGAAACCCCGGTCAAGCTGACCGAGGCGCAGAAGGACATCCTGCGCCAGTTCGACCGCTCGGTGCATGAAGGTGGCTCGCGCCACAGTCCGCAGGAGCAATCCTGGCTGGATAAGGTGAAGAGCTTCTTCAGCTGATCTGGCTTGGGGCATGCGGCCGGCCACGCTTTGATGCGTGGCCGGCTTTTTTGTTTTCTGGGCGCCGCTCAAACCGTCGGCTTCGCAACAAGTGGCTCCTGGCCAAGCCACGCCCGTCCCCGGCCCTCTGCCCCTTGAGGGGATAGGGCCGGGGACAGGGCGGGCGCGCGATAATGCGATGTCGCCCGCCTCCCGGCGACCTCAATTTACGCTGGTGATTTCCCGTGGCAGTTTCCCCGATCCGCACGCTCCCCTTCCCGGCCAACGCCGAGCCTTTCGTCCTGCTCGACCATGCCACCGCCGCGCCGGGCGAGGCGGCATCACGCCTGTACACCGGCTTTGCCCGTGAAGACGTGCTGCCGGATGCCTCCGCGCTCGGCACGCTCGATGCCTTGCTGGCCGATGGCTGGCGCCAGGGCTGGCACGCCACGTTGTTCGCGCCTTACGAATTCGGCGGCCCGCTGATCGGCGTGCCGGTCCACGTCGATTGCGCATTGCCCTTCCACGATGGCGCGCTGCGCCTGTTGTGGTTCACGGAATTGCATCGGCTGGACAAGGCGCAGGTCGCGCAATGGCTGGCGCGGTCCCCGGATCAGCCGGCCGGCTTGATGGATGTCCTGGCCGACACGCCGGAGCCGGCCTTCCATGCCGCCATTGCTCGCATTCACCAATGGATCGAAGCCGGCGACACCTATCAGGTCAACTTCACGCAGCGCCTGCGCTTTACCGAGTTTGGCGATCCGCTGGCGCTCTATGCCGCCTTGCGGGCCGCCCAGCCAGTGCCCTACGGCGCGCTGGCGCGGTTCCCGGGCGATGGCTGGGTGCTGTCGCTATCGCCGGAATTGTTCGTCCGGCATGACGGCCAGGGCCAGTTGCTCACCCGCCCGATGAAGGGCACGGCGCCGCGCACGGGCGACGACGCGCGCGATGCCGAGGCCGCGCTGGCGCTGGCGGCCGACGCCAAGAACCGCGCCGAGAACGTGATGATCGTCGACCTGCTGCGCAACGACCTGGGCCGCGTCGCGGTGCCGGGTACGGTGGCCGTGCCCGATCGCTTCGTGGTGCAGCCCTTCGGCCAGGTGCTGCAGATGACCTCCACCGTCACTGCCACGGCGCGCGCCGGCACCAGCCTGGCGGATCTGATGGGCGCGCTGTTTCCCTGCGGCTCCATCACCGGCGCGCCCAAGCGGCGCACCATGGAGATCATCGGCGAGCTGGAGAGCGCGCCGCGCGGCCTTTACACCGGCTCGCTCGGCTGGATCGATGCGCCCGGCGAAGGGCAAGCGCAGGCATGGCCGGGTACCTTTGCGCTGTCGGTCGCCATCCGCACGCTGGTATTGGGCGCGCAGGGCGCCGACGGGCTGCGCGCGGGCGAGATGGGCGTGGGCGGTGGCATCGTGCATGACAGCGACGCCGCGGGCGAATTTGCCGAGTGCGGCTGGAAGGCGCGCTTCCTGACCGCGCACGATCCAGGCTTTACCTTGTTCGAAACCATGCGGGTGGAAAGCGGGGCATGCCAGCGCCTGGATCAGCATCTGGCGCGGCTGGCGGCTTCCGCTGCGTGCTTCGGCTTTGCGTTTGAGCGGGCTCGCGCGTTGGCGTTAGTGCAGGCGGCCATGGCGGATCTCGGGGCCGGCACCTGGCGCCTGCGGCTGGCGCTGGACAAGGCGGGCAGCTTCACCGTAGCCCACGGCCCGTTGGCGCCGCTCGCCGCGGTCCCGGTGCGCGTGGTGCTGGCCGCGCAGGCGCTGCCGGTCACGGACGCGTTGCGCCGCCACAAGACCAGCGCGCGTGCCGTCTATGATGCCGGCTGGCAAGCGGCCGAGCGCGCCGGCGCCTTCGACAGCCTGTTCTTCAACGCCCGCGGCGAGCTGCTTGAAGGCGGCCGCAGCTCCGTGTTCGTCAAGGTGCAAGGCGAGTGGCTGACGCCGCCGCTGGCCGCCGATATCCTGCCCGGCGTGATGCGCGCTGCGGTGCTGGGCGATGGTGCGCGCTACCTCGGCGGGACGGTGCGTGAGGCGGTTGTCACGCGTGCCATGCTGCTGGGCGCGGAGGCACTCGCGCTGGCGAACTCGCTGCGGGGCGTGCTATCTGCGCAGTTGCCGGTAACAGTCTGAGCCAGGCGTTCAGGGGTGGCGCGTATCCAGCCGCCCGTCACCAAGCTTCCAGCGCACCACGCCCGGCAGCTTGATCAGCTCGCGATCGTGGCAGACCATCACCACGCTGCGGCCTTCGGCGGCCAGCTCCTGCACCAAGCCGATCACCTGTTCGCGTGCGTGGCCGTCCAGGCTGGAGGTGGGCTCGTCCAGCAGCAGCAAATCGGGCTCCAGCACCTTGGCGCGGGCCAGTGCCACGCGCTGCACTTCGCCGCCGGACAGGCATTCGGGGGCGGTGTCCTGCACGTGCGTGATGCCGGCCCAGCCCAGCGCGGCTCCCACGCGCCGCCTGACTTCGTCGTCGGGCATGCCGCGCGCCTTCAGGCCATAGGCGATGTTCTCGCGCACTGAGGTGCGAAACAGGTAGGGATGCTGGTGCAGGTAGGCAATGCGCTGGCGCAGCGCGGCGGGCAGCGGATCGAGTGCGGCGCTGCGCGGCGTGCCGTCCGCGCTGGTCCAGGCCACCGTCGCGCCGGGTGCGCGCTCCAGCCCCGCCACCATGCGCAGCAGCGTGCTCTTGCCCGCGCCGTTGACACCGGTCAGCACCACCACAGCGGCGCGCGGGAAGGCCAGCTCGGCAATATCGAACAGCCGCCGCGCGCCTACCTGGCGCTGCAAGCCGCGCACCGTCAGCAGCGGCGGCAGCTGGGAAGGCGGCAACGCCTGCCCGTCAGGCGTGCGGCGCGCGGGCAGGGTGCTCATCGGCGAAATCCTCCCGCGCCTTGCAGCCACGCCAGCATCACATTGACGAGCACCGCCAGTGCGATCAGCACAACGCCCAGCGCGATACCCTGGGCGAATTCCCCCTTGCTGGTTTCCAGCGCGATGGCCGTGGTGATGGTTCGGGTGGCGCCTTCGATATTGCCGCCGATCATCAACGCCGAGCCGACTTCGGCAATGACCCGCCCAAAGCCCGCCACCAGCGCGGCCATCAGGCCGAAGCGCATCTCGCGCAGGACGGTGAAAAAGGTCCGCCAGCGCCCGGCACCCAGTACCCAGGCGGTTTCACGCAGCCGCGCATCCGCCCCCTGCAAGGTGGACAGGGCAAACGCCAGCACCACCGGGAAGCCGATCACCGCCTGCCCGAGCACCATGCCGCTGCGTGTGAACAGCAAGGAGAAATTGCCCAACGGCCCGTGGCGGGTAAACAGCAGGTAGAGGATCAGCCCGACCAGCACGGTCGGGAAGGAGAGGAAGGCCTGCGCCATCACGACCACCACGCGCCGCCCGGGAAAATCGTGGGTGGCGATCAGGTAGGCCGCGCCGATGGCCGGCACGGCGGCAATCGCCAGCCCGAGCACGGCCACCACCAGCGAGGTCCAGACGATGAACCAGATGGCGCCGTCACCGCTGGCCAGAAGCTGGAAGGCTGTCGCGGTGGCGGCACCGATCTCCATTGCCGGCGCGCGCTCAGGCCGAGAAGGTGTGTTCGACAGCCGGGAAGCTGCCGTCCTTCACGGCCGCCACGTAGGCGCGCACGGCGGCCTCGATCGAGCCGGCGCCTTCCATGAAGTTGCGCACGAACTTGGCCTTGCGGCCCGGGTAGACGTTGATCATGTCCTGCAGCACCAGGACCTGGCCGGAGCAATCCGCGCCGGCGCCGATGCCGATGGTCGGGATGTTCAGCAGGCCGGTGACCACGCCAGCCACGGCTGCCGGCACGGCTTCCATCACGATCAGCTGGGCGCCCGCCGCTTGCAGCGCGAGCGCGTCGCGCTTGAGCTGCGCCGCGCTTTCGTCGGTCTTGCCCTGCACCTTGAAGCCGCCCAGCGCGTGCACCGACTGCGGCGTCAGGCCAATGTGGCCGCACACCGGAATGCTGCGCTCGACCAGGAACTTGACGGTGGGCGCGAGCCAGTCGCCGCCCTCCAGCTTGACCATTTGCGCGCCGGCCCGCATCAGCGCCACGGCGCTGGTGAAGGTGGCTTCCGGGGTGGGATAGGTGCCGAATGGCAGGTCCGCCACCAGCAGCGCGCTCTGGTTGCCGCGTGCCACGCATTCGGTGTGATAGACAACTTGTTCCAGCGTCACGGGCAGCGTGGTCTGCTGGCCTTGCATGACATTGCCAAGGGAGTCGCCGACCAGCAGCACCTCGACCCCGCAGTAGTCGAGCAGCGCGGCGAAGCTGGAGTCGTAGGCGGTCAGCATGGCGATTTTCTCGCCGGCGGCGCGCATCGCTTGCAGCTTGGGGATGGTGACGGTCTTGCGGGAGGGGTCGAGGAGGTAACTCATGACGATGGGCCGGTAGAGAGACGGGAGCCGGGCCGGCCGCAATGCCGCAGTGCATTCATGATCGCTGCATCAACGCATCTGCATCCGTGCGGCAAGGCCTTTGCCCCTTTCAGTTCGTACTGCGCGAGGCGCTCGGCCCCAGGATGGGGCCACGGGATTCGCGGCAGCGACTGCTGTCGTTATGGTGAAGGCTGGCAGGCCAGAGAGCCTGTCAGGGCGCAGCGAGATTGAGAAAGGCCTTGCGGCCACGCATGTTTTCGATGCGCGACAGTAGTGTACGGAAATCGGCGTCGTTGTCTACCGGGCTAAAGTGGGCGGTGTCGACGATCATGACCGGTGCCTCGTCGTAGCGATGGAACAGCTCGCCGTAGGCATCCGACAACCGCTCCAGATAGGCATCGTCGATGCTGGACTCGCCAGGTGCATTGCGCCGGGCGATGCGCTCGCGCAGCAGGGCGGGTGAGGCCTGCAGCACGATGACGAGGTCTACGCGCTGGCCTTGGGCCGGCAGGCGCGCGGCGAGGGCGTCGTACAGCGCCAGTTCGTCCTCGGGCAGTGTCAGCCCGGCGTAGAGGCGGTCCCTGGTGTGCAGGAAATCGCCCACCATGCGCTGGCCCGCCAGCAGTGCCGCCTGCCAGGCCTTGAGCTGCTGCGCGCGCTGGTTCAGCAGCGACAGCTGCAGGGGTAGCGCGTATCGCGCGGGCTCGCGGTAGTAGCGCTCCAGGAAGGGGTTTTCACGCGCCGCATCAAGCAATTCGCCGGTGCGCAGGGTTTGCGCCAGGCGTTGCGCGAGCGCGGTCTTGCCGGCTCCGATGGGGCCTTCCACCACAATGCGGCGCAAGTGTTCGAGCATGGGCGGGTCCGGTCGGCTAGGGAGGAACTACACAGTACAGGGCGGATAAAGCGGGGCCGGCTTGCCGCTGCCGGCCATGGCCTCAGGAATCGCTGCGCGCGTCCAGTTGCCGCGTGCACTTGCAAAAGGAGACCTTCTCGACGCGCTGCGCGCTGACCGCGGCCAGGTAATCCGCTGCAGGGCCAAGGCCGGGGATAACCAGTTCGGCATCCAGCTCAAGCAGCGGCACCAGCGTGAAGGCGCGTTCGGCCAGGCGTGGATGCGGCACCACCAGCTTTTCGTCCTGGTGGATTTCGTCGCCAAAGACCAGCAGGTCCAGGTCGAGGGTGCGTGGTGCGTTGCGGAAAGGCCGCTCGCGGCCGAACTGATCCTCGATGTGGTGACAGATGCGCAATAGCTGGGCGGCGGTGAACGAGGTCTCTACCTTGACCACCGCGTTGTAGTAGTCGTTGCCCGTCGCATCGACCGGGGCCGTGCGATAGAGCGACGATCTCGCCAGCACCGTGATGCCGACCTGCTGGGCCAGGCACACGATGGCATCTTTCAGAGCCTGCCGGGCGTCACCCAGGTTGGCTCCGATGCCGATAAAGGCAAGTGTCATTACGATTCCTCCGGCTGGACGCGTACCTTGCCGGTTTTCCGGTCTGCAGTGGAGCCGGATTCCTGGCTCGCGTCCATATCACTCCGCGGAGAAACTTTATCCGATTTCCGCGGACTGCGCCGACGGCGCTTCTTGCGTGCCGGGCCGCCGCTGTCGCCGCTATCGCCATCTCCGGCGGGCTCAAAGCCATCGGCATCGCCCGCGCCGCCGCTGCCGCCGCCGCCTTGCTTGCCGGCGCCGCGCACCGGGCGCACTGCTTCGATCAGGTCCTCGCGGCCGTGGCTATCGGCATCCTGGAAGTCCTGCCACCATTTCGCCAGTTCGGCCGGCTGCTCGCCGGATTCGCAGCGCAGGTAGAGGAAATCGAAGCCGGCACGGAAGCGCGGCGATTCGATCAGGCGGAACGGCATGCGGCCCACGCGCTTCTCGAAGCGCGGCTGCATGCCCCAGATGTCCCGCATGTCGGTGACAAAGCGGCGCTGGATGGCGAGCTGGCCGGTCTGGCGCTCCAGCACGTCGTCCATGGCGATATTGAGCGCGGCGATGGCGTGTTCGCCTTCCTCGCGCAGCGTGGTCCAACGCTGCAGCACGTGGTGCCATAGCAGCGCGGCAAACAGGAAGCCCGGCGAGACCGGCTTGCCGACCTGCACGCGCTGGTCCGTGTTGTCCAGCGCCAGCTGCACGAAGCGCTGGCCCATCGGCTGCTCCAGCGCGACATCCAGCAGCGGCAGCAGGCCGCGGTGCAGGCCGGCTTTGCGCAGCTCCTGCAGCGATGCCCAGGCATGGCCTGACATCAGCAGCTTGAGCATCTCGTCGAACAGGCGCGCGCTGGGCACATTGTGGATCAGCGAGGCCAGGTCGGCGATCGGTTGGCGGGTGTCTTCGTCGATCGTGAACCCGGTCTTGGCGGCGAAGCGCACCACGCGCAGCATGCGGATGGGGTCCTCGCGGTAGCGCGTGACCGGATCGCCGATCATGCGCAGCGTGCGCGCGCGGATGTCCTCCATGCCCTGGTGGTAGTCGTACACCAGTTGCTGGGCGGGGTCGTAGTACATCGCGTTGATGGTGAAGTCGCGGCGTTCCGCGTCTTCGGCCTGCGAGCCCCACACGTTGTCGCGCAGCACGCGGCCCGAGGCATCGATCGCGTGGGTCTTGCTGTCAAGCTCGGAGCGCTTGAGGCGGCGCCCTTCGGGCAAGGTCTCGCTGGCGACCGCGTCGACCAGCGCGCGGAAGGTCGAGACTTCAATGATTTCCTGCTCGCGCCCGCCATAGAACGTCACGTGCACGATCTGGAAGCGCCGGCCGATGATGCGCGAGCGGCGGAACAGCGCCTGCACCTGGTCAGGCGTGGCGTTGGTGGCGACGTCGAAGTCCTTGGGCTTGATGCCTAGCAACAGGTCGCGCACCGCGCCGCCGACGATAAACGCGTCGTAACCTGCCTGCTGCAGCGTGGAGGTGACCTTGATGGCATTGCGCGAGATCAGCGACTGGTCGATCTGGTGCTCGGCATGCGTAACGATATTCGGCGTATGGGCGCGCTGGCCGCGGCGTTTGACGGGGCGCTGCTGGGTGCCCGGCTTGCCTAGCAGCCGGTTGATTAGCTTTTTGATCACGTCAGAACAGGTCCATGATGCGCCAGCCTGACGCGGCGGCGTGGTGACGCAGGCGATCGTCCGGGTTGGCGGCGATCGGCTCGCTGACCTTCTCCAGCAGCGGCAGGTCGTTGGCCGAATCGCTGTAGAAGGTGGTGTTTTCGAAGGCATCCCATTGGGTGCCCATGCTTTTTAGCCAGGCTTCCACCCGGGTTATCTTGCCCTCGCGGAAGCTGGGAATGCCATCCACTTCGCCGGTGAAGGCGCCGTCGGGCTTGCCGTTGGCGGTGGCCGGCTCGGTGGCGATCAGGTGCTTGATGCCGAAGGCCGCCGTGATCGGGGCGGTGACGAAACTATTGGTAGCGGTGACCACGGCGCACAGGTCGCCGGCGTCGAGGTGCTTGTAGACCAGTGCGCGTGCCTGCGGCGTGATGACCGGATCGATCACTTCACGCATGAACTGGCTGCGCAACGCTTCCAGGCGGTCGCGCGGATTGGCTGCCAGCGGCGCCAGCGCGAAACGCAGGAAGGCATGGATATCCAGGGTGCCAGCCTTGTAATGGCCGAAGAACTCGTCGTTCCTGCGGCGGTAGAATTCCTCGTCGACAACGCCCAGGCGTACCAGGAAGCGGCCCCATTCGTGGTCGCTGTCGGTCGGGAGCAAGGTGTGGTCGAGGTCGAACAATGCCAGATTCATGGGCGGCGATTTTACATTAACGTGACTGTGAGAGCTTTCTTAACGTCTCTGGATGCCAACAAAGGCAAGCACGGTGCATGCCATGGGTCACGCGCGCTGGCGCGCAGGCCTTGGCTCACTCGCGCAACTCGGCAAACATTTCCCGCAGCAGGGGCAGCGTGACAGCGCGCTTGCGCTCCAGCGAATAGGTGTCCAGCGCGTCCAGCAGTGCCATCAGGCTGGGCATGTCGCGGTATTTGCGCGTGACCAGCCAGTGCGGGATTTCCGGCGAAAGCTGCAGCCCGCGCTCGCGCGCAGCCTGCACCAGCGCCGCCATCTTGTCCTCGTCCGACAGCGGTGCCAACTGATAGACCAGGCCCCAGCCCAGCCGCGTGCGCAGGTCCTCGCGCACCGGCATGGCCAGCGGCGCCTGGCTGCCGGCCACCACGATGGCGGTGCGCACGTGAGCCCGGACCTCGTTATACAGCGAGAACACGGCGATCTGGCGCGCTTCGTCGAGCAGTTCCACATCGTCCACGGTGTAGAGCTGGCAGCTCGGGTCGAAGATGAAGTCCGACAGGGCGTGATGCGGGCTCAGGTAGCGGCAACGGATGCCGGCCTGGTAGCCGCTGTCGCAGACCGCATGCAGCAGATGGGTGCGGCCCGAGCCCACTTCGCCCCACAGGTAGATCAGGCGGTCGGCGGCCCGCTCCTGCGCCACCGCCGTGGCCAGGTCGCGCAGGCGCTGCACCGGCTCGCGGTTGACCGCAACGAAAAAATTTTCGAAGGTCGAGGGCGGCGGACTGCCAAGTTCAAGCGATAGCTGCTTGGGACGCTGAAACATGACTTATCGGTTACTTTTGGTACGGATCATCTGTCAGGTAAACGCGTCGCGGCTGGCATGCGCTGACCGCCTGTAGGGCGCGGGCAGAACGGCCGGTGGCTGCCGGAATCATCTTCATCGGGAATGGCTGCGGACAATACTTCATGACACGGAACACCGGAAACTGGAAGCCGGAAGCCCGTATCCGTTAAAATTGCAATTCTACTGGACTCGCGGCCGCAAATCGCCGTCGTGAGCGCCGCATTCCTCACTTCATACTCCAGGAAAAGCAGGTTCCCATGAGCGCATCCCCCACTTCCGGCCAGGCAGGCCTCTCCTACCGCGATGCCGGCGTCGATATCGACGCGGGCGACGCGCTCGTCGACCGCATCAAGCCGTTCGCCAAGCGCACCATGCGCGAAGGCGTGATGGCCGGCATCGGGGGCTTCGGCGCACTGTTCGAACTGTCCAAGAAATACAAGGAGCCGGTGCTGGTCTCCGGCACGGACGGCGTGGGCACCAAGCTCAAGCTGGCCTTCCAGCTGAACCGCCACGACACGGTGGGCCAGGACCTGGTCGCCATGAGCGTCAACGACATCCTGGTGCAGGGCGCCGAGCCGCTGTTCTTCCTCGACTACTTCGCCTGCGGCAAGCTCGACGTGGAAACCGCGGCGACCGTGATCAAGGGCATCGCCCACGGCTGCGAGCTGTCCGGCTGCGCGCTGATCGGTGGCGAAACCGCCGAAATGCCCAGCATGTACCCCGATGGCGAGTACGACCTGGCCGGCTTCGCGGTCGGCGCCGTGGAGAAGAGCCGCATCATCGACGGTACCACCATCGTGCCGGGCGACGTGGTGCTGGGCCTGGCTTCGTCGGGCGCGCACTCCAACGGCTACTCGCTGGTGCGCAAGATCATCGAAGTGGCCAAGCCTGACCTGAACGCAGACTTCCACGGCCAGCGCCTGCAGGACGCCATCATGGCGCCCACCCGCATCTACGTGAAGCCGCTGCTGTCGCTGATCGAGACCCTGCCGGTCAAGGGCATGGCCCACATCACCGGCGGCGGCCTGACCGAGAACGTGCCGCGCGTACTGGCGCAGAACGTGACCGCCGTGCTGCAGCGCGACGCCTGGACCCTGCCGCCGCTGTTCCAGTGGCTGCAAGCCCAGGGCAACGTCGCCGATGACGAAATGCACCGCGTGTTCAACTGCGGCATCGGCATGGTGGTGATCGTCGCCAAGCAAGACGCTGACCGCGCCATTCGTCACCTGCAAGCCGCTGGCGAAGCCGTGTGGCAGATCGGCGAGATCCGCGAGCGTGAAGAAGGCCAGGCGCAGACCATCGTGGTCTGAGCGGTCCCGCTCCAATAAAAAAACGGCGCATGCTCAGGCATGCACCGTTTTTTTTTGCCCGCCGGGCGCAGACCGTCGATCGACGGTCTGCCGAGTCACTCCGTCGCGCCCAGCTTCGCCAGCGCGTCCCCAGTCACCCGGCAAATTCGCCAGTCCGGCATCACGTCCGCACCCATTGCCCGGTAGAAATCAATGGAAGGCGTGTTCCAGTCCAGCACGCTCCATTCAAAGCGGCCGCAGCCGCGCTCCACCGCCAGCGCCGCAAGATGCTTGAGCAGGACCTTGCCCAGCCCATGGCCGCGCCAGGCGGGGTCGACATAGAGATCTTCCAGATACAGCCCGGGCTTGGCCAGGAAGGTCGAGAAATTGTGGAAGAACAAGGCGAACCCGACGGCCTGCGGACCCTCAGTGCCGGGGACTTCCACCAGCACAGCCTCGGCATGCGGGCGCGGGCCAAAAAGCGCCTCGCGCAGTTTTTCCGGCGTGGCTTCGACCAGGTGGGTGAGTTTCTCGTATTCGGCCAGTCCCGTGATCAGCGCGAGCAAGGTTTCGCAATCGTCGGCAGTGGCGGGGCGCAGTACGAAATCGGTGGCAGACATGGTGGGATTTGACGTTATCGGCAAGATATGGACGACGATTATCGCTGATCCGTCACACCTGTCCTCTCCCCGCAGTGACGCTACGCTTGCCCGATCCGCGCCAGCCGCGCTACCTGCGCGACATAGTCCGGCGCCAGGCAGTCCACAACCTCCCGCTCGGGCGTGCTGCGCAGCCAGGTCAGCTGGCGCTTGCAGAGCTGGCGGGTGGCGGCCAGGCCGCGCTCGCGCATGGTGTCGAAATCGGTCTCGCCATCGAGGTATTCCCACACCTGCCGGTAGCCGACGCAGCGGATCGAGGGTAGCGTGGGCTGCAGGTCGCCGCGCGCACGCAGCCGTTGCACTTCCTCGATAAAGCCGCCCGCCAGCATGGCGTCGTAGCGGGTGGCGATACGCGTGTGCAGTACGGCGCGGTCCGACGGCTCCAGCGCGATCACGCGGTAGCGCCGGTCGGCTGCGCCGGCAAAGGTGCGCTCGTCGGCCTGCCGCGCCAGCAGCGCCGACATGGGCTGGCCGGACAGGCGGTGGATCTCCAGTGCGCGCTGGATGCGCTGGGCATCGTTGGGCGCGAGGCGGGCCGCGGTGACCGGGTCGACCTCGCCCAGCATGGCATGCAGCGCCGGCCAGCCGCGTTCGGCGGCCAGCGCGTCCAGCTCGGCACGCAGGGCGGGATCGGCTTGCGGGAGGTCGTTCAGGCCCTGTGTCAGCGCCTTGTAGTACAGCATGGTGCCGCCGACGATCAGCGGCTCGCGGCCGCGCGCGCGGATCTCCACGATCAGCCGCTCGGCGTCGCTGACGAACTGGGCGGCCGAGTAGCTATCGGCCGGATCGATGATGTCGATCAGGTGGTGCGGCACCGTGGCCAGTTCGGCGGGCGAGGGCTTGGCGGTGCCGATGTCCATCTCGCGGTAGACCAGGGCCGAGTCCAGGCTGATGATCTCGATCGGCGTCTGTGCGGCCAGCGCCAGTGCCGCGGCGGTCTTGCCGGAGGCGGTGGGGCCGAGCAGGCAGACCACCGGCGCGTGGCCTGATGCGGGCGCGGCGGTGCCGCTGGGCGAGGCTGTTGTCATCGAGTCGTTGGGCACGCGGCTTACTGCCCGCGCAGGAACAGGCGATCGAGTTCCGCCACGGTCAGCTGCACCCAGGTGGGCCGGCCGTGATTGCACTGGTCGGCGCGCTCGGTCTGCTCCATCTGGCGCAGCAGCGCGTTCATTTCTTCCAGCGTGAGCTTGCGGTTGGCGCGCACCGCGCTGTGGCAAGCCAGCGTGGCCAGCAGTTCGTTCTGGCGCTCGACCAGCACGCGCGAGCCACCGAAGGCTTGCAGGTCGCGCAGCACGTCGCGCGCCAGGGCTTCGGTGTCGGCCTGCTTGAGCAGCGCGGGAATCGCGCGGATTGCCAGCGTGGTGGGCGAGACCTGCGCGATGTCGAAGCCGAGCAGGGTGAGGGTTTCCTGATGCTCTTCGGCCGTGCCGATTTCCACCGGGCTGGCTGTGAGCGTGACCGGGATCAGCAGCGACTGCACCGCGAGCTCGCGCGCTTCGAGCGCGGTCTTGATCTGCTCGTAGAGGATGCGCTCGTGGGCGGCATGCATATCCACCAGCACCAGGCCGCGCGCGTTTTGCGCCAGCACATAGATGCCGTGCAACTGCGCGATGGCATAGCCCAGCGGGCTGGCCTCGTCTTCGGGAAGTTCCTGGCGGCCCAGCTGGTCCAGCAGGCCGGGCGCGTCGTTCTCCCGCGCGGCTTGCGCATCGGCCAGCCAGGCCGGGGGCGTGGCGCCCGGGCCGGCCGGCGGGGCATAGGCGGGGCCGCGTGAAAACCCGCCGCCCGGCTGGATCGCGTCGCGCACCATGCCGAGGTAGGCCTGCCGGGGCTGGGCCACGCCGAGCTCGGTCTGCCGTGCGGCGGCAGTGTAGTCGACCCATGGGCGCGGGCTGGCGCCGCCGCCCATGCCGCCGCTTCTGCCCGATCCGCCGGAGCCACCGGAGCCAGCGCCAAAGCTACGCGCGCCCGGGAATCCGCCGGCGCCGCCAATTGGCTCGGCCGCCGCCGGATCGGCCGCGTCGACCGACGTATGCAGGCTGTCGCCCTGCTCGCCGGCCTGCCGCGCCAGGCAACGCTGCACGGCGTGGTAGACAAACTGGTGCACCGAACGCGATTCGCGGAAACGCACTTCGATCTTGGACGGGTGCACGTTCACGTCCACCATCTCGGGCGGCAGGTCCATGCACAGCACATAGGAGGGGAAGCGGTCGCCGTGCAGCACGTCCTGGTAAGCACTGCGCACGGCGTGGGTCAGCAGCTTGTCACGCACGTAGCGGCCGTTGACGAAGAAGAACTGCTGGTCCGGGCGCCCGCGCGAGGCGGTGGGCAGCCCGGCAAAGCCGTACAGGTGCAAGCTGCCGGCCTCTTCATCCAGCGGCAGCCGGGCGTTGGCGAAGTCGGCGCCCAGCACCTGGGCGGTGCGCGTGGCGACGTCGCCGGCGTTCCAGTGCTCCATCGGACGGCCATTGTGATGGACCGAGATGGTCACGTCCGGGCGCGCCAGCGCCGCGCGCCGCACCATCTCCAGGCAGTGGCCAAACTCGGTTTGTTCGGATTTCAGGAACTTTCTGCGCGCTGGCGTGTTGAAGTAAAGGTGCTGCACGTCGACGGTGGTGCCCACGCCGCCGGATGCGGGCTGTACCACGCCGGTATCGGCGATCACCTGCGTCGCGTGGGTATCGCTGGCGGTGCGGCTGGTCAGGGTCAGCTCGGACACCGAGGCGATCGAGGCCAGTGCTTCGCCGCGAAAGCCAAGCGTCAGCACCGCTTCGAGCTCGTCCAGCGAGGCGATCTTGCTGGTGGCGTGGCGCTTGAGCGCGACTGGCAGCTCATCGGCGGGAATGCCGCAGCCGTTGTCGGCAATCACGATGCGGCGCACGCCACCTTCCTCCAGGCGGAGGTTGAGCTGGGTGGCGCCAGCGTCCAGCGCGTTCTCCAGCAGTTCCTTGACCACGGAGGCGGGGCGCTCCACCACCTCGCCGGCCGCGATCTGGCTGATCAGCTGGTCGGGCAGGGGGCGGATGGGACGGAGCGGCTGGGCTGGGTGCGGGGCTTGGGCAGGCATGGGCGGAATTATACGTGGGTGCGCCGCCTGGCCCATGGGCGCGCGATGGATGAAAAGTGGCTGGGGAAGGTGACTTTGGCGCCCGTCCGGTCTTGTATGATGTCGGCAAATTATCGAACGGGGATCGAATTGGATATCGCATTGCAGTTCATCGACATGCTGCTGCACGTCGACAAATACCTAGGCACCGTCATCCAGAACTACGGCGCGTGGGTCTACGCCATCCTCTTCGCCATCGTGTTCGCGGAGACCGGGCTTGTGGTGCTGCCTTTTCTCCCGGGCGATTCCCTGTTGTTTATTGCCGGCGCCTTCTGCGCCACGCACGCCATGAATGAATGGGCGCTGGTCGGCCTGCTGCTGGTGGCGGCGATCGGCGGCAATACGGTCAACTACTTTGTCGGCAGCTGGGTCGGGCCGAAGGTGTTCGACGGCCATTGGCGCTTCCTGGACCAGCAGGCGCTGCGCAAGACCCACGATTTCTACGAGCGCCATGGCGGCAAGATGCTGGTGATGGCCCGTTTCCTGCCGATCGTGCGTACCTTCGCGCCGTTCGTGGCCGGCGTGTCGCAGATGACGTTTGCCAAGTTCCAGCTGTTCAACGTGATCGGCGCGGCGGCCTGGGTGCTGGGCCTGGTGTTTGCCGGCTACTTCTTCGGCAACCTGCCGTTCATCAAGCAGTACCTGAACCTGATCGTGCTGGCGGGCATCGGCGCGGCCGTGGTGCCGCTGGTGCTGGGCGGCCTGTGGAAGCTCGTGCGGGGCGGCAAGCGCCGTCCTTCCTGAGCCAAGCGGGGGCAGGCCCCGGCCTGCCCCGCCTGGGTTTCAGGTGACTTTCAGCTGACGCTGCGGCTCATCATGCGCAGCGCCGGCATGCGGTCGCGGATCTGCGTGGTGTCGGCCGCATCCGGGCGCGCCATCACATAGGCTTCCAGGTCGGCCAGCGCCGGGCGGAAGCACTCCAGGTTGGCATACGCCAGCCCGCGGTCGCGGACCTCCTCGATCGAGCCGGGCAGCAGGATCACCAGGCGGTTCTGCACCGCCAGCAAGCGCTGCCAGCGCGACTCCTGCAGATAAATCGACTTGAGATTGCGCAGCATGCGCGCCACGATCTCGCGGTGGCTGGCCACCTGCAGGAACAGGCCCAGCGGCACCTCGTTGGGATCCGCGATGCCCTCGCGCTCCAGGTGCGGGTCGAGCATCTCCTGCAACTGTTCCTTTGACAAGGTCTCGCCGGTGAGCGGGTCCACCACCACTTCGCCGGCCGGAATCGACATCCGCACCAGGAAATGGTTAGGGAAGGACACGCCCTTGAGCGGCAGCCCGATGTGCTGGCCCAGCTCCATATAGAGTACCGCCAGCGAAATCGGGATGCCGCGCCGCTGCTTGAGCACGACGTTCAGGTACGAATTGTCGGGGTCGTAGTAGTCGTTCGCGTTGGCGCCGAAGCCCAGGTCGCGGTAGAAGAAATGATTGAGCAGGCGCATGCGCTGGATGGCCGGCGTACCTTCGGCGACGCGGCGTTTCAGGCGTACCGCGAGCATGTCGAGCGCTGCGAGCTCTGCCTGCAGGTCCAGGTCCGGATAGGCGTCCTGGGCGATCGAGAGCACGGTCTCTGTCAGCGGGATACCGTTCTCGTCTGCCACGAGACTGGCAAAGTATTCCAGGACTTTCGTGGTTGTCATTGCGGCGTTCCTGAATGCGGCCTGGCGGCTGTCCCGGATGAATGCTGGCGGCGTGGCGTGCATTCCCGAACGGTAGGGTGTTGGTACCGTCCGCGGTCGCGCGCCTGGGCAGAACCGCTTCGTTTCATTCTGACACAACCTCAGTAGCCTTGACCCTGCACCGCGCGCTGCCGCGACCCCTGGCCAGTGCCGTCTGGCACTGGCGACAAGGGCAGGTTTGGCAGGCGGGGGCTTGTTAGCCGGCTCTCCGCTTGAAAGCGGAGTATCTCAGCCCCATGAGCCACAGTGTACCGAAGTAGACGACTGCCGCAAGTACCAGGCACGAGGCCAGCAGGGCGATACGCAACAATGGCGTGGCACCCAGGGCGACCCAGTCGAAGTTGCGGGCGAACCACAACAGCATGCCCGCCAGCAGCGTTACCGCGGTCAGCAACTGGGCCAGGAACAACCACCAGCCCTTGGCCGGCGAGTAAAAGCCGCGCTTGCGCAGGCCAAGGAACAGCAGCAGCGCGTTGACGGTGGCGCCGAAGCTGATCGACAACGCCAGGCCCGCATGGCCAAAGCGCGGCACGAACACGTAGTTGGACAACTGCGTGATCACCAGCACCAGCAGGGCGATCTTGACCGGCGTGCGGATGTCCTGGCGGGCATAGAAGCCCGGCGCCAGGATCTTGATCAGGATCAGTCCCAGCAGCCCGATGCCGTAGGAGACCAGCGCCTGGCGGGTCATTTCCACCGCATGGGCGTCGAACTTGCCATAGTTGAACAGTACCGCCGTGAGCGGCGCGCCGAACACGAACAGCCCGACCGCGCACGGCACGGCCAGCAGGAATGTCAGGCGCAGGCCCCAGTCCAGCAGGCCGGAGTATTCGGCCCGGTTCTCCTCGGCGCTGGCTTTCGACAGGCTCGGCAGCAAGATGGTGCCCAGCGCCACGCCCAGCAGCGCGGTCGGGAATTCCATCAGGCGGTCGGCATAGGTCAGGTAAGACACGCTGCCGGCGGCCAGGCGCGAGGCGATATTGGTATTGATGATCAGGCTGATCTGGGCCACCGAGACCGCCAGCAGCGCCGGCGCCATCTGCCGCATGACGCGGCGCACGCCGGGCTCCGCCCACGCCGCGCGCAGGTTAAAGCGCAGGCGCGGCATCACGCCCAGGCGCCGGAGCGCCGGTATCTGCACCGCCAGCTGCAGGATGCCGCCCACCAGCACGCCCCAGGCCTGCGCGTAGATCGGCTGCGCCATATGCGGGCCGACAAACAGCGCGGCGACGATCAGGCAGATGTTGAGCAGCACCGGGGTGAAGGCCGGCATGGCAAAGCGGCGCCAGGTGTTCAGGATGCCCGAGGCCAGCGCCACCAGTGAGATCAAGCCGATATAGGGAAACATCACGCGCGTCATGAAGACCGCGGCGTCATAGGTTTCGCCGCCATGCTGGCGAAAGCCCGTGGCGACCACCATCATGACTACCGGCGCGCCGATCACGCCAAGCAGCGAGACGCCCATCAGGACCCAGGTCATGACCGTGGCAACGGCATCGATCAGCGCCCGGGTCTCGGTCTCGCCACGCTTGCTGTGGTATTCACCCAGGATTGGCACGAAGGCTTGCGAGAACGCGCCCTCGCCGAAGATCCGGCGCAGCAGGTTGGGGATGCGGAACGCCACGTTGAAGGCGTCGGTCATGTCCGAGGCGCCGAAGGCACGCGCGATCAGGATCTCGCGGATGAGGCCTGTGATGCGCGACAGCATCGTCAGGCTGCTGATGGTGGCGAGCGCTTTGAGCAGGTTCAAGATGGTTCGGCGGCAAGGGGTGGCGGCGGCAGCGTGGGTCGGACCGCCGGTGCGAACCGGGTTCAGACGCCGGGCGCGCGCCAAAGTTGCATCGAGGCCACGCGAGGGCGGGGCCGGTGTGGCGCGTATTATACGGTTTGGCCCCGCAGGCGCCCGGATATGCACGTATATCGGCCTTTGCTTCGCCCTGCTCGAGATGCGGTGTGGCTCAGCTTGCCAGCCGCTTTTTCTTGTGTGTATAATTGCCGATTCACAAGGCTAGTTGCGTTCCGGATTCGTGTGCCAGTGCATCCCGGGTCGCTTGATGTGCACTTAATTGTGTCCGCGGTTTGCTCCGTCCTCCCGTCGGGCACGCATCTGAATTCAGGAAATCTACTTAAATGGCAAATTCCGCACAAGCTCGCAAGCGCGCGCGCCAGGCCGTCGCCCAGAACGCCCACAACTCCAGCCTGCGTTCGCGTCTGCGTACCGCAGTGAAGGCTGTTCGCAAGGCGATCGAAGCCGGCGACAAGGCTGCTGCTGCCGAGATCTTCAAGAACTCGCAATCGATCATCGACGCTATCGCCGACAAGAAGATCGTGCACAAGAACAAGGCTGCACGCCACAAGTCGCGCCTGTCGTCGGCTATCAAGTCGATGGCTGCCTGATATAGGCATTGGTGCCGGGCGCAAGCCAGGCACCTTCCGGCTGTTCGCCGGCCATTGTGTGGCCGCGCCGCTTCGGCGGCGTGTCACAGTCCTGGTCAGGTTGGCAGTCGGCGGGTTGGGTCGTCTTAGGCTGGTCCGGCCGATAAAAAAGCTCGTCATTTGACGAGCTTTTTTTGCTTTGTACCTTGTGCTGGCGCCTGTCCCGATGGCGTGCGGCTAGCTGCGGCCACGCCGCAGCCGCTTCCGTGCGAGCTCACTCCAGCGAGCAGGCTTCGACCAGTTGCAGGTTGTTGTCGCGGGCGAAGTTGAGCACGAAGTCGAGCGCTTTGGGCTCGATGTCGCGCAGCCGCGCATCGACCACCACGCTCTTCAATCCGCCGGCTATCACTGGCCGCACGTAAGGCGAGTAAGTAATGCGGGGGTCGCCGGTGTCGCCTTCGGGGCGGAATTGCGCCATCACGCCGCACAGTCGTTCAGCCCAGTCGCTTGGGCGGAAGGTCTTGCCTTCCTTGGTGATGCCTTGGATAAAGTATTCGCGAACTGTGGGATTCATGAGACTGCGGGGATAAGACGGGTGACTCGACGGTAAACCCGCCAGACTGACCAAACGGAAGCCCGTTTGACGCGGCCAGGAAACAATTAGTTCGTTTCATTCCGGCCGTGGCGGCGGGGGCGTCGGTGTCGGCGGGGGCACTTTTGATGCCGGCAGCGGGCGGTGGCATGGGTATGCCGGGCCCCGCGTGAATCAGCCGGTATTATATCTTATATAAGACTCGCGCATAAGGCTCCGTGCCGGGCGACGCGCCGTGCATGCTCGCCAAAGCCACAATAATCCCTTATGATTCTTACAGTTAAATTGCGTAAGCGACGCGAAAGGCGGCTCCGCGGCATGGCCAGGTCATGAACCCTTCATGGCGGCATGCCACCACCGAGCCGCCTTCTTTGTTTTATGAGCCCAACTTCGATCAAGCATTACCTCCAGTTCAGCGACCTGACTCCCGACGAGTACGAGTACCTGCTGGACCGCGCACGGATTCTGAAGACCAAGTTCAAGAACTACGAGACATGGCATCCGCTGCACGACCGCACGCTGTCCATGATCTTCGAGAAAAACTCGACTCGTACGCGCTTGTCGTTCGAGGCCGGCATCCACCAGCTCGGTGGCCATGCCGTCTTCCTCAACACCCGCGACTCCCAGCTGGGGCGCGGCGAGCCGATCGAGGATGCGGCGCAGGTGATCTCGCGCATGGTCGATATCATCATGATCCGCACCTTCGGCCAGGAAATCATCGAGCGTTTCGCCGCGCATTCGCGCGTGCCGGTGATCAACGGGCTGACCAACGAATACCATCCCTGCCAGGTGCTGGCCGATGTCTTCACGTACATCGAGCAGCGTGGCAGCATCCGCGGCAAGACCGTCGCATGGATCGGTGATGCCAACAATATGGCCTACACCTGGATCCAGGCGGCAGAGCGCCTCGGCTTCACGTTCCATTTCTCCGCGCCTCCCGGCTACCAGCTCGATCCGGCCATGGTGCCGGCAACGGCTGCGCATCTGGTCAAGGTGTTCGACGATCCGCTGACCGCCTGCCAGGGTGCCGACCTGGTCACCACCGACGTGTGGACCAGCATGGGCTATGAGGCCGAGAACGACGCGCGCAAGCGCGCCTTCCAGAACTGGATGGTGACTACCGCCATGATGGATCGCGCTGGCGACGATGCCCTGTTCATGCACTGCCTGCCTGCCCATCGCGGCGAGGAAGTCGAGGCCGCCGTGATCGACGGCCCCAAGAGCGTGGTCTGGGAAGAGGCTGAGAACCGCCTGCACGTGCAGAAGGCGCTGATGGAATACCTGCTCTGCGGGCGTTACTGACCGCAGGCGGGCCGGCGCCACGATTGGTGCACATGCGGTGCGCCAATCCGGTGCCGGCATGCTTGCCCGGATCTCCAAGTGCCGCCCAAGCCGGGGCGGACGTGTCAAAATAGCGGTTTTTCCGCGTCCCTTTTTCTCGCGTGACTGGCTTAGTGGCCGGCCGCGCTTACTTTTCGCATCGAGTCGAACATGAGCGATATCAAGAAAGTCGTGCTCGCCTACTCCGGCGGGCTGGACACTTCGGTGATCCTGAAGTGGCTGCAAGACACCTATCAGTGCGAGGTGGTCACCTTTACCGCCGACATCGGCCAGGGCGAGGAACTCGAACCTGCCCGCCAGAAGGCGCTCAAGTTCGGCATCAAGCCGGAAAACATCTTCATCGACGACCTGCGCGAAGAGTTCGTGCGCGATTTCGTCTTCCCGATGTTCCGCGCCAACGCCGTCTATGAAGGCGAGTACCTGCTCGGCACCTCGATCGCGCGTCCGCTGATCGCCAAGCGCCAGATCGAGATCCTGCGCAGCACTGGCGCTGACGCCGTGTCGCACGGCGCCACCGGCAAGGGCAACGACCAGGTTCGCTTCGAGCTGGGTTACTACGGCCTCGAGCCGGGCGTGAAGGTCATCGCCCCGTGGCGCGAGTGGGACCTGCTGTCGCGCGAGAAGCTGCTGGCCTATGCTGAAAAGGCCGGCATCGAAATCGACATGAAGCACAAGAAGGGCGGCGCCCCGTACTCGATGGACGCCAACCTGCTGCACATCTCCTTCGAAGGCCGCCACCTGGAAGACCCCAAGGCCGAGGCCGAAGAAGACATGTGGCGCTGGACCGTGTCGCCGGAGAACGCACCGGACGCGGCCGAGTACCTGGACGTCGAGTTCGAGGGCGGCGACATCGTTGGCCTGAACGGCAAGCGCATGACCCCGGCTGAAGTGCTGACCGAGCTGAACCGCCTGGGCGGCAAGCACGGGATCGGCCGCCTCGACCTGGTGGAAAACCGCTACGTCGGCATGAAGAGCCGTGGCTGCTACGAAACCCCTGGCGGCACCATCATCCTGAAGGCCCACCGCGCTATCGAGTCGATCACGCTCGACCGCGAAGTGGCTCACCTGAAGGACGACCTGATGCCGCGCTACGCCAGCCTGATCTACAACGGCTACTGGTGGAGCCCGGAGCGCCGCGCGCTGCAAGTGCTGATCGACCACACCCAGGCCAAGGTCAACGGCTGGGTCCGCGTCAAGCTGTACAAGGGCAATGTGATCGTGGTCGCCCGCGACTCCAAGGACACGCTGTTCGACAAGACCATCGCGACCTTCGACGACGACGGCGGCGCCTACAACCAGGCCGACGCCGGCGGCTTCATCAAGCTGAACGCGCTGCGCATGCGCATCGCCGAAAACGCTCGCCGCCAGCGCGGCGAGTAAGCCAGACCGCAGGCATGCAACAGAAGAGGGGCCGTCATGGCCCCTTTTTTGCGCCGACTTGCCCTCCGGTATTCCCGATTCAGTCATCCAGAACCAAGAGCATCAAGGAGAAATAGCGTGAGCCAGTTCGACAACGTATCCGTCGTCAAGAAAGCCAACCTGTACTTCGACGGCAAGTGCGTGAGCCACACCGTGCTGTTCCCGGACGGCACCCGCAAGACGCTGGGCGTGATCTTCCCCGCTGCGCTGACCTTCAACACCGGCGCCCCGGAGATCATGGAAATCAATGGCGGCGTGTGCTGTGTCAAGCTGGCTGGCGAAGACCAGTGGCAAACCTATGGCGCTGGCCAGCAGTTCAATGTGCCCGGCGACAGCAGCTTCGATATCGAAGTGACCGAAACGCTGGACTACGTCTGCCATTTCGGTTGAGAACGGCAGCCCGGACGGGTTAAAGCACCACCGGCTCGGGTTCGATTCGCACGCCGAAGCGGACTTGTACCGCATCGGCGATGCGGTGCGCCAGCGCCAGCAGCGCCTGCCCGGTGCCGCCGCCGTGGTGCACCAGTACCAGCGCCTGCTTGCCATAGACGCCCACCGGGCCGTCGCTGACCCCCTTGAACCCACACTGGTCGATCAGCCAGCCGGCTGCCAGCTTGTAGCTGCCGTCGGGCTGGGCATGGCTGACCAGGTTGGGATACCGGACCAGCAGCGCGTCGCGCTGTTCGGCGCCCACCACCGGGTTCTTGAAGAAGCTGCCGGCATTGCCGACCTGGGCCGGATCGGGCAGCTTGCGCGAGCGGATCGCGATCACCGCGTCGCGGATGCGCTCTGCCGTGGGATGCGCCGCAGGATCTTGCGCCAGCTCGCGCGCCAGTTCCGCATAGCCCAGCACTGGCTGCCACGGCAGCGGCAGGCGCAGGGTGACTGCAGTGATGATGTAGCGGCCCCGCCCCTCACGCTTGAACAGGCTGTCCCGGTAGGCGAACCGGCATTGCTCCAGCGTCAGGTGGACGAATTCGCCGCGATGGCGGTCGAACGCGCGCAGGCTGTCGAAGCGCTCGCGCAGCTCCACGCCGTAGGCGCCGATGTTCTGGATTGGCGCCGCGCCCGCGGTGCCGGGGATCAGAGCCAGGTTTTCCAGCCCCGGAAGGCCGTCGGCGATCGTGCGGCAGACCAGCGCGTGCCAGTTCTCGCCGGCACCTGCCGTCACCAGGTGGGCGGCATCCGCCGAGGCCACCGCGTAGCCTGGAATCTCCATCAGCAGTACCAGCGCGTCGAGGTCCTGCGTAAGGACCACATTGCTGCCGCCGCCGAGCACCACCAGCGGCAGGCCTTGCGCGCGGGGATCGGCCAGGGCGGCCAGCAGGTCGGCTTCGCTGCGCACATGCACCGCAAAGCGCGCGCGCACGTCGAATCCGAATGTATTGTGGCGGCGCAGGGGATAAAATTCGAGGAAATCTGCCATGCAAGGGAAAGGTGAAGCGGCCCGCCGGGGTCGACGGCACCGGACTGCAGGGTAGGCTGGATTATACGTAAGCGCCGCCGCCAGCCGGCGCGCGCCCGGTACAGGCAACAAGCAACAAGCAACACGCAGCAAGACAAGGAGAATGCAATGCCGTCGTTTGACGTAGTGTGCGAAGCGAACATGATCGAGGTGAAGAACTCGGTCGAGCAGGCCAACAAGGAAATCACGAACCGTTTTGACTTCAAGGGTTCGGATTCGCGGGTCGAGCACAAGGAGAACGAGCTCACCGCGTTCGCCGATGACGATTTCAAGCTCGGCCAGGTCAAGGATGTGCTGATCAGCAAGATGGCCAAGCGCAATGTCGACGTGCGCTTCCTCGACTACGGCAAGACCGAGCGCATCGGAGGCGACAAGGTCAAGCAGGTCATCACCATCAAGAAAGGCGTCACTGGCGACCTGTCGAAGAAGATCGTCAAGATGATCAAGGACAGCAAGATCAAGGTGCAGGCCAGCATCCAGGGTGACGCGGTGCGAGTCACGGGGACCAAGCGCGACGATCTCCAGAGCGTGATCGCGCTGCTGCGCAAGGACGTCCCCGAAGCGCCGCTGGACTTCAACAACTTCCGCGACTGATCGCGTCGCCGGCAGGCGTGGCAGCCATGCTGCCGCGGCCTGCTTTTTCTTTAGCGCGCCTGCGGCAGGCCGCCGATCTTCGCGCCGGCCTTCAGGCCCTTCTGCGCAAACCAGCCCTTGTTCATCTCCAGCGCGTAGCGTACGGCCGCGCGCGGGCAGTGGTTGTCCTCGGTCTGGGGCGCCATGTCTTCGATATTGACGATGGACCCGTCATCGGCCAGGAAGGCGATCGACAGGGGCAGGTCGGTATTCTTCATCCAGAAGCAGTGTCCGGCTTTTTCTTCGAACACGAACAGCATGCCCTCGTTGGCGGGCATGGTCTTGCGGTACATCAGGCCGAGCTCGCGGGCTTCCGGCGTGGCGGCGATTTCCGCCTTGATCGCGTACATGCCAGCGGTGAGTTGCCTGACCGGCAGGCTGGCCGGGGACTGGGCACAGGCGGTGGCCATGGCGGCGAGGGTGCAGCCGCTGACGAGCAGGTTCTTGAGCGAAGGACGCATGAGTTGGAGCGGCGAATGACGGGTTCGGGACAGCCGCCAGCATAGCGCAGCTACCGCGCGAGCGGCACTGACAAATATTCCACTTCGTTGCAGCGGGCCTTACTATCGCGAGCAAGAAAAAAGGCAGGCACCCTGCGGGCAACCTGCCTTGCTTGCCGGGCGCAAAGCCTGGCCTGCCTGCAAACTCTTACTTCGTTGCAGCAGCGTCAGCCTTGGCAGCCGGAGCAGCCTTGGTCTTGCTGTGAGCGTGCTTCTTGGACTTCTTGGTGCTCTTCGTCGCGGGCTTTGCAGCCGGTGCTTCGGCGGCAGGCGCTGCAGCAGCCGGGGCTGCCGGTGCGGGTGCGGCGGCTTGGGCGAAAACGCCGGTGGCGAACAGGCCGGCAACCAGAGCAGCGATCAGTTTGTTCATGCTTAACTACCTCGAAGGTAAATCGATTCGGAAGAGTTGACTCGTATGCGACGTGTCAGTGTCAAAAACGAAACGAGGCGGTGAGCCGTTGACCCGCGACTTGTTAATATTTGTAACTTCTTGCGCGAGGGCGTGCGTGGCGCCGCTCCGCCGGGCTTGTCGCCGTCCCCGGTCCACGCCCGCGCCCGATCGCGCGGGGGCGTGGCGCGGTTACGGCTACGGCTTCCAGACCGAGCGCGCTCGGGTCGATTTCGCACCACTGCCCCGGCGCGAGTCCGAGCGTGCGCAGGTCGAGCCTGCCAATTTGCACGCGCACCAGGCGCAAGGTCGGAAATCCCACCGCCGCGGTCATGCGGCGCACCTGGCGGTTCTTGCCCTCGTGGATCTCGAGTTCCAGCCATTGGGTCGGGATGGCGGCGCGAAATCGCACCGGCGGATGGCGTGGCCACAGAAAATCTGGCTCATCGATGCAGCGCGCTCGCGCCGGCAGCGTGCGGAAGTCTCCGAGGTCGACGCCATTGCGCAGATGCGCCAGGGCGGCTTCGCCGGGCACGTTTTCGACCTGGGCCAGATACGTCTTGGGCAGCTTGTGGTGCGGATCGGCAATGCGCGCCTGCAGGATGCCATCATCGGTCAGCAGCAGCAGGCCTTCGCTGTCGGCATCGAGCCTTCCCGCCGGATATACGCCAGGCCGCTGCACGCAGTCGGCGAGCGTTGGGCGCGACGGGTGCGCGGAGAACTGGCTCATGGTGCCGAAGGGTTTGTTCAGTGCGATCAGCGTCATCGAGAGTATTGGAGTCTGGCGCGCGGGTGGGCGCTTGAATGGCTTCAGTATGGGGTGTCAGTATGCCGCAGCCCTGGCCGGGCGGCGCGGGGCCGGCCAGGATGGCGGATCATGAAATTTTGCTGCATAATACGAAACGGTCTTATGTCTTATATAAGACCTGTATGCGTGTGACGCATAGCCGGGCAGTCCGCGCGTGGTGCGCAGCGGCATCGCCTGCGCGCCAATCGCCGTTAAAATGCCCGCGCGCCACCCAAATCTCGCCGTCTGGTCACGAATCCGGCGGCTCGTTGCAACCCCCCGTTCCGTACTGGAGACGTCATGTATCAACACATCAAGGTTCCGGCCGGCGAAAAGATCACGGTCAACCAGGATTTTTCGCTGAATGTTCCGGACAATCCGATCATTCCATTCATCGAAGGCGACGGTACGGGCCTGGATATCACCCCGGTGATGATCAAGGTGGTCGATGCAGCCGTGGCCAAGGCCTACGGTGGCAAGCGCAAGATCTCCTGGATGGAGATCTACGCCGGCGAGAAGTCGACCAAGGTGTATGGCCCTGACGTGTGGCTGCCTGAAGAAACCCTGGAAGTCCTCAAGGACTACGTGGTGTCCATCAAAGGCCCGCTGACCACGCCGGTCGGCGGCGGCATCCGCTCGCTCAACGTGGCGCTGCGCCAGCAACTGGACCTGTACGTCTGCCTGCGCCCGGTGGCGTACTTCAAGGGCGTGCCCTCGCCGGTGCGCGAGCCGCAAAAGATCGACATGGTGATCTTCCGCGAGAACTCGGAAGACATCTACGCCGGAATTGAATGGGAAGCGGAAAGCGACCAGGCCAAGAAGCTGATCGCCTTCCTGCAGAACGAAATGGGAGTGAAGAAGATCCGTTTCCCGGATACCTCGGGCATTGGCGTCAAGCCGGTCTCCAAGCAAGGCACCAAGCGCCTGGTGCGCAAGGCCATCCAGTACGCGATCGACAACGACAAGCCGTCGGTGACCATCGTGCACAAGGGCAACATCATGAAGTTCACCGAAGGTGGCTTCCGTGACTGGGCCTACGAGCTGGCACAGCAGGAATTCGGCGCCGAGCTGATCGACGGCGGCCCGTGGTGCAAGTTCAAGAACCCGAAGACCGGCCGCGAAATCGTCATCAAGGACGCCATCGCCGACGCCTTCCTGCAGCAGATCCTGCTGCGCCCGGCCGAATATTCGGTGATCGCCACGCTGAACCTGAACGGTGACTACATCTCCGACGCGCTGGCGGCCCAGGTTGGCGGCATTGGCATTGCCCCGGGCGCCAACCTGTCGGATTCCGTGGCCATGTTCGAAGCCACCCACGGCACCGCGCCAAAGTACGCCGGCAAGGACTATGTGAACCCGGGTTCCGAAATCCTCTCCGCGGAAATGATGCTGCGCCACATGGGCTGGACCGAAGCCGCCGACCTGATCATCTCCTCGATGGAGAAGTCCATCCTGTCGAAGAAGGTCACCTATGACTTCGCCCGCCTGCTCGAAGGCGCGACACAGGTGTCGTGCTCGGGCTTTGGACAGGTGATGATCGACAATATGTAATCGTAGTTCGGGCCGTCTCAGCCTGAACCGAAACCCCGGCGACTCAACCTTCGCCGGGGTTTTTTTTCATCCCGTCGTACCAGGAGGGACTACCCGGCAAGGGTGCAGCCAGGTCGACATGAAAGAGACCGAATAGGACGCATAAGGAAGATGCTCTCCGCACTTGCAGAAATGTCCGATTGATTTTAGTGCTGTATCGCGCATAAATAGGGGGGCTCCAAACGCCTATCAATCAGTCCATGGGAGAACGTATGCACGACGTGAAGCAGTTGAGCGCAATTTGGGAGGCCAAACCATGATGCGCAGAGTTGCGTGTGTGGGCGACAGGCTTTCACCAGATGGCGTCATCCTCCCGTATGACGGGCCAGTTTTCACCATTGGCGACGGTGCCGGCCACCAGGTAGCGCTTATCGGTGGGCAAGCCTTCTGCGAAGCCTGCAAGACCACCGGCATCATTGCAAAGGCTGGCGGACCGAGACGTATTAGCTTCATGGGCGAGACGGCGGCTGATGGCGATATCGTGCTCTGCAAGTGCCCGACACATCCGCGCATTATCGCCACTCTCGCCGGCGAGACTTGGTGCGACGACGAAGCCGAGAGCGCTGGAATGGCAAGCGTGCAGGAAGCTATCGCGGGCACAACGGATTTCCCCGCAGCGCCCTTCTTGGCCTCTAACCCCCGTTACGACCAACAGGTGCAACTTCTGGACGAAAACTCCGGCCAACCCCTGGCACACCGGCGCTACCGCCTCACAGGCGATGGCGGATCGATCGAGGCGCGAACGGATGACAGCGGTATGACCGAGCGCATTTCGAGCGATACCGCAGCGACCATGACGCTGGAGATTTTTGGGGAGGATGCCTGATGCAACCAATCAAGACGATACAAATTCCATTGACTCCGGTTGAGAAGCGCGCGCCCGTGAAGTTCTATCTGCTGCGGCCTCGCGGGACTCTGTATTGGGGTGGGGCCGGACTGGATGGAGGCTACGTGCGGCCGCAACTCGAGGCATTCCGGAAGGCCGGGGTTACCCACTGCTTTGCTGGCCTTACAAACTCGGTGACTGCCGATCTTCCCAAGGGCACGAGCTATGCATTTGCGGGCACGTTGCTCGATGCCATTCGGTCCGGTCTGGCCATCCGCTCACGCGATGACGGGGAATGGACAATCACAAGCGGCATGGCGGCAGAGGCTCCCCAATTCAATCTGATAGGTTACAGCTATGGGTCACTGCTAGCGGCTCAGACGGCATGGTCATATGCTCGTGCCGGGCACGTGATTGATCATCTCGTCTTGGTGGGGTCACCTATCGAGGCAGGGTTTCTCGCCGATCTGCGTAGCCACAAGGGTATTCGCAAGACCACTGTAATCAATCTGACTGAACATGGAGATCCGATTTACGCCGGCATGCCATGGGCAGAGCTTGTCGTGGCGGCACCGCTGCTCGGCAAACAAATGATTGCAAACAAAGGGGAAGGGCATTTCTACTATGCGCATGTAATGCCAGACAGCCCGCGGCGTTGGACCGCCCTGGCGCAGCGAGTCGCTGACGAGGGGCTCCGATGAAACGGGCCAGTGGCAGGCTTGCACGCGCCGTGGACTGCATCAGTATCGGCCTAGCGCTCCTGGGCGTGGCCTTTGGCGCCTACACAGTAGCTACGCCGATAACAACCATCGACCAGGTGACGACCGGCCCTCTGGTGGCGGTTGCCGGCGCCGCACTTGGTCTGGCTTGTCTCCTGGCTCTGATTGGCCTGGTGCTTGTGTTGCTAGCGCTTGTTCTACGTGCTCCTGGGCGGTGGCGCATCATTGCCTCCTATTGCGTAGGGGTGGCGTTCTTCATCGGCACCTTCCTACTCGCGGATTCCTGGGCGGCCCGTCACTTACCCCCACGGCAGACGAGCGCTGCCGCCATAATCGGCAATCTCGATGTAAGTGCTTAGCCATCCCTCCACAGGCCGACGGCGCGCCGTTCGGGCCCGAGTGGCTGGACCATGCGCTCATGGGCGGCTGGGCCGACCATCGCGAATGCCACGTTGGCGGCGACTTCCTGTTGATCTACTGGCTGGATAGTGCCGGCACTGGAGGGCAAGATATTTCGCGCCTAATGACGTACATTTCGGGGCGTTTGTATGTGCGGAAACAGCCAAAATTGTCCAAAAAGCCACCAAAGAGCGACAAAAACGACCGGAAATCAATGAGGAATCGAGGTGGCAGGCTAAAAGGCGCGACCAGCGAGCAAACAAAAAGCCCGGCATTGACCTGACCGGGCTTTTTATCGGATGCGTTACGTGCTGCTGTTCAGCCTGCGTGCTTTGGGGCGGGGCAGGCCGATCCCGTTCCGGGGGTGATCCCCCGCATCCTGTCGTGGCCGCCTCAAGCTCTAACGGCTGGTGCGGCCGCGCACCGAATCTTCAGGCGTTATCCTGGATATTGGTGGCTTGTTTGCCCTTGGGGCCCTGGATGATTTCGAAGGATACGCGCTGACCCTCTTTCAGGGTCTTGAAGCCATTCATCTGGATGGCCGAAAAGTGCGCAAACAGTTCTTCTTCGCCGTCGTCCGGCTTGATGAACCCAAAGCCCTTGGCGTCATTGAACCATTTGACGATACCGCTTGCCATAAACTCCCCCAACAAAAAAAGCAGGATACGAGCGGGGGAAAGCGCCGCGGCCAGTGGGCGCCCGGCTAGTGTTCTTGCGCGCTGCCCGGATGGAACCGGGTCGGGCGCAAAGGTACGACTGTGCGGGCACCGCGTGGCGGCCAGTTTGATGTGCTGACTCGCCGCCGCTGGATTCGTGGGCCTCCCTGCTCACGGATCACTCAGTCCGGATGATTGCTTGGCTCGCGTAACCAGACGTGAATGTGCGAACGATTCTTCTGTCAAACCTGCGCACTGTCAAGTTGGCAGATTCCCCACTCCCGGTAGGGTGTGGCGGGAAAGGAACGGCTGTAGATGGTATTTTGGAGGGAAAGGGCGCACCGGGAAGCCGTGCGCCCTCCCGTCCAAGTGACCCACGAGTGAACCCGGATGCCTTCGGCGTCCACGGAATCTGGATGGCCGCTGCATCGGCCTCTTGAATCCGGTGTCTTTTCCCCAAATTGCAGAGTTGTGCGTAAGGGTTAGAATAAAGCCATGGCTACACGGCTGGCAAATGTCCCACAACGCGAAGCAGGCACCGTACTGGAGCGGAAAGAGCAGGCGCTCAAACCGCCCGCCATGTACAAGGTGTTGCTGCTGAATGACGACTTCACCCCGATGGAGTTCGTCGTGATGATCCTGCAGCAGTATTTCAGCAGGGACCGGGAGACGGCAACGCAGATCATGTTGACCGTCCACCGGGAGGGTAAGGGGGTCTGCGGCATCTATACCAGGGATATCGCGGCAACGAAGGTCGAGCTGGTGTCAACCCACGCACGGCAGGCGGGTCATCCGTTGCAGTGCGTGATGGAGGAAGCATGATTGCGCAAGAATTGGAAGTCAGCCTGCACATGGCGTTTGTTGAAGCCCGGCAGGCACGCCACGAGTTCATAACCGTGGAGCACCTGCTACTGGCGTTGCTTGACAACCCCACGGCAGCGGAAGTCTTGCGCGCCTGCGCAGCCAATATTGAGGATTTGCGCACCAGTCTGAAGAACTTCATCGCGGACAACACGCCCGTGGTGCCTGGTACCGACGAGGTGGATACCCAGCCTGCGCTGGGCTTCCAGCGCGTTATCCAGCGCGCCATCATGCATGTCCAGTCCACTTCCAACGGCAAGAAGGAAGTAACCGGGGCCAACGTCCTGGTGGCGATCTTTGGCGAGAAGGACTCGCACGCGGTGTACTACCTCCAGCAGCAGGGCGTGACCCGGCTGGATGTGGTCAATTTCATCAGCCATGGCATCCGCAAGGACCAGGCCGAGCCCGCCAAGCATGGCGACGGCACGGCCGAGGGCGAAGGCGGTGATGGCAAGGAGAGCCCGCTCGAGCAGTTCACCCAGAACCTGAACACGCTGGCCAAGGCCGGCAAGATCGATCCGCTGATCGGCCGCGAGAGCGAGGTCGAGCGGGTGGTCCAGGTGCTGTGCCGCCGGCGCAAGAACAACCCGCTGCTGGTGGGCGAGGCGGGCGTCGGCAAGACCGCGATCGCCGAAGGCCTGGCCTGGCGCATCACCAAGAACGAAGTGCCCGACATCCTCGAGAAGGCGGTCGTGTACTCGCTCGACATGGGCGCCCTGCTGGCCGGCACCAAGTACCGTGGGGACTTCGAGCAGCGCCTCAAGGGCGTGCTGAAGTCGCTCAAGGACAACCCGAACGCGATCCTGTTCATCGACGAGATCCACACGCTGATCGGCGCGGGCGCCGCTTCGGGCGGGACGCTGGACGCCAGCAACCTGCTCAAGCCGGCACTGTCGTCGGGCCAGCTCAAGTGCATCGGCGCGACCACCTTCACTGAATACCGAGGCATCTTCGAGAAGGACGCGGCCCTGTCGCGCCGTTTCCAGAAGATCGACGTGGTGGAGCCGTCGGTCGACCAGACCGTGCAGATCCTGCGTGGCCTGAAGTCGCGCTTCGAAGAGCACCATGGCGTCAAGTACGCGGCAGCGGCGCTGACTGCGGCGGCCGAGTTGTCGGCGCGCTTCATCACCGACCGCCACCTGCCGGACAAGGCCATCGATGTGATCGATGAGGCCGGTGCAGCCCAGCGCATCCTGCCCAAGTCCAAGCAGAAGAAGACCATCGGCAAGGGCGAGATCGAGGACATCGTTTCGCGCATCGCGCGCATCCCGCCGCAGAGCGTCAACCAGGATGACCGCAGCAAGCTGCAGACCCTGGATCGCGACCTGAAATCGGTGGTGTTCGGCCAGGAGCCGGCCATCGAGGCGCTGGCTTCGGCCATCAAGATGTCGCGTGCGGGCCTGGGCAAGACGGACAAGCCGATCGGCTCCTTCCTGTTCTCCGGCCCGACCGGGGTGGGCAAGACCGAAGTGGCCAAGCAGCTTGCCTTCATCATGGGCATCGAGCTGCTGCGCTTCGACATGTCCGAATACATGGAACGCCATGCGGTGAGCCGGCTGATCGGCGCGCCGCCGGGATATGTGGGCTTTGACCAGGGCGGCCTGCTGACCGAGGCCGTCACCAAGAAGCCGCACTGCGTGCTGCTGCTGGACGAAATCGAGAAGGCGCATCCGGATA
Source organism: Cupriavidus basilensis (assembly GCF_008801925.2). Lineage (NCBI taxonomy): Bacteria > Pseudomonadati > Pseudomonadota > Betaproteobacteria > Burkholderiales > Burkholderiaceae > Cupriavidus > Cupriavidus basilensis. Next base: position 3,713,846 of record NZ_CP062803.1, on the reverse strand, counting down.
TCTTCAATATCCTGCTGCAGGTGATGGATCATGGCGCGCTGACCGATAACAATGGCCGCCGCGCCGACTTCCGCAACGTGATCATCATCATGACCACCAACGCGGGAGCGGAAACCATGAACCGCGCCACCATCGGCTTCACGTCCTCGCGCGAGCAGGGCGACGAGATGGTCGACATCAAGCGCATGTTCACGCCGGAGTTCCGTAACCGGCTGGATGCCATCATCAGCTTCCGCTCGCTCGACGAGGAAATCATCCTCCGCGTGGTCGACAAGTTCCTGATGCAGCTTGAGGAGCAGCTTCACGAGAAGAAGGTGGAAGCCAGCTTCAGCGACCACCTGCGCAAGTTCCTCGCCAAGAAGGGTTTCGACCCGCTGATGGGCGCGCGGCCGATGCAGCGCCTGATCCAGGACCTGATCCGCAAGGCGCTGGCTGACGAACTCCTGTTCGGCAAGCTGGTGTCCGGTGGCCGGGTGGTGGTGGATCTCGACGAGCAGGACCAGATCAAGCTGGACTTTGCCGAGGCAGCCGAGGAACCGCCGGAAGCGCCGGAAAACGAGAAAGCGGAAGTCTAGGGCAAAGCGCGAGGGGCAGGCAGAGCGGACCTTGCCTGCAATTCGTGCTATCCTCGGGCAAAATACAGGGCGGCAGCGATGCCGCCCTTTTTGTTTTGGCCGGGTGCGGCTACGCACCGCAGCTGTGCGCCCGCCATCCGTCTGAGTACCCGATGTCCCAATCCCAACGCTCGCGGCTGCGCCGCCTGCTGCTCAAATCGTTGCCCGTTGGCGCGATGCCCCTGATTCCCGTGCCTGGCCTGGCTGCCCTGGTTGGCGACGCCACGACAGGCGCGTCCGGCCGCCCTATCGCCATGGTGTTGCCATTCCCTCCGGGAGGCAGCGTCGATATCGTCGCACGCCAGCTTCAGCCCGGCCTGAAGAGCGGGCTCGGCCAGACGGTGGTGATCGACAACAAGCCAGGCGCCGGCGGCCTCATTGCTTCGAGCACCGTGGCCCGGGCCAAGCCGGATGGCAGCACGCTATTGATGGCATTCGACACCCATGCCATCAACCCGTTTGCGTACAAGAACCTGCCCTACGATACCTTCCGCGACTTCACGCCGATCTCGCAACTGGTGCGTTTTCCACTGGTGATCGCGGCTAACCCGTCGTTGCCGGCGTCCAACGTGAAGGAGTTGGTCGCCATGGCGCGGCAGAAGCCGGAGAGCATCCACTATGCGTCTTCCGGCATCGGCAGCCTTAACCAGCTCGCCGCCGAGGCGCTGGCGACCGAGGCCGGGGTGCGCTTTCTCCACGTGCCGTACAAAGGTGGCGGCCCGGCGGTGCAGGCTGTTCTGTCCAATGAAGTCGACATATTTTTCTCCAGTTATGCAGCGGTGCAGGCGCATGTGGCAGCCAAGACGATCAAGCTGCTTGGCGTGACCGGCACCACCCGCCTGCGCCAGTTCCCGCAGTTGCCAACCGTGGCCGAGCAAGGCTATCGCGGTTTTGAAGCCTATTCATGGATCGGCGTGTTTGGCCCGGCCGGATTGCCGGAGCCGACCGTGGCGCGCCTGCACGATGCCTTGGTTCAGTCGTTGCGGCAGCAGCGCGTGGTGGATGCGCTGGCCATGCAGGGCTTCGAGATCGTGGGCGGCAGCCCCGCCGAACTGGCCAGCCTGGTACGCCACGAGCACGACAAATGGCAGGCGGTGGCGCGCAAGGCCAATATCCAGTTCGATTGACGCGAGAATTGAAGCGAGAGGGTGCGATGACGATGGAACCGCTAGACCACGCCGTGATGGTGTGCCCCGACCTTGACGCTGCGGCGCAAGCCTGGCGCGGGTTTGGCTTCACGCTGACGCCGCGCGGTTACCACACGCTCGGCTCGCAGAACCATTGCGTCATGCTGACGCGCGACTATCTTGAGCTGCTGCATGTCACCGCGCCAAGCCCGACGCGGCAGTATTACTGGGATGCGCAGCAGGCCGGGGGCGGCTGCGCGGGGCTGTCCTGCAAGAGCAGCGATACGTTCACCGCAGCGGCGCAGCTGCGCGGTGGCGGCTGGCACACTTCGGACCCGATCGAGTTCTCGCGGCCGGTGCGGCTGGACGATGGCACGGAGCATCCCGCGACCTTCCGCGTCGCCGCGATCGACGATGCGCCGGGCGCGCGCTTTTTCATCTGCGAACACCGCACGCCGGAGCTGCTGTGGCGTCCGGAATGGACCACGCATGCCAACGGCGCCGTGGGCATCGCTACGATGTTCCTGGTGGTGGCGCCGTCCCTGGTGGAGGCTGCCGGGCGTGCCTATGCCGAACTGACCGGCGGCGAGATGACGCAACTGAGCGATCACATCTGCAGCCTGGCACTGGATGGCGCCACGCTGGTGGTGACCACGCCGCAGGCGCTTGCCGCCGCGACCGGCACCGAGCATGTGCGCCGTGCCGTGCCTGGGTACGCCGCCATCCGGCTGCGCACCAGCGACCTGGCCGCGGCCCGCCGCGGCTGGCGTGAGGCGCGCGTGGGGGCGCTCGACCTGGGGCCCGATGAGAGCCTGATTCCTGCCTCGCTGGCAGGCGGCGTGGCACTGCTGTTCGAGCAGGCGCGCTAACGCAGTATCGTCAAGCGCGCCGTCTTTCCCGCCTAGCTGCCGCTCTTGGCGTGATGCACGCCGGTTGAGCCGAAGCCGCCCGCACCCCGCACGGTGTCTTCGGAAAACACTTCCACGGTCTTGAACACGGGCCGCAGCACCGGCACGAACATCATCTGCGCGATGCGCTCGCCCGGCTGGATCACGATCGGCTCGGTGCCGGGCGCATTGCGGTTCCACACGCTCACCATGATCGGGCCCTGGTAGTCGGCGTCGATCACGCCGATCGAGTTGCCCAGCACCAGCCCTTTCTTGTGGCCCAGGCCAGAGCGCGGCGCGATGGTGGCCGCCATGTAGGGGTTGCCCATGTGCACGGAGATGCCGGCAGGCACCAGTTGCGCCGGCGTGCCCGGCTCGATGGTGAGCGCGGCGTCCAGGCAGGCGTGCAGGTCGATTGCCGCCGCCATATCGCTCTGGTAAGCCGGCAGGCCCCATTCATGCAGGCGTGCGTCAAGCACCTTGATTTCGACGGTGGGGTTGGCTTCGAATGTCATGGCTGGTCGGTCCGGGGAAAACTAAAACGTTGGCAACCCGAGATGATAGCCGAGCTTGGTCGCCCCCCGGCCGCCCTTAGTGGCCCTTAGGAGCCCTTAGTCGCCCGACAGGTCGAACGCCTGCGCCAGCAGCTCGTAGGTGCGCAGCCGCGCCGCGTAGCTGGCGGCCACGCTCAGCACCACCAGTTCGTCGGCAAGGAAGCGCTCGCGCAGGGCCAGCATGCGCTGCGCCACCTGTTCAGGCGTGCCGCAAATGGTGCGCGGGCGCTCGCGCTCGACGATCAGCCGGTCGCGCTCGCTGAGCTCGTGCTGCGCGGCCTGCGCGAGCGAGGGGATCGGCGCGTTGACGCCATAGGCCATCTGCAGCCGGCGCAGGTCCACGGCACGCTCCAGCGCCGCCGCCTCGGCCTCGGTGTCCGCGCAGATCACGAAGATCGCCGCCGCGCTATAAGGCTGCTCGTCATAGCCTGCTTCGAAATCGCGGCGGTACTGCTGTGCGACGGCGTGCCCCACATGCGGATTGATAAAGTGGGCAAAGGCAAAGCGCAGCCCCAGGCGCGCCGCCAGGGCGCCGCCGAAGTCGCTGGATCCCAGCACCCACAGCTGCGGCCGCGTATCGATCTCGGGCTGCAGCACAACGCCCTCGGCGATATGGCCGGGCGGCATCTCGCCACGGAACAGCCAGGACAGGTCCCGCACCTGCTCCTCGAACTGGTCGCCCCGGTTGTACTGGCCCATGGCCACCGCCTGCGCGGTCCGCATGTCGCCGCCCGGCGCGCGCCCCACGCCAAGATCGATGCGGCCCGGGAACAGGCCCTCCAGCATGCGGAACTGTTCCGCCACCTTGAAGGGGCTGTAGTAAGGCAGCATGACGCCGCCCGAGCCCAGCCGGATGCGCTTGGTTACGCTGCCCAGGCGCGCCAGCATGACTTCCGGCGCCGGATTGCACACGCCGCGCAGCCCGTGGTGCTCGGCGCACCAGTAACGGGTGTAGCCCAGCGCATCGGCGGCCTGCGCCAGTTCCACGGTGGCGGCCAGCGCATCGCGCGCATTATGGCCGGCGATGACCGGGCTCTGGTCGAGTACGGAGAGGCGCAGTTTGGGGTTGCTTGCAGACATGTCGAGGGTCGGGGCCGGGTAATGTTCGGAGGGCTGGGCGCGCGGACTCAACGGCGCGCGGGCAGGCGCTGGGCGATGGCCGCGACCAGGTTGCGCGCCAGCGTCAGCTTGTCGGCGCGCGGCAGGCGGGTCATGCCTTGGGCATCGAACAGCACGATCTCGTTGTCGTCCATGCCGAACGTGTGGTGGCCGATATTGCCCACCAGCAGCGGCACGTTCTTGCGCTGGCGCTTTTGCTCGCCATACTGCTCGAGCTTTTCGCTCTCGGCGGCAAAGCCCACGCAATAGGGCGCGTTCGGCATTGCCGCCACGGCGGCGAGGATGTCCGGGTTCTGCACGAAGTGCAGCGTCGGCGTGTCGCTATCGTTGGCCTTCTTCAGCTTCTGGCTGGCGACTTCGGCGGGACGCCAGTCCGCCACCGCCGCGACCGCAATAAACACATCGGCGCCTGGCAAGCCCGCCATCACCGCATCGTGCATCTGCCGCGCGCTTTCCACGTCGGTGCGGGCCACGCCGCGCGGCGTGGGCTGGCCCGTCGGGCCAGCCACCAGCACTACGTCGGCGCCGGCCTCGCGGGCCGCGCGCGCGATGGCAAATCCCATCTTGCCTGAGGAACGGTTGGTAATGCCGCGCACCGGGTCGATGGCTTCAAAGGTGGGGCCGGCCGTGATGACCACGCGCCGCCCGGCCAGCGGCTTGGGCTGGAAGAACGCGATGATGTCGGCAAGCAGTTCCGATGGCTCCAGCATGCGGCCGTCGCCGACTTCGCCGCACGCCTGATCGCCGCTGCCGGGGCCCAGCAGGGTTACGCCGTCCTTGCGCAACTGCGCGGCGTTGCGCTGGGTGGCGGGCGCCTGCCACATCTGCAGGTTCATGGCCGGTGCTACCAGCAACGGACAGTTGCGGGCGATGCACAGGGTGGTCAGCAGGTCGTCGCACAGGCCGTGCGTCAGCTTGGCGAGGAAGTCGGTGGAGGCGGGCGCGACGAGGATGGCGTCGGCTTCGCGCGAGAGATCGATATGGGCCATGTTGTTGCCCACGCGTGCGTCCCATTGGGAGGTGAAGACCGTGCGCCCGGAGAGTGCCTGCATGGTCACCGGCGTGATGAATTGGGTCGCGCCTTCGGTCATGACCACCTGCACGGTGGCGCCGGCCTTGGTCAGCAGGCGAACCAGTTCGGCCGATTTATAGCAGGCGATGCCGCCGGTCAGGCCAAGGACGAGATGCTTGCCTCGCAGATCCATGGATATGCTCTTCGCTTGAAGTGGTTGTCCGGTTGTCCGGTTGTCCGGTTGTCGCGGCAGGCGGCAGCGCTTGCCGCCCGCCGTGCCGGATAAACGTCAATAATACCGGCTTGCCCGCGCGCGCGTTGGCGGCGCTGACAACGCGCCTTGCGCGCGGCCATCCTGCCAGTCAGGCCGCACCATGAAAAACGCCCGCATGATGCGGGCGCGGTTGGCGTGCCGTTGTTGCCTCAGTGCCGGCGAACGCGGCGCAGTTCGTCCACGATCAGCAGCACAGCGCCGACCGTGATGGCGCAGTCCGCCACGTTGAAGGCCGGCCAGTGGTAGTTGCGCACATAGAAGTCGAGGAAGTCGATCACATGGCCGTACACCACGCGGTCCACCACATTGCCGATGGCGCCGCCAAGGATCAGCGAGATCGCGAAGCAGAACAGGCGCTGCCCGGTATGGCGGTACAGCATCCAGATGATGAACAGCCCCACCACCACGCCAAGGCCGGTGAAGAACCAGCGCTGCCAGCCGCCGGCATCCGCCAGGAAGCTGAAGGCGGCGCCCTTGTTATAGACCAGCACCAGGTTGAAGAAGCGCGTTACCGGACGGGATTCGCCATAGGCGAAGGTCCGCACGATGACGATCTTGAAGAACTGGTCCAGCACGATCACCAGCAGGGCGAACGCCATCCACAGTAACGGGGTGGTGTTGCTGCCCTTGGTGCCCTTGCTGCTGGCGCGTTTGGTGCCGCGCGCGGTGCGCGTGGTGGTGGCGGCCATCAGGCGTGGCTCCTGTGTTCACCGGCGCCGAACAGGTTGCTGTCACAGCGCCCGCAAAGGGTGGGGTGGGCCGGGTCGCGGCCAACGTCGGCACGGTAGTGCCAGCAGCGCTCGCACTTGGCGTGCACCGACGGCGTCACGGTGACCAGCAGGTCGCCGCCTTCCGGCGCCGGGGCTACCTTGGCGGCGGACGTCAGCAGCACGAAGCGCAGGTCGTCGGACAGGCTCTGCAGCGCAGCCAGCACCGGGCCACCGGCCTGGATGGTGACTTCGGCTTGCAGCGAGGAACCGATCTCGCCGTCCACGCGCACCGCTTCGAGCTGCTTGGTGACTTCGGCACGGGCTTCACGAATCACATGCCACTTCTGCAGCAGGTCGTCGGCCTGGTCGATCGCCGGCACGTCATAGTAGGTGCTGGTGAAGATGGTGTCGGTGTGCTCGGTGCCATGGCCGAAGATCTGCCAGGCCTCCTCCGCCGTGAACGACAGGAACGGTGCCATCCAGTGCAGCATCGCCTGGGTGATGTGGTACACGGCGTTCTGCGCGGCGCGGCGTTCCTTCGAGTTGGCCGCGGTGGTGTAGAGGCGGTCCTTCAGCACGTCCAGGTAGAAGCCGCCCAGGTCTTCCGAGCAGAAGGTCTGCAGCTTGGCGACCACCGGGTGGAACTCGTAGCCGTCGTAGTGCGACAGGATTTCCTGTTGCAGGCGCCCGGTCAGGGCCACCGCGTAGCGGTCGATTTCCAGCCATTCCGACGCCGGCAGCGCGTGCTGCGCGTGGTCGTAGTCGGCCAGGTTGGCCAGCAGGAAGCGCAGTGTGTTGCGGATGCGGCGATAGCCTTCCACCACGCGCTTCAGGATTTCGTCGGAGATCGACAGTTCGCCGGAGTAATCGGTCGAGGCCACCCACAGGCGGATGATCTCGGCGCCCATCTTGTTCGACACGTCCTGCGGCGACACCGTGTTGCCGACTGACTTCGACATCTTGCGGCCTTCGCCGTCCACCGTGAAGCCGTGGGTCAGCAGCGCCTTGTACGGCGGCTTGCCATAGAGCATCGAGGCGGTCAGCAGCGACGAATGGAACCAGCCGCGATGCTGGTCCGAGCCTTCCAGGTACAGGTCAGCCAGGCGGCCGTCGGGCAGGTCGGCCGATGCGTCGTACAGGTCTTCGCGGTGGGAGCCGCGGATCACGGTCCAGTGCGTGGTGCCTGAGTCGAACCACACGTCGAGCGTGTCACGGTTCTTCTCGTACATGGCGGCTTCTTCTCCCAGCAGTTCTTTGGGGTCGAGCGTCTGCCAGGCTTCGATGCCGTGCACTTCCACGCGCTTGGCGATTGCCTCCAGCAGTTCGGGCGTGCGCGGGTGCAGTGCGCCGGTTTCCTTGTGCAGGAAGAAGGCCATCGGCACGCCCCACTGGCGCTGGCGCGACAGGGTCCAGTCGGGCCGGTTGGCGATCATGTTGTGCAGGCGCTGCTTGCCCCACGCCGGGTAGAACTCGGTGGCCTCGATGCCGGCGAGCGCGGTTTCGCGCAGGGTCGGGCCGTTGGTGCCGTCTTCATTGACCGGATCCACGTCCATGCCCGCGAACCACTGCGAGGTGGCGCGGTAGATGATCGGCGTCTTGTGACGCCAGCAGTGCATGTAGCTGTGGGTGTACTTGTGCGAATTGAACAGGTTGCCCGAGGCCTTCAGCACTTCGACGATCTTGGGGTTGGCGTCCCAGATCTTCTGGCCGCCGAACAGCGGCAGCGTGCTGGCATAGACGCCGTCGCCCATGACCGGGCTGATGATGTCCTTGTCGTTCATGCCGTGCGCCTTGCACGACTGGAAATCCTCGACGCCGTAGGCCGGCGCCGAGTGCACGATACCGGTGCCGGTATCGGTGGTGACGTAGTCGCCCAGGTAGATCGGCGACAGGCGGTCGTAGCCCGCGTCCATCTTGGACAGCGGGTGGTGGAAGCGGATCTCCGACAGCGCCGCGCCGGTGGCGGTGGCCAGCACCTTGCCTTCCAGCTCGTAGACCTTGAGCTGCTCTTCGACACGCTCGGTGGCCAGGATCAGGAAGCCGCGCGTGGTATCGACCAGCGCGTATTCGACTTCCGGGTGCATGTTCAGCGCCTGGTTGGACGGGATGGTCCAGGGCGTGGTGGTCCAGATCACGACCCAGCCCGGCTTGGCGGCGAGCTGCTCGGCCGGCAGCTTGAAGGCATGGGCCAGCTTGTCAGTTTCGGCGAAGGGGAAGCCCACGTCGATGGACAGATCGGTCTTGTCCTTGTACTCGACCTCGGCCTCGGCCAGCGCCGAGCCGCAGTCGAAGCACCAGTTCACTGGCTTCAGGCCGCGGAACACGTAGCCCTTTTCCATGATCTTGCTCAGCGCGCGCAACTCATCGGCTTCGTTGCTGTAGTTCATGGTCAGGTAGGGATGTTCCCAGTCACCCAGCACGCCCAGGCGCTCGAAGTCCAGCTTCTGGCGGGCGATCTGCTCGGTGGCGTAGGTACGGGCGCGCGATTGCACTTCCTGCACCGGCAGGCCCTTGCCGAACTGCTTTTCGATCTGGATCTCGATCGGCATGCCGTGGCAGTCCCAGCCCGGCACATAGACGGCGTCCAGCCCCGTGAGGCCGCGCGCCTTGACGATCATGTCCTTGAGGACCTTGTTGACCGCATGGCCGATGTGGATGTCGCCGTTGGCGTACGGGGGGCCGTCGTGCAGGATGAACTTCTTGGCGCCCTTGCGAGCGGCCCGGATCTTCTTGTAGAGCTGCTTGTCCTGCCATTGCTTGACCCACAGCGGCTCGCGCTTGGGCAGGTCGCCGCGCATCGGGAAGGGGGTCTCGAGCAGGTTGACCGGGTACTTGCTTTTTTCGGGCTTGGCGCGTTTGTCGTTGGACATGTCGATTCTCGGGGCAATTCGGTTGGCGCGCGGCACTAGCTCGGCTGGGTGCGGGCGCGCGGTACGGCGTGGACCGGCTGCGGAGGGTGCCGCGGGCTGGCGTCGGGTTGGGGTAGCGACCCGGGTCCCGCCACGCGGGAACGGGGCGCTAGCTAATTCGGTCGGTGGCGGAGGTGGCGAAGTCGCGGCTGCCCGCGGCCGGGGGCGTGCCTTCGGGCGAGCCCGGCACGGTCAGGCCGAAGAAGGCACGCGCGTCCGCGCTGTCCTTGGCAATGGCGGCGGTCAGCGCCTCCAGGCCATCGAAACGGGCTTCATCGCGCAGCTTCTTCATGAATTCGACCCGCACCAGCTTGCCGTAGACGTTCTGCCTGAAGTCGAACAGGTGCACTTCCAGCAGCACCCGGCCGGCATCTTCGATGGTCGGGCGCACGCCGATGCTGGCCACGCCCGGTATGGCGTGCTCTGCCAGTCCATGCACCTGTACGACAAAGATGCCGCTGACTGCCGGCCGCTTGTGGGAAATACGCAGGTTGATGGTAGGAAAGCCCAGGTCGCGGCCGAGCTTGCGGCCGTGGACCACGTGCCCGCTGATGGCATAGCCATGGCCAAGCAGGCGGCGCGCGTGTTCGAGATCACCATCGCCCAGCGCCTGCCGCACGGCGGAGCTGGAGATGCGTACGCCGCCTTCGGAGACCGAGCCCATCTGCTCCACGTCGAAGCCGAACTGCGCGCCGGCCTGTTGCAGATAGGTAAAATCGCCGGCGCGCCTGGCACCAAAGCGGAAGTCGTCGCCGACCAGCAGCCAGCGCGTGTGCAGGCCGTGCCAGAGCACGTTCTCGACGAATGCTTGCGGGGACTGCGCGGCGAAGTGTGCGTTGAAGTGCTCGACGACGACACGGTCGACACCGTTGCGGCGCAGGCTTTCCAGCTTGTCGCGCAGCAGCGCGATGCGCGTTGGTGCCTTTTCCGGCGTGAAGAACTCGCGCGGATGCGGCTCGAATGTCATCACGCATAGCGGTAGCCCGCGTGCATCCGCCGCGGCGCGCGCGCGGGCGAGCAGCGACTGGTGGCCGCGGTGCACACCGTCAAAATTGCCGATGGTGAGGGCGCAAGGCGCCCGGCTTTCGGCGTTGGGCAGGCCACGGAAGACTTTCACGAGGACGGCAACAAGCGTTTGGGTAAAGCGAGCATTATAAGGCGAATGGTGGACAAGTTTGGCCTGGCGGCGGTGGCCGGCATGCCCGGACTGGCGTTTTTGTGCACGGATCGACCCATCGCCGTGGCGTTGCGCCCCAAAAGGCGGCATGATACGGCGGATCGCACTCGCTGCCCCCCAGCCCTCCTTTGAACGCGCTGCTAAACCGAATCCTGCCGCCGCCAGGGCCTCCGCTCGATACCGAAACGCGGGCCAAGCTGCTGGCGACCATCCATCGCGTCTCCCCCACCGCCATCGTCGCCTCGGTGGTGCTTCCGGCTTTGACCGCGATCGCCTTCTGGTCGGCCGCCGACCATGGCGCCCTGGTGGGCTGGTGCGGCGTCATGCTGGTGCTGACCGCGGCCACCAGCTGGTTCTACTTCGGCTACCTGCGCGATAGCGCCACCATGAGCCGCTCGGCGCACACGCGCAAATGGTGGGCCAATATGCGCGCGATGGCCTTCCTGACTGGCCTGACCTGGGGCAGTTCCGCGCTGCTGCATCTCTATACCGGCTCCACCGTCTTTTCCAGCGTGCTGTACCTGCTGGCGCTTGGCGTGCTGGCTGGCGGCGTTACCGCGCAATCGCCGGTGCCCTCCAACCTGGTCTACGCCGGTATCCCGATCCTGGTGCCCAATATCCTGCTGGCCGAGTACGCCTTCCCGGGCCATGGCACCTATGTGCAGTTGCTGCTGGTGGTCTACGCCATCATGCTTACGCGCCATGCCCTGAACCTGCAGCGCACGTTGGTGCGGGCCATCCAGCTGGAAAGCGACAGCCGCAGGCTGGCCAAGCAATTCCAGGAGGAGAAGGAGAGGGCGCTGCATGCCAGCGAGGAAAAGTCGCGCTTCCTTGCCGCCGCGAGCCATGACCTGCGCCAGCCGGTGCACGCGCTGGTGATGCTGGTGGAGGCGCTGCGCGCCCGCAACAAGTCATCCTCGCTTCATCCGCTGGTGGAGCAGGTAGCCGCCGGCACCCAGACCATCGACCTGCTGTTCCGCTCGTTGCTGGACCTGTCCAAGCTCGAGGGCCGCAAGGTGCTGCCCACGCTGGAGCCGTGCGAGCTCAGCCACCTGATCAGCGAGGTCATGAGCCAGTTCGCCGCCGACGCGCGGGAAAGCGGCCTGACCCTGACCCCGCGCGTGCCCGAAGAGCTGTACGCGATGGCCGAGCCGGTGCTGCTGCGCCGCGCGCTGTTCAATCTTGTGCAGAACGCCCTGCGCTATACCCGGCGCGGCGGCGTGCTGGTGACCGCGCGCGAGCGCCGCAAGCATATCCGCGTGGAGGTGTGGGACACCGGAGCCGGGATTACGCCCGAGCATCTGCCGGACATCTTCTCGCCGTATTACCAGGTGCACAACCCGCAGCGCGACCCGTCCCAGGGACTGGGGCTCGGGCTGGCGATCTTCAAGGAATGCGTGCGGCTGATGCGCGGCACCTACGGCGTGCGCTCCGTGCCGGGCCGGGGATCGGTGTTCTGGTTCTCGCTGGCGCCGGTGGCAGCCGAGACCGTGGCAACCATCCGTACCGTGCGGGCCAACGCGCAGGCCGAGGACGCCAAGCCCGACCACCTGCGCGGCACCGTGCTGGTGGTCGACGACGACACCCAGATCCGCAAGGCATGGATCGCGCTCATGGAGGCGTGGGGCATCCAGGTTGCCTGCGCGGCGCATGGTGCGGATGCCGACCGCCTGTTCCTCCAGGGACTTAAGCCGGACATCATCTTCTGCGACCTGCGCCTGCCCGGCAGCGAAAACGGACTGGACCTGCTGGAGCGCTGGCAGAACACGCAGCCGCAGGCGCGCAGCGCGCTCTTGTCGGGTGATCTGAAGTCCGCCGCGCTGGCTGCGGCCGAGGAGGCAGGCTACTTCGTGCTGCCCAAGCCGGTCGACCCGGCTGCATTGAGACTGTTGCTGCGGCGCTGGCTGCGGCCCGCCTGAGCGGCGAAGGCATAAAAAATGGGCCGGCGCATGACGCGCTGGCCCATTTTTATTTGCCGCTGCCCAGTGAGCAGCTGGCGTCGCCGGTGCGCGTTACTGGCGCAGGCGGAATCGCTCCATACGCGACATGACCTGCATGCGGGTGCGCACGCCGAGCCGCTGCAGGATGGCCGAGACGTGTTCCTTGACGGTGTTTTCCGTCAGGCCAAGCCGCCTCGCGATGACCTTGTTGGGCAGCCCCTCGAGCACCAGCGCCAGGACCGAACCCTGGCGCGGCGTCAGGCCCAGTTCCGCCGGCGTGACCGGAATGCCGTGCGCTGGCCCGAAGGATTGAGCACGGCCATTGAGCGCTTCGTCCGACGGGAAGGAGGTGTCGCCTGCCAGCACCTTGCGCACGGCGGCGGTGAATGCGTTGGCGTCGAGGTGCTTGCCGACGAAGCCACAGGCGGCGAGTGCGCGCGCGCGGCCCACGATTTCAGGCGTGGCCTCGGCCGACATAAAAATAAAGCGAGCGGAGGGTACCAGTGTCTTGAGCGCCTGCATGGCGTCGAAGCCGGTACCATCGGTCAGCCAGATATCCAGCAGCACGATGTCAGGCCTGAGTCCTTGCTGCAAGGTATTCAACGCTTCTTTGGCGCTTCCAGCAGCATGGACGGCAACGTCGGGCATCACTTCCGCCAAAAACGCGGTAGTGCCAGACAAGGCCATAGGATGATCATCGACCACCAACAAGGTCGGTGCAGCGTTCGACATGCGATTTCCCGTCTAATTTCCCAGTTCGTCCTTGTTGTCACTTGAAGCCGTGTAAACGGACTGCGCGTGGACGATAGCAGCCACTCTAGCAGAGCGGGCGAGGCGTCACAATCCACCGGGCGCGGGTTCACGTTGCGTATAGGCCATGCGAAATGGCGCTGCGGCGAGGGTTTCGCGTGTTTTAAGTGCCTAATGCGCTCGCTTTGGTCGTGTACTGGCCCCGACTTGGTAGAATTGCGCGATGAAAAATATCGTTATCCTGATTTCCGGGCGAGGCACCAATATGGAAGCCATCGTCAGCGCCTGCGCCGCCGAGGGCTGGCCGGCGCGCGTAGCGGCGGTCTTGTCCAACCGGCCAGACGCCGAAGGTCTGAAATATGCCGCCGACCACGGCGTGGTTACCGGCGTGGTGGACCACAAGTTATATGATGATCGCGCCACTTTTGATGCTGCGCTCGCCGCTGCCATCGACGCTTTCGCGCCGGACCTGGTGGTCCTGGCCGGTTTCATGCGCATCCTGACGCCGGGCTTTGTCGACAAGTACGCCGGGCGCATGCTGAATATCCATCCGTCGCTGCTGCCGTGCTTTCCGGGGCTGCATACGCACCGGCAAGCCATTGAGGCGGGCGTCAAGGTCCACGGCGCCAGCGTGCATTTCGTCACGCCCGAGCTCGATCACGGCCCCGTTATCGTCCAGGCCGCGCTTGACGTGCTCCCGGACGACACGCCGGAGAGCCTGGCCACGCGCCTGTTGCCGTGCGAACACGTTATCTACCCGCGCGCTGTGCGCTGGTTTGTCGAAGACCGGCTGCAAGTGCATGCCGGCGTAGTCCGGGTCGAACCACCCGAATCCCAGCTGTTTACGGCCTTTGCTGCCGCTACGGAGGTGCAGTCATGAGCCGCAATACCGCAGGGGCCCGCCAGCCCGTCCGCAACAAGAACAAAGACCACAAGGGCACGCCCATCCGCATGTCGCGCTCGCGCGATGCGAACGACGGCCAGGCCCCGCAGCAAGGCCGCGGGCCGCATGGCGGGCTGCATGCCGTCCATATCCAGCATATCGACCGCCTGCTGGGCAAGGTGCTGATGTTCACGCGTCCGTCCGACGTGGTGGTGAGCTACTACTTCCGCGAAAACCCCAAGCTGGGCCATCGCGAGCGCGGCATCATCGCCGAAGCCGTGTTTGCCGTGCTGCGCCGGCGCGTGGAGTTTGCGCAGTTCGCCGCCAGCGGCACGGGGGCTTCGCAGCGCCGCCTGGCCCTGCTGGGCCTGGCCGCCACGCTGGGCCGCGACGTACTGACGCCGTTCCTGCTGCCGGAAGAGGGCGAATGGCTCGATCGCCTGACCACGATCGAGCGTTCCAGCCTGGCGCCGCGCGTGCGCGCCAACCTGCCCGAATGGCTGTTCGACCAACTGGCCGCGCGCCACGACGAAGCCTTTGTCGAAGCGCTGGGCGATGCCTGGCTGCGCCCGGCGCCGCTGGACCTGCGCGCCAACCTGATCAAGACCACGCAGGAGGCCGCGCTGGCCGAACTGACCGCTGCGGGGCTGAAGGCCGAGTTGACGCCGATGGCGCCGTCCGGCATCCGCCTGGCCGGCAAGCCGGCGCTTAACCAGCTGCCGCTGTTCGTCAACGGCCTGGTCGAAGTGCAGGATGAAGGCAGCCAGCTGTTGTGCAACCTGGTCGCGCCCAAGCGCGGCGAGATGGTGGTCGATTTCTGCGCGGGCGCGGGCGGCAAGACGCTCGCCCTGGGCGCACTGATGCGCTCCACCGGCCGCCTCTATGCATTCGACGTGTCCGAGAAGCGCCTGTCCAACCTCAAGCCGCGCCTGGCGCGCAGCGGGTTGTCCAACGTGCACCCCGTGCTGATCGACTCCGAGCACGACGCCAAGATCAAGCGCCTGGCCGGCAAGATCGACCGCGTGCTGGTGGATGCGCCTTGCAGCGGCCTGGGCACGCTGCGGCGCAATCCGGACCTGAAGTGGCGCCAGTCGCCGCAATCGGTGCTGGAGCTGACCGTCAAGCAGGCGGCCATTCTCGAATCCGCCGCGCGCCTGGTGAAGGTGGGCGGCCGCGTGGTCTACGCGACATGCAGCGTGCTCGAGGCCGAGAACGAAGGCATCGTGCGCGGTTTCCTGGCCTCGCACCCGGCTTTCCGCCTGGTGCCCGCCGCACAGGTGTTGGCCGAGCAAAAGATCACGGTGCCCGGCTTGCCGGAAGATGCCGAGATGCTGGCGCTTTACCCGCACCTGCACCAGACCGACGGCTTCTTCGCCGCCGTGCTGGAGCGTGTCAGCTAAAGCCGGATCCGCCAGGCGGCCGCGCCGGGGGAAGCATCCCCGCGGTGCTGGCCGACTGGTGGCTTTTTCGCGCCGGGGCCGTTCGGCCCCAGCCGCCTGTCCCGTTCTCTCTTTCTTCCTGTCTTTTTCCATCCACGATCCCCTGCCGTCACGCAATGCGCCGGCGCCGCTCTGCCTGCGCGCACGCTGCAAGTGTGTCCGGTGTGTGTCGATACGAAGGTCTTGATGGACTAAGCCTTCTGGGCGGCTCCTCATCCTTTGTGGTGCGCGTCGCTGCGGGGAAACCGGCCATGCATGCTGCCAGCGCGAGGCTGGCCGGCGCATACCCGCTCCCGGCTGCGTGAAGGCCGCCATCGTAGAGCGCAGTGCACCACCCTTCGCATCCCCCATTCGCACGAATGGAAAAGATCTTAAGTTCAATACATTTAAGGCGGTGCAACTTGTCTTGTTGGGCAATGCAGCCTAAGTTGGCAAGACAACGCGCGCCAGGCAAGTACAACGGCACGCGAACGTGCAGGGTGGATCGGCGCCGGCACAACTTTCGGACGGAGTTTCAGGCCGCGCCGGTCCCGCAACGGGGGCGGCGCGCTCGGTTGGGAGGCGGGATGTTGCATTCATTCTTCTTCGACACGGCTGCACGGCAGCCTGGCGACCACGCCTTGTGGGTCGACGGACGCTTTTACACTTACGAGGAACTGCGCGCTCGCGCGGGCCGCGTGCGTGCCGCGCTGGCGGCGCATGCAGGGGGCGGGAGCCGCAACTGCGTCCTGTTCGCGCACCGCAGCGTCTCAGCGTACGCCGGCCTGCTTGGCGTGCTCGCGGCGGGCATGGCCTATGTGCCGTTGCACCCCAGATTCCCCTCGGCACGCAACGCCGCCATCGTCGAGCGCTCGGGCGCGCGGGTGATGCTGGTCGATCGTGCATGCGCACCGCAGCTTGAGGCGTTGATGCCGTTGCTGCCCCCGGATTTGCATGTCGTCCTGCTGGATCCGGAGTCGCTGCCGGCAACCGGATGTCCGGGCGGCAGCGCGCGCTTCGCCCCGCTGCCGCCCGCGCCTTTCGTGCATGACCCGCCTGGCCAGCTTGCCGCCGTCTCGGGAGACGACCTTGCCTACCTGATCTTTACCTCCGGCACCAGCGGGCCACCCAAGGGTGTGATGATCCCGCATACCAGTGCCGTGGCTTATGTCAGCGCGCAGATGCAGCGCTTTCCAAGCGAGCCTGGCGCCCGCTTCAGCCAGTTCGCCGATCTCACCTTCGATTTCTCGGTGCATGACATGCACGTCTGCTGGGCGAGCGGGGGCTGCCTTTATGTGCCCGCGCTCCAAGACCCGCTTTACCTGGCCGGTTTTATCCAGGAGCACAGCATTACCCATTGGGCCAGCGTCCCCTCCGTGCTGGCGCTGATGCAGCAGTTTCGCAAGCTCACGCCCTGCGCGTTTCCCAGCGTGCGGATGACCTTGATGGGGGGCGAGGCCTTGCCCAAGACGCTGGCGCGGGCGTGGTCGCGGGCGGCGCCGAACACGCGCATCGTCAATGGCTACGGACCCACCGAAGCGACGGTGATCATGCTCACCTTCGAGCTGACCGAGGCGTTTCTTGCCGATGCGTCGCGCCCTGCGGTGCCGCTCGGCAAGCCATATCCCGGCGTCGAGCTGATGGTCGTCGATGATGCGCTTGCGCCGGTGCCGCCCGGCGCGCGGGGTGAGCTGCTGATCGGCGGCGCGCAGCTTGCCAAGGGCTATCTCGGTGCCAACCCGCTCGACGCGCAGCGCTTCTTTACCCGCGCCTATCCAGAGCGGGCATGCAGCCGTTGGTACCGCACCGGCGATGCCGTGGCCGAATCCCCCGACGGCTTGCTGTATCACGGCCGCATCGACATGCAGGTGAAGATTCGCGGCAACCGTGTGGAACTGCAGGAGATCGAGCAGGTGGTGCAGGCTGCCAGCGGCGGCGCGCAGTGCGCCGTGCTGGCGTGGCCACTGGATAACGCCGGCAAGCCGACGGGGCTGGTTGCCTTTGTGCAGGCGTCGGGCGAGGCATCGTCGGGCGAGCTCGGTGCGCGCATGGCGCAGATCCGGCAAGCGTGCAGGCAGAGCCTGCCGGTCTACGCGCAGCCGGATCGCATCGTCTGCCTCGACGGCCTTCCCATGAACGTGAACGGCAAGATCGATCGCGGCCAGTTGCTGGCGCGCTGCGAGCGCCTGGCCATTGGTGCGGGGGACGCACGGCAGGCGAGCCGCAAGGCGTTTGCGCCATGATGCCGCTGCATTTCGACGGATGTTTTGGCTGGTACCACCCGGCCCAGGGTCAGCGCGCGGTGCTGCTGTGCAATGCGATCGGGCACGAAGCCTTGTGGACGCATGCCGGCCTGGCGCGGCTGGCGGAGCGGCTCGCAGCCCAGGGCGTGCCCGTGCTCAGGTTCGACTATCCCGGCACCGGTGACTCCGCCGACCTCGAACATGCCGGCGCACCAGGCGCGTCCTGTGTCGACGCCTGGCTTGCCGGGATCGATGCCGCCGGCGAGTTGCTCAGGCGCTTGTCCGGTGCCCGGGAACTCGTTCTGTTGGGCGCGCGCGGGGGCGCTTCGCTGGCGGCACTGGCCGCCGGGCGCGGCGTGGCCGGGCGGCGCGTCGACGCGCTGGCGCTGCTTGCGCCCGTGGCGAGCGGCAGGATGCTGGTGCGAGAGATGAAGATGATCGCGCAGACCTGGCGCTCGCTTGCTTGCCGCGCTGCGGAGCCGGTGCCGGCGCCTGGCGCTGGCCGGCAATCTGGCATGGACATCCTGGGCATCCATTTCACCGACGCCGCGATCGATGCCCTTGGTGGCATCGACCTGCTCAATGCGCCTTGCGCCCCCGCCCCGCAAATCCTGATCGCGGGCGCCGAGCCTCAGATGGCCCCGCTCGCGCGCCACTACGGCAGACTGGGTGCGCAGGTGCGGATGGTGCCTTTCCCTGACCTCATCGACTGGCTGCAGGACCCGTTGCATGGCACGCCGCCCGATGCGACCTTCGCTCAGGTGGCCGGCTGGATTGCCGATCTGGGGCCAGCGGCGCCAGTCGGCGAGCCAGCCCCGGGTGGCCGCGCGATGGCGGCAGGGACGGCTTCGTGCCTGCGCGCCGGCGACTGGGTGGAGACGCCAGTCCGCTTTGGCCAGGGCTTGTTCGGCATGTTGTGCGAGCCGCTCGGGCCGCGCATCGAGCGGCCGGCCGTGCTGATCAACAATTCCGGTGGCACGCATCACGTCGGTGCTGGCCGTTGCGGGGTCATGCTGGCGCGCCGGCTGGCGGCATGCGGTGTTGCCTCGTTTCGTATCGATGTGCGGGGCATCGGGGATGCCTGCGTCGGCGCGCAGGCCATCGCGGGGGTGCCGGCCGATCCGGAAGGGTACCGCGATGCTGTCACCGCCTGCGACTGGCTGCTTGCCCACGGCCATCGCGAGGTGGTGGCCTTCGGCGTGAGCTACGGTGCCAATGTGAGTCTGCACGCTGCGGGCGCGCACCCGGGCCTGGTGGGCGCCGTGCTGGTCAACCTGCAGCGCTTGTTGCGCCGGGAGACCTTCACCCGGCCCCGGTGGCTGATCCATGGCCGCAGCGCACCTACGGCAGAAGAGGGCGCGCCCGGCATCAATGCGGCATCGGTCCTGCCCGAGCCTGCCGCGCACGAGCAGCGGGAGATCGAAGGCTTGCTCCAGTCGCTCGACGCACGCGGCACGACCCTGCGTCTGCTGTTCGGCCCGGACGATCCCGGGCCTTTCGAGCTGGCGCGGTTCTTCGGGCCGACGCTGGCCGGCCTCGCCGGCTACTCGCAGTTGCAGATCGAGACCATCGATGGCCTGGACCACGGCATGCTGAACCCACCCGGTCGGGCGCGGGTGATCGACTATTGCGTCGACCTGCTATGTGGCCCCTTGCATCCCGGGGCGGACCTGCGGGATCGGCTGCAACGCATTGCCGAGCCGTGGCGTCGCCCGCCGGATTGCCGGCGAAGGTGCGGCTGACAGTGCTCGGCCTCTGCGTAGCGCCGCGCGGAGCAGGGCGGCTAGAATGGCTGACTTTTTGGCCGCGGGGCATGCAGTAACGTCATGCAGTGTCCCGCTCACATTGCAGGGACAGCCGATCCTGACCGGATGGACCCTGCCAGCCACGGCAGAGCATGAATCCCATTTCCCTGAACGAACTCCATGTTGCGCATCCGGCCTTTGGCAAGATGCTCGATGATCTGATCCGCGATGCGGGTGGCCCTGGCTTCATCTGGCAGTTGGTGGTCCTCGCCGCTTGCCTGGCGGTGGCCTGGCCATTGGCTAGATTGATCGTCAAGCGCCTCGAAGCCCGCTACGCCGGATCCAGCTTCTCCCTGCGTTTCGCCGCCGCCAGCCTGGAACGCGCCATGTTCCCGTTGTTCGGCTGGCTGCTGGTGATGGGTGCGCGCTTCGGGCTGGAGCCGATGATGTCCATCAGCGTGCTACGGCTTGCATTGGTGCCCCTTTCCGGCATTACTTTCCTGTATTTCGCCTTCTATATCCTGCGCCGGGTAATGTCGGGCAATGGTCAGTTGCATGGCATGCTGCTACTGGTGGAAAAAGTGCTGACGACCCTGGTTTGGGCGGCGATGGCGCTTTATGTGCTGGGTTTGCTGTGGGATGTGGTGCAATGGATGGACGACGTCCGCTTTTCGCTGGGCGGCAAGCAGAAGATCAGCCTGGCGGATACGCTGGTGGCCATCGTCTGGATCCTGGTCACCGTGCTGGTGGCGATGTGGTTCGGCTCATGGCTGGAAGAGCGGCTGATGCGGTCGACCGGTCTGGACAGCAACCTGAAGGTGGTTCTGAGCCGGATTTCCAAGGCGCTGCTGCTGCTCGTGTCCCTGTTGCTGAGCCTGTCGCTGGTCGGCATCGACCTCACCGTGCTGTCCGTGTTCGGTGGCGCGCTGGGCGTTGGCCTGGGGCTGGGCTTGCAAAAGATTGCCAGCAACTACATCTCCGGATTCATCATCTTGCTGGACCGCTCGGTCAAGCTGGGCGACCAGATCACCGTCGACAAGTACACGGGGATCGTTTCCCAGATCCGGACGCGCTACACCGTGGTGCGCAATGGCGATGGCGAAACCCTGGTGCCGAATGAGCAACTGGTGGCGCAGGCAGTGCAGAACCATTCGTTCTCCAATACCCATGTGCGCGTGGCGACACGTGTACAGGCCGATTACGCGGCAGACCCCGAAACGGTGCTCGCCTTGCTCGTAGAGGCCGCCCAAGATATCCCGCGCCTGATGGCGCAGCCGGGTCCGTCGGCATTTCTGGTGTTGTTCGGCGACAATGGCATCGAATACGAGCTTGCGGGCTATATCGCCGATCCTCAGAATGGTAAGCTGGGCGTGCAATCGGCGATGAACCGGGCGATATGGCGGAAGTTCAAGGAGCATGGCATCTCGATCCCGTATCCGCAGCGAGAGGTGCGGGTGCTGGGGAAAGTGGAATCCGACGGCCATGGTGGCCTCGTAAAAGAGGTGCAAGAGGCGCGTATCGATTTGCCGGGCGTCCCCGGTGGCTCGGCATCCTGAGCGTTCGCGGGGCGTTTAGGGCACCTTATGGAACAATCCGTGTTGCTTAGCGTCAAACTGAGGGAAAAAGCGGATGTCCGTGCGATGCGGTTCCGGTAGAATCCAAGGTAGTTGCGGGTTCATTCGAAAGGCACGTTTCGTTCGGGTGAGTTTGTTCGACCTCCCGCCCCACACCAGACAGCCGCCAGATTGCAGCGGCTCGTGTCCAGTTCGCCGGCAGGCAGCGGTTTTGCCCATGGCGCCAGGCGCGCGTGCCTTGGGGCTCCGGCGAATGCCGGGGTTCAGGCAGGCGCCGTACGACGCAATCATTGAATTTGCAGTCCTTTTTCTGCACCTTGTTTGCGGCTCGCCCTGTCGCGCCGCACTGAATGCCCCTGTTTAATCGACGGAGAACAGTTTGTTCGACACTATTCTTGACTGGGCCGCTAATGGCCTCGCCAACTGGTCCTGGTGGGAGATTGTGATCTACACCCTCGTGGTGACGCATATCACCATCGCGGGCGTAACCATCTACCTGCACCGCTGCATGGCGCACCGGTCGCTGGACCTGCACCCTATCGTTTCGCATTTTTTCCGTGGCTGGCTGTGGCTGACCACGGGCATGGTCACCAAAGAGTGGACCGCCATTCACCGCAAGCACCACGCCAAGTGCGAGACCGAAGACGATCCCCACAGCCCGCAGACCCGCGGCATCCGCAAGGTGCTGCTGGAAGGCGCGGAGCTGTATCGCGCCGAGTCCAAGAACAAGGAAACCATCACCAAGTTTGGTCATGGCACGCCTGACGACTGGGTCGAGCGCAATGTCTACTCGCGTTTTGGCTGGCAAGGCGTTGGCCTGATGCTGATCATCGATGTCGCCCTGTTCGGCGTGATCGGCCTGACCGTGTGGGCCGTGCAGATGCTGTGGATCCCGATCCACGCCGCCGGCATCATCAATGGCCTGGGCCACTGGTGGGGCTATCGCAATTACGATTGCGAGGACGCTTCGACCAATGTCTCGCCGTGGGGCATCATCATCGGCGGTGAAGAACTGCACAACAACCACCACACCTACCCGACGTCGGCCAAGTTCTCGATCAAGTGGTACGAGTTCGATATCGGCTGGGGCTATATCCGCGCCATGCAGGCTGTTGGCCTGGCCAAGGTCAAGAAGACCCCGCCGAAGGCGCGCCTGGTGGATGCCCGCCCGGTTGACCACAACACGCTGGAAGCCATCATTGCCAATCGCTATGACGTGATGGCGCGCTATGCCAAGGCGGTCAAGAGCGCCTACAAGCAGGAACTGGAAAAGCTGAAGGAAGCCCGCGTGGCCGAGTACAGCAGCTTCAAGCCGGCTCGCAAGTGGTTCCACCGCGAAGAAGCCAAGCTGGCCGACCCGCAGCGCCAGCAACTGGCCAGCATCGTGGAGCAGAACAAGTCGCTGCATACCTTCGTGGAAATGCGCCGCGAGCTGGCTGCGATCTGGGGCCGCTCCAACCTGACGCGCGAACAGCTGCTGGCGCAGCTGCAGGCCTGGTGCCACCGCGCCGAGGCCAGTGGCATCCAGGCACTGCACGATTTCTCGCTGCGCCTGCGCCGTTATGCCTGATGCGGGCTGATGCCCGAGCCGGCGTGGCCTGATACAATTTAGATCGCCCAAAAGCCCCGCCTCTGGCGGGGCTTTTGTTTTCGCTAAACTCCCCCAATGTCAGGGCCAGCAGCGACAAGCGGATACCAGGCGGATACCAAGCGGAATTCCGAGGCATGCTGTCCAAGAGGAGTATCGGAGATGACCCCACAAACGATCAAGGCCGTCGAGTTCGAGAAGCCGAACCTCTCGACGGAGTCCCCCGAGGGCGGCAGCTGTGTCGCCCACGCCTGGGCCAAAGTGCCTCCCGTGCTGTCGGCACAGGATCGCACGGCGCTCAAAGCGCGCATCAAGACCCTGCTGAAGCAACGCAATGCGGTGCTTGTCGCGCACTATTACGTTGATTCCGACCTGCAGGACCTGGCCGAGGAAACCGGCGGCTGCGTATCGGACTCGCTGGAAATGGCGCGCTTTGGCCGCGATCATCCGGCCAAGACGCTGGTGGTGGCGGGGGTGCGCTTCATGGGCGAGACCGCAAAGATCCTCAGCCCGGAAAAGACCGTGCTGATGCCCGACCTGGACGCAACCTGCTCGCTTGACCTGGGCTGCCCGTCCGACGAATTCGCCGCGTTCTGCGACGCGCATCCCGATCGCACGGTGGTGGTCTATGCCAACACCAGCGCCGCCGTGAAGGCGCGCGCGGACTGGATGGTGACCTCGAGCATTGGCCTGAAGATTGTCGAGCACCTGCACGCGCGCGGCGAAAAGATCCTGTGGGCCCCGGACAAGCACCTGGGCGGCTATATCCAGAAGCAGACCGGCGCCGACATGCTCTTGTGGCAGGGTTCCTGCCTGGTGCATGACGAGTTCAAGGGCATCGAGCTTGACCTGCTGCGCCGGGAGTTTCCCAATGCCAAGATTCTGGTGCATCCGGAGTCGCCGGCCAATGTGGTCGAGCAGGCCGATGTAGTGGGCTCGACCTCGCAGCTGATCGCGGCGGTAAAGGAGCTGGACGCGCGCGAGTTCATCGTCGCGACCGATAACGGCATCCTGCACAAGATGCGCTTGGCTGCGCCCGACAAGCATTTCATCGAAGCCCCCACTGCCGGCAACAGCGCGACCTGCAAAAGTTGCGCGCACTGCCCCTGGATGGCGATGAACGCACTGACCAATCTGGCCGAAGTGCTGGAGAACGGTCATAACGAAATCCATGTCGACGCGGACATCGGCCGCCAGGCCGTGACCTGCATCGACCGCATGCTCGACTTCGCCGCGCAGCAGAAGACCAATGTGCGGCCCAAGGCCGACCTGGCGAGCGAGCAGGCCTTGTTCAAGGGAATCGGCCCGGCATGAGCAGCAATCCAGACGTGAATACCGTGAATTCGAGCCGCAACGCTATCTTCGACAGCTATGGCCCGGCGCTCGCCGGGGCGCTCCAGGCCAATGTCAGCGCAGCGATTGCTGAAGATGTCGGCAGCGGCGACCTGACCGGCATGCTGGTGCCCGCCGGCAAGCCGGCGCGGGCACGCGTGATCGTGCGCGAGCAAGCCGTGCTGTGCGGCCAGCCTTGGTTCGAGACATGCATGCGCGCGGTCGATCCGGCGTTGCAGGTCGTCTGGCAACAGGCCGAGGGTGCCCGCATGGCGCCGGACTCGGTGGTCTGCGAGATCACCGGCCCGGCCCGTTCGCTGCTGACCGCGGAGCGGCCGTCGCTGAATTTCCTGCAGTTGCTGTCTGGCGTGGCGACCGCCACGCGCCGCTATGCCGACCTGGTCGAAGGTACCCGGGCGCGCGTGCTCGATACCCGCAAGACGTTGCCGGGTCTGCGCCTGGCGCAGAAGTACGCGGTCAGGGTCGGTGGTGGTGACAACCAGCGCCTGGCGTTGTACGACGGCATCCTGATCAAGGAAAACCATATTGCCGCGGCCGGCAGCATCACCGCCGCCATGCAGGCAGCGGCCGCACTGGATGCCGGTGTATCGGTCCAGGTCGAGGTGGAAAACCTGGCCGAGCTGGAAGAGGCATTGGCGGCTGGCGCGAAATCGATCCTGATCGATAATTTTACCGAGGCAATGATGCGCGATGCCGTGCGTATCAATGCCGGGCGGGCCTTGCTGGAAGTGTCGGGCGGGGTCAGTGCAGACACGATCCGTGCTTTTGCGGAAACCGGCGTGGACCGGATCTCGGTGGGGGCGCTGACCAAGGATGTGCGCGCGACAGACTATTCGTTGCGGATCATCGAGTAAGCGGGATTGATCAGGCCATGAAAAAAGCGCGCCTTGGCGCGCTTTTTTCATGGCGATATCCGGGCGCGGGCTTACTTCGCCCGGTCACGCTTGAACACCGGCTGCATCACCGTGGGCAGCGCCTTCGGCAACGTCTCGGGATAGTCGCGGCTGAAGTGCAAACCACGGCTTTCATGGCGCGAATATGCGCTATCCACGATCAACGAGGCGACTTCCACCAGGTTGCGCAGCTCCAGCAGGTCGCGGGTGACGCGGAAGTTGGCGTAGTACTCCGCGATCTCCTCGCGCAGCAGGGTGATGCGGTGCTGGGCGCGCTCGAGCCGCTTGCTGGTGCGCACGATGCCCACGTAATTCCACATCATGCGGCGCAGTTCGTCCCAGTTGTGCGAGACCACGACTTCCTCGTCGGCATCCGCAACCCGGCTTTCATCCCATTGGGGCAGGGCGATGTCGGGTTGGCCGGCCTTGTCCTGTCCGGCGATGTCGAGGGCTGCCGCGCGCCCGATCACCATGCATTCGAGCAGCGAATTGGAGGCCAGGCGGTTGGCGCCGTGCAGGCCCGTGCAGCCGGTCTCGCCCACGGCGTAGAGATTGGCCAGATCGGTGCGGCCCGCGGTGTCGGTGACCACGCCGCCGCAGGTATAGTGCGCCGCCGGTACCACCGGGATAGGCTCGCGGGCGATATCGATGCCAAGTTCCAGGCACCGTGCGTGAATGGTCGGGAAGTGCTCGCGCAGGAAGGATTCGGGCTGGTGGCTGATGTCCAGGTGCACGTAGTCCAGGCCGCGCTTTTTCATCTCGAAGTCGATCGCGCGCGCCACCACGTCGCGCGGCGCCAGTTCGGCGCGTTCGTCATGCTCCGGCATGAAGCGGGTGCCGTCGGGCAGCTTCAGCAGGCCGCCTTCGCCGCGTACCGCTTCCGAAATCAGGAAAGACTTGGCGTAGGGGTGATACAGGCAGGTCGGGTGGAACTGGATGAACTCCATGTTCGACACCCGGCAGCCTGCGCGCCAGGCCATGGCGATGCCGTCGCCGGTGGCGGTGTCGGGGTTGGTGGTGTAGAGATAGACCTTGCCCGCGCCGCCAGTCGCCAGCACGGTGTGGGTGGCGGTAATGGTCTGCACTTCGCCACTGGCATCGTCCAGCACGTAGAGGCCGTAACAACGGTTGCCCGGCAGGCCAAGCTTGCGCGAAGTGATCAGGTCCACCGCGAAGTGGTCCTCGATGATCGTGATATTGAGATGCTGGCGCGCCTGCTCGCTCAACGTGGACACGACAGCATGGCCAGTAGCGTCCGCCGCGTGGATGATGCGCCGACGGCTATGGCCGCCTTCCCGCGTGAGGTGGTAGCCGAGTTCTGCCTGGTCATCGCGGGTGAACGGCACGCCGCGGTCGATCAGCCACTGGATCGCTTCGCGCCCGTGCTCGACGATATAGCGCGTGGCGCTGTCATCGCAAAGGCCGGCGCCTGCCACCAGGGTGTCCTGCGTGTGCTCATCGTGGCTGTCGCCTGAGTCCAGGACCGCGGCAATGCCGCCCTGGGCCCAGTCGCTGGCGCCTTGCGTCATGGCACGTTTGCAAATGATGACAACCCGATGGGTGTCGGCCAGTTGCAGCGCGACCGTCAGACCGGCCAGTCCGCTGCCGACAATGGCGACATCGAAGTTCATGGTGCGAGAGACGCGCGCGGCACGCGGTCGGGAGGCAGGAAAGCTGGAAAGTGTACACCGCCAGCGGCCTTGCGTGGGCAGGCAAGCCATGCGCAAGCCGGGGGTGAGAGGCGTTGGCTACGCAATGCGGCGTATGCTGCCCGAAAAAGCAAAAACCCCGCGTGAGCGGGGTTTCTACAGACATGCCGCGCGATCGGCATGCGGAAGACAGGATCAATTACTTGATCTTGGTTTCCTTGTACGACACGTGCTTGCGGGCGACGGGATCGAACTTCATGATCTCCATCTTTTCCGGCATCGTGCGCTTGTTCTTGGTGGTCGTGTAGAAGTGACCCGTACCTGCAGTCGACTCCAACTTGATTTTATCGCGTCCGCCCTTGCTGGCCATGATGTGCTCCTAATTAGACTTCGCCACGTGCGCGCAGATCCACGAGCACGGTGTCGATGCCTTTCTTGTCGATCAGGCGCAGGCCGGCGTTCGAGACGCGCAGGCTCACCCAGCGGTTTTCCGATTCAACAAAGAAACGACGATTCTGCAGGTTGGGCAGAAAACGACGCTTGGTCTTGTTGTTTGCGTGGGAAACGTTGTTGCCGACCATCGGCGCTTTCCCGGTCACTTGACAGACGCGTGCCATGAAGCACTCCTAACTCTTCTACGTGGACAATGTTCGCAACAGATCAACAAAAGGCGCGCTGGCCCGGACTGCAGCGGTTGAGACTTCAGCAAACGAGCATTATAGACTGGAAAGCACTGGTGAATCAATGCCTTCTCTCGTTTACCGTTCAGGGGTGTGCATCCGTGCGGTGCGCATCACAACACGCATCGCATCTTGCATCACAGCTGGCCGTGTTCGGCGAAGGAGTGGATGTTACTACCTGCGACGATGAAATGGTCAAGAACTTGTACGTCGATCAGGGCCAGGGAGCGGGACAGCGCGCGGGTCATGGTGAGGTCGGCGGCGCTGGGCGTGGTGATCCCCGACGGGTGGTTGTGCGCCACGATGACCGCCGCGGCGTTATACGTAAGTGCCTTGCGGGCAACTTCGCGCGGATAAACGCTGGTTTGGGTCAGCGTGCCGCGAAACAGCTCCTCACTGGCTAGCAGGCGGTTGCGTGTGTCCAGGAACAGGCACAGGAACGCTTCGTAGGTCAGTCCCGCCAGAGACAGGCGCAGGTAGTCGCGCACCGCCGTGGGGGAATCCAGTGCCCCGGGCAGCTGCAACTGCTCGCCCAGCGCGCGCCGGGTCAGCTCGCGGGCCGCCTGCAACTGCGCGTACTTGGCGCTGCCAACGCCCTTGACGCGTGCCAGTTGCCCGGCGTCCGCCGCAAACAGGCTGCTGAGCGTGCCGAAATCGTTCAGCAGCTCACGGGCGATGTCGACGGCACTTTTTCCCGCCACGCCCACGCGCAGGAACACGGCAAGCAGTTCGGCGTCAGAGAGCGTAGCGGCCCCGCCGCTCAGCAGTTTTTCGCGTGGCCGCTCATTGCTGGGCCAATCGGTAATGCGCATGGCACGATCCCCTCGGAACAATGGCACCGCGGACAAGGCGGCGCGCGGTCGAGTCGCTTACAATACGGGTTGTTGACTGGTTGAGCACCTATGACTTTGCAAACTTTTGCTTCCGGCCCGAAGGATGGGGACGGCACCCCGGATCTGCGCAAGACCGTGCAGGCGGACTCCTTCCTGACCCTTCACTACAGCATCTCCATGGAGAACGGCACTGAGATCGTCAGTACCTTCGCGGAGAAGCCCGCCACGCTGCTGCTGGGGCAAGGCCAGTTCGCGCCTACACTGGAGCAGGCGCTGCTGGGCATGCCGGAGGGCGAGCGCATGACTTACCGGCTGGCGCCGGAGCACGCTTTTGGCCCGCGCAACCCTGATCTGCTGCAACGGGTTTCGCTGGCGACGCTGCGCGAGAACTCTTCATTTGAAGAGGACTACGCGCCGGGTGACCTGGTTGAGTTCAATGCGCCCGGCGGCGGTAAGTACGCCGGTGTGCTCAAGGAGATCGGCACGACGTCGGCGCTGTTCGATTTCAACCACCCGCTGGCCGGACAGACCATCCTGTTCGATGTCCAGCTGATCGGCATTCTCTAAGCAGACCACCGGCCGGGCCTTGCGCCGGCACCCTTGAGTCGAATCCTTGCATGTCTGAACCCATCACAGCCCCCGATGCCGAGATCCTGATGGCGCAGCCGCGCGGCTTTTGCGCTGGCGTGGATCGCGCCATCGAGATCGTCGAGCGCGCCCTTGCACGCTACGGCGCGCCGATTTACGTGCGCCACGAAATCGTCCACAACGCCTATGTGGTGGAAGACCTGCGCCGCAAGGGCGCGGTCTTCGTGCAGGAGCTAGAGGAAGTGCCGCCCGGCTCGACCGTGATCTTCAGCGCCCACGGCGTATCCAAGGAAGTGCGCGCCGATGCCACCGTGCGCGGCCTGAACGTGTTCGACGCGACCTGCCCGCTGGTGACCAAGGTGCACGTGGAAGTCGGCAAGATGCGCACCGAGGGCTGCGAGATCATCATGATCGGCCACAAAGGCCATCCTGAAGTCGAGGGCACCATGGGGCAGGCCGAAGGCGGCATGCTGCTGGTCGAGTCTTCCGAGGATGTTGCCAAGCTGCAAGTAGCGGATCCCACGCGCCTGGCATTCGTGACCCAGACCACGTTGTCGGTCGACGAAACGCTGGAGATCGTCGCCGCGCTCAAGGCGCGCTTCCCGCTGATCCGCGAGCCCAAGAAGCAGGACATCTGCTACGCCACCCAGAACCGCCAGGATGCCGTGAAGTTCATGGCGCCCCAGGTGGAGGTGGTGATCGTGGTGGGCAGCCCCAACAGCTCCAACTCCAACCGCTTGCGCGAGCTCGCGGAGCGCCTGGGCGTGCCGGCCTACATGATCGATTCACCCGATCAGCTCCAGCCGGAATGGATCGCGGGCAAGCGCCGCATTGGCCTGACCGCCGGCGCCTCCGCCCCTGAGGCACTGGCACAGGCCATCGTTGCGCGCCTGCACCTTCTCGGTGCGCGTAACGTGCGCGCGCTGGACGGGATCGAGGAAAAGATGTCGTTCCCCTTGCCGCGCGGCCTGCAACAGGTCACGTCCGCCTGATCGGCCTCTCTTCACCTGACCGTCTGGCAAAACGGCCCGCTCTAGCGGGCCGTTGCTTTTTGCGCAGCCGCTTCTGCCCGGCAGGCGCACCCCTTGCGTGCCAGTTGCACACCGTCGCGCACCATTCTCTCTCCAGGGTTGCACCAATATATAGCACTCTATATTGCCTGCTATCCCTTGGATAATGCACAAGCCTGGCGCGAACAGTCTTATGCTTGTCTGCTTAAAAGGACAAATAAGGGAAATCCCTGTAATTGGGGATTTCCCTATTATGGTGCCGGCGCACTCGCGCGTTGTATTTGAATGAGACTGTCGATATTAAATGAAACACCTATTTAATACGCGACCCCGCAAGTGACTTAAAGGCTGCAAAGCCAACCTGTGGCAAGCGGTAGGCACGAATCTTGTTAGTATCAACGGCTAGCCTCCATGTGGGAGGGAATTGCCCCAATTTGTGCATTGGGGAAATTCCCTAGCTCATTTGGTGGGTTAATCCTTCAGGTTGTTGCGTCGCATATTGCATCCGTATAAAAAGGGAATACAATTCGCGCGTTTCAAATTGAAACTAAACTAAGGCGGTTCAGGGAAACGTCCGGGGGGCGTTGGTTTACCCTGATCATGTGAATCCTAGGAGATCACTCATGCAAATCACGTTTGCCAAGATTCTGCCGATCGCAGCCGCAGTGGCGCTGGTTACTGCTTGCGGCAAGAAAGAAGAAAAGCCCGCTGATGCGGCAGCATCGGCTCCTGCTGCGGCCATGGCCCCGGCGGGCGGCGGTGAAGTCGTAGTCAAGATCGGCCATGCGGCACCGCTCACCGGCGGTATCGCCCACCTTGGCAAGGACAACGAAAACGGCGCTCGCCTGGCCGTGGAAGAAGTCAACAAGACCGGCCTGGAGATCAACGGCAAGAAGATCAAGCTCGAGCTGGTCGGCGAAGACGACGCAGGCGACCCGAAGACGGGCACCGCTGTGGCGCAGAAGCTGGTGGACGCCAAGGTCGTGGCCGTGGTTGGCCACCTGAATTCGGGCGTATCGATTCCGGCCTCCAAGATCTATAGCGATGCCGGCATCGTGCAGATCTCGCCGTCGTCGACCAACCCCGACTACACCAAGCAAGGCTTCAAGACCACGTTCCGCGTGGTGGCCACCGACGCCCAGCAAGGCCCCGCGCTGGCCAACTACGCCACCAAGAGCCTGCACGCCAAGACCGTGGCCATCGTCGACGATGCCACTGCCTACGGCAAGGGCCTGGCCGACGAGTTCGAGAAGACCGCCAAGGCTTCGGGTGTGAACGTGGTGGCACGTGAAGCCACCAACGACAAGGCGACCGACTTCAAGGCCATTCTGACCAAGATCAAGGGCAAGAAGCCCGACGTGATCATGTACGGCGGCATGGACGCCACCGGCGGCCCGTTCGCCAAGCAAGCCATGGAACTCGGCATCAGCTCCAAGATCGTTGGCGGCGATGGCGTCTGTACCGACAAGGTGGCCGAGCTGGCCGGCGATGCCGTGCAAAACATCATCTGCTCGGAAGCTGGTCTGGCGCTGTCCAAGATGGAACAGGGCGCGGATTTCGACAAGCGCTACCAGGCTCGCTTCAATGCGCCGGTGCAGATCTACGCACCGTTCACCTATGACGCCGTCATGGTCATCGTTGACGCGATGAAGCGCGCCAACTCGACCGAGCCGGCGGCCATCCTGGCCGAGATGCCCAAGACCAACTACAAGGGCCTGATCGGCAACATCGCCTTCGATGAAAAGGGCGACATGAAGGAAGGCACCATCACGTTGTACGAGTACAAGGACAAGAAAAAGACCGTCCTTGACGTCGTGAAGATGTAAACCGGGCTTACCGGCCCATCCGAACGGCACCGCGA
Organism: Cupriavidus basilensis; assembly: GCF_008801925.2. Lineage (NCBI taxonomy): Bacteria > Pseudomonadati > Pseudomonadota > Betaproteobacteria > Burkholderiales > Burkholderiaceae > Cupriavidus > Cupriavidus basilensis. Next base: position 3,682,455 of record NZ_CP062803.1, on the reverse strand, counting down.
GTATGTTGCGGTGCCGTTTTTTTAGCCTTGCCATACGTGCAGCATCCTTACCATGGGTGGAGTAGGCAGGCCGCTTACCAGCAAATATCGACACTACCAAACCACCCACATATCAACGTCCCCCCGACATCCACACCATGCCGAGGGAATTTGGACGGAAGCAAGGAGTTTTCATGGATATCTTTATCCAGCAGATCGTGAACGGTCTGGTGCTCGGCAGCATCTATGCGCTGATCGCACTGGGCTACACCATGGTCTACGGCATTCTCGGGATCATCAACTTCGCCCACGGCGACGTGCTGATGATCGGCGCGCTGACCGCCCTGTCAGCCATACTTGGCTTGCAGAAATTCTTCCCCGGCTTGCCGGAGTGGCTCACGCTGGTGATTGCCACGCTGATCGCCATGCCGGTTTGCGCCGTGCTGGCCTACACCATCGAGCGGGTCGCCTACCGGCCGTTGCGCAACGCGCCCCGGCTAGCCCCGCTGATTACCGCCATCGGCGTGTCCATCATCCTGCAGACGCTGGCGATGATGATCTGGTCGCGTAACCCGCTGACCTTCCCGCAGCTGCTGCCCTCGTCGCCGATCGATATCGGTTCGACCGGCGCCACCATCACGGGCAAGGAAATCGTCATCATCGGCATGGCGCTGATGGTCATGGCGGGCCTGCTGACCCTCGTCAACCGCACCAAGCTGGGTCGCGCGATGCGCGCCACCGCCGAGAACCAGAAGGTGGCAGGCCTGATGGGCGTGAACCCGAACTTCGTCATCTCGGCCACCTTCATGATCGGTGCGGCGCTGGCCGCGCTGGCCGGCGTGATGATGGCCACCAACTACGGCAATGCGCACTTCTACATGGGCTTCATTCCGGGCCTGAAGGCGTTCACCGCCGCGGTGCTGGGCGGCATCGGCAACCTTGCTGGCGCCATGGTCGGCGGCATGCTGCTGGGCCTGATCGAAGCGTTGGGCGCCGGCTATATCGGCGATCTCACCAACGGGGTGTTTGGCTCCAACTACCAGGATGTGTTCGCCTTCATCGTGCTGATCGTCGTCCTTGTATTCCGTCCGTCCGGCATCATGGGCGAGCGGGTTTCCGAACGCGCCTAAGGAGAGAGAATCCATGAATACCCCGATTCCATCCCCGGCGGCGCAGGCTGCGCCGCTGACCAAGACGCCGGCCAAGACCATGGCCGCGTTGCTTGGCTTCCTGGTCATCGCCCTGTGCGCCCCGTTCCTGGTGCAGACGCTGGGCGGCAACTACTGGGTGCGCGTGCTCGACTTCGCGCTGATCTACATCATGCTGGCGCTTGGCCTGAACATCGTGGTGGGCTTTGCCGGCCTGCTCGACCTTGGCTACATCGCCTTCTATGCCGTCGGCGCCTACATGATGGCCTTGCTGGGCTCGCCCCATCTGGCCAACCAGTTCGAGTGGATCCACCAGCTTTTCCCCAATGGCCTGCACCTCTCCATGTGGTTCGTGCTGCCGCTGGCGGTGCTGGTGGCGGCAACGTTCGGTGTGCTGCTCGGTGCGCCAACGCTCAAGCTGCGCGGCGACTACCTGGCCATCGTGACCCTGGGCTTCGGTGAGATCATCCGCATCTTCCTCAACAACCTCGACCGGCCGCTGAACATCACCAATGGCCCGAAGGGGATCACCGCGGTGGACCCGGTCCACATCTTCGGCTTCGATTTCTCCAAGTCGCACGAGATCTTCGGGCTGAAGTTCACGCCGGTGTTCATGTACTACTACCTGCTGGTCGTGCTGGTGATCGCCATCGTGTTCATCTGCCTGCGCTTGCAGAACTCGCGTATCGGCCGCGCCTTCGTGGCCATCCGGGAAGACGAGATCGCCGCCAAGGCGATGGGCATCAACACCCGCAACATCAAGCTGCTGGCCTTTGCCATGGGCGCATCGTTCGGCGGTGCGTCGGGTGCGGTGTTCGGCGCCTTCCAGGGCTTCGTGTCGCCTGAGTCGTTCGTACTGTGGGAGTCCATCTACATCCTGGCCATCGTGGTGCTGGGCGGCATGGGCCACATTCCTGGCGTGATCCTGGGTGGTATCTTGCTGGTGGGTTTCCAGGAGTTGCTGCGCGCCGTGGCGGAGCCGGCGCAGAACATGCTCTTCGGCCACACCATCGTCGACGCCGAAGTGCTGCGCCAGCTGTTGTTCGGGCTGGCCCTGGTTGGTGTGATGCTGTATCGCCCGGCGGGCCTGTGGCCGTCGCCGCGCAAGGAAGACCGGCCGGTGATCCGCCGCCCGGGCAGCGTTGGCCGTTTCTGACCAGGAGGACATCATGAGCAACGAGAATCTCCTCCTGTCGGTACAGGGGGTCAACAAGCGATTCGGCGGCCTGCAGGCATTGTCCGACGTGGGCCTGCAGATCAAGGCGGGCGAAATCTACGGCCTGATCGGTCCCAACGGGGCCGGCAAGACCACCTTCTTCAACGTGATTACCGGCCTGTACACACCGGACTCCGGCGAGTTCGTGCTGGGCGGCAAGGCCTACCAGCCGACCGCCGTGCACGAAGTCGCCAAGGCCGGCATTGCCCGCACCTTCCAGAACATCCGCCTGTTCGGCGAGATGACCGCGCTGGAAAACGTGATGGTGGGCCGCCACGTGCGCACCAAGGCCGGCCTCTTTGGCGCGGTGTTCCGCCCGCCTTCGGTCCGGCGCGAGGAGCACTCGGTGGAAGACTGGGCGCATGACCTGCTGGAGTACGTCGGCATCGGCAAGTACGCGCACTTCACCTCGCGCAACCTGTCCTACGGGCACCAGCGCCGCCTGGAGATCGCGCGGGCGCTGGCCACCGAGCCCAAGCTGCTGGCGCTCGATGAGCCCGCCGCTGGCATGAACGCCACCGAGAAGGTGGAACTGCGCGGCTTGCTCGACAAGATCCGCAGCGATGGCAAGACCATCCTGCTGATCGAGCACGACGTGAAGCTGGTGATGGGCCTGTGCAATCGCCTGACCGTGCTCGACTACGGCAAGGTCATCGCGCAGGGCCTGCCGCACGAAGTCCAGAGCAATCCAGCGGTGATCGAGGCTTACCTCGGTACCCCGGCGCACTGACGGGGGAAAGAGACAATGAAAGAAACACTACTGAAGATATCCGGCCTGAAGGTCGCGTACGGCGGCATCCAGGCGGTCAAGGGCATCGACCTCGAGATCAAAGAAGGCGAACTGGTCACGCTGATCGGTGCCAACGGCGCCGGCAAGACCACCACCATGAAGGCCATCACCGGCCTGCAGGGATGGGCCGGCGGCGATGTGGAGTACATGGGCAAGTCCATCAAGGGGGTGCCAAGCTACACGCTGCTCAAGCAAGGGCTGGCGATGGTGCCGGAAGGGCGCGGGGTGTTTGCGCGCATGACCATTACCGAGAACCTGCAGATGGGCGCCTACACGCGCACCGACGAGGCCGGCATCAAGGCCGACATCGACCGCATGTTCGGCATCTTCCCGCGCCTGAAGGAGCGCGCCAACCAGCTGGCCGGCACCATGTCCGGCGGCGAACAGCAGATGCTGGCCATGGCGCGCGCGCTGATGAGCCAGCCCAAGCTGCTGCTGCTGGACGAACCCTCGATGGGCCTGTCGCCGATCATGGTCGCGAAGATCTTCGAGGTGGTGCGCGACGTCTCCGCGCTGGGCGTGACCGTGCTGCTGGTGGAGCAGAACGCGCGGCTGGCGCTGCAGGCCGCCCACCGCGGCTATGTGATGGAGTCCGGCCTGGTCACCATGAGCGGCGACGCCAAGCAGATGCTGGACGATCCGAAGGTCCGCGCGGCGTATCTGGGCGAGTGATGTTGCCTGTGTGACGCTGCAGTTTGCTGCAAAAAAAAGCCCCGCAAGCGATTTGCGGGGCTTTTTCCATGGTGCCTGGCCGGCGGCGTGCCGGCTTCAAGACGAGGCTCAGGCCAGCTTCTTCAGCAGCGTGCGCAGCATGCCGATCATCTGGTCGATTTCCTCGATGGTCACGTTCAGCGCGGGCATGAAGCGCAGCAGGTTGGGGCGCGGCGAATTCAGCAGCAGGCCTTGCGGCTGCATGTCGCGCGCTTCTTCCACCAGTTGCGGGCCGATGTCCTTGTTCAGCACCAGTGCGCGCAGCAGGCCTTCGCCGCGTTCGCCGCCCAGGCCGAACTCGGACGTCAGCGCCAGCAGCTGCTCGCGCAGGTAGGCGCCTTTTTCTTGCACGCTTTGCAGGAAGCCGGGCGCGGTCAGCTGCGAGATCACGGCGCTGCCAACGGCGGTCATCACCGGGTTGCCGTTGTAGGTGCCGCCCTGGTCGCCGGCTTCGAAGCTGGCGACTTCGGCCTTGCACAGCAGGGCTGCCAGCGGCACGCCGCCGCCAATGCCCTTGCCCAGCGTCATGATGTCCGGCTCCACGCCCGACAGTTCATAGGCGAACATGGTGCCGCAACGGCCGCAGCCGGTCTGCACTTCGTCGACGATGAACAGCAGCTTGTGCTGGTCGGCCAGCTTGCGCAGGCCTTGCATGAATTCGCGCGAGGCGGGGATCACGCCGCCTTCGCCCTGCACCGGCTCCAGCATGATGGCCACGGTCTTGTCGTTGATCAGCTTTTCGACCGAGGCCAGGTCGTTCAGGTCGGCCTTGGGGAAGCCCGGCACCTGCGGCGCGAAGATGGTGTCCCAGCCGGCCTTGCCCGACGCGCTCATGGTGGCGAGCGTGCGGCCGTGGAAGCTGTGGTCCATGGTGATGATCTCGAACGCGCCGTTCTTGTGCTTGCGGCCCCATTTGCGCGCCAGCTTGATGGCACCTTCGTTGGCTTCCGCGCCGCTGTTGGCGAAGAACACCTTGTCGAAGCAGCTGGCATCGGTGAGCTGCTTGGCCAGCTTGAGCATGGGTTCGTTGTAGAACGCCGGGCTGGGGTTGAACAGCTTCTTCGACTGCTCGACCAGCGCATCGATCATGGCCTGGTTGGAGTGTCCCAGGCAGTTGACCGCCCAGCCCTGCACGAAGTCCAGGTATCGCTTGCCGTTATGGTCCGTGAGCCACGAGCCCTTGCCTTCGGTAAAGACGAGCTCGGGCCGGTTGGTGATGTACATCAGGGATTGGACGGGGTACTCAGCAAATGCCATGGCGGACTCCAGGGGTCGGCGTGAAACAGGGGAGAGGAGAGCAGAAAAACAAAAAGCCACGGGGATTGCCCGTGGCTTGTTGACCTGAACAGAAGCTATGGACGGTCAGCCGCGAGGCACCCCGGTGGGGAGCGACGTACGGTAGCTGCGTCGGTTGTTGATAGCGTAGTTCATGGCGGCCAATATAAGGCCCATGCGCCCGGCTGTCAAAACGAATTTTGGCGGAGCCGGGCATTGTTGTCGCTTGGAAACGGGCAGCGGGGCGCTCAGGCCGCCGGTGCCGGCGGTACCGAACCTGCCGGATGCATGTCCGCTTCCGACGTGAACGAGTCGGCGAAGAAGGCATCCTCGTGCAGGTCGCAGCGCAGGGAAAAGTCCTTGCGCGCCGCATTGATCATCACCGGTGCGCCGCAGGCGTAGACCTCGAAGCCCGACAGGTCGGGATGGTCTTCCATCACGGCCTCGTGGACGAAGCCGGTGCGGCCGTCCCAGTCGTCGCTGTCCTGGGCGTTGGAGATCACCGGGACGTAGCGGAAGTTGGGCAGCTCGCGCGCCCATTGCTCGCACAGCGCGTGCATATAGAGATCGCGCGGGCGGCGTCCGCCCCAGTACAGCGTCATCGGGCGGGTGATGCCGGTGTAGACCGCGTGCTCGACGATGGCCTTGATCGGCGCGAAGCCGGTGCCTGAGGCCAGAAGGATGATGGGCTTGTCGGAGTCTTCACGCAGGAAGAAGCTGCCGAGCGGGCCTTCGAAGCGCAGGATGTCGCGCTCCTTCATGGCCGGCTGGCCTTCCCTGGCGCCGAACACGTAGTCGGTGAAGGTGCCGCCGGGCATGTGGCGGATGTGCAGCTCGATCGGGCCTTCCTGGTGCGGCGGCGTGGCGATGGAGTAGCTGCGGCGCTTGCCGTCGCGCAGCAGGAACTCGACATACTGGCCGGCCAGGAACTGCATGCGCTCGGTGGCGGGCAGTTGCAGGCGGGTCACGATGACGTCGTCGGCCACGCGTTCCAGCGTGGCGACGCGGCATGGCACCTTCTTGATGGGGATGTCGCCGGCGCCTTGCACCTCGCGGCATTCGATGGTGATGTCCGAGGTGGGCTTGGCGCAGCAGAACAGCGCGCGGCCCTCGGTCTTTTCCTGCGCGGACAGCGCGGAAGCGGCATGGTCGCCCTGCTCGATGCCGCCAGCGGTGACACGGCCCTTGCAGGACCCGCATGCGCCGTTCTTGCAGCCGTAGGGCAGGCCAATGCTGTGGCGCAGGGCCGCGGTAAGGATGGTTTCATCCGCGGCCGCTTCGAACGTGCGGCCGCTGGGCATGACGGTAACTTGATAAGCCATAATCACTCTATGAGCAAAAATCTGTCGCGACGCCGCCTGGGTCGCCCGCGCCTACTCATCGTTGGCTGTGGGGATGTGGGCACACGTTGCCTGCGTATTCTATCGACGCGCTGGCGCGTCTTTGCCATCACTTCGCAGCCGTCCCGCCGCGCTGAGCTGCGGGACAACGGCGCCGTGCCGATGGTAGCCGACCTGGACCGGCCCGCCACGCTGGCACGCCTGGCCGGGCTGGCCGACAAGGTGCTGCACCTGGCGCCGCCGCCATCCCGCGGCGAGGGCGATCCCCGCACGCTGGCGCTGCTGCGCGCCTTGCGGCGCGGTGCCTGGCGGCGGTCTGCCGCACGGCCCGGCGGATGGTCTGCCAAGCCCGCTATTCTACCCGACCGACGCTACGGCAGGTCCGGCCGAAGCGCTGCGCCGCCAGCGTTTGTCTACGCCAGCACCTCGGGGGTGTATGGCGACCGGGGTGGCGCCAGGCTGGCGGAATCGCAGGCGGTGCGCCCGCAAACCGCGCGCGCCCGGCGCCGCGTGGCGGCCGAGCAGTCCGTGCGGGACTTTGGCCGCCATGCCGGCTGGCGTGCTTCCATCGTGCGCATCCCCGGCATTTATGCCGAAGACCGGCTGCCGCTGGCCCGTCTGGCCAAGGGCACGCCCGCGCTGGCGCCGCAGGACGATGTCTATACCAACCACATCCATGCCCTGGACCTGGCCCGCACCATGGTGGCGTCGCTGTTCCGCGGCCGCGCGCAGCGGGTGGTGCATGCCAGCGACGACTCGGAAATGCGCATGGCCGACTACTTCGACCTGGTGGCCGACCGCCGCGGCCTGCCCCGCCCGCCGCGCCTGGCTCGCGCGCAATTGCGCGAAGCCGTGGAGCCAACCTTGCTCAGCTTCATGAGCGAATCGCGCCGGCTGGAAAACACCCGTCTCAAACGCGAGCTGCGCCTGCGGCTGCGCTATCCCACCGTGACCTCCTTTTTCGACGCCTGAATACAGGTGCTCTCGGCGTCTCCCGGGAGCGCTTTCCTCCCGCAGCCCTGCGGCGGCCGGTGGCACGCCGCTTGCGTTGGTGTTGCCGCTCGATCCTGTATAGACAGCAAGTGACGCATTCAGCGTAACCGTGCGCGGATCTGGTGCGCGCGGGCGCAAGCGGCAAGGCCGGATGCCCCGTCAACGGGCATCGGTGGGCACCCGGCCTGATCCCGTAACGTCGCCATTTTGTGCTCGTTTCGTGCCATTCCAGGCTCGACGGCACGTAAGTGCCGGCCACGCCAGTTCTGCGCTTCGCCTCGGGTTAACTACTGCATTGACTTGTATATACAGGGTTGCTAAATTGCCTGGCAAATGACCGGCGCCGCAAGTACGGCGCCGCCCGAGCCGGGCGGTCCGGCCGCCGCCAACGCTGGCGCGGCCCCGTTCGCATCACACCAAAGGAGCCAGGAAGATGGGATTTCGTATCCGTAGCGGTAAGTCGCTAGCCGTCGCCGTAGCAGCAGTCGCCGCCACGCTGGGTGCCGCGGGCACCGCGCAAGCGCAAGCCACGCAGGTCACGCTCGGCATGAGCGGCTGGACCGGCTTCGCGCCGCTGACGCTGGCTGACAAGGCCGGCATCTTCAAGAAGCATGGTGTCGACGTCGACATCAAGATGATTCCGCAGAAGGACCGTCACCTGGCGCTCGCCGCGGGCGCCATCCAGTGCGCCGCCACCACGGTCGAGACCCATGTGGCCTGGAACGCCAACGGCGTGCCCATCACCCAGATCGTGCAGCTCGATAAGTCCTACGGCGCCGACGGGCTGGCTGTGCGCGGCGACGTCAAAGGCTTCGCCGACCTCAAGGGCAAGACCGTCGGCGTGGACGCGCCGGGCACCGCGCCTTACTTCGGCCTGGCCTGGATGCTCAAGAAGAACGGCATGAGCCTGAAGGATGTGAAGACCACCACGCTGTCGCCGCAAGCCGCCGCGCAGGCCTTCGTCTCGGGCCAGAACGATGCCGCCATGACGTATGAGCCGTACCTGTCGTCGGTGCGCCAGAACCCGGACAAGGGCAAGATCCTCGCCACCACGCTGGACTACCCGATGGTGATGGACACGCTGGGCTGCTCGCCCAAGTGGCTCAAGGACAATCCCAAGGCCGCGCAAGCGCTGGTGGACAGCTACTTCGAAGCGCTCGACATGATCAAGCAGGACCCGGCCAAGGCAAACGAGATCATGGGCGCGGCGGTCAAGCAAAGCGGCGAGCAGTTCGCCAAGTCATCCGCCTACCTGCGCTGGCAGGATCGTGACGCCAACCGTAAATTCTTCGGCGCAGAGCTGGCCAGCTTCAGCAAGGAAGCGGCGCAGGTGCTGCTGGAAATCGGCGTGATTCGCCAGGTGCCGGACGTCACGGCGCTGTACGACGCGCGCTTCATCAAGTAACGAGGTCGGTGCCATGACGCAGGTTCACATTGGTTCGCCCGCAGCTGGTGCGGCTGTAACGCCCGCTCCGGCTGCGGTGACTCCGGCGGCCGCGCGCCGGCATCCCTGGCTGGCGCCGCTGGCGCCGGTCACCCAGCGCGCGCGCTGGGTCCTGGGTTTGTCGTTCTTCGTGGTGTTTTTTGCCGTGTGGGCGGCGGTGACCCTGGGCGGCATGGTGCCGCGCACCTTCCTGGCCGACCCGATGACCATGGCCCATGAAGGTGTGCTGCTGTTTACCGAGTACAACTTCATCGGCGACATCGGCATGACGGTATGGCGCGTGCTGGGCGGCTTCGTGCTGGCCGCTGTGCTGGCCGTGCCGCTGGGCATCTTCATGGGCGCGTACAAGGCGGCGGAGGCGTTCTTCGAGCCCTTCGTCTCGTTTTGCCGCTACCTGCCGGCGTCGGCCTTTATTCCGCTGCTGATCCTGTGGGCCGGCATCGGCGAAGCGCAGAAGGTGCTGGTGATCTTTATCGGCTCGTTCTTCCAGATCGTGCTGATGGTGGCGGTGACGGTGGGCGGCGCGCGGCGCGACCTGGTGGAGGCGGCCTACACGCTGGGCGCCAACAGCAGCGGCATCGTGCGGCGCGTGCTGATCCCGGGCGCCGCGCCGGAGATCGCCGAGATCCTGCGCCTGGTGCTGGGCTGGGCCTGGACCTATGTCATCGTGGCCGAGCTGATCGGCTCGTCGTCCGGCATCGGCCACATGATCACCGACAGCCAGGCGCTGCTCAACACAGGGCAGATCATCTTCGGCATCATCGTGATCGGTTGCATCGGCCTGGTCTCCGACCTGGCTTTCAAGCTGGCCAACCAGCGCCTGTTCCCGTGGAGTTCGATCAAATGAGTGCGCTGTCCATCCAGCAGGTCTCGCGTACCTTCGTCAATCCGCGCGGCGGCCAGACCCTGGCCCTGCAGCCGACCGATTTCGAAGTGGCGGACAACGACTTCGTCACCATCCTCGGTCCCTCGGGCTGTGGCAAGTCCACGCTGCTGCGCATCGTCGCCGGGCTGGATACGCCCACCACCGGGCGCGTGCTGCTCGACGGGCAGGAAGTCACCGGCCCGGGCGCGGAGCGCGGCATGGTGTTCCAGTCGTACACGCTGTTCCCGTGGCTGACCATCGAGCAGAACGTGCGCTTTGGCCTGCGCGAGCGCGGCATGAGCGAGGCCGACCAGCGCGAGCGCAGCGACTTCTTTATCCAGCGCGTGGGCTTGCGCGGCTTCGAGCATCATTTTCCCAAGCAGCTCTCGGGCGGCATGCAGCAGCGCACGGCCATTGCCCGGGCGCTGGCCAACGACCCCAAGATCCTGCTGCTGGACGAGCCCTTCGGCGCGCTGGACAACCAGACCCGCGTGCTGATGCAGGAGCTGCTGCTGGGCATCTGGGAAGCCTCGCGCAAGACGGTGCTGTTCGTCACGCACGATATCGACGAGGCCATCTTCATGGCCAACCGCGTGGCGGTGTTCTCGGCGCGGCCTGGCCGCATCAAGCGCACCGTCGATGTGGATTTTCCGCATCCGCGCCACTACACGATCAAGACCTCGCCGGCGTTTTCGGAACTCAAGGCGGTGCTGACCGAGGAAATCCGCGCCGAGGCCATGGCCAGCGCAGAGCACTGAGTTGCCAACCAAGCCATGAAAGCTGCCACCGCCAACCGCCGGGGCGTTCCCGATGCCACTCCCGCCGCGCTTTACCAGCAGGTGAAGGAGTACATCGCGCGCCATATCCAGAGCCGCGCGTGGCAGCCGGGCGACCGCGTGCCCTCCGAGCAGGAACTGGTGACCCGCTTTGGCGTGTCGCGCATGACGGTGAACCGCGCGCTGCGCGAGCTGGCCGAACAGGGCCGGGTGGTGCGCGTGGCTGGCGTGGGCACCTTCGTGGCGGAGCACAAGCCGCAGTCGACGCTGCTCAACGTGGTCAACCTGCAGGACGAGATCCGCATGCGCGGACATGACTACGCTTGCGACGTCATGGTGGTGGAACGCGTGGCTGCCTCCATCGAGGTAGCGGCCGCGCTGGATCTGCGCACCGGTGAATCGGTGTTCCACTCCGTGTGCGTGCACCGCGAGGACGGCGTGCCGGTGCAGCTTGAAGACCGCTATGTGAACCCGCGCGTCGCGCCGGACTTCATCAACCAGGATTTTGCCGCCGCCGATGCGATGAAGCCCGGCGAATACCTGCTGCGCCACGTGCCCTACGACCAGATCGAACACGTGGTCGATGCCATCTCCGCCACGGCGGAGCAGGCCACCCAACTGGAAATGCCGGCTACCCAGCCGTGCCTGCTGCTGACCCGCCGCACCTGGACGGGCGGCACCCCTGTGACCTTTGTACGTTGCCTGCACCCCGGCAACCGTTACCGCCTAGGCAGCCGATTCCGCGCCGATGGCAACCCGGCCTTCGGCTGAACCCGCCAAGGGCCGTTAGTTTTTTCAGATCCACCAGCCAACGCACGAACCAGGCTGTATAGACAGGGACATACAAATGAGCGCCACCCAAGCCAACCAAACTTCCCGCCCGCTGCTGACCTTGCAGCCCGGCTCCGTCACGCTGGCCGACCTGCGCCGCATCCATCGCGGCGAAGTGAGCCTGGCGATGGATGAATCCGCGTGGGCTGGCGTGCGCGCGTCCCAGGCCACCGTGCAGGACATCATCGACGCTGATGCGGTGGTCTACGGCATCAACACCGGCTTTGGCAAGCTGGCGCAAACGCGCATCCCGCATGACAAGCTGGCGGAGCTGCAGCGCAACCTGGTGCTGTCGCACAGCGTGGGCACCGGCGCGGACCTGAACAGCGACACCGTGCGGCTGATCCTGGCGATCAAGGCCGTGAGCCTGGCGCGCGGCCATTCCGGCATCCGTCCAGAAATCATCGAGGCGCTGCTGGCGCTGGCCAACTCGGGCGTCACGCCGTGCATTCCGGCCAAGGGCTCGGTGGGCGCGTCGGGCGATCTTGCGCCGCTGGCGCATATGTCGTGCACGCTGATCGGCGTGGGCGATGTGATGATCGACGGCGTGCGCCGCCCGGCCGCCGAAGGGCTGGCCCGCGCGGGCCTGGCGCCTTTCACGCTGGGCCCCAAGGAAGGGCTGGCGCTGCTCAACGGCACGCAGGTTTCCACGGCGCTGGCGCTGGCGGGCCTGTTTGCCGCCGAAGACATCTTCGCTGCCGGGCTGGTGGCGGGCGCGCTGTCGCTCGAAGCCATCAAGGGCTCGGTCAAGCCGTTCGACGCGCGCATCCACGCCGCGCGCGGCCAGGCCGGCCAGATTGCCGTGGCCGGCGCCGTGCGCGCGCTGCTCGATGGCAGCAAGATCGTGGACTCGCACGTGAGCTGCGGCCGCGTGCAGGACCCGTACTCCATCCGCTGCCAGCCGCAGGTGATGGGTGCCTGCCTGGACAACCTGCAACATGCAGCGCGCGTGCTGCAGATCGAGGCCAACGCCGCGTCCGACAATCCGCTGGTGTTCCCGGAGCAGGGCGATGTGATCTCGGGCGGCAACTTCCACGCCGAGCCGGTGGCGTTTGCCGCCGACATCATCGCGCTGGCCATCGCCGAGATCGGCGCGATCTCCGAGCGCCGCCTCGCGCTGCTGCTCGATTCCGGCCTGTCCGGCCTGCCGCCGTTCCTGGTGCGCGACGGTGGCCTGCATTCGGGCTTCATGATCGCGCAGGTCACTGCCGCCGCGCTGGCGTCCGAGAACAAGTCGCTGGCGCATCCTGCCAGCGTGGACAGCTTGCCCACGTCGGCCAACCAGGAGGACCATGTGTCGATGGCCACTTACGGCGCGCGCCGCCTGGGCGATATGGCGGAGAACACCGCCGTGGTGGTCGGCATCGAAGCCATGGCCGCCGCGCAGGGCATCGAGTTCCACCGCCCGCTGGAATCCTCGCCGCTGATCGAGACCGAGATCGCACGCATCCGCGAGCGCGTGGCCTTTGTGGAAGGCGACCGCTACTTCGCACCGGATATCGAGGCGATGAAGCAGTGGGTGCAGCAGGGTGACGCGGGTGCCGGCTGGCCCGAGTCGGTGCGCCAGGTGCTGCCGTCGCAGGTGGGCGTGGCTTGATGCGCGCTACTCCCAAACGCAGACGCAACCGCTGAACTGAACTGAACTGCACAGGCAGGAGAACCCCTCATGAACGCCAACGAACATCAATTCACCAAAGCGGCACCTCTGCGCGGCCAGCGCGAGATCCGCGCGCCGCGCGGCACCGAGCTGCACTGCAAGAACTGGCTGATCGAAGCCGCCTACCGCATGCTCCAGAACAACCTGGATCCCGACGTGGCCGAGCGCCCGCAGGACCTGGTCGTGTACGGCGGCATCGGCAAGGCGGCGCGCAACTGGGAATGCTTCGACGCCATCCTCGACAGCCTGCGCAACCTGGGCGAGGAAGAATCGTTGCTGGTGCAATCCGGCAAGCCGGTGGGCGTGTTTCGCACCCATGCCGACGCGCCGCGCGTGCTGATTGCCAACTCCAACCTGGTGCCGCACTGGGCCACCTGGGACAAGTTCAACGAGCTGGACCGCGCCGGCCTGATGATGTACGGCCAGATGACCGCCGGCTCGTGGATCTATATCGGCACGCAGGGCATCGTGCAGGGCACCTTCGAGACCTTTGTCGAAGCCGGCCGCCAGCACTACAACAACGATCTCGCCGGCAAGTGGATCCTCACCGCAGGTCTCGGCGGCATGGGCGGCGCGCAGACGCTGGCCGGCGTGCTGGCCGGCGCGTGCGTGCTGGCGATCGAGTGCCAGGAGTCGCGTATCGACTTCCGCCTGCGCACGCGCTATGTCGACAAGAAGGCCACCAGCATCGACGAAGCGCTGGCCATGATCGAAGAAGCCACGCGCAACAAGCAGGCCATCTCCGTCGGCCTGCTCGGCAACGCTGCCGAGATCATGCCGGAGCTGGTCAAACGCGCGCAGGCCGGCGGCATGCGCCCGGACATCGTCACCGACCAGACCTCGGCGCACGATCTGGTCAACGGCTACCTGCCGGCAGGCTGGACCGTGGCGCGGTGGGAAGCCGCGCGCACGGCTGATCCCAAGTCGGTCGAGGCCGCCGCCAGGGCTTCCATCGTCAAGCACGTGCAGGCCATGCTGGCCTTCCAGCAAATGGGCGTGCCCACGCTGGACTACGGCAACAACATCCGTCAGGTCGCCTTTGACGAGGGCGTGGCCAATGCCTTTGATTTCCCGGGGTTTGTGCCGGCGTATATCCGCCCGCTGTTCTGCCGAGGCAAGGGCCCGTTCCGCTGGGTTGCGCTATCGGGCGACCCCGAGGACATCTACAAGACCGATGCCAAGATGAAGGCGCTGTTCCCCGAAGACGCGCACCTGCACCGCTGGCTCGACATGGCGCGCGACCGCATCGCCTTCCAGGGCCTGCCCGCGCGCATCTGCTGGGTGGGGCTGGACGAGCGCCACCGCGCGGGGCTGGCCTTCAACGAGATGGTGAAGAACGGCGAGCTGAAAGCGCCGATCGTGATCGGCCGCGATCACCTGGATTGCGGCTCGGTTGCCAGCCCCAACCGCGAGACCGAAGCCATGCGCGACGGCTCCGATGCGGTGTCCGACTGGCCGCTGCTCAACGCGCTGCTCAACACCGCGGGCGGTGCCACGTGGGTCAGCCTGCATCATGGCGGCGGCGTGGGCATGGGCTTCTCGCAGCATTCGGGCGTGGTGATCGTCTGTGACGGCACCGACGCCGCGGCCAAGCGCATCGAACGCGTGCTGTGGAACGACCCGGCCACCGGCGTGATGCGCCACGCCGATGCCGGCTACGAAAGCGCGATCGACTGCGCCCATGAGAAGGCCCTGAACCTGCCGATGGTGCCGATGGTGCCGAAGGCGGCAGGCGCATGAACGGCGTCGAACGCTTCTCGCTCGGCGCGCTGGCTGCGCAGCCCTGGAAGAACGGCGGCGGCGTCACCCGCGAGATCGCGGCGTGGCCGCCGGGCGCCGGCATGGACGCATTCCTGTGGCGCGTGAGCGTGGCCGACATCGCTGCCGATGGGCCGTTCTCCGCCTTTCCCGGCATCGATCGCCAGATCGTGCTGCTGGACGGCGCGGGCGTGCGCCTGCTGGCTGACGATGGCAGCTTCGATCATCGCCTCGATACCGTTGGCGAGCCCTTTGCCTTTGCTGGCGAGCGCGGCGTGCAGGCCACGCTGCTGGATGGCGCCACGCGCGACTTCAATGTGATGACGCGGCGCGGCCAGTGCCGCGCGAGCGTGGTCGCGGCGCGCGACGAGTTCACGATCGCGCCCGGCGCGCATGTGGTGTTGTTGTTTGTGGTTGAGGGGGCATGGCGCCACGGCGTTGCCGGCCAGGGCGGTCAAGCCGTGCTGGCGAGCGACGACGGCATGCTGTTTGCCGAAGGCGTCGCGGTGCCATATCGCCTGCAGGCGATGTCGGAACCCGCGCTTTGCCTGTGCGTCACCCTGGAACTGGAGTTGGAGAACCTGCGATGAACCAGAACACGGCCCAGGCCGCCGTTACCTCTTTGTCCGCCGACGGCGTCTGGCATCGCTGCCACCTGTTGCCCGACGGGGATCCCACCAAGGCCATTCGTGACGCCGCGCTGGTCGTGCAGCAAGGCCGCATCGCGTGGCTCGGCGCGCAGGCGCAGCTGCCGCAGGCGTACGCCGCGCTGCCGCGCCATGACGCGGGCAACGCGTGGATCACGCCGGGCCTGGTCGACTGCCATACGCACCTGGTGTACGGCGGGCAGCGCGCCGACGAATTCGCCATGCGCCTGGCCGGCGCAGGCTATGAGGAAATCGCGCGCGCCGGCGGCGGCATCGTCTCCACCGTGCGCGCCACCCGCGCCGCCGATGAAGACACGCTGTTCGCGCTGGCCGCCGCACGTCTCGCGCCGCTGCTGGCCGAAGGCGTGACCACGCTGGAGATCAAGTCCGGCTACGGCCTGGACCTCGCCAGCGAGCGCAAGCAGCTGCGCGTGGCGCGCCGCCTGGGCGAGGCCTTCGGCGTGACGGTGCACACCACCTTCCTCGGCGCGCACGCGCTGCCGCCGGAATACGCGGGCCGCGCCGACGACTACATCACGCTGGTGTGCGAAACCATGATGCCCGCGCTGGCCGAAGAGGGCCTCATCGATGCGGTGGACGCCTTCTGCGAGTCCGTGGGCTTCAGCCTGGCGCAGACCGAGCGCGTGTTCCAGGCCGCCGAGCGCCACGGCTTGCGCGTCAAGCTGCACGCCGAGCAACTCAGCAACCTGGGTGGCACAGCGCTGGCGGCGCGTTACCGCGCGCTGTCGGCCGATCACCTGGAACATCTCGATGAGGCTGGCGTCGCTGCCATGGCCGGGTCGGGCACGGTGGCGGTCCTGCTGCCGGGCGCCTATTATTTCCTGCGTGACACCAACCTGCCGCCGATCGACCTGCTGCGCCGGCATGGCGTGCCGATGGCGATCTCCACCGATCACAATCCCGGTACGTCACCCGTCACTTCGCTGCTGCTGATGATGAATATGGCGTGCACCCTGTTCAGGCTGACCGTGCCCGAAGTGCTGGCAGGCGTCACCACGCACGCCGCGCGCGCGCTGGGCGCAGCGGACCGGCACGGCTTGCTGGCCGCCGGGCGCGCCGCCGATTTCGTGCTGTGGAATGTCGATTCGCCGGCCGAGCTGGCCTATTGGTTCGGACGCAATCCCGCCGCCGCCGTAGTGCGCCAGGGCAAGGTCTATCCCGCCGCCACGCCGGCGCAAGGAGTACGGCCATGAGCGCCGGAAGCCTGTTCGCCACGCAGGCCCTGCTGCCCACGGGCTGGGCCAGCGATGTCTTGCTGGCCTGGGACGACGCTGGCGCATTCACGACGGTGCAGGCCGGCGCGACACCCGCCGTGGACGTGCCGCGCGCCGCCGGGCCGCTGTTGCCGGGCATGCCCAATCTGCATTCGCACGCGTTCCAGCGCGGCTTTGCCGGGTTGACCGAGTTCCGCAGCGAGACGCTGGCCGACGGCCAGCAGAGCGATTCCTTCTGGAGCTGGCGCAAGCTGATGTACCGCTTCGCGCTGCGGCTTTCGCCCGATACGCTGGAAGCCATCGCCACGCAGCTCTATATCGAGATGCTGCGCGCGGGCTACACCAGCGTTTGCGAATTCCACTACGTGCATCACGACACGGACGGCAAGCCTTACGCCGACCCTGCCGAGATGTCGCTGCGCCTGCTGCGCGCCGCGCGGACCGCCGGCATCGGCATCACGCTGCTGCCGGTGCTGTACCAGACGGCCGGCTTCGGCGACAAGCCCGCGGTGCCGGATCAGCGCCGCTTCCTGCATGAGACGCACGCCATGCTCGACTTGCTTGGCCGGCTGGCACCGCAATGCCATGGCCAGGCTCGCCTGGGACTTGCCCCGCACTCGCTGCGCGCGGTGCCGCCGCAGAGTCTTGCCGACGCCGTGGCTGGCCTGCACGCGCTGGATGCAACCGCGCCGGTGCACATCCATATCGCCGAGCAGCAGCGCGAGGTCGACGAGTGCATCACGCTCACGGGCACTCGCCCGGTGGCATGGCTGCTCGACCATGCCGAGGTGGATGCGCGCTGGTGCCTGGTGCATGCCACGCACCTGGACTGGGACGAGCGGCGCCGGCTGGCGCATAGCGGCGCGGTGGCCGGCATCTGCCCGACCACCGAGGCCAACCTGGGCGATGGGGTATTCGATGCCGCGCCCTACCTGGGGCAGGGTGGTGTCTGGGGCATCGGCTCGGACAGCCACGCCAGCGTCAGCGTGGCGGAAGAGCTGCGGCTGTTCGAGTATGGCCAGCGGCTGGCGCTGCAAAAGCGCAATGTGCTGGCTTCGGACGCGCACAAGCCGGTGGCGGACCGCCTTTACCTTGATGCCGCCTTTGGCGGCGCTCGCGCGTCGGGCCGGGACATCGGCGCGCTTGCCGTCGGGCAGCAGGCGGATTTCGTCGTGCTGGACGGGGCGCATCCCGCGCTCTCGGGTTTGTCGGGCAGCCAGGCGCTGGCGGTCCATGTGTTCACCAACCATGGGCATGAGACACTAGCGGAAGTCCGCACGGCGGGCCACACGCGCGTGCAGCATGGTATGCATGCCTTGCAGGCCGACGCCGGCAAGCGCTTTGCCGCCGCGCGCGCCAGCCTGCTGACTGACTAAAACCCGGCGCACCACGCGGCCTGAAGCTTGACGCTACAAGCTTCAGGCCCGTATTGATGAGCACTGCGCCTTTACGTTGCAAAGTAGCAAACAAGAAAACATGGCCTTCTCGACCGATACCCCCGCTTTCACCCTGCATCGCGGCACGCGCCCGCTGCTGGTGTCGATGCCGCACGTCGGCACCCACCTGCCGGTCTCCGTGTCCGACCGGCTGACTGCCGAGGCACGCACCGTGCCCGATACCGACTGGCACCTGGAGCGCCTGTACGATTTCGCGCGCGAACTCGGCGCCTCCATCCTGGTGGCCACCCACTCGCGCTACGTGGTGGACCTGAACCGCCCGCCCGACAACGCCAATCTCTACCCCGGCCAGGACACCACCGGCCTGTGCCCGGTCGATACCTTCGACAAGACGCCGATCTACGCCGACGCCAGCAGCCTGCCCGCCGACGATGAAATCGCCGCGCGCCGCGAAGCCATCTGGCGCCCGTACCACGGCGCGCTTGCCGGGGAACTGGCCCGCTTGCGTGCCGAGCACGGTACCGTGGCGCTGTGGGACGCGCATTCGATCCGCTCGGTGCTGCCGCGCTTTTTCGAGGGCAAGCTGACCGACTTCAACCTGGGCACCGCCAATGGTGCCAGCTGCGACGCCGCGCTGGCCAACCAGCTGCTGGATATCGCTGGCGCGTTGCCTGGCTATACGTCGGTGCTTAACGGGCGTTTCAAGGGTGGCTATATCACGCGGCAGTACGGGGCGCCGGCGCAAGGCGTGCAAGCCGTGCAGCTGGAGTTGACGCAGTCGGCGTATATGAGCGAGAGCTATCCCTTCGCCTATGACGAAGCGCGGGCTACGCGGATCCAGCCTACGCTGAAGATGATGCTGGAGACGGTGTTGGGGTACGTGGAGGCGCGTTAAGGTTGCTGGCCCCGCTGACGCTTGGGTGGCTTTGTGCCTTTGTGGGCGGGGTTTTACTGCTTCTAGCTGCTGTCGCGGCTGTACGGTGTTGGCCGATTTAGAACGTGTGAGATGTCACTTTTCTTTACTCGTAAAGAAAAGTAACCAAAAGAAAGCGATCCTTGCAGGAGGCTGGCTTATTGGGGTTACGTAGCCCGGTGGTTTCGTCGTCAGGCCCCGGGTTTTAATAGCCTCATGGCGGTACCGATTTGAATGGCCACGATCCTGCGGATGGCGCTGGTTTCGTGGTGAGGCTGCTCGGTAGCGGCATCCTTGCTCATTCGCACATCTACCGGTACCGGCTCCGAGCACCGCGATATATCACGCCGTGATGGTTTCGTGGTGGGGTGGGCGCGGTGGAAGAGTTCTTCGACCTATCAATCCGGTGCCACCGCGCCCACGACGAAAACGGAACGCCTGCAACTTCGTGGCCGGTCACCCCGCGAGCGACAGACGGCTTGAATTTCGCGGTGGTGGCTACCGGTGGGGGCCACCACGAAACCCTGGGCACTAGCAAGGTCGTGGTGGTCTAAACTGGTAACTGCACGAGTCCATCAGCACCCGGGGCTGTACGACGAAACCATTGGGGTCCCCAATGACGCCACGCCAGCCTCCTGCAAGGATCGCTTTCTCTTGGTTACTTCTCTTTACGAGTAAAGAGAAGTGACATCTCACACGTTCCAAAACGGCCAACCCCGCACAGCCGCGACAGCAGCTAGAAGCAGTAAAACCCCGCCCACAGAGCCACGCCCGCGTCAGCGGGGCCAAAGACGAACCGTATAGCCAAGTCCAGCCCCCCTCTCTCCTACAGCAACGAATCCGCCAACCGGCAAAGATTCTGCCAGGTCCGCGTATGCAGCGGCCGCCGCTGCCAAACCGCCCGCACCACCGTCTCACTATTGGCCAGATACCGCTGCTGGATCCGCCGCATGCGTGCCACCACATCACGGTCATAGATCACCAGCGCGGCCTCGGCATTGAGTGCGAACGACCGGATATCCATATTGGTCGATCCCACCATGGCAACTTCATCGTCAATGGTGACGTGCTTGGCATGCAGGAAGGCGGGGCGGTACAAGTGGATCTGCACCCCCGAGTCCAGCAGCACGCCGAAGTAAGCCTCTTGCGCGGCCTGCGTGAAGCGCTGGTCGATCCGTTGCGACAGCACCAGGTGCACCGCCACGCCACGGTAGCAGGCCAGGTGCAGCGCTTGCAGGAACGCTTCATCCGGCACGAAGTAGGGCGTGGTGATGACCACTTCGCTGCGCGCGCGGTGGATCATGCTGATCAGCGCCATCTGCGCGTTCTGCGTGCCGTAGCCAGGGCCGCTGGGCAGCATCTGCGCGATGTGCGGGCCTTGCGCCTCCATGGGCGGGAAGCTGTCGAGGTCGAAGTTGCCGTCGCCGGTTTCCAGGTAGCGGTCGGCCAGGAAGACCGCTTGCAGCTCCGCCACCACTGGCCCGGTCACGCGTGCCACCAGTTCTTCATTGGGCAGTCCAGGCATCGACTCGGCATCGATCACGTTTTGCGAGCCGATATAGCCAATGCTGCCGTCCACCACCAGGATCTTGCGGTGATTGCGCAGGTCGAAGCGCGCGCTCTTGCCTTTGAGCACCGCCATCAGCGAGCGCATGGGCAGGGCCTGCACCACCTCCACGCCGCCGTCGCGCAGCGTATCGGCAAACATGCGCCAGCCCGCGCGCGCGCCCAGCGCATCCACCAGCAGGCGGCAGCGCACGCCTCGCGCGCTGGCTCGCAGCAGGGCGTCGGTAAAGGCGCGGCCGGTCGCGTCCGCGGCGTAGATATAGACCAGCAGATGGACCTGGTGCCTGGCGCCGTCGATATCGGCGATCATCGCGGCCACCGTCGCGTCATAGTCGTCGAGCAGCGCCACGGCATTGCCGCGCATCGGCGAGTAGGAGCCGAGCCGCTCGATCAGCCCGGCCGCGTCGGCGGCTACGGCGGCGGGCAGCGGCTGCAATGGCGCGAAGCGCGCCACCCGGTCACGCACGTTTGCGATGCCCTGGTTGATGCGGGCCAGCTTGAGCCGGCGCGACTTGGGATAGTAGATGCGGCCGAACAGCGCATAGAGCACCAGCCCCAGCCATGGCAGGAAGAAGATCAGCAGCAGCCAGGTGCGCGCCGCCGCCGGGGCGCGGCGCTGCGGCACGTAGACCAGCATGGCCAGGCGGATCGCCCATTCCGCCAGTGTGAACAGCGAGGGCCACCACCAGGAAAAGCCCACCGGCATGGCGCCTTGCAGCGAGGCGAACCAGGACGCAGGCAGGGGGGTAGCTAGAAGGGAAGGGGACATGCGGCTCGGTGCCTCGGCGGCGGTTTGGCGGACCGCCCACCATACCAGAGCCGTGCGTGGGAGCGCATGTCAGGCGGATGCCGGAGCATGCCGGCATCCGCCTGACACAACCTATGGCTTACTTCTTCGTCACGTCCTTGCGCGCCTTGCTGCCCGTGGCCTTGTTGTACTGCTCCACGTATTCCTCGAACAGCTTGCGGATCGAACGGCCGATCTTCACGTAGTCCGATTCGTTGAGATTGGCCAGCGACACGCGGCCGGAGGGATGGCGCGTGCCAAAGCCGCGGCCCGGCAGCAGCACCACGCCCGCTTCCTCGGCGAGGCGGAACAGCAGCTCCACCGGCTCGGCGGAGTTGAGCACCCATTTGACGAAGTCCGGGCCGATGGCCTTGCCGCCAAGCTGCTCGATGTCGAGCAGCGTGTAGTAGTCCACGGCATTGGGGTCATCGTTGTCCGGCGCAATGCCGATCTCGCGGTACAGCGCGGCCTTGCGGCTGCGGATCAGGCGCTTCATCGCGGCCTTGTACTCGTCATGGGTGTCCATCAGCGAGAACAGCGAGAACAGCACCATCTGCACCTGCTGCGGCGTGGACAGGCCGGCCGTGTGGTTCAGCGCCACGGTGCGGCTGTCGGCGACCAGGCGGTCGATGAACTTGAGCTTGTCCGGCTCGGTGGTGATGGAGTTGTAGCGCTTGTGCAGGCCATCGTGCTGGGGCTTGGGCAGCTTGGCGATCAGCGCGTCGAAGACGTTGTCCTGGTGCGTGGCGATGACGCCGAGGCGCCAGCCCGTTGCACCAAAGTACTTGGAGAACGAGTACACCAGGATGGTGTTCTTGGGGCACATCGCGAACAGCGAGACGAAGTTGTCGGCAAAGGTGCCATACACATCGTCGGTCAGGATGATCAGGTCCGGCCGCTCTTCCACGATCGAGGCCAGGTACTCCAGGCTCTCGTCGCTCATGCGCACCGACGGCGGGTTGCTCGGGTTCACCAGGAAGAACGCCTTGACCTTGGGGTCGCGCAGCTTGTCGAGCTCCTTGTTGGAGTATTGCCAGCGCTGGTTCGGGTCAGCGTCGATCGACAGCTCCACCAGCTCATAGTCGTTGAGCTCCGGGATCTCGATATACGGCGTGAAGATCGGCATGCCGAGCGCGATGGTGTCGCCGGCCTTGAGCAGGTGGTTCTCGCGGATGGTGTTGAACAGGTACGTCATCGCGGCGGTGCCGCCCTCCACCGCGAACAGGTCGAACTTGCCGGTGAACGGGTGGTTGCCGATCATCTCCTTGCGGATGTACTGCGCGACGATCTTCTCGGACAGCTTGAGCATGCGGTCCGGCACCGGGTAGTTGCAGGCCAGGATGCCTTCGCACATCTCGTACAGGAAATCGCCCGCGTCCAGGCCGAGCTGGTCGCGCACATAGGACACCGCGCCCGCCAGGAACCGCACGCCTTCGGTCCCAGCGTTCTCGCGCGCAAACAGGTCGAAGCGTTCCTCGATGCCGGCGCGGCGCGGGAAGCCGCCCACGCCCTCGGGCATGTACGAGAACGAGCGCTCGGATTCGCGCATGGCAAACAGGCCGAGCTGCCAGAAGGCGTGGCGCGGCACGGTCGCCAGGAAGTTGGGGTTGCCGCGCCCGGCATTGAGCATCATGCGGTCGGCATCGCTGCTGGCGAGCTTGATCAGCTCGTCCTTGAGTTCGAAGGGCGAAAGGCTCGCCAGCTTGGAAAGGTCAGGTTTGGTCATGACAGGCTCCAGGGGTAAGGCTTGTTGGGGGTGGACCTGGCCGGCGCGGCCGGGCCCGGGAACGCAAAGAGCGCTTGTGCGGGGGTGGCTGCTGGCTTGCAGGCGCGCCGCGCTACACCAGGCCGACCACCAGCGGCCCCAGCAGGGTCAGCAGTACGTTGGCCAGTGCGTAGGTGATGGCAAACGGCACCGTCGGCACCGGGCTTTCCGCCTTGTCCAGGATGCCGCCGAAGGCCGGGTTGGCGCTGCGCGAGCCCGACAGCGCGCCGGCCAGCAGCGCGGCGTTGTCGTACTTGAGCACGTAGCGGCCGAACAGCATGGTGAGAAACAACGGCAGCAGCGTCACCACCGCGCCCAGCAGGAAGATGGTCAGCCCGCTTTGCTTGAGCGTGGTCACCGCCTGCAGCCCGGAGTTGATGCCGACGATGGCGACAAAGGCCGCCAGCCCGAAGTCCTTGAGCAACTGGCAGGCCGCCGTCGGCATGGCGCCGTACATCGGGTGCTTGGACCGCGCCCAGCCGAACACCAGCCCGGAGAGCAGCGCGCCGCCGCCCGAGCCCAGCGTCAGCGGGATCGACCCCACGCGCCATACCAGCAGGCCGATCAACAGGCCCACCAGCACGCCCGCGCCGAAGTAGACGAAGTCCGTCTTCTCGCTTGGCACCAGCTCGTAGCCGGCGGTCTTGGCCGCGCGCGCGGTGTCGTCCGGCGTGCCGTAGAAGGTAAGAATGTCGCCGTGCTGCAGCTTTAGCTCGGGCAGGATCGGCAGCGGATGGTCGTAGCGCTCGATATGCTCGATATACACGCCGTGCCGCTGGTCGCGCTCCACCATGCTGATGATCTGCGCGATGGACTTGTTGTTCATGTCCTTGTGCGTGAACACCGCGCGGCGCGTCTGCATCACCACGCCCATGCCGTCGGCATCGGCCACCTCCTCGCCGATCACCTGCGCGGTGGGCACCATGGCGTCGCGCCGGCCCACCATCAGCACCATGTCATTGGCCTTGAGCACCAGGTCCTGCTTGACCTCGACCGGCTTGCCGTCGCGCATCACCTTCTCGACCGTGACGAGATCCGCGCCCTTGGTCTCGATCTGCGCCACGGTCTTGCCTGCAGCGCCAGTCACGCGGAACACGCGGCCCACCAGGCGCGGCAGCGCGCCGCGCTGGCCCGGGCCGAACTGCGGCGCGCCGCCGTGCATGGCCGCCTCGATCTTCTTGGCGTCGGTCTTCAGGTCCGACTTCATGAAGCGCGGCAGGATATTCACGCACACGATGATGGCGCCCAGCGAGCCGAACACATAGGTCACGGCATAGCCGATCGCCACGTTCGATTGCAGCAGCTTGACCTGGTCGGGCGGCAAGCCGAGCTTGGTAATGGCGTCTCCGGCGGTACCGATGATGGCCGACTGCGTCATGCCGCCGGCAGCCAGGCCAGCGGCCAGCCCCTTGTCGAGATGGAACAGCTTGGCCAGGATCACCACGGTGGCCAGCCCCACCACCGCCATGAAGACGGCCATGGCGATTTCCCGCAGCGAGCTGCGGTTGAGCGAGTTGAAGAACTGCGGCCCGCTCTCGTAGCCTACAGCGTAGATGAACACCGCGAACATCACCGCCTTGACGCCGTTGTCGATCTCCACCCCGACCTGGCTGATGACAACCGCGGCCAGCAGCGATCCCGCCACGCCGCCGAGCTGGAAGCGGCCGAAGGTGATCTTGCCGATGGCGTAGCCAACGGCTAGCGACAGGAATAACGCTGCTTCAGGGGACTTCTGGAAGATGTTGTGCAACCACTCCATGGTTTGCTCCTGCTGCTTGAAAAATCGATGAATCAGGAAATCAGGAAATCAGGTAAGTGGAAGCCGGGCGAGCGCGCTGGCCGGGCACCGATGCTGCCCACGGGCCGTGCGCCATCAATGCGCCAGCGCGCCGGCCACGCCGACAGCGATCGGTCCCATCAACGGCAACAGCACGTTGGAGATGGCATAGGTGATCGTGTAGCCAATCACCGGCGTGCTGTTGCCGGCCGCATTGGTCAGCGCCATGATCGCGGGCGTGCTGCATTGCTGGCCGGCCACCGCGCCAAGCAGGATCGGGGCTTCGATCTTCAGCCACCAGTGGCCGACCAGCAGCGACAACGTCGCGGGCACGATCGAGATCAACACCCCGGCCACGGGCAGCGCCAGGCCGTAGGTCTTCACCAGCTTGATCGCGTCCGGCCCGGCCGACAGGCCCACCGCGGCGATGAACGTAGCCAGCCCGAAATCCTTCAGTATCTCCGCCGCCGGCGACGGCAGCGAGCCCATCAGCGGCACCCGCGCGCGCAGCCAGCCAAAGGCCAGGCCCGCTACCAGGCAGCCGCCGCCTGTGCCGAGCGTCAGCTCCGCGCCACCAACCTTCAGCCTCAGGCTGCCCAGCAACATGCCCAGCAGCACGCCGACGCCGAGAAACACAAAATCGGTCTTGACGGTGGGCACGACCCGATAGCCCAGCTCCGGCACCACCCGCTCCACGGCTTCGGCCGGCCCGCTCAGGCTCACCACGTCGCCACGCTCCAGCACCGTGTTGGGCAACGGCGGGATGGGGCGCTCCATGCGCCGGATGGCGTCGATGTACACGCCGCGCCCCATGCCCACATCCGCCATGCCGCGCAGCGCGGACAGCGTCAGGCCGCTCACCGCGCGGCGTGTCAGCAACACGTCCTGCTCGGCCTGCACCACCATGTCCATGCTGGCTTCGCCGGCAGCTTCCGGCGCCTCGGGCAGCTCGATGCCCACCGCCTGCATGAAGGGCACCATGGCGTCGCGCCGTCCATACGCCAGCACCACGTCGCCGGCGCGCAGCAATTCGTCGGGAGATGGCTTGAAGGTCTGGCCATCGCGCCGGATGCGCCGGATCGTCACGCCCAGCGCCACCGCCTGCTCGGCCGCCAGCACAGTCTGGCCCGCGGCGGTCCGCACCTCGATCACGCGTCCCACCAGGCGCGGCAGCGCGCTGTACTGGCGCGCCCCCATATCGGACTCGCCACCGAGCCGGTGCCAGAGTGCTGCGGCAGACTCGCGCAGGTTGATGCGCAACAGCAGTGGCGCCAGCTGGCTGGTGAACAACACGATCGTGATCAGCCCAAACAGATAGGTCACGCTGTAGGCGGTGACGATATTGGTCTGCAGCTCGCGTATCCGGTCGGGGGACAGGCCCAGCCTGCCGATGGCCTCGGAAGCGGTGCCGATCACCGCCGACTCCGTCGCGGCGCCTGCCAGCAAGCCCGCCGCGGTGCCCTGGTCCAGGTTCAGCACCACCACCGCCAGCGCCATCAGCGCCAGCACCACGCTCACCTCGACGACCGATAGCAGGCCAATGCGCCAGCTGCGCGCGACGTTGGCAAAGAACTGCGGGCCGCCGGTGAAACCCAGCGCAAAGATGAACAGGGCAAAGAAGACGTTACGCACATCGGTGTCGATCCGCGCCCCGCTTTGGCCGATCACCAGCGCGGCAATCAGCGTGCCGCAGATGCCGCCGAACTGGAACGGCCCCACCTTGACCGCACCCACGGCGTGCCCCATGGCCAGCGCCAGGAACAGGGCGATCTCGGGTTGCGTGGCTAGCAGGTGGACAATGGTTTCCATGGAGCAGCGGCGGCTGTCAGAGCGGAATCACAGGGTCCACGGGGTACCGGCGCAACGGGGGCGCGACACGGGCGTCAGCCCGCGATCCTTCCCGGCGGGCACCGCGCAGATTTGGCGTGGGCCATTATCACTGCGGCTACTTGGTGCGCGTGCTGAAAGCTTTTGTTTCTGATTTAAACGGCGTCAACGCGTCATGGAGGTGCTGCAAGCCAGGCGGATCAGTCGGCGATCAGGCGATGATTAGTCGACCGCATCGCACAATCGGGCCGCATCTTTCATCAAAGCACGGGTGATCCGGGTCTACAGTGGCGGCATTCCTCCACTAACGAGATGGGAGATGCCCATGCTTTCCGCCCTGACTTTCGGCCTTGTGCCCCTGGCCGCCTCCGCGGCGCTTGGCATGGAGCGCGCCGCCCGCAGCATCCTGCTGCAGGCGGCATGCCTGACCCTTCTGGCAGCCGACTGGGCGCGCGCGGGCAGTGCCGCGCTGCCGCATCGCGCGCTGGTGCCCGACTTGGGCGAGCTGATGTTTGTGTGGGGCCCGCTCGCGTTCGCCGGCATGCTCGGCTGGGCCTGGCGCACTGCGCGTGCGCTATGATCGCGCATCGCGCTGCGCTTCGATCCAGCCATTCCCAACCGGCGCCAAGCCAGCGCCAGCCCCGCGCACTCCCTCATGAAGCACATCCCGCCGATTCCGCTGCTGCTCGCTTTTGACGCCGTAGCCCGGCTGCGGAGTTTCCACAAGGCCGCCGAGGAACTTAGCCTCGCCCACAGCACGGTCAGCCACCGCATTCGGGAACTGGAGCGACTGAGCGGGATGGTGCTGTTTGCGCGGACCACCCGCACGGTGACTCCCACGCCAGCTGCCGAACGCCTGCTGGTATCCGTGCGCCAAGCGTTGTCCACGCTGGGCGAAGCCTTTGGCCAGATGGATGGCGAGCGCACAGTGCGCGTCAGCGTCCTCCCCTCCTTTGCCCGCTTCCGTGTCGTGCCCGCGCTGGCCGATTTTCAGCGCAGCCATGCGCAGATCGCCATCGAGCTCAACCCCACGAGCCAGATGGTGGTACCGCGTCATGGCGAGGCGGACATCGCGCTGCGCTTTGCCCGTGCCAAGCCGGTCGAGCCGCATCTGGACCTTGGCCATGACGAGTGGTTTCCGGTGGCGGCCCCGTCCTATCTCGCCACGCTTAGGCAGCGCGCCCTGCCCAAGCTGTTCAGTGAGGCCATGCTGCTCTCGCACAGCCGCCACGCCTGGGAGCCCTGGTTCCGGGAAGCTGGCTTGCCGATGCCGCGCAGCCACCGGGTGACCACTTTCACCGACACCGGCCTGATGCTGGACGCCGCCATGCGCGGGCAGGGCATCGCGTACGGACGCCGCTCGCTGCTGCTGCATCTGCTCAAGTCCGGGCAACTGGTGCGGTTGTCGCCGGTCAGCTTGTCATCGGCGCATTCGTACTATCTGATGGCGTCGGAACGGCTTGAGTCCTCGCCAGAGGTGCGGGTGGTACACGGTTGGATCAAGGGGCTGGTGGGGGAGGGGTAGGGAAGTGCCTGGTCTGGATGCATGGCCATGCTCGATGGGGTACTTGTTCGACAGGCATCCGGCGCAAGCCTCTGGAGATGACGCCACTGCGGATTGTTCGCCCGCATCTACCATACGGAGATGTTCCTCGCTCGCCGCGAAGCCAGCGCCGCTCCCCGGTACGGAAGCACTGCGGCGCCGAGGCACTGAGGCACTGAAACCGGAGGCCACCATGCAAGCCACGCAATCCCCCGCGATCCGCCACATCAACATCGCGTTGCAAGGCGGCGGCACCCATGGGGCATTCAGCTGGGGCGTGCTGGACCGGCTGCTGGAAGACAAGCGCATCGGCATCGACGGCATCAGCGGCACCAGCGCCGGTGCCGTCAACGCCACCGTGCTCGCCTACGGCCTGGCAAGCGGTGGGCCGCAGGGCGCGCGGCAGGCCCTGGAGACGTGCTGGCGCAAGGTGTCCGACTGCGCGAAGCTGAGTCCCTTGCAACCTACCTGGCTGGACCGGTTGATGGGCGCCGGCGGCAGTATGGAGATGTCGCCCGCGTGGATGATGTTCGACCATCTCACGCGCTTTTACTCGCCTTACCAGCTCAATCCTTGCAACCTCAACCCGCTGCAGAACCTCCTGGATGAGACCATCGATTTCGAGGTGCTGCGCCGCAGCAAGAGCGTCAAGCTGTTCCTGTGCGCAACCAATGTGCTGCGCGGGCGCATCCGCGTGTTCAGCACTGGCGAGGTCTGCGCCAAGGCCGTGATGGCTTCGGCCTGCCTGCCGACGCTGTTCCAGGCCGTGGAGATCGACGGCGAGTATTACTGGGACGGCGGCTACATGGGCAACCCGCCGATCTATCCGCTGATCTATGAGACCGACAGCCGCGATGTGCTGATCATCCGCCTCAACCCGATCCACATTCCCCGGGTGCCTGTTACGGCACGCGAAATCCTGGACCGTATCAACACGCTCAGCTTTAACTCCTCGTTGATGCGAGAGATGCGCGCCATCGAGTTCATCACCCGGCTGATCGATGAAGGCGCGCTCGACCCGTCACGCTACCGCCGCATGCTGATCCACGGCATCGATGCCGAAACCGAGATGGCACGGCTGGGCGCGCCCAGCAAGTTCAACGCGGACTGGGCCTTCCTGCGCGGCCTGTTCACGCTCGGGCGCGAGCGGGCCGACGCCTGGCTCGCGGCAAACTTCGAGGCACTCGGCCAGCGCTCATCGATCGATATCGCTGAAACATTCCTTTGAGCGTTCTGGCGCGTACTACCATCAGTGCAGGGCGCCGCGCGAGGCGCGCGGCGAGCGAACAGGTTGAGGTGCATATTGAGGTGCATATGGGCCGGGAATCGATGCCTGCGATGTCCGACGGTGACGGTTCCGTACTGTTCGCGGATATCAGCAGCAGCACCAAGCTGTATGAAAAGGCAGGCAACACGGCCGCCTTCGGTGCAATCGGGCAGTGCATTGCCCTGATGAAGTCCTGTTCATCGGCGCAGCAAGGCCGCGTGGTGAAGACCATCGGCGATGAAGTCATGGCGGTGTTCCCCTGCGCCGAGAATGCCATGCAGGCTGCACTCGACATGCAGATGGCGATTGCAGCGCTGCCGCCCGTATCCGGCATCCCCATGTCCATCCATATCGGCTTTCACCACGGCCCGCTCCTGCAGGATGCATCGGGCGACGTGTTCGGCGACACAGTGAACCTTGCCGCGCGCCTCACCAAGCTCGCATCGCAGGGGCAGATCATCACCAGCAAGGACGCCGTGGCGCATCTGCCGGCAAGCCTGCGCCAGGCGATGCGCTACCTCTACCCGATACAGGTGCGCGGCAAGGACGTGCCCGTGGAGTTGTTCGAAGCGATATGGCAGCAGAACGCCGACCTGACCATTCTGGCCGATGTCAGCCAGCGCGCGATCCGCCCCGCGCTGCTAACGCTGCGGTATCGGGAGATGGAGGTCCGCATGAACGGCGCCTCGCCGCCGGTCACGCTAGGGCGCGACGCCGCGATGACGATCGTCGTCGCGGATCCGCAGACCTCGCGGTTCCATGCAATGGTCGAGTTCCGCGCGGGTAAATACATGCTGATCGACCGAAGCGCGAATGGCACGCATGTCGCCATCGATGGCGATGACGAAATCATCCTGCGCCGTGATGAGGTCGCGCTCAGAGGGCACGGCTGGATTACGTTCGGGCAGTCGATGGCTGGCGCGGGGGAGCGGGTTGAGTTTTTTCCCGCATAGCTTCGGGCCAGGACGCTGTACGGAACATAAGCGTGTGGTGAAGCTGCGCCCGCCCTCGAGCGTATCTGCTTGTTTTTTTTGGGAAATATAGTGGTGCCCGGGGTCGGACTCGAACCGACACGCCTTGCGGCGGGGGATTTTGAGTCCCCTGCGTCTACCTGTTTCACCACCCGGGCGGAGTGGGTGCTGGCGGATTTGCCGGGAGTCCGGCGTACCAGCACGGTGCTGAGCCGGGAATTATGCCGCAAATCCTGCCAGGCCACAACTGGCCCCGGTAGCGGACCCCCAACGCGCCCCATCCGCAGCCCTGGCGCGTCCGCTTGTCCCGCGTCGCCCGGCTGCGATCGCAGGATTCAGGCGGCTTCGGGGCTGTACGGCGGATGAAATCGCCGATGGTGGGCTAGACGCGCAGGCGCGCCGAATCGTGGCAGGCGCGGGCCGGTGGCCTCGGTGAAGACGGCATGGGTCTTCTGGCGGCAGAGCAGGTCCATGGCCAGGGCGGTCCGTTCACCCTGGCTTCACACTTTTAATCACATATCTGTTCTTTACTGATAGTTCATCGTGAAAGTCGCACGACCATTTGCAGTTCCCGCTTTCACCGAGGGCGTGGTCTGGATGTACCGGGCTGTCAGCGGTATAGTGAATGTGCCATTACCAGTTGAACCTGCCTTCCACTGATTCTTATTGCCCGCGGCGCTGGAATCCGGGCCATATTTGATCACCGTGGTCCCATTTAAAACCTGAATGCCAACACCGGATGCAGTGGAGTCCTTGGTAAGGGACAGGGTATCTGAAACGTTACTTGGATCGGTCTGGTCGGTCAGCGTCGTATAGACATCTGTGCTTGTGCCGGTATTTCCGCCAGAGCACTGCAGCACGATATCAAATGGCTGGCTTGGTGACGTTTTTCCGACTCCGGTAAAGACGTTTACGTTTACGTCTCGAAGACGGACCGCAATCGATGGCATCGACACCTTGCACGTGGGGATAGTTGGCTGTATCACAACGCTTCCCCCCCAGGAGTAGGTGGCATAGGACCTCCCTAACTGTACGAACCAGTGTGCAAACACTCCTGACAGTGCACCGCCGCCGGTAATTGAGCCTGTCTTTATAAGTTCAACGGACAACGTATGGTTCGTCATTCCGGCCCCGAGTTCATTGATCCAGCAGATGTGCGGAAAATATTTCTGCAGAAAACACGACGGATAAATAATCGGGCCAGTTGTCGGGCCAGTCATCTTGAAGCGATACGAAATACCGGGAATGCCAGTCGTGTAAAGATTGTTGCCCAAGTAGGGTGTTGTTCCCTCGAAATGTATGTTAAAGGCACTTGAGGGGCACACGTAACCACCAGTGGATGCGTTGGAACTCCGATAATTAGTCTGAAGATTTCCACTCCATAGTACTGTTCCGTCCGGGACCCCTGGGTCGAAAGCGATTGTCGACGGCGGTGACATAAGCGTTTTGTAAGGACATGATTGATGAGGTGGGAATTGGGCTTGTGCTATTGAAGGTATTGCATTCAACAAAATTGCGATGCTAAAAAAGGCAAAAATTCGGATCAGTTTCTTCATCATTCCACCAAATAGACAAGGTTCGGCCAAGACATCGTCACAAGGCGAATCACCCGTTGTGACTAGTCCAGGAGCCAGCAAGCATGCGCAAATTATTTTTAGCCGAGAAAAAATCTGATTTCAGGCGCTGCTGTAACCACAGCTTCTCGTCTCGCATCCCGTGCAAGTTGCGCGAATATTTCGCCTCCCGATTTCTGCTGTGGAATTCGGCTTAAGTGGCGATTTAGATCAATGCGTTGACGTTACTGGGCAGGTCGCCTCAATCTGCTGGCAACGTTCGGAACTCCCCTCTTCTTGCGTGCCGGCAGTGCATAGGCGATGCAACGGCTCTTGATCGCGCAACTGCAGTATATTTTCCGCGGGAAAAAAATAGAATAGGAAAAGTCTTGAATTTCGCGGCAATATTGGCAGGGGTATTGGTAGGGGTACGGGGAGGGGTATGGGTGTGGGGACACCCTTGTGGTCACCCCAATTTTCAGCGCGAGGCGATGCCTTTACACGGGCGAAGCGCCAGGGGCCCGGACCCGGCAGGTGGTCCTGGCCGGCGCGCGGATGGCGTTAGACGACGATGGGGCGGTGGGGACGGTAGGGCAGATATCCGGGAAGTTGTCGATATCTGAAGCTGTGCGAACGCGCTAGCATGCTTGCAGCCGTGGCGCCGCCCGGTTTCTCCCATCCACCCCGGAGCCACATGTCAGCCCAGCCCTCCTTCGCCAGCCTTGCACAGCTGCCGTCGCAGGATCCCGCCTTCTACGCACGCGAATACAACAACCGGGCCAACGTGCCCGACAATGCCGCCCACATGGCCCACTGGGCGGCGTTGTCGCGGCAGGTGCGCAAGCGCGCCGGCTGGCTGGAGGACCTGAGCTATGCCGGTGCCGAGCCTGGCCCGCACGCGGCGGACGAGCGGCTCGATTACTTCCCGGCCGAGCCGGGCGCCACCGATGGGCCGCCGCCGCTGCTGGTGTTCCTTCACGGCGGCTACTGGCGCGCGCTGGACAAGCGCGACCACAGCCTGGTGGCCAATGCGTTGCCGCACTGCGGCGTGTCGGTGGCGGTGATCAATTACTCGCTGTGCCCGGCGGTGACGGTGCAGACCATCGTGCTGCAGGCCGTGCGCAGCGTGGCGTGGCTGTACCGGGAGTCGGGCCGGCTTGGCCACGACAAAGCGCGCATCTTCGTGGGCGGGCATTCCGTCGGCGGCCACATGGCCGCGATGATGCTCACCACGCTATGGCCGCGCGTAGGCAGCGATCTGCCGGCCGACCTGGTCAAGGGCGTGGTCTCGGTCAGCGGCCTGCATGACCTGGAGCCGCTGCGCCGGGCGGATTTCCTGCAGGTCGACCTGAAGCTATCGGCGCGCGACGTTGACCGGCTCTCGCCGGCCTTCCTGCCGCCGGCCACGGATGCGCCGCTGGTCACTGCTGTGGGCGGGCTGGAGCCGGGCGAATACCACCGGCAGACCGATCTGCTGCGCGCCGGCTGGCCTGCCAACGCGCAGGCACCGGGCGCGGCGCATGTGCCGATGCCCGACAGGCACCATTTCAACGTGATGCACGATTTCGCCGACAAGGACAGCCCGCTGCTGCTGGCTGTGCGGCGGATGATGGGGGTGGCTTAGCGCCTCCTTTTTGGCCACTCTTTGGCCACGCTTCGCCCACTCCTCGGCCATTCAGCCCTCCAGCACCCGCAGTAGCGACGATGTATCGTCCTTGCCCCAGCCCTTTTCCATCAGCGTGCCGAGCTGGCGCGAGGTGGCTTGCATGGCCGGCAGCTCCAGCCCGAGCTGGCGCGCAATCTGCGCGGCCAGGCCGAAGTCCTTGTCGTGCAGCCGCGCTTCGATACCGGGGGCAAAGTCGTGGGCGACCATCTTCGGTCCCATCATGTCGAGCATGCGGCTGCCAGCCATGCCGGTGGCCATGGCTTGCAGCACGCGGCCGCTGTCTACCTGCTGCGCCTGCGCGAAGCGCATGGCTTCGGCAATGCCTTCGATATTGACCACCTGCGCGATCTGGTTGCACAGCTTGGCGACTTGCCCCGCGCCATGGTCGCCGATGTGGGTGATGGTCTTGCCGAGCAGCGCGAGCAGCGGCCGCACGCGCTCCAGCATCTCGGCCTTGCCGCCCACCATGATGGTGAGGCTGGCGGCCTCGGCGCCGACCGTGCCGCCGGAGACCGGGCAGTCCAGTGCTTCGATGCCGCGCTCGGCCAGCCTGGCGGCGATCTCGCGGGTGACGATGGGCGAGATCGTGCTGTGGTCGATGCAGATGGTGCCCGGCGCCGCGCCCTCGATCACGCCGTGCTCGCCCAGCAGCACGGCCTGCACGTCGTCCGATGACGTGACGTTGGTAAACACCACCGAGGCGCCGCGCGCGGCTTGCGCCGGCGTGCTGCAGGGCACGGCGCCAAGCGCGCGGGCTGCGTCGGCGGCCTCGGGGCGGCGTACATAGGCGCGCACGGCGTGGCCGCCGGCGAGCAGGTGGCGCACCATCGGCGTGCCCATGGCACCAAGGCCGATAAAGCCAATCGTCGTATTGCTCATCTCAAATATCCTTGCAAATCCTTACTTGTCTGACGCGTAGGCAAACTTGCCGTCGCGGATCACACCCATCACGCGCGAGCGCTGGTCAAAGCCCTGATGGTCCTTCGCGCTCAGGTTCATCACGCCATTGGGAATGGTCAGGTTGGTGGTCGTCTCCAGCGCATCGCGCATGGCGTGGCGGAACTCGCGCGTGCCCGGCTGCGCGCCGCTCTTGCCGGCACGGCGCGCGGCATCGTCCAGCAGCATCCACGCGCCCCAGGCATCGCCAGCGAATTGCGTGATGCTGTCCGCGCCGTACTTCGCCTCATAGCGCGTGACGAAATCCAGCGCCACCTTCTTTACCGGATGGCCGTCCGGCAACTGCCGCGCCACCACCACCGGCCCGGTCGGGAACAGCGTGCCTTCCACATCCTTGCCGCCCACCCGCAGGAAATCCCAGGTGGCGATGCCGTGCGTCTGATATACCTTGCCCTTGTAGCCGCGCTCGGCCAGGGTTTTCTGCGGCAATACCGACGGCGTGCCCGCGCCGGCAATCAGGATGGCATCCGGGGTGGCCGCCATCAGCTTGAGCACCTGCCCGGTGACCGAAGTATCGGTGCGCGAGAAGCGCTCATTGGCCACCACCTTGAGCTTGCGTACGTCCGCCAGCTTGGAGAACTCGCGCCACCAGCTCTCGCCGTAGGCATCGTTGAAGCCGATGAAGCCGACCGTCCTGATGCCGTGGTTGCTCATGTACTCGGTCAGGACCGTCGCCATATGCGAATCGTTTTGCGGCATCTTGAACGCCCAGCGCCGCTTGGGGTCCGACTGCGGCTCGATGATGGCGGCCGACGCAGCCAGCGCCACCATCGGCGTCTCGCCCTCCGCCACGGCATCCAGCGCAGCAATGGCGGTGGGCGTGATGTTGGGGCCCACCACCACATCCACCTTCTCCTCGGAGATCAGCTTGCGCACATTGCGCACGGCCGCGGCCGGGTCGGAGCCATCGTCCATGATCACGTACTGCGCGCGCTGGCCGCCCAGGGTCTGCGGCCACATCATGATGGTGTTCTTGGACGGGATGCCGATGGAGGCGGCGGGGCCGGTGGTGGAAACGTCGATGCCCACGCGGATATCGGCGTGGGCGGGGAGGGCTTTGAGGCAGGCGAGCAGAAGGGCGGCGCACGGCAAGGCGGTGCGGGCGAACGGGTGGGGCACGGGTTGTCTCTCCTCTGTGTTTCTCGTTATGTAATTCGGCAGCGGCCAGCTACCGCTCCCGATTCTCCGATGCGCGCCCGGCACATTACCGGTCCACGCCTTGAACGCGCTCGGTGATCCATTGTAGAGGAGCATGGCGGCGAGACTGGACGCGGCCATGACGACCAGCAGGCGATAGCCGTACTTGGCGCCGCCAGACAGCGCCGTGGCCGAGTTGCCAGGATCCACGGAGCCGACCAGCGCCGCTGGCCGCGGCGCGGCGGCTGATACTTGACACGGTGGGCGCGCTAGGCGCCCCGGGATGACTTAGCCTGCCAGGCCCTTGTTCGGGTTGATCAGGTACTTCTCACCCGTCGCGCGCTTGTTGTAGACGGCGATCACGTTCAGGTCCAGCACCTCGGCCAGCGAGATCTCCTTCGAGTAATGGCTGGCAAAGGTGGTTTTCAGTTCCGCCACCACGCGCTGCTTGAGTTCGTTGGCCCGCTCGCGCCCGATCTTCTGCAGGAACGGGAACAGCAGCCAGCCGCCCATGCCCCACGCCATGCCGAAGCTGCGGTTGAACTCCGTCGGGCTGGTGTCCAGGCCGCCGTAGAGGTAGACCTGCTTGTGGGTGGCCGAGCCATAGCGGCTGTACTCGCGTGCGGTCTTGTTCAAGGCCGCTTCCATGCAGGTGAGGATCTGGCCGCCGAGCTTGCCGCCGCCGGTGGCGTCGAACGCGATGGTTGCGCCAGTGGCGACGAGTGCCTCGGTGAGGTCCTGCATGAATGTGGGCGATGCGGTGTTGCACACGTAGACCGCACCCTGTGCCTTGAGCAGGTCCGCCTGCTCTTCCTTGCGCACGATGTTCACCAGCTTGATGCCATCCTTGAGGCAGATCTGGTTGAGCATCTGGCCCAGGTTGGAAGCCGCGGCGGTGTGCACCAGGGCGCTATGCCCTTCGCGCCGCATGGTCTCCACCATGCCCAGCGCGGTGAGCGGATTGACGAATGACGACGCGCCATCGGCGGGCGTGGCGCCTTCGGGCAGGACCAGGCACTGGTCCGCCGGAATGCAGCGGTACTGCGAGTACATCGCGCCGCCGATGGCAGCCACGGTCTTGCCCAGCAACGCCTGCGCCGCGGGGGACGAGCCTGCGTCGACGACCACGCCCGCGCCCTCATTGCCAACCGGCATGGACGCATCCATGCGGCCGGACATGCTGCGCATGGCCCCTTGCGGGACGCGCGCGGTGACCACGGGGCGCTCCGCCGTGCCGCTGGCCTTGGCCGTGCTCATGTCCGCCGCACCGAACAGCAGGCCAAGATCTGACGGGTTGAGGGGCGAGGCTTCGATGCGGATGAGCACTTCATCCGGGCCGGGTTGCGGCGTGTCGACGCTGTCTAGCGACAGCACGAGTTCACCGCTGCTCTTGATTTGCGAACGAAGTTGAAGGCCGGTGCGCATTCGATGGCTCCTTGATCTGTCGGTGTACGGTGTGCGATATGAGATAGGCAAGGCGGCAACGTGAGGCCGCTCTTGCCGGAAGAATCAGCAATGTAGCAAGTTCCTGGGAAACGCGTACGGGGCCGGAAATCCAGGTCATGCGCCTGCCGACAGACCGTCATGCATCGCGCTGATAGAGGCGGAGCAATGTGCACGCGTCTACGCGCTGCCTACATCCCCTTGAACGCGTCCGCATAAAGCCGGCTGACGCCCAGCTTTTCCGGCCGGTCACGCAGGGTCAGGGTGAGCTTGCCGCTGTCATCGCGCAGCGCGCTGGCGATGGCCGTGCAGCGTACGATGGTGCTGCGGTGGACCTGCCAGAAGCACGCCGGATCGATCCGCATCTGCAGCTCCCGCAGCGACATGCGAATCAGGTGCTCGCGCTGCGCGGTGACCACCCGCACATACTTGTCCGCGGCCTCGAAATACAGCACCTCGTCAATCGGCACCATCGTGATGGTATTGCCGGCGCTGGCCTGGATCACCTGCAACGGGTTGGCCGCCGGTGCGGCTGGCGGCGCGGGCATGCCAACGCCAAGCAGCGCGCGCAACTGATCCATGGCGGCGTCCAGCGATGGCGGCGCGCCTTGCGGGGCCGCACGCTGTTGCAATGTGGCTTGCAGGCGCGCGCAGGTTTTTGCCAGGCGGTCGGCCTGCACGGGTTTCAGTACGTAATCGACAGCCGCATGCTCGAATGCGTGCAAGGCGTATGTGTCGTAGGCCGTCACGAAGACGATCAGCGGGAATGGCTTGGCTGAGTCGGGCCAGTCCTCGGCCAGGGTCTGCGCCGCCTCCAGCCCGCTCATGCCCGGCATGCGGATATCCAGGAACAGCAGATCGGGCTGCAGCGCGAGCGCCTGCGCCACAGCGGCCTCGCCGTCGCCTACGGTTGCGACGATGCTCAGCGCCGGCCACAAGCGGGCCAGCTCAGCCTGGAGGTCCGCGGCCAGCAGCGCTTCATCTTCGGCGATCAGGGCAGTCGTTTGCATGGAGGCGATATCGGGCAGGGTGGGCGGCATTCAATCAGGATAGCGGAAGGCGCACGATGGCCAGCGTGCCGCCGTCGCCATCGTCGGCACCCAGCAGCTGGAAGCTCGCGGCTTTGCCATAGAGCTGGGCGAGCCGTTCGTGCACCTGCGATGTGCCAAAGCAATCCGAGCCGGGCGGCAGGTCGCTCAAGCCCACGCCGGTGTCGCGCACGGCGAGCACCAGCGTGCCGCCTTCGCGGCGGGCCGTCACCTTGATCCAGCCGCCCGCGACGATGGGCTCCAGCCCGTGCTTGATGGCGTTCTCAACCAGTGGTTGCAGCAGCAGCGGCGGCACAGGCAGGTTGGCCAGGGTGGCGGGCAGGTCGAGCTCGACCTGCAGCCGCGCACCCATGCGCACCTGCATCAACGCCAGGTAGTCGGCGATGCGATCGAACTCGCATGACAGCGGATGCGAGCCGGAGCGCGACGCCTGCAGCGTGGCGCGCAAGAACGAGATCACCTGGTTCAGCATCTCCTGCGCGCGCTGCGGGTCCTGCCCGATCATCACGCGCAGGTTGCCCAGCGTATTGAACAGCATGTGCGGCTCCAGCTGCGACTCCAGCAAGCGCAGCTGGTTCTCCGCGGCGCTGCGCATGGCCGCCTGCGCCCGCGCCTCCGCAGCCGCCATGCGCCCGCGCGCATAGTGGAAGTAAGAGATGCCGAGCGCCAGCACCAGCGCCACCGTCATGCTCAGCAGCAGGGCGCGCGGATTGCGCATCAGATCCAACGGCGAGCCATGGCTGCCGGTGAGCATGTTGGCAATCGCATGCCCGCCAAAATAGCCCGCTACGCCAGATACGACGATCCACGGAAACATCCATTTCCAGTCCGGCCAGCGCCGCGGCGTGGTGGGAGCGCCCGGCGAGGCATCGGGCAGCCGGCGCGTGAGGCCATAGCGGCCCAGCTTCACCAGCGCCTGAATCATCATCGTGATGCACAGGGCATAGGCCAGGTTCATGCCAAACGGTTCGCGGAATACGACGGAGAAGAAGGCGGCGGAGCCGAACGCCACGGGCACGCCAATCCGCAGTTCGCGAAACAGCCAGGCCAGTTCCCTGGCGGGATAGCGCATGATGCGCCGTGGCCGGATGTCAGCCACCGGCAGCGCCTTGCGGCATCTCAGCCTGCGGGCGCCGCGCGCGCGGTTTCGCCGTGGTACTGCCCTCGCCATGCGGTGTCCAGCCCGGCGGCATGAACAAGTACCCAAGGAACGCGCGCAAGCTGCGCGCCCCGGCCAGGTCGCGCAACAGATGCACCCACTGCGTGAACTCGATGCGCAACGGATTCGCGCTCTCGATGCGCTGGCGGCGCGACAAGACGATGGCCTCGATCAAGGCGAATGCCAGTACCAACGGAGCAGCGATAAACAGCTGAAACTGATCGAGTGCATTCATGGCTGTACGCCTGGACGTGGTTCGGGGCAGCGGTTGCTGGCTTCAGTGGCTGGTTTCAGTAGCGGCCTGAGTGATCAGCCCGGCACGCTGTTGGGCATTGCCTGCCGGGTCAGCCTCCAGGTCACCAGGCTACGTGAGAGGAAGATACCGCTAACGGCGCCATAGATAAAGCCGATCGGCATCGCCACGCCGCCGTGCCACAGCAAACCGGGATTTACCGCCATGGCCACGCTCACGCCGTAGCGGGTGATGAACAGGCACAGGATCAACGCCAGCGGCACCCAGCTTGCGGGCACCAGCAGGCGGCGATCGGCCTCCAGCCAGCGAATGCCGCTCCAGGCGCCGATGGCATGGGCCAGCGCCAGCGCGACAGCAACGCCAACTCCCCATCCAAGCAGCGCGAGCGGCTGCGCTGAAAAGGCCGAGATGACGCCGCCCAGCGAGACCACCGCCATGGCCACGGGCACCGCCGTGGCGCGTGCTGGCGTCATCCGCCTGGGGACGGTTTGCGAGAGGCCGAGCGCGACCAGGCCCGCGAGGAGGATCCAGACCCATCGGGGCGTGTGGTGGAGGATTTCGGTGAGCATGGGAGCGTCCAGTCTTGTCAGGGGAAACGCGATGGTGCTCATGTTCGGCTGACGCCAGCTCGGTGTGCGGGTCAGTGCGACGAAACGCCGGATGGTGTCGCGAAGTGCAGGCGGTGCAGGTCGAGTCGCTCGCACGCGACTTCTGGTGCCGGGCGAGGTGGCTGGAGCTGCGTGCATCCGGCTTCGCTTTTGGGGGGCAGCCGGGCCGGACTTTATCCAGGCTGAGGAAACCTGGCCATGGAGATATCGTCCAGAT
Organism: Cupriavidus basilensis; assembly: GCF_008801925.2. Taxonomy (NCBI): domain Bacteria; kingdom Pseudomonadati; phylum Pseudomonadota; class Betaproteobacteria; order Burkholderiales; family Burkholderiaceae; genus Cupriavidus; species Cupriavidus basilensis. Next base: position 3,641,935 of record NZ_CP062803.1, on the reverse strand, counting down.
ATGACCCGTCGGGCAGGCGTATCCGCTTCTCGAAACGTCCTTCCTGAACAAAGCCAAAACGCGCATAGAGAACGCGAGCCCGGTTGTTGGATGCACGCACCCGCAGTTCGATCTTCTCGACGGCCGGCGTGCGATCCGCCCATTCCAGCAACGCTGTCATCAGCGCGGTTCCGATCCCTAGGCCAAGGTGCCCGGGATAGACGACGATCGTCAGCGTGAACACGTGCGCAATGGACTCCAGTCCCAACGGCTCAAGCAGTGCGTGGCCCACCGGCTCGCCGTTGACCTCGGCTACGAGATAGACGCCTTTTGTCGAGAGGACTTCGATCTTTTGCGCGAATGTGGATTCGTAGAACTCATAGGGCTGCGATACAAGCAGGCCGGGGGTGGCGGCCGTTGTCCGCTCGGCCGAGCAAAGCGCCGGGGCATCTGCCTTGGTTGCTTTCCGGATTTTCAGGGTCTCTGGCATGGCAGGCTTGTCGATGGAGTGCATTGGTGCCGGGGGACGTCCATGGCTGATGCGGGTTTTTCTACGCCCCACGAGCCTCGTAATCAGCTAGTGCCACCCGATAGGCCGCGACGGCGCCACGCGAAAGAAACAGCCGCCGTGACTCAAATGCGCGCAGCCAGAATTGAACCACGGCTTGAGGCACGCCCTTCTGGTTTGCAGCTTGCTCGACAATATTGGCCACCTCGATTTCCAACAGCGCCGCATAGGTGCCTCTGCTGATGGCAACCCGCTGCCCATGCGCTGGCGTCACCATGTGAAAGGGGCCCTCGATCGGCACGTTGTATAGCGCTCTGCGGTCGGCGATGCAGAAGGCGTAGGCAAGTTTCTCCGCCTCGGTCCCTATCAGGCCGGCAATCGTCCCGCGGCGCGAAAGCGGCTGTGCCTTGGCTGCGAACTCTTCCGTGCCGTAGATGCTATGGAACGCTCCGGCTAGTGCAACGAAGTCGGGATTGCCCCAGGCGCCAAGAAGCGCATAGGTTCCGATCAGATGCACAGACAGGGGGCGGCCGTGGTGATCGATGTCATCGGCCCCCAACGCTGATAGCGCGTCCCGCAGCGTGGCTGCGTCGGTGATCTCACGGTTCATTTTCTTGCTTGCCGTCATTTGGGCACCAGGCAATTCACGGACATGATGGGCAACCAGATATCCGCCGGCATGGATGCTACCACCACCTTCGTGGCGTACCACCGCGCCGGCAAACTTCGCGTGCTGGCAGCCGGTGTCGCCCGGCGCACGCAACTTGGTCTGTCGTCTCCAACGATTTCGCCTATAACTGTACGTTGGTACGTCCGGCACACCAATGCAAGGGAGACTTTCCATGGGCAAGCGCATCACCATCGACGTGGCCGACGGCAGCTTTGCCGCCTATCTGGCCACGCCATCCGCCAACGCGCGCGGCACCGCCATCGTCGTGATCCAGGAGATCTTTGGCATCAACGCGGACATGCGGCAGACGTGTGACGACTTTGCCAGCCAGGGCTTCGTTGCCATCTGCCCCGATCTGTACTGGCGGCAAGAACCCAATGTGGAGCTGACCGACAAGACCGAGGCCGAATGGAAAAAGGCGCTGGCGCTCTACACCGCGTTCGACGTGGACAAAGGCGTGGCAGACCTCGATGCCACCATTCAGGCCGCACGCAAGGCCCCGGGCGTGCGCGGCGGCGTAGGCACGGTCGGCTATTGCCTTGGCGGCCTGCTGGCGTTCCTGACCGCGGTGCGCACCAACGCGGATGCCGCGGTGTCTTACTACGGCGTTGGCATCGACCAGCATCTGGCCGAAGCCAGCAAGCTGTCAGCGCCGCTGTTGATGCACATCGCCGAAGACGACGAGTTCGTGCCACCGCAGGCGCGCGCAACCATCATCGAAGCCCTGCGCGAGCGCCCCAAGGTGGAAATCCACACATACCCCGGCTGCATGCACGCCTTCGCGCGCAACGCTGGCGTGCACTACAACGCCGACGTGGCCAAGGCCGCCAACGCGCGGACGCTGTCTTTCTTCCAGGCGATGCAGTAATCCGGCAAGTCCCGTAGCAACCCACAAGGAGGTCATTCCATGAGTGAGATCACGACCAAGGACGGCACGCACATCTTCTACAAGGACTGGGGCACGGGCCAGCCCATCGTGTTCCATCACGGCTGGCCGCTCAGCGCGGACGACTGGGACGCGCAGATGCTCTTCTTCCTCTCCAAGGGCTTCCGGGTGATCGCACACGACCGCCGCGGCCACGGGCGCTCCACGCAGACCGACACCGGCAACGAGATGGACACCTACGCCGCGGATGTCGCCGCGCTGGCCGCCCATCTGAACCTGAAAAACGCCGTGCACATCGGCCACTCCACCGGCGGCGGCGAGGTGGCACGCTACGTCGCGCAGCACGGCGCCGGCCGCGTAGCCAAGGCGGTGCTGATCGGCGCGGTGCCGCCGATCATGGTCAAGAGCGCCACCAACCCGGGCGGCCTGCCGATGGAGGTGTTCGACGGCTTTCGCAGGCAGCTGGCTGCCAACCGGGCACAGTTCTACAAGGACGTGCCATTTCCGTTCTACGGCTACAACCGCGAGGGGGTCAAGCCATCTGAAGGCATCATGGCGAACTGGTGGCGCCAGGGCATGATGGGCGGGATCAAGGCGCACTACGATTGCATCAAGGCGTTCTCGGAAACGGACTTTACGGAAGACCTCAAGAAGATCGATGTGCCGGTGCTGATCCTGCATGGGGACGATGACCAGATCGTGCCGATTGCGGATTCGGCGTTGTTGTCGGCGGAGCTGGTGAAGCAGGGCACGCTGAAGGTTTATAAGGGGTTGCCGCATGGCATGTGTACTACCCATCCTGAATTGATCAATCAGGATTTGCTTGAGTTTGTTCGGGGGTAGGGCAAGGAGAGTGCGGTAATTCTTGGTGTTGCCCTTGGCGGGTGGCATGCGGGTTTGGGGGCGTGTTGAGTAAGCTGCTGACGTGCGAGGTTTGTAGCCCCGCTGACGCGGGGGGTGTCTCTTGGGGGCGGGGTTTTACTGCTTCTAGCTGCTGTCGCGGCTGTGCGGTGTTGGCCGATTTAGAACGTGTGAGATGTCACTTCTCTTTACTCGTAAAGAGAAGTAACCAAGAGAAAGCGATCCTTGCAGGAGGCTGGCGTGGCGTCATTGGGGACCCCAATGGTTTCGTCGTACGGCCCCGGGTGCTGATGGACTCGTGCCGTTACCAGTTTAGACCACCACGACCTTGCTAGTGCCCAGGGTTTCGTGGTGGCCCCCACCGGTAGCCACCACCACGAATGTCAAGCCGTCTGTCGCTCGCGGGGTGACCGGCCACGAAGTTGCAAGCGTCCCGTTTTCGTCGTGGGCGCGGTGGCACCGACTTGATTGGTCGAAGAATTCTTCCACCGCGCCCACCTCACCACGAAACCATCACGGCGTGATATATCGCGGTGCTCGGAGCCGGTACCGGTAGATGTGCGAATGAGCAAGGATGCCGCTACCGAGCAGCCTCACCACGAAACCAGCGCCATCCGCAGGATCGTGGCCATGCAAACCGGTAACGGCATGAGGCTATTAAAACCCGGGGCCTGACGACGAAACTACCGGGCTACGCAACCCCGACAAGCCAGCCTCCTGCAAGGATCGCTTTCTCTTGGTTACTTTTCTTTACGAGTAAAGAAAAGTGACATCTCACACGTGTGTAAACGGCCAACACCGCAAAGCCGCGCCAGCAGCTAGAAGCAGTAAAACCCCGCCCCCAAGAGACACCCCCCGCGTCAGCGGGGCTACAAGCGAGCAAGTCTCGTCTCAGCGTCCAGGAACTAGCCTACCAACTCGAGGACCTTCGTAGCCGTGCGCAAAGCATCGCGCAAGATAGCTGCGCCGACCTGCTGCGCGTCAGTGCAGGGCTTGGTGCTGTTCTCAGGCTGCTGGATTTTGATAGCGACGATGTGGAGGACAGCCACGGTCTGCACTGCCTCCTAACCCCGTTGAAGCAGCAGCTGGATGAGGCTTTGAACCGCGTGCAAGGCATGCTCTAGGCCAGCGCGGCAGGGCGAGTTGTGCCACCCTCCCGCAAGCGGGGGAGTGGCCGCTCGTAGCCGCTGTATCAGCCACCCAGCAACTCAACTCAGCCACTAAACACCGCAATACACTCCACCTCCACCCTGGCCCCGAGCGCCAAGCCATTCGCCCCAAGCGCACTGCGTGCCGGATAGGGCGCCTGGAAGAACTCCTTGTAGACCTCGTTGAACACCTGCCACTCGCTGATGTCGGCCAGAAAGATGGTGCATTTGGCGACGTGCTTGAGCGACAGGCCGTGTGCTTCCAGCGTGATGCGGATGTTCATCAGCGCCTGCTTGGCTTCTTCGCGGATGCCGCCGGGCACCAGGCGCGTGCTGCCGTGGACGATGCCCATCTGCCCGGAGAGGTAGAGCATATCGCCAACGCGCACCGCCTCGGAGAATGGCAGCCCTGCGGGGAGGACTTTGCCGGAGTTCAGGAATTCCATAGTGCACCCTGTCGGTGAGAGCCTTGAATGCCGCTTTGCTATCCGCCGGCCAATGCGCAGCCGGGGGGTGGCAATGCGGTCTTCAAGTCTAGGACACGGGTGTTCAAGATCCCAACCGCCGGCCATCAAAAGTCCGCTTCGGCGCCGCCGGTGCTGTGCCGCCCAGGGCTGGCAGCGCCAGGACGATCATTGCGCCGCCGCAAACCGGTCGGTAGCAGCAATCAACTGATCCATGATGCCGGGCTCGGTCCAGGCATGCCCCGCGCCTTCAATCAGGTGCAGATCCGAGCCTGGCCATGCCTGGTGCAGCGCGTAGGCGTAGCGGGCCGGGCAGGGCATGTCGTAGCGCCCGTGCACGATCACGCCGGGGATGCCGGCAAGGCGATGCGCGTCGCGCAGCAACTGGCCGTCTTCCAGCCAGGCGAGATGCGTGAAGTAGTGGTTCTCCAGCCGCGCGAACGCCAGCGCGAAATGGCCGTCGTCATGCTTGGCGGTGTTAGCCGGGTCGGGCAGCAGGGTGATGGTTTCGCCTTCCCATACGCTCCATGCGCGGGCGGCCTCCAGTTGCTTTGCCGTATCGCTGCCGGTCAGCACCTTGCGGTAGGCGGCCATCATGTCGCCGCGTTCGGCTGGCGGGATGGGCGCCTGGAAGCGGGCCCATTTCTCGGGGAACACCTCGGATACGCCGTACTGGTAGTACCAATCCAGTTCCGCCCGGGTGGCGGTATAGATCCCGCGCAGCACCAGTTCGCTGGTCCGCTCGGGGTGTTTTTGCGCATAGGCCAGCGCCAGCGTGGAGCCCCAGGAGCCGCCAAAGACCAGCCAGCGCTCTACGTTGGCGAGCTTGCGCAGGCGCTCGATGTCGTCCACCAGGTGCCACGTGGTATTGGCCTCCAGGCCCGCGTGGGGCGTGGAGCGGCCACAGCCGCGCTGGTCGAACAGCATGACGTCGTAGCGCGCCGGATCGAACAGGCGGCGGTGGTCGGCCGAGATGCCGCCACCGGGGCCGCCATGCAGGAAGACGGCCGGCTTGGCGCCGGGTGTGCCGACGCGTTCGTAGTAGACCACGTGGCCGTCGCCGACATCGAGCATGCCGGTTTCATAGGGTTCGATGGCGGGATAGAGCGAGCGAGGTTGCGGCATGGATCGGGTTCCCAGGGCGAGCGCGTAGTGCAAGAGTGTATCGCCGTTGCCGGTGCCCTCTCCACCCGGGGTGCCGCAGTGCAATCAGAGCGGTGGGGGCTGCCAGGCCGCTGCCATGCACGCCTGGCAAGCCCCCCAACGCGCTAGGCGTTCCAGGTGTCGTCGCTCAGGAAGTCGTCGTTGCCCGATGCGTCATCCAGAAGGCCGCTGTCCAGTGCCGCATCCGGCGAGCCCAGTGGCGAGCGGTCGTCATTGCCGTAGTAGTTGTTGACGACCGTCTCCGTTGGCTGCGCCCCCGCGCCTGGCTGTCCCAGAAAGCCGCTTGCGCCGTTGCCATTGCCGTTGCGATGGAACATGTTCTCGATGCCTTGGAACAGGAGCGCGCCGCCGGCCACGCCGGCTGCCGTCGTGGCAATGCCACCCAGCGCGCCACCCAGGCCACCACTCAGGAAGCCGGGCCGGGATGGCTGCACGGGCGCAGGCTGGGGTGCCTGGACGGCCTGCGGCACTGCCACGGGCGCGGCCATCGGCGGCGGCATGACGGGGCTGGGTGCCACGCGGTTGGCACTATTGCCCCAGGCGTTCTCCGGGTCGAGGAAGCGATTGGCGCCGTTGGCCTGCGCCATCTGCAACTGGCTCTGCAATGTGGCGATCTGCGCCTTTGCCGTCGCCAGGGCATGGTCAAGCATCATGGCGCGCTGGACCAGCAGGTAGGCAGCATCCGGCTGCCTGGCAACCGCGTCGGCGATGAGGGCGTCCGCCTGGGGGTCCTTGGCGCCAGCCCTGGCCTGCGTGAGTTGGGTCAGGAAGCCTTCCAGCGCTTGCATCTCTTGGGGGGTCATGGCAGCTCCTATCCGGGGTCCGGGTTGTCTTGTGTGATCGCAGTCTACGGGCCGAGTCTTAAGCGAGGCTTAAAAAAACCGATCGGATGTGATTGTCGCGTCTCGCGGCCGCATCAGGCCAATTCAGGCCACGTTGGGTCGAGTCGGGCCGGGCAGGCTTGCCGCCAGATACTTTGGTGGCGGTGTCGATTTCCGGTATCCCGATTCGTCGTAGTATCAGTGCCGCCCGTCAATCCTGATCCGGGCTCGGGACGTGCGGCACCCTCAATCCACTCAAGGAGAGCGACGATGCGTGTCATGGTGATGGTGAAGGCAACGAAAGAATCAGAAGCTGGCGAGATGCCCAGCACGGAGCTGCTTACCGCAATGGGCAACTTCAATGAAGAACTCGTCAAGGCCGGTGTGATGCTCGCGGGCGAGGGCCTGCACCCGAGCGCCAAAGGCAAGCGGGTGCGATTTTCTGGCAGCCAGCGGTCCGTGATCGACGGACCGTTCGCAGAGACCAAGGAGGTGGTCGCCGGGTTCTGGCTGTGGCAAGTCAAGTCCATGGACGAGGCCGTCGAATGGGTCAAGCGCTGCCCCAACCCCATGCAGAGCGATTCCGAGATCGAGATTCGTCCGCTGTTCGAACTCGACGATTTTGGTGCCGAGCTCACGCCCGAGCTGCGGGCCCAGGAGGAGCGCTTGTGGGCGCAGGCGCAAGATGCTGCGAAGAAGACAAGCTAAGGCGAAGCCTAGGGCAGTTCATGACGGTTGAGGCTGTGTTGAGGCCGTGTTAACGCATGCGCACCAAGGCGCTCTGGCGGCGCCTTTCTGCTCTAAACTTGGCTTTTTCCACCTCACCATCAGGGAATCGAATGCCAAAACAGCAAAGCACATGGGCCCGGCATGTCTCGGCGGGCGCGATCGTGTTCGCAACGCTCATGGCGGGATGCGCCGCCCGGCCCCCCGCCAGTGCGGTGCCCGACCCGGGCCCGCAGGGCGGCCGCGGCACGCCGGAGGGTTGCCAGGCGGACAAGCTTGGGGACGAAGCCCTGATCGGCAAGAGCGAGGCCAATGCCGTCGCCTTGCTCAACGGCTGCGCCTGGCGATTTGGTAAGCGGGAAGGCCAGCAGATGCCAGGCACCATGGACTACAACCCGCAGCGCCGCACGCTGGACGTCAAGGACGGCAAGGTGACCGCGGTACGCCGGGGCTGAGGCCGTAGCAACGCCTGGATCGCGTCGTGCCTTGCGTCTGTGACGCGATCCGCATTGCCTTGTGCGGCCATCCAACCGACGCGGATACCGGCTTGCCCGATGCTCTCCGCGGCTTGTTCAACCGAGATGATGGCGCACTTGATGGAAGCCGCGGCAGCCATCAGGTTCAGTCCGCCGAGTTCGGCCAGGCTGCGCGCCGGCAAAGGTGCACATCCGGAATTCCACGGACGAACAATCCAGCCCGCCGTCGGCAAGACAGCGCTGTCCGAGGCGGCTCCAAAGGACGCGCCGGCGTATCCGCAGCTACGCTTTCACTTTCGCCGCCGCCTGGGCAATCCGGTCCCGCACGACGCCGATCGCCTGCTTGAGCGCGTAGACATCCTCAAAATAGCGCTCCGGAATCCGTATCCGGCTGGCATGCGCATCGATGTTCTCGATCTCATCGCGCCATTGCGCAATCTGGTCGGGGGTTGGCTGCGTGTTCATCCATATTTCATCCTCGAGCGCCTTGATCTCCCGGTACCAGACCACCAGCCGGTTTTTTATCCGCGCTCGCGCCATGCGCGGCAATGCCTGCAGCAAGCCGAGCAGCAAGGCCATGAAGGGGAGCAGGATCAGCAAGCGCCGCTCGATAAAGCTGGCAAGCCAGAACGGAAGGTAGCGCTGCAGGAAGGGACGCCCCGATTTGAAGTAGCGCGTGCTTTCGTCGGAAACGGGAAACTCACTGGTATTCAGGTTGGGAAACGTGCCGAGCGGCGTGAAGTAATCATCGCCGCCGTGGACGGATCTGGCGGCTTCCAGCAGCAGGTAGACCAGGGCGGGGTGCAGGGTGTCCTTGGAGACGAGCAGGGCCGTGGCAGCAAGCAGCGTGACATCGGCCTGCGGAAGATCGTTGACGATACTGGTGGAGGCGCGCGGAAAGACAATCTTGGACAGCGACGGGAATTTCTGCACGAGGGCATCGGCCTGGGCAGAACTCATCAGTTTCAGATTGCTGTTCAGCAACGTTTGCTGCATCTCGGCATCAGGCCTGCCGATAAAGAAGGCCGCATCCAGCTGGCCCTCTTCGAGACCTTGATAGGCCTTCATGGCATTCATTTCCAGCAGCTCGGTATTGCTGGCCGTGATGCCGCTGTATGTGAGCAATACCCGGGCGACGTTGAGCAGGCCACTGCCGGGAACGCCGATGGCGACCCGCTTGCCGCGCAGCTGTGCCAGCCGGTCCACGGTGGCCTCGCCCCGGTAAAACACCCAGATCGGCTCATAGGAGACCGCGGCGATGGTTTGCAGGCCGTCTGTTTCCTGCGGCGTGGCGGTGCCCGATTGGATGAAGCCTGCTTCGTATTCGCTGTCCGGATTCTTCAATCGCTCATAGTTCTCGATCGACCCGGACGAGCCGCGGATATCCAGTTTGATGCCGTCGCGCTTCAGGATGGGGGCATAGCGCTCGGCAAAGCCGCGATAGATGCCCTTGTCCGCTCCGGTGGTGATGACGATCGTGCGCTGGATGGCGGGCCTGAGCACGATCGTCAGCGCCCAGCCCAGCGCGGCCAGCAGCAGCATCGCGCTGACGATGATAAGCCGCCGCTGCCCCGGTGTCATGGGGGCCTTCTGGGTACGATGCAGCGCTGGGTTGTGCCTGGGCATGGTTCGGCCTCTGTCGTCAGGTCCCTCCCACGCGGGGCCAAGGAGGACGCGGGATCATGCTAGCCGCCTGATCGTTTGTGGGAGGGTCGATCAATTGACCGGCTGAGGCTGCGGGAATGTCCAGGCGCCGCTCAGTATCTCCGCGCGCGGGCGGTACAGCCGCACAGTGTAGTTCCAGCCCGGGACGATCGGCAGGCAGTTGGCTGCCTGCGCTTCACAGCCACCGAACTGCATCGTGATCGATCCGTCGCCGGCCTTCTCTGCCGTGAGGTTGTTGAGTGTGTACGCGTTGCCCGGGTTCTTCTGGAAATAGCCCTCGGCGTTGTAGACGCTCACGGACCAGAAGGCATCCACCGGCACATCCTTGACGTTGAGCCGATAGACGGTCTTGCCGTCGTTCTTCGCCGGCGTGATGTTGAGGTAGGTGGCATCCTTGTCCGGGTTGCCGCCCCAGGCCGATGCGGAGCCGATCAGGTGGCGCACGGGATCGACCTCCGCCTGGGTGCCGAATGCCTTCTTGAAGTCGGGCAGTGTCGAGGACAGCACCAGCAGGGCATCGCGGATCTTCTTCTGGCTGACCGGATCCCAGTTGGGGATTTCGAGCTTTCCGGGCCCCTTCTGGCTGACCTTGATGGCGTCCTGCAAGGCGTGGACCTGCTTGATGTCGTCCGGGCTGTTCGGGTTGACCAGGGTGCGCACCGCGACGGCCACGTAACGGGTGCCGACGTTCTCCCGGGTGAGCGTATGGGCGCCCGCGCCGTAGAACACATCTGGCACGTAGTGGTCTTCATTGATAACCTGCAGCGCCATGAAGCGCTTGCCCGGGTCGGGCATGGTGATCGTCACCGGGCCGGCTTCGAGGTCGAAGATGCCGGAGGTATAGAGCGTGTCGCGATTCAGGCGGATCACGGTCTGGTGATCGATCGATGCGGGCTCGCGCCGATGCAGCAGCTTGCCCACGCCGCCTTGCTTGGCCAGCCCGGCGAAGTACATGTCGCTCTCCGCGCGGACGAAGTTGTCGACGGACACCGGAACGGGGGCACCACTGGAGGGCGAGGCGGCTGGCTGCGAGTGGGCGACGCTGGCCATCGACAGGGCGGCGGCGCAAATGCAAGCGGCGGTCAGTTTCATCTTCACGCCCTTTTGGTCTGTTGGCATCGCGCATTGGCGAGCGGGATTCCTGCAGACACCACTTTCGCCGGTGCGCGGGGGAAAGTGAATTAGAAAGATTGCTCCAGTGATATAAGCCGTTTCATTGGGGTGTTGGCGGGCGGCGCATCGAGCTCAACTGCCTGCCGCCTCCTGCAAAGGCTGGCTCGCCAGCCAGGTCCCTAGCGCAGCCGCAGCCATCGGCTTGGCAAACAGGAATCCCTGCGCATACTTCACGCCTTTTCCGCGCAGGTAAGCCGCTTGCGTCTGCGTCTCGATCCCTTCCGCGATCAGCGTGACCGCAAGCCGTGCGCCCAGCGAGATGATCAGCTCCAGCACCGGCGCGTTGACCGCATCGGTATCGATCACCGAGACAAAGCCCCGATCGATCTTGATGTAGTCAACCGTGAATCTCTCCAGGTATGCCAGCGAGCTATGCCCCGTGCCAAAGTCGTCAATGGCGAATTGCACGCCGGCCGCGCGCAGTGCCTGCATGTTCTTCAGCACAACGTCAGTATCCGGCACAACCTTGCGCTCGGTAATCTCCAGCACCAGTCGCGGTGCTTTGTCCCGCAGTCCTTGCTGCAACCGTTGTACGTCGGCAATCATGTCCGTGCTGGCCAGATGTTCAGCGGTGATGTTCACGCCAATATGGAAGCCGGGCGGAATCGCCAGTGTTTCCACGTCACGTTGTATCAATCCGAACAGGTGGCGCGTAAGCGGAAGGGCGAGGGCATTGTCTTGCGCCACCGCAAAAAGCAGGTCGGGCCGGATCGGCCCGGTACCTGGCTTGTCCCAGCGGATGAGGGCTTCCACGCCGGAGCATCGGCCCGTGGCGAGCTCCAGCACAGGCTGGTAATGCACGTGGAATTCGTCGTTGCGCATGGCGCGCCGGATCTCGGCGACCATGGACAGACGTTGCCTATGGAGGCGGTAGGCCGCGTACGCGAGCAGCAACGACGCCAGCAGCACGAACGGCGCGTAGCGCACCAGCAGCGCGTCGCGCAGGGCCACGATCACGGCGGGCCGCACGCCGGTGAGCACCGAGATCGGGTAGCGCTCGGACGTCAGCGCAGGGAGCCGGTCCAGGCCCGGGGTGTCCTGCGGCGAGCCGCCGGGCCCTGCCAGAATGTTGTCCGAGCCTTTCAGCGCGATGGCCATGGAGAAGCGATCCCGGGGGCCGGCGGCGGCAAGGATATCCAGCAGGTATTGGCCGTCCAGCGCGGCGATGACGCCGCGCCCGTCTTCCAGGCCGAGCGTGACCAGCAAGGCGGGGCGGTCGGGCACCATGGGCGTGCCGGGGAGGAGGTAAAGGGCTTGGCCTACCGGCAGCGGGCCGGGATGGCCGGTGAGTTCGGACACCGGCTGGCGGAACTCCCCCGTAGCCGACGAGCAGTAGAGGCCGTGCTCGCGTACCAGTACCAGGGCGCGAAAATAAGGCCTGAATGTGCCAATGCGCTGGAGCTGGTCCTTGACCTGATCGCAGGGCTGTCCTGCCAGCGTCGTCAGGGTGGCTGACAGGTTCGCCGCCTGATTGAGGATGGATTCGGCCTGGCGCAGCACGATCTCGTTGGCGGCATTGGCTTGCGCTTGCGCCTGTCGCTCGGACTCGTAGTAAGCCAGCGGCAACATCACGAGAAACGGCAGCGCGGCGGCCAACGAAATGGACAGCAGCCGCCAGCCTGTCAGCCGGCCCCGGATGATTCTTGTTGGCATGGGTTCAGCGCTCCGCAATTGTGCGATGAAGACGTCGATGGGGGACAGCCTGGGCTAGCATCGTGCCGCTCGCGGTGCGTGAGTAAGGTCACGTCAGCCTGCTTCAAGGCGGGCTGTCGGCAGGATGCACCGCCAATGCATACAACTGCGCCACCCGCGCGGCGCAGATGCCATTGCGCTGCTCCATGGCGAGCGGATGGTCCGTGGGTTCCAGCTCGATCGCCGGCCTGATGCCGTCGTCCCTGAGATGCACCCGCGTCTTGAGGTTGACCGTGTCCGGATAGGGTGCCAGGGAGGCATTGAGCCAGCCAAAGAACGGCCCGGCGTGGGCTCGCTTGGCCTGCTCGAAGGTCCTGACCCACTCCGTGTAGCTGGCCAAGCTGAGGGATACCCACACGCCCCACGTGAACGGATCGGGCTGCCCGTGGACGGGGATCTCGATGCAGCCCCGCACGTAGAAGGCCTTCTCGTCGATCACGCAGTCATCGCTGCCAAGGTCGCAGCGGCGCTCGCGCTCTTCCTCGGGGATGCTGTAGTAGGACAGCGGAGCGTCAGCGTCCAGGCTGGGCATGCCCTCGTGGATCTCGCCGCATGACGCGCATTTGAAAGAGAAGGGCATGTTTTGTTCGGCGGGGTCCATGGAGTGCTCGGGGTAGCAAGCCGCAAGCCATGCGGCCGCGAATCGACCCGAATATTCTAACTGGCCGATTGCCTTGCGCGCCGATGTTGCCCGCCACCGCGCGAAAATGCCCCGTTGGCCAAAACGATCCCAGCCCGGGAGCCCCGGGCAAGGTCAATCAACCCACCGCCGCCAAGCCGCTAAGCGTTGACGATCATCTCGAAGCCGCCAAAGATCATCCGCTTGCCGTCGAACGGCATCGGCCCCTGGCTGTGCAGCCTGGGGTCTTCCATCGTGGCTTTCATGCCTTCGTCCCGAGCCTTGCGCGATGGCCAGGTGATCCAGGAGAAAACCACGGTCTCGTCCTTCTCCAGCTTGACGGCCATCGGGAACGAGGTGAGCTTGCCCTCGGGCACATCGTCGCCCCAGCACTCGACCAGCCCCAGCGCGCCATGATCCTTGAACACCACGGCGGCAGCCTCGGCGTACGCGCGGTAGATGTCGCGCTTGGCCGTGGGCACGGCGAGAACAAATCCATCGATGTAATGCATGTCTGATCTCCTTTGGGATTGCCTGCGAAGCGGCGAGCCTTGTGCGCGCCGCCATTGGGACGACGAACGGGAGCGGTCGAAATCGACAGGGCATGGGAGGAATGCCAGAAAAAATACGCGGGGCTGGGAGGGCGGCCAACCGGTGTGGGCCGTGCACTGCGCGCCAAGTGATGAATGGGAATCTTTCGGCCGCTTGTTCATTTCCCTGGGCCGGACGGACGCAAGCGGGGGCCGGCAGCGGGCGGTGCTCGGGGAAAGTTGGACTTTTCTTATGATTCAGCGCGGCCAGTACTTGCAAATTTCGTTACGTTGGGTAGAATTCGCAACCTCACCTAGCCCAGGTGGCGAAATTGGTAGACGCACTAGGTTCAGGTCCTAGCGGTGGCAACACTGTGGAGGTTCGAGTCCTCTCCTGGGCACCAAGATTGAAAGCAAAAGGCCTGCATCCGTGCAGGCCTTTTGCTTTTTGTTTTTTGCTTCTACCGCGTTGTGTCTCGCGCACGGCGAGAGCATCAGCATCCGAATTCACTTGATGTAACATCACCCGACTCATCTAGCCAAGGAGCGGGAATGTCAAAAGGTCGGGTACGGGCACGGGTATTGATGGTAGTCGCGATGGCGGCGCAATTGCTGTCTGCCTGTTCGGGCGGCGTGACCGCCAATTCCATCCAGGCGATGGATCCGAAGCGCGCGCACTCCAAGGCCAGCGTAGGCGACCTGGTCCTGTGCCTGAAGCAGCGGCTGGGTGACGACGCCACCGTGATCGCGTACCCGGAACCCGGCAAGGTGGATATCCGGGTCGGGCGCGCGGACGCGGATGAATACAAGTTCTTCCACCTGATCAGCTTGCGCCGCGCTGCCGACGGCGCCGAAGGCTCCGACGTGGAGATCCGCAGCTCCGGGGAGTGGCACCCGTTGATGAGCGCCAGCCGCATCTCCGGCATGGTCGAAGACTGCACGCCGGGACGAGCGCACTAAGACGCCATTTCCAAAAAAGATTCTGGCCTGATGCGCTGACGTGGTCACGGCTCCATCGTGCGCAGAAGGTGCTCCTGCAGTTGCGACAATTCAAGCGCGATGCCGCCGGGGAACCCCTGGCGGCCGCCGCGCTTGTCGATCAGCAGGTCGGCCAGGAAATCCGAGAGCGCGGCTGGGTCGGCCCAAAGCGCTGCCAGCTGGTTGCCGATGCGCGGATAGCTGCGGCACAGCTCCAGGGGCCGCGCCTGCGGCGGCAGCACAGCCAGCCATTTGAGCGCGGTGGCCGAGAGGGTTTTCGCTTCCGCGGTTTCGGGTTGCCGCCGGCCAGCCCAGTCGGGCTCGCCATGGGCGGGCACGGCGCCATCCAGGATCAGCCTCGCTTCCTCGACGGTGACAATCTCGAATGAGAGGGGTTCCATGCCAACTCCGGATCAGATCTGTGGGGGCGCCATGCCATGTGGCGCCGGCACCTATTCTATCGGTTACGGAGCGTTTGATTCTTTCTGTAGTTCTTGTAGTGCTTGTAGTGCTCGCTACTGGTACGCATGCAGGTAGGCCAGCAGGTCCGCGATCTGCCGCTCGTTGCTGATCCCCCAGAAGCGCATCCTGGTGCCGGGCACAACCTTGCTGGGCGACTGGATAAACGCACTCAAGGTTTTCTCGGACCACACCACGCCCGATTGCTTCATCTCGGGAGAGTACTTGTAGTCGGTCGTGCTGCCGGCGACCCTGCCGAAGATCCCGTTGAGCTGGGGGCCAAAGGCGGCGCGCGCCGAGGGCCCGACGCTGTGGCAGGACGCGCACTTCGAGGCGAATACCGCCTTGCCGGCCTGCGCGTCACCGGCGGCCTGCGCGGTGGCGTGCAAGGCCAGCGCCAAGGTCAACAATGCGGCGTTCTTCATGGGTGGATGCGGGGCAGGAGAGCTAACCTGGCATTATATTCGCCCCCGTGTGTAGTCCGTCCTGCAGAATGTTACGAAGCCAAGCGTGGCAAGGCCATGGCGAGAATTGGGGTGATGGAGAACTCCCAGAAGGAATATGAATCTGATCCCCTTTCTGGGAGTTTTCGACTTGCCGATGAGCACGCCCGACTTTTTCCGTAGCCGCCTTGACGCCATGATCGACCTGCGCCATCCGCTGGCGGTTCTGGCCATGCGTATGCCGTGGCCGCAGATCGAGGCGACGTTGGCGCCAGTGTTCGCACGCCAGGCGCGAGACGGACAGTTGGAGGTGGGCGAGGATCTGTTCGGCCCGACCCTGGCGGTGGCGGGTGCCGGTATCAGTGCCGCGGGTCGGCCGCGGTTGCCGATCCGTCTGATGGTCGCACTGCTGTACCTCAAGCATGCATACAACGAGAGTGACGAGTCGGTGTGCGAGCGGTGGGCGCAAGACGTCTACTACCAATATTTCAGCGGCCAGGAATACTTCGAGCCCCGTCTGCCATGTGACCCGACCAATCTGGTGCGCTTCCGGCAGGCATTGGGCGAGGCCGGCGTCGAGGAGTTGCTGGCGACCACGATTGCCGCTGCCGTGCAGATGGGCGCGATCAAGCCGGCTGAGTTCGAGTGTGTGATCGTCGACACCACGGTCCAGGAGAAGGCCATCGCCTATCCGACCGACAGTCGATTGCTGGATGTGGCGCGTGCCAAACTGGTCCGCCTGGCCAAGCGTGCAGGCCTGAACCTCAAGCAGACTTTCGAGCGCGAGGGCAAGAAGCTGCGCCGCAGTGCGGGCGGATACGCGCACGCCAAACAGTTCAAGCGACTGCGTCGAGTGCTCAAACGCCAGCGCACCATTCTCGGCCGGATCCTGCGGGATATCGAGCGCAAGTTGTCCGGGACATCGGACGCCATGCAAGCCACGATGCAGCCATGGATCGAGCGGGCGTGGCGAATCTGTCGGCAACGTCCGAAGGACAAGAACAAGCTCTATGCCTTGCACGCCCCGGAAGTCGAGTGCATCTCGAAGGGCAAGGCGCGCCAGCCGTATGAGTTCGGCGTCAAGGTCAGCCTGGCAGTTACTGCGAGCCAAGGCCTGATCGTCGGTGCACGCAGCTTCCCCGGCAATCCCTACGACGGCCACACACTGCATGCCCAGCTCGAGCAGACCACCATCCTGCTGCAGGAGCTGCCCGGCGCCCCGAAACCCAACACGGCTATCGTCGATCTGGGATATCGCGGCGTGGATGCCGAGGTGGCTCCGGTGAAGATCGTGCATCGCGGGCGAATCAAGACGATGAACCAAGTCCAGCGCAGAATGCTCAAGCGGCGCCAGGCTGTCGAACCCGTTATCGGGCACGTCAAGGCGGATCACGGACTACGGCGCAACTGGCTCAAGGGCGAAGCTGGTGACGCACTGCATCCGATCCTTTGTGCTGCTGGCTTCAATCTGCGCTGGCTGCTGCGGGCCATCGTCCGCCTGGGACTGTCGGCGGTATTTTTTGTTTTCCTGCTGCTGCGCTTGCTTGGCCGAACCGTTGTGCCCGTCGGCCAGCTCGCCCTGCCGAAGCTGCGGGACTGAAACTGCCGGTGCCGCCCTTTATCACCTCTTTTGCAGCTCAAGCCAATTTTGCAGGACCGACTGTGTAGCTGACGTAACCTGGCTCACGCACCTCACGCACCTCACGCACCCGTGCGGTAGCGACGCGGGCATCCTGCGTGGAGAAATACGATGGACGTGCCGCGCTTCTCCGAGGCAAGCCGCAAGGCCAACGCGGCCCTGGTCGAGGTGCTTGGCAACATTGCCGACGGCAAAGGCGCCACCCGGACGCAGGTTGCACTCGCCTGGCTGCTTGCGCGCAAGCCGTGGATCGTGCCGATTCCGGGCACCGCCAAGCTGCATCGGCTGGAAGAGAGCATCGGTGCGGCCACGGTCGAGCTGACGATCTCGGGCTAGTGTTGTTCATCCTTGGTTCCGCGGGCTGCGCGCTGAGGCACGGCATTGGGGTGCCCTTGAACATGGTGCTCACGCCAGCGCGATCAGGATCAACCCTGCCCCAATGATGACGGCGCCGATGGCGCGCGCGGCGCACTCGCCGGACGGTGCGAGACGCTCGACGGTGATGGCTGCCGTCACGGCAGCCATCGCGCGCAGGTCCATGACCCCGATGACAAGGAGAATTGCCATCAGGCCCGCACAGCTGCAAACGCAGTGCAGGCCGAGGGTCAGGCCGAATCGCAGGCCGAATTGCAGCCCATTCCCCCGCGCCGCACCGGCGTCCCCCCGCCGCCCGCATCCGTGCCCAGGCATCTCCCGGCAGCAGGCAAGGTGGTGCGCCTTCCAGGCGGTGAACTGGAGTGCGCCGGCGCTCAGGACCACCGCACCAGCCACGACCGGAACCGCGCGCGCCAGCGCCGGCAGCCGCATCTCGAGCGCCGCCAGCGCGGCGCCCAGCGCAAAGGTGGCTATGCCGAGCACGGCCCACACGAACAAGTACCCCACGCCCACCAGCGCGGTCAGCCAGCCCAGGTGCGTCCGGCCTGTTGTGCCGACTGCCTGGCGGTAGTGCCACAGCATGGGCATCAGGGATGGCAGCATCATCGCTGCCATCATCACGACCCACATGCCGAGGAATGACGCCGCAACGCCGGGCCACGTCTGCCCGCACATCCGCATCCACGCCATCGACATCGTCCAGCCGCCGGGCATCGGCATCGCGCCCATCGCTGACATGGACGCGGACCAGGCGATCGTCACCGCCGTGCAGGCCAAGAAGAGCAGCGCCGACGTGCCCAGGAAGGCTCGCCCGGAGACCATGCTTCGTTGCGCCTGCGCTCCCTCGGCGGCGCCTGCGTTGCCCATGGCCTGGCTCAGCGCTCGCCGTACTCGTCGTGGCGGCGCCACCAGATGCCCGTCTCGTTGCGTCCCTTGGGGGCGCGGTCGAGCCATTGGTACATGCCCCAAAGGCCGTCCACCCCGCGCGCATAGGCGGAGTAGGTGTGATAGACCACGCCATCCTCAAGCACGAATGCGCTCAGGCCCGGCCGATCGCGCGAGTACGTGGCTGCGTCGGTGCCGCATGTGGCTGCGAACCGGGCGACGGGTTCCGGGGCCGGTGTGGCGTCCATCGCGTGGCCGCCGCGCTTGTAGTTGTATTCGACGAACCCGTCGCGCTGTTGCGCCTCGGTGAAGGAGACGTTGGCATCGAAGTTGAAGTCGCTGCCGAGCGAGGACGCCCAGGGAAACGTCCAGCCCATCCGCTGCTTGTACGCCTGCAGTTTCGCCAGCGGTGCGCGCGACACCGCCGCAAGCGTGACGTCGTGGTTTGCCAGGTGAACCACGACGCCGTCGAACCCGTCCGCGATCGACGAGCAGGATGGGCACCCCGCTGTGTAGTCGGGCCCGAACATGAAGTGGTAGATGAGGAGCTGCGAGCGCCCCCGGAAGAGGTCTGCCAGCGAGGCGCTGCCTTCGTCGGTCTCGAACCGGTACGCCTTGTCGACCCGGACCCATGGCAGCGCCTGGCGTCGCCGCGCGAGCTCGTCGCTGCGCCGCGTCAGGTCCTTTTCCGCCTCGAGCAGCGCGAGCCGCGCTGCCAGCCACTCTTCGCGTGTCGCGGTGATGTGTTGCGTCATCATGCTTTCCTCCGTTGGGTGTCCATCGTCGTTCGCTCAGTACCAGCTACCAGGGACGATGTGCGGGTTGGTGGTCGTGATAGATTAGTGCCGGGCATCCGAACGGCGGGAGTGACAAGTGTGGCGCGATTGGGATTCAGATGGATTCGCTGATCACGGCCGCGGCGCGCGCGCTCGCGGCGGGTGACCCGCTTGGTGCGCTGAACCGGGTCGCCTTGCGCGACGACGCGCCAGCGCTTGCGCTGCGTGGCATCGCGATGGCGCAGCTTGGCGATCTCGTGCGCGCGAAGGCGCTGGTGCGAAGCGCGGCGCGCGCCTTCGGCCCGAAAGAGGCCGTGGCCCGCGCGCGGTGCGTCGTCGCCGAGGCCGAGATCGCGCTGGCCTCGCGCGACCTGAGCTGGCCGGCGAAGGCGCTCGACGCAGCGCGCGCCACCCTGGAGGCGCACGGCGACCCGGTGAACGCCGCGCACGCGCGGTTTCTCGAAGCCAGGCGCCTCCTGCTGATCGGGCGCCTCGACGAGGCCGAGCTGACGCTGGCCCAGCTCGACCCCGCGCCCTTTCCGCCCGCGTCCAGCGCCGTCCATGCGCTGGTCGTTGCGGGGATCGCGCTGCGGCGCCTGCGCACAAAGGCGGCACGCGCCGCGCTTGCCCGGGCTGAGCACGCCGCGCGCCACGCCGGCATCCCTGCGCTGACGGCGGAGGTCCAGAGCGCATTCCTCGTCCTGCAAACGCCCGCGGCGCGCCTGATTGCGCGTGGCCAAGAGCGGTTCCTGCTGCTCGATGAGGTGGAAGCGTTGCTGGCATCCAAGGCGCTGGTTGTGGACGCGTGCCGTCATGCCGTGCGTGAGGCGGGCACGGTGGTCTCGCTGGCGAGGCGTCCGGTGCTGTTCGCGCTCGCACGCGCGCTGGCCGAAGCGTGGCCTGCGGACGTGCCGAGGGACGCGCTGATTGCGCGGGCATTCCGTGCCCGGCACGCCGATGCGTCGCATCGCGCGCGGCTACGCGTTGAAATCGGGCGGCTTCGCACCTTGCTTGGGCCGCTGGCCGGCGTGGGCGCGACCCGGCGCGGGTTTGCGCTGGTGCCGCACGTCGCCCGCGAGGTTGTCGTGCTGGCGAGGCCCGTCGACGAGGCGCACGCGGCGGTGCTCGCTGTCGTTGCGGACGGTGAGTCATGGTCTAGCTCGGCCCTGGCAGTGGCCCTTGGCGCCAGCCAGCGCACCGTGCAGCGCGCACTCGACGCGCTTGCGGCAGCAGGCAAGGTGCAGTCGTTTGGCCGCGGGCGCGCGCGCCGCTGGCTGACGCCGCCCGTGCCTGGATTCGCGACGACCTTGTTACTCCCCGCGCCACTGCCGGGTGACTAGAATGCACTGCATCGATTGCCCTTCATCGATTGCCCTTCACTGCAGCGTCATGAGGATGGAAACATGAAACGATCAGCGGCCGAAATCATCCGTGAGTATGGTCCCTTTCCGGGTGTCGACAGCGTGCATGGGGTTACCTATGACGGCCAGCAAGTCTGGTTTGCCACCGGCGACAAGCTGATCGCGCTGGACCCGGCGAGCGGGAAGACGCTGCGCGCGATGGATGTCGCCTCACACGCGGGAACCGCCTTCGACGGCCAGCACCTGTTCCAGATTGCCGAGGATCGCATCCAGAAGATCGATCCGCAGACCGGCCGCGTGGTCGCCACGATTCCGGCGCCCGGCGGCGGCAACGACTCGGGACTCGCATGGGCCGAAGGCACGCTCTGGGTGGGGCAGTACCGGGAGCGCAAGATCCATCAGGTCGATCCCCAGACCGGGGAGATTCTTCGCACCATCGAGTCCAATCGCTTCGTCACCGGGGTCACATGGGTCGAAGGAGAGCTCTGGCACGGCACCTGGGAAGGCGAGCAGAGCGAGTTGCGCAAGGTCGATCCCCAAACGGGAAAGGTCCTGGAGAGCATCGAGATGCCAGGCGGCGTCGGCGTGTCGGGGCTCGAATCCAATGGCGGCGACCAGTTCTTCTGCGGAGGCGGCGACAGCGGGAAGGTGAGAGCCGTGCGCCGGCCCGCGCGAGGCGGCGCGGCCGGCAGCAACGCCGGGATCCCTGTCGACGCCACTAGCAAGTAACCGAGGCGACCCTCACGGGCGACGGTGGCGGAAGCGGGGGCCACCTGATACCCGTCGCTAAACGGTATATACTGTTTAGCCTGTTTTTGATTTTGAGAGTTGCCGTGAATTCACCCATCATCAAGCCGCCGACGAACGAGGTCTTCTATTTTCCGACGAGCGTGCAAGTAGCCGACAGCGGCGCAGCCGCCCCCAAGGAGAAGACGCCAAGGGTCTCGGGCAGCAAGAAGGCAGTGTCCAAGGTTGCGACGAAGGCGCAGACCAAGGTTGCAACGAAGGCCGGGACCAAGGCCGAGACGAAACCGCAGAAGAGCAAGCCATCGAAGGTGGAAGCTCGCGCCGATGTGGCCGTGCCGAAAAAAGCGCAGGGCGCCAAGAAGGAAAAGGTGCTGCGCGACAGCTTCACGATGCCGAAGTCCGACTACGCGAAAATCGCCGAGCTCAAGCAGCGGTGCGTGGACGCGGGCGTGCAAATCAAGAAGAGCGAGATCCTGCGCGCCGGCTTGCTGCTGCTTGCCGCAAGCTCGCCGAAGCAATTGCTGGCCGCGGTCTCGAAAGTCGAAGCCATCAAGACCGGGCGTCCCGCGAAGGCTTAAGCGTCGCGCCGTGGGCCGGCGGGCTCCGGTTGCGGACAAAGCGCCTCGGGCCACGCCAGGCGCTCGTCGCGCGCCTGCGCGGCCTGCCGTTGCCGAAGCATCGGCCTATCCCTGTTTTGCCGAGCCCTCGAACTTGGCAAACACCCGAGCCTGGACCGCATCCATGACGGCGAGCACCTGCGCATCGGCGGGTGCACTTGCTGTCACGCCAGTCGCGTCCTTCGGTTTTGAGCCGACCGGATAGCACACAAACTCCGTATCGAACCTGCCTGCCGATTCCTTCTTCAGGCGCCGGTTGAGTGCCTTCAGGTATTGCTTCTTGGTGGTCTTTGACATAGGTGCCTCGGTCCTCCGTGCAGTTGCAAATAGCAGGGCGCAAGCGTCGTGACGCATGGTCCCCGTTTCCGTTGAAGTGCTTCCACGACTCTCTTCTTCGCCGACACTAGAACATAGCCCAGGAAGTTCCCATTGGTCAAATGTGCGTCCCGGGGCTGCTGGAGCTGGCACTTGCGCTGCCTGGTGGGCCAGCTTCGCATCACCGGGTACGCCAGCGTACCGACGCCTGGCGTGGCCGTGCACCATCAAGCCGGTGGAAACTCGCGCGTTCAAGTTCATCATCCAGACTGGTCGACATGGCCTATGGCAACGTCAAAATAGTGCTGACGGCCGCGGCGTGAGGCAGGGGGGAGTGGGGCAAGCACCCGGTCACGGTGGCTTCCCGAACCGCCATCAGGAAACCGGAGTCTGTCATGTCCCAACGCGTGCTATCCGTGGACCAGGTGCTGCTCGAACCCGGCAAGCGGATCGAGGCGAGGAACCCGGCGGCGGCCGCGACCAGAATGGCCAACAATTGTTGGCATATGGGGCGGCCGAACGTTAGCTCAAGCCATCGGCCACTATTGCTGCGTGAGCATCAGGTTCAGGTTCTGAACCGCAGCGCCGGATGCGCCTTTGCCAAGATTATCGAACACCGCGGACAGCAGGACGTGCCCGTGTTCCATGTTGGGAAATACGCTCAAGCGCATGTCGTTCGTGCCGTTCAGCACTTGTGGATCCAGGTGTTTCAAGGCGCACGATTCGTGCAGCGGCAAGACATGGACGTGGGCAGCCTCGGCGTAGTGGCGTGCGAGGCATGCGTGTAACGTAGCGCCATCCACGCCGGGTGCCAGCAGCCGCAGCGCCAAGGGCACCGTCAGCACGATGCCCTGGCGGAACGCACCCAACGCAGGGATGAAGATGGGACGCTGCGCGAGCCCGGCGTGCTGCTGGATCTCCGGGGTGTGCTTGTGCGCGAGTTCCAGGCCATATACCTGGTATGAAAGCGCGTTGGCGGCACCCTGGCCCTCATGTTCCTCCACGCCGGCACGACCGCGTCCGGAGTAGCCCGACACCGCATGAATGCTGATAGGGTAGTCCGCTGGTATGAGCCCAGCTTGCAACAGCGGACGCAGCAAGCCAATGGCGCCGGTCGGATAGCA
Organism: Cupriavidus basilensis; assembly: GCF_008801925.2. Lineage (NCBI taxonomy): Bacteria > Pseudomonadati > Pseudomonadota > Betaproteobacteria > Burkholderiales > Burkholderiaceae > Cupriavidus > Cupriavidus basilensis. Next base: position 3,618,834 of record NZ_CP062803.1, on the reverse strand, counting down.
ACCGGGATTGGTGACCCGACGTGCGTTGGCAATGCGCTCAGCCTGTCCCTGCGTCATTTCCGGAAAACCGTATGTCCAGTCGGGCTGTGTGCGGTGGGCGGAGCTTGCGTCGATGACCCTGACGGCAGGATTCACAATGGCGTGCACCGCCTCGCGCGCGGCGGCATCCGGCAAACAGAGGATGGCGATGTCGCAGGCGTTGATGGCTTCTGCGCGACGGCGCGGATCCTTGCGCTCCGCAGCGGCAAGCGTGAACAGCCTGAGGTCGGTCCGGTCGCGCAGCCGTTCGTGGATTTGCAACCCCGTGGTGCCTTGGTCGCCGTCGATGAAAACAAGGGGAAAGCGCATACGTGAAATACTCCGGTGACTGCGGGTTTTGACAAGGAGAACGAGCCCCTATGTTCCACGGACCGCTAGAATAGAGAAAGTTGTATTTCATAACGTGAATATTCAGTTTTTCTGAATCTGGACGCCAACATGCGAGAGATCAGCCTGGACCGTTTGCGCACTCTGGTCGCCATTGCCGACCGTGGCTCATTTGTCGAAGCGGCGCGTGCATTGCACCTGGCGCCGCCAACGGTCAGCCTCCACATCGCTGAACTCGAAGACCGCATCGGGGCGCCACTCCTGTCACGCAAGCGCGGACATGTCAGGCCGTCGGCGATAGGAGAGGTGCTGGTGGAGCGCGCGCGCCGGCTGCTGGCCGATGCGGAGCAGGCGTTAGACGATATTCAACGCCAGGTGCAAGGGCTCGAAGGGCGCGCGCGGCTCGGTGCGTCGACCGGGGTGATCGCGCACCTGTTGCCGCAAGCGCTTGAGGTGCTGCGCCAGGACCATCCCGCTATTGACATTCAGGTTGCCGTACTCACTTCGCAAGAAACGCTGTCCCGGCTGGCGGATGGCAGGCTGGATGTCGGGCTGATCGCACTGCCTCAGCCCCCGGTGGCTGGACTCGTGATAAAGCCTTGGCGCCGCGACCCCGTGATGGCCTTTTTGCCGGCGCATTGGCGGTGTCCGGCCCGCGTCACGCCTGAATGGCTCGCTGCCCAACCTCTGATTCTCAATGACGCGACCACGCGACTCTCGCGACTGACCGCGGAGTGGTTCGCGACCGCGGGGCACCATCCTGCCCCGCGCATTCAGCTCAACTACAACGACGCGATCAAAAGTCTGGTCGCGGCAGGCTACGGCGCAGCGCTGTTGCCCCATGAGGCCACTACGCCATTGCCCGATGGGCGCATCGTCATGCGTGCGCTGCGCCCGGCGTTGTGGCGCCGGCTCGGCATTGCACATCGTGCGGGGTACGTTGAGCGTTCCACGCAACACGTGCTTGATGTGTTGTGGGGGCTGCGATTGGCGTAGGCGTTGCCATTCGCCATTCGCCATTCGCCATTCGCCGCTTCGGTTCGTTCCCGCTGGGACAGTAGCCTTATTGCACGCCGACGAGCAAATGGCCGGTTCGTAGAAATCTGACGGACAGAATTGGGGCGGCCGAGCGCTGGCCGCGTATTTTATGGCGCGCCCGCGGCGCCCCTATCTGCGGCAGCAAGTATGGCTGCGGGAAAACTGTTTTCTGCTTGCGAGGTGCTGCTTGCCGACCACTCACCGAACCTCTTGGGCGAGTGGTGCATCGCAGACGTCGACCTTGCTCTGATGCTGAACCGGCTCGTCCGCAATGGTGATGCGGTGCCGGGAAGGTTGGCTGACTACGCTGCGCACCAGTGGCGAAGGCCGTCTGTTCAGCGTTGGGTCGCCCTGAATCGCCCACCGCTGTGAAGCCCTTGAACTTGCCGCTCATTGCATATGCGACCGGCTAGTTGCTAGCCTCGTACCGCACTCCTGAAGGCGGCTGAAAGCACGGCAAGCGCATCGCGTGGCTAGCCTTGTCGAGGTCGCAAAGGCGAATTGGTCCCTTGGCAAAGGGCTCGCGCAATACGCCTGAGCCGGTGGTCGATGCTGTTGATCGCCTTGCTTTGTGGCCGGTGGGCGCCGCAAGGCGCAAGCGGCGCTTTGCGGCGTGCGGCCAGAAAAGCGACGGTCCTGCACGTCCGGTCGGCTATCATGCCATTCCTCTCCGAAGTGGCTCCCTATGATTTCCGTCCGTAATGTCACGCTGCGTCGTGGCGTCAATGCCGTACTCGACCGCGCATCCGTCACCTTCAACCCCGGCGAAAAGATCGGTCTTGTCGGGCGCAATGGCGCTGGCAAGTCGTCCTTCTTCGCCCTTCTCAACGGCACGCTGCATGAAGACAGCGGCGAGTTCTCGATTCCCGCTGCATGGAAGATGGGCCAGGTCGCGCAGGATATGCCGGAGACGGAGCAGAGCGCGACGGACTTCGTCGTCGAGGGTGACACCGTGCTGCTGGCCGCGCAGGCCGAAGTCGCCGCCGCCGAGGCCAGCGACGACGGCATGCGCATGGCGCACGCCTACATGGCCCTGCACGACGCCGGTGCACACGATGCCCCCGCACGCGCCCAGGCGCTGATCCTGGGCCTTGGCTTCAGTGCCGCGCAGCTTAGTCAGCCGGTCAACAGTTTCTCCGGCGGCTGGCGCATGCGACTGCAACTGGCGCGCGCGCTCATGTGCCCGTCCGACCTGCTGCTGCTCGACGAGCCGACCAATCACCTGGACCTCGACGCGCTGGTCTGGCTGGAAGCCTGGCTCAAGCGCTATCAAGGCACCATGGTCGTGATCAGCCACGACCGCGAATTCCTCGACGCGGTGACGCAGGTGACGGTGCACGTCGACAACGCCAAGCTCGTGCGTTATGGCGGCAACTACAGCAAGTTCGAAGACATGCGCGCTGAGCAACTCCTGTTGCAGCAGGCCGCGATGGCCAGGCAGGCAGACAAGATCGCCCACCTGCAGAAATTCATCGACCGTTTCAAGGCCAAGGCCTCGAAGGCGAAGCAGGCGCAGAGCCGGGTCAAGGCGCTCGAGCGCATGGAGAGAATCGCGCCGGTGCTTGCCGACGCAGAGTTCAACTTCGAGTTCAAGGAGCCACTCAACGTCCCGAACCCGCTGTTGTCGATGCTGGACGCGAGCTTCGGCTACCCGGCGCCGACCGACGCACTGTCGGGCACGCCGCCCACGGTCATCGTGCGGGGCATCAACCGTTCCGTGCTGGCCGGGCAGCGCATCGGCATTCTCGGTGCCAACGGCCAAGGCAAGTCCACGCTGGTGAAGACGGTGGCGCACGCGCTGGCGCCGATTTCCGGCGAAATCAGCGAAGGCAAAGGCCTGAATATCGGCTACTTCGCACAGCAGGAACTCGACGTGCTGCGCCCGCTCGACACGCCGCTGGAACACATGATCCGCCTTGCCAAGGACACGCCGGCGCACATGCGCGCGCCCGGCCAGAGTGGTACGGAGCAATCCCTTCGCACCTTCCTCGGCACATTCAGCTTCAGCGGCGACATGGTCCATCAGGCGGTCGGCACGATGAGCGGCGGCGAAAAGGCGCGGCTCGTGCTGTGCATGATCGTGTGGCAGCGTCCCAACCTGCTGCTGCTCGACGAGCCTACCAACCACCTCGACCTGGCCACACGCGAAGCGCTAGGCATGGCGCTCAACGAATTCGAAGGCACGGTGATGCTGGTCAGCCACGACCGGGCCCTGCTGCGGGCCGTATGCGACGAGTTCTGGCTGGTCACCAAGGGCGGCGTCGAGCCCTTCGACGGGGATCTGGACGACTACCAGCAGTTCCTGCGCGACGAAGCCCGTCGCATGCGCGAGCAGCCTGCCGCAATGGGCGCTGCCTGAGATATTCACCGGCCGCTTTGGCGGCGACCACGGAAGTTCGTAGTTCAGTCGGGGCGATCGAGCACTGGCCGGCGACGAACTTCCGGGTTCGGCCAGTTCGCGACGATTCTCGCCCGAGATCGAATGATCGCAGCAGGCACGAAGACAGCCACACGTTTCGTTTCTGCATCGCCTCATGACCCTGTTCGTTCGACAGGCGTCTACAAAATCCCCCCAACTATCGTTGCTCAAGCCATCTGGGCTTGCCTTCACTTCTAGCCACTGAAAGCGCTTTTCACATTGCGGAATTCACGCCGGGTTTCCGCGGTGTTTTGTTTTCGTTCCTCGAAAACGCGTTCCGCATCGCGAAATTAAATGCCTATCTCATTGAAAAATAAGGGAAAACCAACTCTTATGTCTTATATAAGACTTCACCGCAGTGCACCAGAAGCGCCATACAATGATTCCACGCTGCCTGCTTCGACATTCATAGATCCGTAGCGGCACAAGCACCCCTTTCTTCAAACACGCTTAGGAATTCGACATGGCCCAGTATCAAGACGACATCAAGGCAGTTGCCGGTTTGAAAGAGAACCACGGCAGCGCATGGAATGCCATCAACCCCGAGTATGCTGCCCGCATGCGTGCCCAGAACAAATTCAAGACGGGCCTGGACATTGCCAAGTACACCGCCAAGATCATGCGCGCCGACATGGCCGCCTATGATGCCGATTCGTCCAAGTACACCCAGTCGCTGGGTTGCTGGCACGGCTTCATCGGCCAGCAGAAGATGATCTCCATCAAGAAGCACTTCAACAGCACCGAGCGCCGCTACCTTTACCTGTCCGGCTGGATGGTGGCCGCACTGCGCTCCGAGTTCGGCCCGCTGCCGGACCAGTCGATGCACGAAAAGACCTCCGTCAGCGCGCTGATCCGCGAGCTGTACACCTTCCTGCGCCAGGCCGACGCCCGTGAACTGGGCGGCCTGTTCCGCGAACTGGATGCTGCCCAGGGACCCGCCAAGGCCGCCATCCAGGCAAAAATCGACAACCACGTCACCCACGTTGTGCCCATCATCGCGGATATCGACGCGGGCTTCGGCAACGCCGAAGCAACGTACCTGTTGGCCAAGCAGTTCATCGAAGCGGGCGCCTGCTGCATTCAGATCGAAAACCAGGTGTCCGACGAGAAGCAGTGCGGCCACCAGGATGGCAAGGTCACCGTGCCGCACGAGGACTTCCTGGCCAAGATCCGCGCCATCCGCTACGCCTTCCTGGAACTGGGCGTGGACGACGGCGTCATCGTGGCCCGTACCGACTCGCTGGGCGCTGGCCTGACCAAGCAGATCGCCGTGACCAACACGGCGGGTGACCTGGGCGATCAATACAATTCCTTCCTCGATTGCGAAGAACTGTCGGCCGACGAACTGGGCAATGGCGACGTCATCATCAAGCGCGACGGCAAGCTGCTGCGTCCCAAGCGCCTGCCTAGCAACCTGTTCCAGTTCCGCGCCGGCACGGGCGAAGCGCGCTGCGTGCTGGATTGCGTCACCGCACTGCAAAACGGCGCTGACCTGCTGTGGATCGAGACCGAAAAGCCGCATATCGCCCAGATCGGCGGCATGGTCAGCGAGATTCGCAAAGTCATCCCGAACGCCAAGCTGGTGTACAACAACAGCCCATCGTTCAACTGGACCCTGAATTTCCGCCAGCAGGTGTATGACGCGATGAAGGCCGAGGGCAAGGATGTGTCGGCATACGAGCGCAGCCAGCTGATGAACGTGGAATACGATCAGACCGAACTGGCGAAGCTCGCCGACGAAAAGATCCGGACCTTCCAGGCCGACTCGTCGCGCGAAGCCGGTATCTTCCACCATCTGATTACGCTGCCGACCTACCACACCGCCGCACTGTCGACCGACAACCTGGCCAAGGAATACTTCGGCGACCAGGGCATGCTGGGTTATGTGGCCGGCGTGCAGCGCAAGGAAATCCGCCAGGGCATCGCCTGCGTCAAGCACCAGAACATGTCCGGCTCGGACATCGGCGACGACCACAAGGAGTATTTCAGCGGCGAAGCAGCCCTGAAGGCGGCAGGTAAGGACAACACCATGAACCAGTTCTGATACCAGTTCTGATACCAGTAGTACGCCCCAAAACACAACGCCAACCCAAAGCGGGTTGGCGTTTTTTTATCCGGCGATATAGCGCGCGGAGGGGGGCTCATCGAACGATTTCCAGTGCGCTTACATGCCGAAGCTTTACGTGTGGCTCGGTAGGGAACGACGCGCAGCGGATGCGCAGACGGCGATTCGATGAAGGTGCTTTGCGCGACTCAGGCAAGAGCAGCCTTTTCGCGGACGGCGGACTCGTTCGATATTGCCAGGATTGTCGTCACAGACCGCTGATATTGCTGCGCCGGCCACTCTCCGTGGCCGACGCCGCGAAATATCCACTTTGCTTTTGCCTTTGCCTTACGCAATCGGCAGTTGTCGCACCGGTTTGCCGGTGAGCTGGGCGACGGCATGTGCCACGGCCGGCGCAACCGGGGGCACGGCGATTTCACCAGCGCCGCTGGGCTCGGCCGTGCTGGGCACGAGGTGGGTTTCGATCACCGGTGTCTCCCCCATCTTCAGCAGCGGATAGTCGGGGAAGTTGGCCTGTACGACCTGCCCGTCCTTGATCTGGACCTGGCCGTACAGTGCCGCAGTCAGCCCGAAGATGATCCCGCTTTCCATCTGCTGCGCAACGATGTCCGGGTTGATCACCGTGCCGCAGTCCGCGGCGCAGACAACGCGATGTACACGCGGCTTGCCGTCCCTGAGCGACACTTCCGCCACCTGCGCCACCACCGAGCCAAACGCATTGTGCAGCGCGAGCCCGCGCGCACGCGGCGCACCGTCTGCGGCTGGTGCCAGTGGCTGGCCCCAGCCTGCCGCCTGCGCCAGGGTGTCGAGCACCTTCAGCTCACGCGGGTGCGCCTTGAGCAAGTCGCGCCGCATCGCCAGCGGGTCAAGCTTGGCAGCGGCCGCCACGTCGTTCAGGAAGCCCTCGAGGAAGAACCCGGTGTAGGAATGGCCGACGCTGCGCCAGAACCCGATCGGGACCGGCAAATCGACCACCATGTGCGCGATGTGCTCGTGCTCGATCTCGTACGGCAGGTCGAACAGGCCTTCGGCTGTATAGCGGTCAATACCGGGCGACGGCACGCCGAACAGACGCTCCAGCTCGCCGGCCAGGATCGACTGCGCGGCACTGCGCGAGGCGATGGCCGTCACCTTGCCATGCTCGACGCGTGCCTTCAGCCGTGCGATGGCCTGCGGGCGATAGAAGTCGTGGCGGAAGTCGTCTTCGCGCGTCCAGATCACCTGTACCGGGCGGCCCTCGGTCTTGGTGGCGATCGACACGGCCTGGCCGATGAAATCCGACTCCAGCCGCCGTCCGAATCCGCCGCCAATGAGCGGGATGTCGATCTGCACCTGGTTGCGGCTCACACCTGCGGCGCGCGCGGCGACCAGTTGCGCCAGCGTGGCCACCTGGGTGGGCGCCCATAGCTGCACGCCATCCTTGCTGACCTGCGCCGTGCAGTTGATCGGCTCCATGGCGGCATGCGCCAGGTACGGCACACTGTATTCGGCCTCGACGATGGTTGCGCCACCCGTCTTGTCAAAGGCCTTCAGGCCATCGCCCATCGAACGGTACGTGAAGCCGCTCTTGTCGCTGTCGAGCGCGCTAACGAGCTGGCGCCGGATGCCCGCGGAATCGAGCGAGGCATGCGGCCCGTTGTCCCAGACCGGTTCGAGCTTTTCCAGGGCCTGTCGCGCCTGCCAGTAGTGGTCGGCCACCACGGCCACGCCCGGTGCGCCACCCGCCGAGCCCTCGAACGGCACGACATACCGCACACCGGGCATGGCAAGCGCCGCCTTCGACTGGAAGGTCTTGAGCTTGCCGCCAAACACCGGACACATGACGACCGCCGCATACAACATGCCAGGCGGCCGCACATCGATGGCAAAGCGTGCGCTGCCATCCGTCTTGTCGGCGATGTCATTGCGCGGCGCAGGCTTGCCAATCAGTTGATATTGCGCAGCCGGTTTGAGCGTGACGCTCGATGGCGGCGCAATGTCGCGCGCCTTGCGCGCGACCGAAGAGAAAGGCATCTGCTTGCCGCCCGGGCCAATGAGCTGGCCTTCCCGCACCGTTACCTGCGCCGCCTGCACGCCCCATTCGCGCGCAGCCGCTTCCACCAGCGTGGCGCGCGCAGTTGCGGCGGCCTCGCGCACGGGCTGCCAGCCGTCGGCCACGCTGCTGCTGCCGCCCGTGATGATGAGGCCGATCTCGCGCGCGCTCTTTGCCATGATCCAGTGCAGCGCGCGCGCCCAGGTCTTGTCAGCGTCGTCCGGATGCAGCGGCAGCGAGCTGTCGCCCATGGCGACGACATTGCCATAGATTCGCTCGATGGGCGACGACTCGATGCTCACCCGCGCCAGCGGAATATCGAGTTCCTCAGCGGCCAGCATCGAGAGCGCGGTGTGGATGCCCTGGCCCATCTCTACCCGCGGCATGGCCAGGATGACGTTGCCCCCCGGCGTGATCTTGATCCAGCCGTTCAGGGCAATCTGGCCGGACTTTTCAGGGAATACCTCGGGACCGCCAAGCCGGCTGCGCGGGGGCATCACGCCCCAGCCCACCACCAGCGCGCCGCCAAGGCCGAGCGCCCCCAGCAGGAATCGGCGCCGTCCACGGCGCGGGGTCGTTGCGTTGCGGCTCATGCGTGGCCCTCGCGCAGCGCCTTCGCGGCACGTTTGATGGCGGTACGCACGCGCGGATAGGTGCCGCAGCGGCACAGGTTGGTGATGGCCACATCGATGTCGGCATCACTAGGGTCTGGCTGCCGGGCCAGCAGGTCCGCCGCCGCCATCAGCATGCCCGACTGGCAGTAGCCACATTGCGGCACCTGTTCGTCAATCCAGGCCTGCTGTAGCGCGTGGCGCTTGCCCGGTGCGCTGGCCAGCCCTTCGATCGTGGTGATGCGCTTGCCGGCCACCGCCGCCACGGGCAGGACGCAGGACCGCACCGCCGTGCCATCCAGATGCACGGTACACGCGCCGCAAGCCGCGACGCCGCAGCCGAACTTCGTCCCTGTCAGGTTCAGGTGGTCCCGCAGCACCCACAGCAAGGGGGTGGCAGGGTCGCATTCAACGCTGACCGGCTGGTGGTTCACGTCCAGAATCATGTGTTATCTCCTTGCCCTTACCGAAATGCATGCTGGCTTGTCGCGCATGCCGAGCGCTTTGGCCGCACAGTTGCGCCGACCATCGACGGTGCATCAGCCAGTCCTGCCTGACCGGCGCCGGCTCGCCTTGCGAAGGGTAGTGACATCGCCGGTCGCCAGGGCTGGGCTTTCCAATTCCCCGGATCGTATCCACGACAACACCCTGCCCGCATTGGTAGCACAGTCAATTTCCTCAGGTTTCGCCTCGATCTGCGCCAGGAGTGCGACGAGGTGCGCCTTGCTCTGCGCAAGCCGCCTCTCCAGCGCCTCGATGTCCTGCACCTTGCTGCGGAGCGTTTCAATCAACGAGCCATGCTCCCAGCGCGCCAGGTCGGGCGGTAGCAGCGTACGAATCTCGTCCAGACTAAAGCCGGCCTGCTGCGCAGTCGCGATCAGCTCGAGCACCAGCACCGCCTGAGGTGGATAGGTCCGGTAGCCGTTCGGCTGACGCTCGACCTTCAACAGGCCGATGCCTTCGTAAAAGCGGATGCGCGACGGGGCAAGGCCAGTGCGCTCCGCCAGTTCCCCGATCTTCATGTTCACCACACTCCTCAAACAGTTTGAAGTCGCCCTCAAGAATCTCTGACTCTATCGTCTCTGGCTCTATACATCAGTTAAAACGCACTATCGACTGCCGCTATGTCGAGCTCGTCCCGCGGACGAACCGCTTGCGCTTGATCCGATGCTGCCATGCCTTGGCTTCTCCGTTTTCAGCGTTTGGCCAGCGCCATCCTGGCTTGCAGGCGGAACGCGCGTGGCATTTCGTGGCATTTGTCAGGTGCTTCGTCATATCACCTCGAAGCGCAAACCAGCATGGCGCGTCAGGCGGTCGATAAAGCGCTCGTCGAACATCGTCGCCGGTGTCCAGAAGCCGCCACCGCGCCCGATCTTGATGCCGTTCTTAACGTGATCCAGTGCCAGGCTGGCCGCCGCCTGGCCAAGTATCTTGCTGGTGGAACCATAACCCGGATCGCGATCGCCCGTGACTTTCACACGTAAGGTCTGGCCCCCTGCGGTTCGACCCAGGAAGCGCAGATCGTAGCGACCGGCCAGCTGTGCCGCAGGGCTTGGCCCTTCACCGGGCTTGGGCAACAAGAAGCGCTCCATCACGGCACGTATGGGGCTGACGACGGCTCCCGCCAGGAACGCACCGAGACCCGCCACGATCGTCAGTGCAGTCAAGCGGCCTCTGAAACCCACCCCCGTCAGCATCGCTTCGTCATACGTGAACGAGTTGCCATAGGCCTTACCGGACAAAGCGTTGGAGCGGTGAACCACGCGCTCATTGATCGCCGCCATGACGAAGGGGGCTATCCAGGCATCGAAGTCGGTATCGAATTCAGCGGCGCTAACGTAGTGCTGGCGCGCCGTGAGACTGTGGCCTGTGGGGCAAAGCGCATAGGGGTTGACCAGCTCCTTGCGCAAGGAAGGATCGGCAGCGGCCTCCTTGACCACGTTGATCATGCTGGCCACCGTGCCGCCTGAAGCGCCGCCCTTGAGTGTCTTGACGCGCATCTTGACGTGGGCGGCCGGGGCACCAAAATGCCGCATCGCCTGTCGTTGCAAGAAATAGACGCCCATGTCGGAGGGCACCGAATCGAAGCCGCAGCAATGCACGATGCGCGCCCCCGATTGCTGGGCCGTGGCCTCATATTTCTCGATCATCCGTTTGATCCACTGGGTCTCGCCCGTGAGGTCGCAGTAGTCCGTGCCACTTTGCGCGCATACCTTGATCAGCGGTTCGCCATACAGCGCGTAGGGGCCGACGGTGGACACCACCACCCGGGTCTGCGCGCACAGGGCCTGCAACTGGGCTTCGTTCGCAGCGTCCGCCACGATGATGGGCAGGGATTGCCCCGCCGCGCCCAGCGAGCGCCTGACGTCCTCAAGCTTCGCTTCGGATCGGCCCGCAATGGCCCAGCGCAAGGTTTCAGCCTGAGCCGAGAGGTATTCCGCCAGGTATCGCGTCAGGATCTGGCCAACAAAGCTGGTGGCGCCAAAGACGACGACGTCATAGTCTGGGGCGGTCATGGGCGCTCCCTAGCGGCGCAGATTGCCGAGGGGCTGGAATTCAAGCCTTCCGGCTCACCTTCCATCGGTCCGAATTCGATCCGTGTGAACCGCCTATCCGTCTTCATTGCGCTTTCTCGATGATTGACCCGCTACGCAGTGCCCGAGGCGAGCCAACTCACAGCCGGCAGCCAGTAGCCAGTAGCCAGCACTTTAAGGTTAAACGCAACTTTAAGGTCAAGCATCCAGATGCGGATCGTTCAGGTTGGCCCCATTCCGGTCACCTTGTGGGCGGGAAAGTGGCTTATGCGCTACATAGGAGAAGCGAAGAGGGGATACGTGACAACAATGCATGGCGTTGAGATCTTCTACGAAGGCTGGGGCCACGTGACGCACAGGTGGTTTTCTTCCATCACGGTCGGCGCACCCAGTGCTGACGACCGGGATGCCCGGAAGGCCCGTGTTCGGTGTCCAGTTCTCGCAGCCATGCGCGGCGATGCATATACATCACCTCGCAAAAGGCATTGACATTAAAGTTGACTTCAACCTTAAAGTCGAATCACGATCAAAACGAGGTGACTCCATGAACGTGTTCGACAAGTTGACCCTTCGTAACGGTTCAATCGTTCCGAATCGCATCGCCAAAGCCGCCATGGAAGAGAACATGGCGGACGCTGACCACGCACCCTCCGAGGCGCTGATGCGCCTGTACGAGGCCTGGGCAGAGGGGGGGGCCGGCCTGCTGATGACCGGCAATGTGATGGTGGACAGCCGTGCCATGACGGGGCCCGGCGGCGTCGTGCTGGAAGACGCCAGGCACCTGGACCGGTTCAGGCGCTGGGCACGGGTCGGCCGGTCCAAGGGGGCGCAGTTCTGGCTGCAGATCAACCATCCCGGCCGCCAGATGCCTGCCAATCTGGGGCAGCCCACCTGGGCTCCCTCCGCCGTGTCAATGAACCTGGGCAATATGTCCAGGCACTTCAACACGCCGCAGGCGATGACGCAGGAGGTGATCGAGGACGTGATCCAGCGCTTTGCCCGTACGGCGCAACTGGGGGAACAGGCAGGTTTCACGGGCGTCGAAATTCACGCGGCGCACGGCTACCTGCTGAGCCAGTTCCTCTCGCCGTTGAGCAACCAAAGAACAGATGCGTGGGGTGGCCCGCTGGAAAACCGCGCTCGCTTGCTCTTTGAGATCATCAAGGCCGTACGCGCCGTGGTCTCGCCCGGATTCGCCGTTGCCGTCAAGCTGAACTCTGCCGACTTCCAGCGTGGCGGCTTCAGCGCGGATGACGCCCGCCAGGTTGTGATGATGCTCAACGCGCTTGCCGTTGACCTGGTCGAGTTGTCGGGAGGCAGCTATGAGGCCCCGGCCATGCAGGGTGAAGCCCGCGACGGCAGCACGCTCGCCCGCGAGGCCTACTTTGTCGAGTTCGCCCGCGACATCCGCACGGTGGCGGAGATGCCAGTGATGGTCACAGGCGGCATCCGCCGTCGGCCGGTGGCCGAGCAAGTGGTCAGGAGCGGCGTGGACATGGTTGGCATCGGTACCGCCCTGGCCATTGACCCCAATCTGCCGCGCGACTGGCGCGCTGGCAAAGACAGTGCGCCTGCGTTGCTGCCGATCAGTTGGAAGAACAAGCCGCTGGCCGCATTGGCCAACATGGCGGCAGTCAAGTTTCAACTGCGCCAGCTAAGCCGAGGCAAGGCCACGGATCCCAGGGTGTCACCACTGCGTGCGCTGATCCTGCAACAGGTGTCCAACGCATGCCGCGTCCGCCAATACCGGCGCTGGGTGGCGCAGCGCGTCCATGCCTGACCGGCCAGACAACGCTGCAAGCTGATGCCCGGACCCTTCGGACCCCAAGCATCCATGAACGCACCGCTGACGAACGTGCTCGCCCTCGTGATGACATCCGTGCTTATGCTTCCCCTGCTGGGGCAAGCACAGGCCCGTGGTTCACAGGATGTTGCCGCGCAAGGTGCGCGCGTGCCGGTTGTCGTCACTAATCACGCGGACTACCCGAGTCGCCAGGCAGTGGTCGACGCGTCACGGGCTTATCCGATTTCGAGGGGCGCTTGTCGGGCACCCGGGATCCATTCCCGTTCTCAACTTAAGCACCCAAAGTATCGTCAAGATGAAAATCAGCAATCTTGCTGCAGCAGGGGTAATCATGAGTGTCTTCTTGAATCCTGCATGGGCCGATGAGACATCGGAAACCAGGCAAACCGAAAGCACAACAATCAGCATCGCCGGCCATGAGGTCCCTGTGGTCAAAGGCGGGCTGTATGACCGCTATCGCTCCAATCCTCCGCTTTCCGTCATTGCGTCCGAAGCGCCAGACGTTGACTTGAGTTGGTTCAAAGAACTCAGGAAGGAGACAGTGAATATCGGCTTTGAATCCCATTCGCCCAACTTCTACTACAAGAACAGCAGGGTGACGGTCATCTTCACCGCCGACTTGAACAAGCTTCGGGAATTGATGCCTGCCCAAGTCCTGGAGAAGGTTCAACCGCTCCAGGTCTGGCCGGGCAGGGGCCTTGTCGCACTCACCGCTTACGCCTATGACTATTGCGACAACGACAGCTACAACGAGATTGGTCTCTCCGTCATCACGAATCGGCCGGGTAGCGCCAATCTCGGGCCGCTGACCTTGATGCGTCAGGCGATGTCGAACGACTTCTGGGGCTACGTACTGAAGCTTCCGGTCAATACCGAGCTTGCCAGGGTACGGGGTGTTGTTGGCTACAATCTACCCAAGTGGCTGACGGGCATTAACTACCGGGAAACCGACGAGTCAGTTGTCGTCGAGATCTTTGACAGCGAGACGGGCAAGGTCGATGTCACCATCGAAGCCAGGAGGCTGGACGATCTTTCAAAAAAGATCTCCACGGTGACCAATAGCTTTACAAATGTCGATCAGCAAGGGCGATTAACCACGGGTTATGCGATTTCCCGTCAGCTCAGTCATGCCTCCAGCACAAGTGCGGAGGCGGTGAGCCTCAGCCTGACAGAAGGAAGTCTATCGACGTTCATTAAGTCCCTGGAGCTAGGCAAGATGCTCAAGTACGAGTACGTGCCCGAATTCCAAAGCGCGCTGTATGCCCCCAAGCCGCTGTAATCCTTTCCTGTCGTCGAGTCGACGCCGGTAGCCCCACGGGCATGTCTGGGGGCTACCGCCTTTTATCCTTGTCATCCGACGCAGCCCCCCACAGATGTTGCCGCCTTGGCGCGTGACATTGGCAGATAACAATAGGCCCGGTTGGTACACCGGGGGGGGGGCGTGTCAATCGGGCTCGACGACACGGCTTACGGCACGCACACCATGCGACGCACGAAGGCATCGTTGACCTACCGGCGGACAAGGCATCTTCGGGCGGTACAGTTGCTGCTTGGGCACATGAAGTGCGAAATCACGGTCCGATACCTCGGCACTGCGGTAGATGACGCCCTCGAAATGGCCGAACAAACAGGGGTGTAAGGCTTGCAAGGGCCGCAGAGCGGTCGCTTGCCGGCCATCTCCTGCCTTTCGCCGGCGTGCGCCCCGCAGACACTCAAACGGCCGTTCCGCAGCAAGCAGCGAACGTTCACTCGCATATCACTCTCGTCGCGTCATGGGCCTTTGCGGACTTACACATCTGTGTTCGACGCTGCCGGTCTGGTGTTGATCGCTCGCCCCGCATCGCCGGCGGCTCGAAAATCTGATGAAGCCTGCGGGGCCCCGAGTTTTAAATAACAGAAGACTTGCCCCACCACAGCGTCTGCAGGCAGCCGAATTAGTGCAGGCTAGCGCGCTATGGCATGAAGATGCCCCCCAAAAAAACGAAGGAACTTAAATCTCCCGCAAGAAAACTAAGTTCTCCCCGCCCCGGTTGTCGGCCATAGTGGGAAGCCCGCATCTTCGCTGCGGATATGCCACAAAGCAAACTGACAAAACCGGAACGGACGACCAACGCCATGCGCGCTCCCAAATGGATTGTGACCTCAATCGCAGCAGGCTTCATAGGCCTTGGCATGACCGCCTGCAGCTCACCCAGTACGAGCACGACCGCGAGCAGTGCGACTGCGAGCGCCGCCGCTCCCTCCGATGAGCAGATCGTCTCGGCCTGGACGTATCTGTACGGGCGCTACCTGGTTCTGCAGCAAGAGAACTACGACATCAACATCGAGAAGGTCGGCTACAACAGGATCAAGTACAACCCGCTGGGTTCCGCCCAGTTCGTGAATCCGAACCTCGACGTGGCCTATCTGGAAGCTTGGCTCGCCACAGACAACGATCACGCCGTCATCCTGAATGTTCCAAAAATCAAGGGGCGTTACTACACCGCCCAACTGCTCGACGGGTGGGGCGAAGTCATCACCAATATCAACGAGCGTACGTATCCGGATCACCCGTATGGCAAGTTTGCGCTGGTGATCAAGGGAACCAATCCCCCGGTGCCGGCTGACGCGGTCAGGATCGAGTTGCCGTCGGCCAAGGCAAAGATGCTGGCGCGCGTGGAGATCAAGGGTACGCCTGAGACGGCCAAGCGGCTGCAGCACCAGTTCACGCTGGATGTACCTGCCGGCATCAGCATCGATTTGCCGCATCCGGTGCCGGCTTTTACCCCGGCCGCCCCGATTCGCGCGGAGATCTTCGACAACGTAGCCGCAGTGCTGGCCACTTATCCCGACGTCATGCCGAAGGCGCCAGAGTTCCAGGCCTCGGCGCTCAGCGTTGCCAACTATATGAATGGCAACGACGCCGCGCGCAAACGGGTGGATGACGTTGTCCAGACCAAGGCAATCCCCGCTTTCCTGGTGGGCGCGAAGGGATTCGGAACGCAAAAGGGCGGGTGGTCGGTGACGTATGTGGCTGGGAAATTTGGTAACGACGTCATGGCCCGCGATATCGTCAACTATGGCGGCTTGTGGGCCAATGTCATCAGCGAGGCACTCTATTTTATCGGCCTGACCGACAGCGACAAGCAGCCGCTCGACGGCAGCAAGACCTACGAAATCCGGTTTCCGAAGGGCGAAAAGCCGGACGCACACGTCAACGGATTTTGGTCCACGACGCTGTACAGCGTGCCGGACTATCGTGTGGTACCCAATCCGATGCACCGCTACAACCTGAACAACGTCTCGCATCTGAAGGCCAATGCAGACGGCAGCACCAGCATTTGGCTTGCACCAGTGCGACCCGACAAAGTGCCCCAAAGCAACTGGCTGCCCACCCCGGCGGGCAAGGGCTTCTCGCTGAACTTCCGCACCTATGTGCCGAAGGAAGATGTCCAGCGAGGCGAGTGGTTTCCGGCACCAATCCGGCTGGTGAAGTAACTGTCGACTCTTGCCGCAGGGGCGTGCCGGCTGCTGGCCTGCGCAGGCTAGGCCCCGGCATCGCCTTCCTGAGCCGTTACTTCGTCTGAGTCATGGCCATTTGCTCGACCCGGCTCAGTGCCTTCATTCGGAAGGGTGGACCGAGAGATCCGGGGTGACGTTGTATCGAATGACGTACGGGCTGCGCATGGCGCTGCCCACCAGCCTGGCAACCCAATGACCTGGAGGTCTTGTCCAATGAGTAGCCTGTTGCGCATTAAGTTCTCCTCCCCGCTCCTCTCAGTGGCGCTGGCGTCGCTGGTCGCGGTCGCGACTCCTGTCGGGGCGCTGGCGACGCAAGACTCTCCGGCGGCGGTGACCGGCCCGGTTGCGGGTACGAAGATGACTGATGCCTATCTGCAGATGGCGGCCCGGAACATCTATTTCTGGGCGTGGCCAATGATCAATGTCTACAATCGCCGCCTTGCATTCAAGGATCTACCCGAGCCAGGCCTGATGGGGGGCACGGTACCGATCGCCCCGTCCAACCGACTGTCGATGCTGACCGACTACATCGCGCCGGATGAACGCCTGGTGGCTTGCCCCAACCAGGACGTTGTCTATGGCTTTAGCGTGCTGGCACTCGACCAGAGCCCCGTAGTCGTGCAGGTGCCCGATTTCGGCAAGCGGTTCTGGGTCTACCAGGTGGTGGATCTGCGCACCGACAGCTTCGCCGAGTTCGGCAAGATGTACGGCACCAAACCGGGCTTCTACCTGCTGGTCGGCCCAGACTGGAAGGGGGCCGTGCCGAAGGGCATCACCAAGGTGTTCCGGGCCAAAAGCAACACTGGTGTGTTTATCCCACGCGTATTCCAGGACGACGCCCCCGCCGACAAGCAGGCGGTCCAGTCCTCGCTCTCAGGCGTGAATCTCTACCCGCTGGCCGAATACACGGGCAAGATGCAGACGCGGGACTGGACGAAGCTGCCCAAATTCCCCAACCAGAGCACGGGAGACGCCGAAACCAAATGGGTGGTGCCGGAGAAATTCTGGGATGCGCTGCCGCTGGTGCTGAAGGACGCCCGGCCGCTGCCGGGCGAACAAGCCCGCTACGCCGAAGCCCTCGCGCTGGTCGACGCCGCGGCCAAGGATCCCCGTATCAAGGAGGTTCTGATCAAAGCGGCCGCGCAGGCGGACAGCGAGATCGTGGATCCGCTCTTCCAGTTCCGCAACTACGGCCTGCAATTGCCCGACCACTGGAGCACGATCAGCAACGGCGCCGCCTTTGGCACGGACTACTTCAGCCGCACCGCTGCGGCCAAATCCAATATCTTCGTCAACAAGCAGAACGAGACCAAATACTTCTACCAGGATCTCGATGCCGCCGGTGGACGCCTGAACGGTGCAAGCAAGTACACCATTACCTTTGCCAAAGGCGCCGAGCCGCCTGTAAAGGGCTTCTGGTCGCTCACGCTCTACAACCAGCACCATTTCTTTTCGGAGAATGCGCTCAAGCGCTATTCGATCGGCACGAAGAACAAGAATCTGAAGTACAACGCCGATGGCTCGCTGACGCTCTATATCCAACCCGATTCGCCGGGCGGCGACAAGGAGAGCAACTGGCTGCCGGCACCGAAGGGAGAGGATTTTTCCCTGTACGTGCGAGCCTACTGGCCGGAAGCAGCCGTGCTGAATGGCAAATGGACGCCACCGCCAGCCGTGAAATCGAATTGAGGAAGCGCAAAGGAAACCTCGCTGCCTGGTGCGAGGCAGTCAACGACTGCCCGTGCTGGCCGACGCGCGGTCGCCGGCAGCAGAGCTGGCGAAGGACCTAGACCAGGGACAACTGTTCTCCCGCCGCAACTCCCCTTTACCAAAGCGACCGGTCGGCTCACAGGGCTGCTTGCTGGATCTGTGCCTACTCTGAGATCGCCAGAGCGTCATCCACCTCGATCCCGAGGTGCCGCACGGTGCACCAGTCAGGGGGGCAGTGTTTGGTCAAGTGAACGACTTGGCCGATAAACGGCAGGCGCCCCGGCGTAAACGAAGGGCCGTTAGAATTTGAGAACGGACATTGCCGTCGCGGAGACCGGTTGAATCCGCAGTCGGGAAGCGACGGCCGGCTGCCCGATGACCGAGGTCTCTTCCCGGCCGGCCCGGCCAACATCATCAGATGCCGAACGGAATCTCTCCCCTTGGAGCGGAGGGAGCCTTTATGAGAAGATTGTGCGCCACAAGCGCCGCGAATGATGTCCGGGTGCCGTGTTGCGCCCGGTGCTTCTCATACTTGCCAAAACCAGACCATAGGCAAGGTTATGCATTGGCGTCTTGTGCGATGTCGTTAGCAGGGTTCGGTTGCGCAGCATTCATCAGGAGACTCCATGAATCCGAGATCAGGATTGCGGTGGTTCACCGCGATTGCATCCCTTTGTCTGACGACGAGCTTCGCGCCGTCGTCGTACGCTGCTTCGGTGGCGCCGGTCGCCGCCGAGAACGGCATGGTCGTCACCGCGCAGCACCTGGCTACCAGGGTTGGAGTCGATGTGCTCAAGCGCGGTGGCAACGCTGTCGATGCCGCCGTGGCGGTGGGGTACGCCCTGGCGGTGGTGTATCCGGCCGCGGGCAACCTCGGCGGTGGCGGATTCATGACCATCCAACTGGCCGACGGCCGCAAGACATTCCTTGATTTCCGGGAGGTTGCGCCGAAGGGTGCGACCGCGAACATGTACCTGGACAAGGACGGCAACGTAATCAAGGGCGCCTCCACCAAGGGACATCTGGCCGTGGGCGTGCCCGGCACCGTGTCCGGCATGGAGTACGCTCGCCGGAAGTATGGAACGATGAAGCGCGCGGACCTGATTGCCCCTGCCGTCAAGTTTGCTGAGAACGGCTTCACGCTAGAGCAGGGCGATGTGGATATGCTGCTCACCGCAACCAAGGACTTCCAGGAAGACCCTGCCTCCGGCGCAATCTTCCTGAACAAGGGGCAACCGTTCCAGGTGGGCCAGAAGCTGGTTCAACGTGACCTTGCCAAGACGCTGCGCGCGATCAGTAACGGGGGAACCGAAGGCTTCTACCAAGGCTGGGTTGGCAAGGCAATCGTCGCCTCCAGCCAGGCTGGGAAGGGCCTGATCACGCAGGCAGATCTTGACGCCTACAAGACGCGCGAGCTTGCGCCGGTCGAATGCGACTATCGCGGCTATCACGTCGTGTCGGCACCTCCGCCGAGCTCGGGCGGCGTGGTTATCTGCGAGATGTTGAACATTCTGGAAGGCTACCCGCTCAAGGAACTGGGCTACCACTCTGCGCAGGCCGTGCACTACCAGATCGAAGCCATGCGCCACGCCTATGTCGATCGCAACAGCTACCTGGGTGATCCGGACTTCGTGAAAAACCCGCTGGACCGCCTCCTGGACAAGAACTACGCCGCCAGGATTCGCGCGGCAATCGACCCGAAGAAGGCAGGCGTTTCGAAGGACATCAAGCCCGGCGTGGAGCCGCATGAAGGCAGCAACACCACGCATTACTCAATTGCCGACAAGGATGGCAACGCCGTTTCCGTCACGTACACGCTCAACGACTGGTTTGGCGCGAAGGTCACTGCGGCCACGACAGGCGTGGTCCTGAACGATGAGATGGACGACTTTACCGCCAAGGTCGGCGTGCCGAACCTGTATGGCCTTGTCCAGGGCGAAGCTAACTCCATTGCCCCAGGCAAGCGCCCGCTGTCCTCGATGAGTCCGACCATCGTTACCAAGGACGGCAAGCCGGTGATGGTGGTGGGCACGCCAGGCGGCAGTCGTATCATCACGGCTGTACTGCTGACCATGATCAACGCCATCGACTACAACATGAACGTGCAGGAAGCCGTGGACATGCCGCGCTTTCATCAGCAATGGCTGCCGGACCTGACCAATGTGGAGGACTACGCTTTGTCCCCGGATACGCGCAAGATCCTGGAGGACATGGGGCATCGGCTCGGCCCGCCACAGCCTGCCAACCACCTGGCGACGATCATCGTCGGCGCACCGGCTCTCGGTGGCAAGCCGGTCGGCAACAACCGCTTCTATGGCGCCAACGACCCGCGCCGCAACACCGGGCTGGCGGCCGGTTATTGATTCGGCATGGCACGTTGGTTGCACGCTTTGCGTTCAACGGGGTGGCGACATAAGGCTACGTGATAGAGGATGACGATCGAATCTACCACGATCAATTGGCAATTGACGATTGGCCCGGAAGGGCGCCGGACGTGGTCCGGCGCCCTTGTTTGCCGCTTGTTTGCCCCTTTCTTAACGCTATGTACGCAGATCGAAGCGGTCGAGGTTCATCACCTTGACCCAGGCGGCGACAAAGTCCTTGACGAACTTGTCCGCCCCGTCCTCGCTTGCGTAGACTTCGCTCAAGGCCCGCAGTTGAGAGTTTGAGCCGAACACCAGATCCACTCTTGATCCGGTCCACTTGACCTGTCCCGTCTTGCGGTCACGGCCCTCGAACACATTCTGGGCGAGCGGTTTCCATTCCACGCCCATGTCGAGCAGGTTGCGAAAGAAGTCGTTGGTCAGCGTTTCCGGGCGGTCGGTGAAGACGCCATGCGCATCCTTGCCTGTATGGACGTTCAGCACGCGCAGGCCGCCGATCAGCACCGTCATTTCGGGCGCGGTCAGGGTCAGCAACTGCGCCTTGTCCAGCATCATCGCTTCCGCCGGAGCGCGAACCTTCGGGTTGAGGTAGTTGCGGAAGGCATCGGCCGCCGGTTCGAGGGCGCCAACCGATTGCACGTCGGTCTTTTCCTGCGAAGCGTCCATGCGGCCCGGCGAGAAGGGTACGGTGAGCTTTCGCCCGGCCTTCTCCGCTGCCTTCTCGATGCCGACGCCGCCCGCCAGCACGATCAGATCAGCCATCGAGATCTTCTTGCCACCCGACTGGGCACTGTTGAACTCGCTCTGGATACCTTCCAGGGTCTTTAGCAGCTTGCCCAGCTGATCCGGCTCATTGGCCGCCCAGTCCTTCTGCGGAGCCAGGCGAATGCGCGCGCCGTTGGCGCCGCCGCGCTTGTCGGAGCCGCGGAACGTCGATGCCGATGCCCAGGCAGTCTTCACCAGTTCCGAGACCGACAGCCCCGACGCCAGGATCTTCTGCTTGAGCACCGCCACGTCCTGGTCATTGACCAGCGGATGGTCCAGCGCCGGAATGGGATCTTGCCAGAGCAACTCTTCGGCCGGGACTTCCGGGCCGAGGTAGCGGGCGCGCGGTCCCATGTCCCGGTGGGTCAGCTTGAACCAGGCGCGGGCGAATGCATCGGCGAATTCCTCGGGGTTCGCCATGAAGCGCCGCGAGATTTTTTCGTAGATGGGGTCGAAGCGCAGCGACAGGTCCGTGGTCAGCATGGTCGGCTTGAGCTTCTTCGACGGATCGTGCGCGTGCGGAACCGTTTCACCGGCATTCTTTGCCACCCACTGGTGGGCGCCTGCAGGGCTCTTGGTCAGTTCGTACTCATAGCCAAACAGGTTTTCGAAGAAGCCGCTGTCCCACTTCGTGGGCGCGGTCGTCCAGGTGACTTCCAGCCCGCTGGTGATCGAATCCGCGCCCTTGCCTGTGCCAAAGCTGCTCTTCCATCCCAGACCCTGTTCTTCAAGGCCGGCGGCTTCGGGCGCCGGGCCGACGTGATCAGCGGGACCGGCACCGTGCGTCTTGCCGAAGGTGTGGCCGCCGGCAATCAGCGCGACGGTCTCCTCATCGTCCATGGCCATGCGGCTGAACGTATCCCGGATGTCGTACGCCGCGGCGAGCGGGTCCGGATTGCCATCGGGGCCTTCCGGATTCACGTAGATCAGGCCCATCTGCACGGCACCCAGGGGATTCTCGAGGTTGCGGCCGGGGTCGGTGCGGCTGGCTTCACTGCCGTGCAATTGCTCGTCGGCCACGATCACACCTTCGCCGCCGTCCTTGCCGTAGCGGACGTCGCCGCCCAGCCAGGTCTTTTCGTTCCCCCAATAGACGTCCTGGTCCGGCTCCCAGGTGTCTTCACGGCCGCCACCAAAGCCGAATGTCTTGAAGCCCATGGTTTCGAGGGCGACGTTCCCGGCGAGGATCATCAGGTCGGCCCAGGAAATCTTCTGGCCATATTTCTGCTTGATGGGCCAGAGCAGCCGGCGAGCCTTGTCCAGGCTGACATTG
The DNA here is from genome assembly GCF_008801925.2 of Cupriavidus basilensis. Taxonomy (NCBI): domain Bacteria; kingdom Pseudomonadati; phylum Pseudomonadota; class Betaproteobacteria; order Burkholderiales; family Burkholderiaceae; genus Cupriavidus; species Cupriavidus basilensis. Next base: position 3,596,332 of record NZ_CP062803.1, on the reverse strand, counting down.
TCCGGCCAGCTGTTGAGCGGCGCGAAACGCTGCTGGCCCCGGCCGCCACCGCCACGGCCGTCACCGATGCGGTATGTGCCGGCGCTGTGCCAGGCCATACGGATAAACAAACCACCGTAATGGCCGAAGTCCGCCGGCCACCAGTCCTGCGAGTCGGTCATCAGCGCCGCGAGGTCCTTCTTGACTGCGGCAAGGTCGAGGCTCTTGAACGCCTCGGCATAGTTAAAGCTCTTGTCCAACGGATTGGACTTGTCGGAGTGCTGGCTGAGCAACTCTAGCCGCAACTGTTTCGGCCACCAGTCCCGGTTGGTGGTGCCGTCACCTGCGGCGTGGTTGAAGGGGCACTTTTCGTTAGACATGCTCTCTCCTTCGGAGGCGTACCAAACGTGAGTTCTAGCGTGGGTTCTAGGGTGAGTTCTAAGATTTCCGCGTCAATGCTTCCACTCGGGGCCTGCGTCGGCAGGCCTGCCGCACACAAAATATAGTTGAAAGCGCTCCTCAACCAAATGAGAGGTTTGCAATCGCCTCAATAGTGCATCGCTATTGGTGGTCGCCCGCAACCGTGCCGGGGTTAGCCCCACCGATTGGGGCCCGGTGTTTGACCTATAGTTCCGATACGTAAGCAACTGCAGCGATCAGCGCTCGGAGGTTGCAATCATGACCATGGCTACCACGCTGGCAAGATGCCTGAGCAAGAAGCAGAGCCGGTTTGAAACCGTTCCTCGCCCAAGCAGCCCGGCAACTGCGCAGACGGCGTATGTCCCCGGAGACCGGCTCGCCCGAACTGTCCTGCTGGAGGACAGCCGAGGCTACCTCGCCGCGGTGATCCCTTCCACCCACCAGCTCAAGCTGTTGGATATCTGCGAACAAACCGGCCGCAAGCTGTCGCGGGCGCATGGGGATGGCGTGCGCGAAGTGTTCAGGGACTGCGACATCGGCGCGCTCCCGCCGGTCGGCATGGCGTATGGCACGCTGACCTGGCTCGACGACAGCCTGCTGACGCATCCCGACGTCTATTTTGAAGCGGGCGACCATGAGGAACTGGTGCACATGAGCACCGAGCAGTTCACCGCCCTCATGGCCGAAGCTCGGCGCGGGCATTTCGCGCACCGGATGATGTAGGGCGCCGCGCCGCATACGTTTCCTGGCGACTGGCAAGGTGGATCGAGGATCACGCGGCAGCGCGCGCGCAAGCTCAGGGAAGCGATCACGGCATCCAGAATCGAAGCCGTGCAGGGCAAGCTATTCGGCGAGCGGAGGCTGGGCGAAGGATCGTCGTGAGCATGGTCGGGGTCGTGGTTCGGACCTCCCGATTGGGTTCGCCAGGTGAGCCGCCGTGCCATCCGTTTTATCCCGCGATGGGTAACGCTGCGACGGCTAGGAAGCCGGATGCGCACGCAGGTCCGTGATGAAGCCATTCAGCTCGGCTTCGCCGGCATCGGTAATCGCCCAATAATTCATCCCCGCGGCACTCCAGTGGGCGAGGTGATAGCCCTGCTGCGCGTATATGCGAGGCATGGCGCCCGCGTCGTTGCCCGGCCACACATAAAGATTGATCGGGTGCAGCTTGTAGCGATAGACCATCACGGCTACCGCCCGCCCATTCAGGTAGTCCAGCCGCCCCCCGACCAGCGGATACCCCTGCTGGGCAAGATCAACCACAGGCGGCGCAAAGTCCAGCTTGCCGTCAAACCACGGCTTGACCGTATGCCGGTCGGTTGAGATCACATCGGAGAGGTGATTGACCTGCAGCGAGCGGATATGGTTATCCACGAGTTCCCGGGTCAGGCGCGTCTCGCTCGATGGCACCGCGAGGTACAGCCCCACGCTCCAGGTCAACGCGACCACACTCATCAACATCGCCCCGGCCGGCGCCCAGGCCAGCGACCCGCCGCCGCTCCACCGACCAAATCGCTCACCCAGCCGCTGCCAGAGCGGGCGGCGCACCGGCAGCGCGGCCCTGATGCGTTTCACCAGTTCCTGCGGCGCCGCTACGCGCAAATCCGCCTGGCGCAACTGCGCACTCACCCGGCGCTGTTGTGCATAGACCTGTTGGCACTGCTCGCAGTCAGCAAGATGGCGCTCGAATTCGAGCGCTTCGGACAGGCTCAACTCCTGGTCGAGATAGCCCGGCAGTAATGCATACGCCTGTTGGTGATCCATCACGCCTCCTGATCCGTCGGCGCTAGCAGCGCCGCGAGTTGCTGGCGGCCTCGGCCCAGGCGAGACATCACCGTGCCGATCGGGATGCCCACGATGGTGGCGATTTCCTTGTACGACAGATCTTCCAGCTCCCGCAGCACGACAACCTCCCGGTATTCCAGCCGCAAGCCCAGCAACGCCTTGTGCACCTGCTTCTGGCTCTGGCTACGTATCAGCATCGCTTCAGGACTGTCGTCATGGTCGGCGACACTCGTCTCAAGGCTATGCATGTCTTCTTCGAACATCATGGTTTGCGCTGCATGCCCCCGGTTTTGCTGATGCCAGGTGTAGAAGGTGTTGCGCACAATGCTCAATAACCACGCGCGGGCATCCTCGCCATGGAATCCGCCAAAGAACCGGAACGCGCGCAGGTACGCCTCCTGCACCACGTCCTGGGCATCCTGGTCGTTATGTGTCAGCCAACGCGCAACATTGAAGGCCGAGTTCATATGCGGCAATAAAAGCGTCTCGAAGCGCTGCGCGGTGTCTGGATCGGCCATCGTGAAGTTTCCGCTGTAACCGCAATCCGTGCCCGACAGTGAGTTAACAGCAAGACCGCCGGCATGCCGTTTTTATTCCCGGCACCGCATCCTGTTTCGAGATCCCGTGTGCGACCTGCGCCCGCAATCAAGGCGCGGGCTTCGTCTGTGCGGTCTGGCTGTCACCGGTCGGTGCTGCCGGGTTTCCACCCGTCAGCGCATTCCTTTGCGCTTGATGTTTGGCTTCCAGCCTTTGTTCCGCCGCTTGAATGTCGGCGGGATAGTCACCATTGTCGCCTTGGGAGGGGTTGTAGCCGACCGACTCCAGTTCCTCGAGTTCATGTCGCACTTGCGCGCGGGTGACTTGATGCGTGGCGGGTGCCGGCGGCGTTTGCGCATAGACACAAACGGAAGTTGCCATCCACGCAGTGCTCACGATGAGCGAGCCGCGCATGGGCAGCACGAAAAGCCGATTCAGCGAATTCGATTTCATGTCAGTACTCCTTGGTTGTCCGAGGGAGCGATGCCCGTGGTCGACCCGACTGCGCAGCAAGACGCTCTGCACGGGTAAACCGCGGAGCCGGTCTGCTTATTCCCCAATTTCCTGCGCGGAAGAATGCATCCGCGGCATCAGGGATTAGAGGGCAGAGTAACGCGAACCGAGGCACAGGAATCTCCCTGGGCCGGCGGCCGCGTCAACAGCTGGCGCGGGAATAAAACGGGTGGCCGCGCGGTTCTACAAATGCACGGCGAACCCGTTCTCGGGATGCATCGATATCCACGGAAACCGGAAGCGAGTTACGTGCCCAAGCGTAGCCTTCACGCCGATGCGCTTTGGAAGCTATCCCTACTGCATTTGGAGCTCGTCATGAAAATCCTGATCTCGGCCGCTGTCGCGGCATTGGCTTCCTTCTCAGCCCTGGCCCAGTCGTCCAGCCCCCCCCCAACTTCTGACAGCAGCACCCATATCGTCGGGCCGCGCGATCCCTACACGGATGGCGCGAAAGCAGGCAAGTTCGACGTTTATTCCGACGGTGCAAGAATCACGGATCGGCGCGATCCGTTTACCGACGGCGCGCACAGCTAAGACGCGCTGCCAGATCCACCGATGGCTTGAATAGAAAGGGCGGGGCCGCGGCCCGCCCGTAGCATGTCACACGTTCCCTATCTTCAACGGTGGCGGCCGGCGGGTGTGCGATCGGCCCGTCTGGCCACCGGACTGGTGCTGTTTACCTATGTCGGTACGCACCTCCTGAACCACTCGCTGGGGAATATCTCGCTCGCCTGGCTGGAGCGTGGTCTGCTCGTGCAGAAGTTCATCTGGCAGGGATGGCTTGGAACGGCCGTGCTGTACAGCGCGCTGGCGGTGCATTTCTTCCTGGGACTGTGGGCTCTGTACGAACGGCGCTCGTTGCATTGGACCCCGGGTGAGGTAGCGCAACTTGTCCTCGGCATGTGCATACCGCCGCTGCTTGCCAACCATATAGTGAATACGCGGGTCGCCTTTGCCGCGTTCGGCCTGAACAAGGGCTACGCGCAGTTGCTGTACGCGTTCTGGATCGATTCACCGTTCTTCGGCCGCGTGCAGCTGATGCTATTGGTGGTCGCCTGGCTGCATGGGTGCTACGGCATCTGGTTCTGGTTGCGCTTGAAACCATGGTTCGGGGCGTGGCGCAGCGTGCTGCTGAGCGTCGCCGTGCTGATCCCGGTGCTCGCGCTGCTCGGCTTCTTGCAGGGCGGACGGGAAGTGATCGCGCTCGCGCAGGATCCCGTCTGGCGCGCCGCGGCGACCCGGACGACGATCGTCGGAACGGGGTTGCAAAACCTCTGGCTCGCCGGGCTGCGCAACGACTTTTTGCTCTTCGATGGTGGTGCGCTGCTGCTGGTGCTCTCAGCGCGGCTGGTACGGACGATGCGGGAGCGCCGGGCCGGTCGGCTCTGTGTTCTGTATCCGGACGGGCGAAGGGTATTCGCGCCGCTCGGATTCTCGGTGCTGGAGGCTAGCCGCATGGCCGGCGTGCCCCATGCCAGCACCTGCGGTGGCCGTGCCCGATGCACGTTGTGCCGGGTGCGTGTGCTCAGCGCTGTGCCACTGCCCGCACCGGGGGAGGCGGAGCGGCGCGTTCTGGAGCGGCTGGGAGCGGATTCGCAGACCGTGCGCCTGGCCTGCCAGTTGCGGCCGACCCATGATCTGTCCGTGTGGCCACTGGTGCCGCCGGCCGCATCGGTGGCCTTCCTGCAGCGGCGCCAGCGGGACGTCATGCCGCAAGAGCGGTTCGCGGCGTTCATGTTCGTGGATATGCGGGATTCCACAAAGCTCGCGGCAGCACAATTGCCGTACGACAGCCTGTTCATGGTCAGCCGCTTCCTCAGTGCGGTCTGCGCCGCGGTGGTTCAGGCGGGCGGTCTGCCAAACCAGTTCCTGGGCGACGCGGTGCTCGCGATCTTTGGCTTGCGCTGCGCGCCGGCCGAGGCCTGTCGCCAGGCGCTCAGCGCAGTACCGCTGGTTGCCGCCAATATCGAGGAACTCAACGCTGCGCTCAAGCAGCAGTTGCAGACGCCGATCCGCTTTGGCATTGGATTGCATTGCGGCCGGGCAGTCATGGGCGAGATTGGTTTTCGCGATCACGTTACGTTCACGGCAATTGGTGACCCGTTGAATGTGGCCTCGAGACTTGAGCAGTTGACAAAGGAGATGGCTTGCGAGGCAATCGTCTCGGAACAGGTCTTCCAGCAAGCCGGCGTTTCGGCCGCGGGCCTGCCGCAGCTTGCCGCACGCCTGCGAGGCCGCGATGACCCGGTGCCTGTCTGTGTGCTGTCCAAGGCGGCGCAGATGCCCAGGGCCTGACTGCGCCCCGCGCGCCACGCCCGAGCAGGGCAAGGGCAAGCTGCGCGAAGTGTTGAAGTGTTCGCTCGGCCACCATCAGCACTGGCCACGCTCCCCGGCTCGCTTGCGCGAATGCGCTTATGCGTGAATGCTTGTTCCTATGCCACTTTCACGGAGCCGCATCATGGACACGTGCAGTGAACTGCAAGCCACCGTGGATGCCCTGGTTCAAGCGGGCAAAGGACTGCTGGCTGCCGACGAGAGCGGGGCGACAATCGCCAAGCGGTTCGAGCGCATCGGCGTGGCATCGAGCGAGGAAAGCCGCCGGGCGTGGCGCAACCTGCTGCTGTCGACAGCAGGTCTTGGTGAATACATCAGCGGCGTGATCCTGTACGAGGAAACGCTGGGCCAGCGCGCCGACGATGGCACGCCGCTGCCGGAACTGGCTGCACGCCATGGCATCGTGCCCGGCATCAAGGTGGACAAGGGCAAGCTCGCGCTCGCCCACGCACCCGGCGACGAGATCACCGAAGGCCTCGACGGGCTGGCCAAGCGGCTTGCCGTCTACCGCCAGCAAGGCGCGCGCTTTGCCAAGTGGCGCGCGGTGTACAACGTGTCCGACAAACTGCCTGGCCGGCTTGCCATCGAGGCCAATGCGCAGGCGCTGGCGCGTTATGCCGCGATCTGCCAGGAGATGGGTGTGGTGCCGATCGTCGAGCCCGAGGTCCTGATGGATGGCGCGCACGCCATGGCGCGTTGCGCCGAGGTTACCGAGGCCGTGCTGCACGAAGTCTTCCACGCCTTGCACCGGCATGCGGTCGTGCTCGAACACATGCTGCTGAAGCCCAGCATGGTGCTCCCCGGCAAGGAGGCCGGGCACGCGGCGCCGGCCGAGGTTGCCATGCAGACCGTGCAGGTGCTCAAGCGCACGGTGCCCGCGGCGGTGCCGGGCATCTTCTTCTTGTCCGGCGGCCAGACGCCCACCGAGGCCACCGCCAATCTCGACGCCATGAACCGGCTCGCCCCGTTGCCCTGGCGGCTGTCCTTCTCCTACGGGCGCGCCTTGCAGGAGCCGCCCCTGCTGGCCTGGCGCGGGGAGGCCGCTAACGCGGCGCAAGCGCAACTCGCGCTGCTGCAGCGCTCACGGCTGAATGGCATGGCGTGCCTGGGGCAATATGATGCGGCGCTGGAGACCGCCGCGGGCTGAGCATTCGGCAGCCGCGGCCAGGGCAGGGCGCTTAAACCATGAAACAGCGCGCCAGCAGGAAGTCGGGTAGCGCTCGGGCGCGCGGCGCCATGCAGTCCTGGCCGCCCACCACGGTGCTGGATTTGACGGGCAGCCCGGTCTATCTTTTTCTCGGACTCGTGCCAGCGACCGGTCGGCTGACCGTTTTGCGCGGCGCCGGATGCGCCGGCGTCGGGTACGCTCGCCGCCACGCAACCGCAGCAGGCGGCTGCTGTTCAACCGGTGCAATACCGCAATACCGCAATACCGCAATACCGCAATACCCGACAGGAGACAATCAAATGCGTGTTTCAATCTCGCGGCGGAACCTCATGTGGCTCTCCGGCCTCGCCCTGGCGGGGTCAATGACCTTGGTGCAGGCGGCGCCACTCTCGTTTACCGTGCCGCTCACCGGCGCGCAGGAGGTGCCTCCTGTCGAGACCAAGGGCAGCGGTGCCGCCGACCTCACCTATGACCCCGGCACACGGCTTGTCACCTGGACGGTCACGCTCAACGGTCTGCCCAGCGAGGCCACCATGGCGCATTTCCACGGGCCCGCCGCCACTGGCAAGAATGCTGGGGTGAAAGTCTGGCTATCCGGGAAGGGCGCGCCGGTCACCAGTCCTCTCAAGGGCCAGGCCACCCTCTCCCCGGCTGACGCGCAAGAGTTCCTTGCCGGCGAGATGTACATCAACGTGCACACAAAGGATCATCCGGCCGGTGAAATACGCGGCCAGGTGCTGCCACCGAAGAGCAACTGAAGCCGCGCCGCAGCTCAGAGATACGCCGTAAGAAGCGCCGCCGCGGCGGCGCCAACGCCCAGCAGAAGCAGCGCCAGCAGCGCGGACGCCAGTCGCGGCGTGGCGATGCGCGCCGGCAAGGGTTTGCGGCCGGTCAGCATGGGAAGCAGCAGGTTGTGGCCCTTGGCCACCGCGTACAGCGCGATGGCCAGCATGTGCAACGCCACCGCCGCCAGCAGCGCGTCCCACAGGATGGTGTGCAGCGCCGTGATCGCATTGGCGACCGACGCGGGCACCCATTCGGTGAGCGGCCCTTTGTCCGCGATGTCGTTGTTGATATAGAGCCCGCTGAGCGTCTCGCCCAGCATCAACGCGAGCAGCAGCAGCACCATCCACCCGCCCGCCGGGTTGTGGCCGACTTGCACGTCGGCCTCGCGGCGCAGGCCATGCCGCAGATGGCGAAACGCAGCGGCGGGCGAGGCCACAAAGCTGCGAAAGCGTGCGGTTTCGCTGCCAAAGCAGCCCCAGAGCAAGCGGAAAAGCACCAGTGCGAGCAGTGCTTCGCCAATCCGGACATGCCAGTCCATCCAGTTCAGCCGCCAGGTCGCATAGGCTCCCGCCACCAGCACCACCGCCAGCCAGTGGAACAGCCGCGTCGGCAAGTCCCAGACCAGCACGGAGCGACGATCAGCTTGCCCCGGAGATTTGCCCTGGCCGTCAGGTTTCATCGTTGAGCCGTCCCGCATATGTTGCCCCGGTGGTTTCTGGCCACAATGGCGCCACGCAATCTGGAGCCATTCAACCGCAATCCGCGGCAATGGGCAATCGTTGGCACGGGCTCACGGCAAGACAGGTTCCTCCATCTGATAAGCCCGGTGAAGCAGTGCCAGGAAGCTCGGCGACTCAGGCATGGGCGCGGAACCGATCCGGCTCACCGCCACCCCCGGCGTCCAGGAGTTCATCACCGCCGCACCGGCCAGGCCAGGCAGATCGGCCAGCGTCACGGGCTGGACGCGCTGACGCACACCGAGGCAATCCAGTTGCCGGCGGACGATACCCATGGTCGTGCCTGCCAGCATCTCGGCCTCGGGCCACACGACCGTTTCCGCTTCTCCGTCCCAAAAGACCAGGTTCCAGATGGTCCCCTCGCTGAGCCGCCCCTGCGCGTCAACGAAGGCGGCATCGTCAAAGCCTTTGCTCACGGACTGGCGCAGGAAATACGTCTTGGCCACTTCGCCAACGTGCTTCAGGGCGGGGAGCACCCGCTCGTGGGGGACGGCGGCCAACGCCAACGGGCCCCGTGGGCCGGACGCGGGCGGCCCGGTACGCACCAGCACGTCAAGCTCGACATCCGCGCCGGCCACGGTGAACTCACCCGCCGGCGAGTACACGTTGGCCACCAGCGAGACGTCCGCCGGCGCGCACGCCAGCGCCGCGCGCAGATAGGCACGCACCTGATGGTCGGGCAAGGCGCGGCCGAACAACGCCATCGAGGCAGCGCTGAGCCGCTCGAGATGCAGATCGAGCCCACGGACCCGGCCGCCGCGCACCTGCATCGCGGTGAAATGCGCGTAGCCGGCAAAGGCGAGGGGGGCCAACTCGCCGAGCGTTGCCGGCAAGCCGTTGCGTTGAACGATAAAAGAAGATTGGCTAGCTGACATGGGCTGCTGTGACTCCGGTAGTGGCTTGCAATGGGCTTGGCGAACGTCGCGTCCCGCCTGCATGCGCAGGGTTGGACGCAACTATCTGCTATTGACCAAGCTTTGAGAAACGAGTATTTCTTGCCGGATCATTAAAAAGGGCTTGAAGATCGATGAAGCGAATGCTGCCGGGCACACGAGCCCTGAGGACCTTCGAGGCGGCCGGGCGGCACTTGAACTTCACGCGCGCGGCGCAGGAGGTGGGCTTGACGCCGGCGGCCGTCAGCTACCAGATCAAGGAGATCGAGGACCAGCTGGGCATCACGCTGTTCGCGCGCACCAGCCGCAGCATCCAGCTGACGCCTGCCGGCGCCGTCCTGTTCGAGGCGGCTGCCGACGCGCTTGACACCTTGCAGCGGGCCACCAGCCGGGCCCGGAGAATGGCGCGGGGCCCGGCGCATCTGCGCATCTCGCTAGGCGCGATGTTCGCCACCAACTGGCTGCTGCCCCGGCTTGCGCGGTTCAGGGCCGCCAACCCCACGCTCGAACTCACCTTCGATATCTCCGATCAGGTACGGGACTTCGACGCGGACGACGTGGATATCGCAATCCGCTTTGGCGCCGGGCACTACGAAGACACGTGCTCGGACCGGCTGTTCGACACAGTTGTGGTCCCGATCTGCAGCCCGAAACTGCGCGAAGCCGGTGCCCGGTTGCAAACGCCGCGCGACCTGCTTGGCCACACGCTGTGCTATGTCGACTGCCCGGTCGACGGCATGGCCTGGCCCGACTGGCGCATGTGGATGGCCGCTGCCGGCGTCGACGATTTCGACGACAGCCGGTGCGTTGCCTTTGCCGATTCGAGCCATGTCGTGCAGGCCGTGATCGACGGCGCCGCCATTGGCCTCGTGGAACTGCCCATGATCGCCAATGACCTGGCCCAGGGCCGTCTGGTGCGGCTATTCGAGATTGGCGTGAGCATCGCGCCGGCGTATGCCTATCATCTCGTCTATCCGGCGCGCAGCAGCCAGGATCCGCGCATCCTGGCGTTCAGCCAATGGATGCGTAATGAGACGGCGCACCCTGTTCAGGGCAGTCATGCGGGCTGATGCCGGACCGCGCGCAGCACGGATCAGAGCAGTGAGTTTTCCTGCGCGCGCGCCAGCGCGCTCGTGCGGTTGCGCACGCCGAGCTTCGCAAAGATGTTGTGAAGGTGCCATTTGACCGTCGCTTCCGACACGAACAGGCTTTGCGCCAGCTCGCGGTTGCCCAGGCCAGCCTTGAGCAAGCGCAGGATCTTCAGTTCGCGCTCCGTCAGCTCCATGGTCCCGGCCGGCGTGGGCGGCGCGCTGCGCACGCCCGTCACGCTGCGGCCGGCCGCCTGGAGCAACTGCTGCAGGTAGCCAAGCGGCACGCGCATATCGGCGGCGCCCTGCAGTGCATCGCGGCCCGCGGCCATGGTCTCCACCATGGCGAGCAGCAGGGCATCGGCATCCAGCAAGCTGCGCAGCAAGCCGTACTGCGCGGCAAGCTGCAACGCCTCGTCCAGCGTACGCATTGACTGCGCCCGGTCACCCGCGCGGTGCTGCTGCACCGCCTTGAGGGCCAGCAGGCGCGCCAGCTGGCCCTGATGGCCGTCGCGCTGCGCGCGGCGGATGGCATCGTTGAGCGCGCCGAAGGGACCCGGCCCGGCGCCTTGCGCGAAACGCAGGCGCAGCCGCATCAGGCAGACGATGTCCTCGTCGGCGGCCGCCAGCAGCGGCGCGGTCTGCGCACCACGCGCGACGAAGCCATACGATTGGGCGAGCTTGAGCGCATCGTCCGGCGCCCCAGCCTGCAGCCGCAGCGTGCAGCGCTCAGCCGCCAGGATCAGCGACAGCCGCGGCAGCCTGAGCCGGTGCCCCAGCGACTCGCCTTCAAGCAAGCAGGCATCGGCCGCCGTGTGCTCGCCGCGCAGGCGCAGCAGCCGCGCGCGCGTGAGGTAGCCAGCCGTGGTCATCTCGACCAGCCCGTGCTCGTCGATGAAGGGCAGGCCTTGGTCGATGAAGCGCTGCGCCTGCGCCAGGTCGTTCTGTTCATAGCAGACTTCGGCGGCCAGCAACGTGAGCATCGAACCCGCGTACGACGCGACACCGAGGCTGCGCGCAACGATGGCAATGCCGGCCTTCGCCCGTGCCATCGCCTCGTGCTGATCACCACGGCGCATGGCGATCATCATCGCCAGCGCCGAGGCCCAGGCCAGGCCGTAGTCGGCGCGGCATTCCTCAAATGCGCGCCTGGCCACGGCAAGGGCCTGGATACCCTGCTCGAAGGCATCGGACTCGCAGCAGCCGCTTGCCAGCACGTTGGCGACCACGCCGGTCAGGAAGGCGTCGGCGTGCGGCCAGCTCCGCAGCCAGGCTTCGCTGCGCGACTTGGCAAGCAGCGGCTCGCCGGTATGGGCCCAGTAGACGCAGCGGATCATCTCGATCACGCTGCGCAGCGCGCCCTCATCGTCCACCGCAGCGTCCACCGCACCGCTGTCCGCGCAGGCGGCTTCGAGGGCGCGCAGCTCCTGTTCGGCCTCGGGGTAGCGCCGCGTGAGCACCAGCGACCAGGCATGCCCGGTGCGGATCTTCGGCCGCGCATGCACCAGCGCCTGCGGCAGACGGGTCAGCCAACCCAGCAAGGTGGCGTGTTCGCCGCGGTGTTGCACCAGCTCGCCCGAGAACGAGGCCACGAGGTCGGCCGCGCGTTCCAGGTCGTGGGCCTCGAACGCATGGCGCACGGCCTCATGCGGCAGCTTGTGGCGATGGAACCAGTCGCTGGCGCGCAGGTGTACCGCGAGCATGGCGTCGCCAGGCAGCTCGCGCGCCCGGCCGCGCAGGTAGTCGGCGAACAGGTGGTGGTAGCGGAACCAGGTGCGCGAGCGGTCCAGGCCCGAGAGGAACAGGTTGCGGCTCTGGACTTCGGCCAGCATCGCGCGGCTGTCGTCGCGGTCCAGCACCTCGTCGCAAAGCTCGGCGCAAAACCGGTCCAGCACCGACGTGCGCAGGAGGAACGCGCGCAGGTCGGGCCGCAGGCTGTCGAGCACCTGTTCGCCGAGGTAGTCGGTGATGTCGCGGTCGGTGCCCGAGAAATCCGCGAGGAAGGCCCTTCGGTCGTCGGACCCGCGCAGCGCGAGGGAGGCCAGCTGCAGCCCGGCGATCCAGCCTTCGGTGAGATCATGCAGCGTCTGGACTTGCGCGCGGTCGAGCGGCGTGCCGCTGACGCGGCCAACGAAATCAGCGGCCTCGTCCAGGCCGAGGCCGAAATGCACGGCATCGAGCTCCAGCAGCTCGCCGCGCAAGCGCAACTGGCTCACCGAAAGCGGCAGCCGGGTGCGGCTGGCCAGCACCAGGCCGATGTTCGGCGGGAGGTGGGCGATCAGCCATTCCAGCTTGCGGTGCAGGCCTTCGTGCTGCACCAGGTGGAAGTCGTCCAGCACCAGTATCAGCCGCCGGTCGTGGCCGAGCAGATCGTGCAGCAGCGAAGTCACCAGCGCGTCGAGCGACGCCATGTTGCCGCCATCGGCCTGCGCGAGCGTGTTGCGGCCCAGGCGCGCGTCGGCATGGTGCAGCGCCGCAGCGAGGTAGCGCATGAAACGCAGCGGGTCGTTATCCTCGGCGTCGAGGCTGAGCCAGGCCGTGGTGATGCCAAGCGGCTCCAGCTGCGCGGCGAACTGGGCCAGTGCCGTGGTCTTGCCGTAGCCGGCCGGCGCCGTCACGCTCAGCAGGCGCTGCGCCAAGCCCGCATGCAGCAGGCTCGAGAGCTGCGGGCGCGCCAGCAGACGCGCCGAGAGTTGCGGCGGAGCCAGCTTGGCCTCGACCAGTACCGCGGCCGATGTTTCGGCCGACCGCCTTCCACGTGCCCGTTGCTGCGCCATGCTGGTTGTCCCCGGTCGATCTTTGGCGGGCCAGTTTGCCATATCGGGCGTCAACCCGGGCGTATCGAACGTCAGCCCGGGCATCAACCCGCGCTCACGCCGGCACCTCCTGCCATTCGATGCGCCAGTGCAGTGGCAGGCGTCCAAGCTCGGCCTCGGCCCGCTGCATCAAGGCCATGCCATGCGCGCCCGCAGGGCGATGCGCGACCACATGCGATTCGATCCCGTGCTTTGCGTGCGGCTGCACATCCACTCGCACCTCGATGGCGCCGCAGACCTTTTGCAGCGTATCAGCCAGCGCCTTGGCGATCGCCAGTTCGCGCAGCTTCGGCTTGAAGATCTTGTTCACCGCCGTCAGCGGCATGGTCTCAAGGATCACCACGTCGACCGGCACCGCGGCGCGTTCGGCGATGGTGGCGCGGGCATGGGCCAGCAGTTCGGCGGCCTCGCAGGCCTGTCCCTTGCGCAACGTCACATAGGCCATCGGCAGCTCGCCCGCATAGCCGTCCGGCTTGCCGACCGCGGCGGCAAGCTCCACCGCCGGATGCCGCATCAGGCCTTCCTCGATCATGCCCGGGTCGATGTTGTGGCCGCCACGGATGATCAGGTCCTTGGCCCGGCCCGTGAGCCAGAAGTAGCCCTGTGCGTCCTGGCGCCCGAGGTCGCCGGTGTTGAGCCAGCCATCGGCCAGGCAGACGCCGTGGTTGTCGCTGTCCTTGACGTAGCCGGAGAACACATAAGGCCCGCGCAGCAGGATGGTCCCGATCTCGTCGACCGCGGCCTCGCGGCGCACCTCGCCATCGGCGCCCAGGTGCGCGACTTTCATCTGCTGGTAGGGCATGCGCAGTCCGATGGAGCCGACCGCGCGCTCGCCGTCGCGAGGGTTCAGCGAGCTGACGCAAGTGGCTTCCGTCATGCCGTAGCCTTCGAGCAGCTTGAGGCCGGTTGCGGTCTCGAAACGCTGGAACAGCTCGGGCGAGAGCGGCGCCGCGCCGCAGATGGCAAAGCGCAGCGAGCTCAGGTCGGCACCCTCGCGCGGCACATTGAGCAGCGCCGAGAGCACGGTCGGCACCGCGCTGAACAGCGTCGCGCGGTAGCGCTGCACCGAGCGCCAGAAGGCCGCGAAGGTGCGCGGGTCGCGGTAGCCCGCGCTCGACAGCAGCACCACATGGGCACCGACGCTGAACGGCGCCAGGCCCGTGACCATCATCGCGTTGGAGTGGAACAGTGGCAGGCCGCAGAGCAGGGTATCCGCCGGGCTCATCGCCACCGCGGTGGCCACGCCCCAGGCGTTGGCTGCCTCGTTGAAATGGGTGCGCCGCGCCAGCTTGGGCGTACCGGTGGTGCCGCCCGTGTGGAAATAGGAAGCAACGTGATCGCCCTGCGGCGGCGCGGCGCTCAGCGCATCGGCGGGTTGCGCGGCCAGCAGGGCATCGAAGTCCACCGCCCAGGGCGGGCAGGCGCCCAGTCCGCCCACGCGCACCACGGCGCGCAGGCTTGGCACCTGGCTGCGCAGCGCCTCCACCTTCTCCCAGATGCCGGCCTGGTCCTGGCGTCCCTGCGCCACCAGCACCACGGTGCCGGCCGCATTGAGGATGCCGGCCATGTGGTCGACTTCGAGAAACGGGTTGACGGGGTTGACGATGCCCACGGCCTCGGCGCCCCACAGCGTGAAGTGCGTCTCGGGCAGGTTGGGCAGCAGGTACGAGACCACGTCGCGCCGGCCCACGCCGAGGCTGGCGAAGGCATTGGCGGCCTGGGTGACGCGCGCGGCAAGCGCGGCGTAGTCGTAACGCACTTCGCCGTCGGCGGGGTCGCCCGAGGCCACGAAGGTGAGGGCGGGTGCGCGCGGCGTGGCGGCGGCCGCGCGGCGCAGCGCGGCATAGCTCGACACCGGCTGCGCCAGCCGGCGCTCGATCGGTAGCCGCTCCAGCGCCTCGATATCGGCCAGGTTCCGCAGAGGCAAGACAGCCTTGGTCATGGGTGCCGGCCCGCCTCAGTGGTGAACGATCAGTTCGGGCTTTGCCACCAGGCCAAAGCTGCGCAACTGGCCCAACAGCTCATGGTGGCCGAAGGCCTGGCAACCCGAGGCAAAGCCGACCCGCTTCGGCGCCTGCTGCAGCAGCGCGTGGGCGGCATAGGCTTGCAGCATGCCGGTCTGCTTGTAGTTGCAGTTGCCGAAGATCACGCAGTGCGCGCGCCCAAGCGGGCCCGAGGCATGCACGGAGTCGACCGACTTGTTCAGGCGCGGGTTTTCGCGCGGCGGCATGCTGTTCATCACGCCGGCCGCGGTCTGGGCCAGCGCGGCATAGCGCTCGTCCGGGTCCATGCCTT
This sequence comes from Cupriavidus basilensis, assembly GCF_008801925.2. NCBI lineage: Bacteria > Pseudomonadati > Pseudomonadota > Betaproteobacteria > Burkholderiales > Burkholderiaceae > Cupriavidus > Cupriavidus basilensis. The sequence goes on along the minus strand of NZ_CP062803.1, from coordinate 3,580,981 downwards.
CGGTGGCCTTGAGGGCGGCCTCGACGATCTTCGGCACGCCCAGCATCAGCGGCTTGTTGAACACCCCGCCCAGCACCTTGACGTTGGCCACGCGCGGGTCCTTGCGGAACCACACCGGATGCGAGGTGCCGCCCCACGGCAGGGCTAGCGCCATCTCGTGCTGGCCCGGGATCGCGAGGTTGTAGAGGCCCGCGTCGGGCTGCCACTCGACCAGCCGGTTCTGCTGCAGGTGGAAAGCCTTGGACGTCGCCGCGTTGACCAGGATGGTCTGGGTCGAGGCGATGGTCGGGCTGCCGCCCCAGAACACGGCAATGTCCAGCGTGTCCAGGCCCGGCGTCTCCAGGCACAGCTGCGCGGCGATCTCGCCGGTGGTGTACATCTGCGCCAGGCCGGGCGACAGCAGCAGCCCGGCTTGCGCGAACTTCGCGCCGTACTGTTCGTCGAGCGTGATCAGCCAGTCCTGCTCGCCGGTGGTGTCGGTGTAGTGGCACCTGGCGGCCAGGCAGGCCTGGACCACTTCCGGCCCGAACTTCGCGAACGGGCCGACGGTGTTGAGCACCACGCTGGCGCCGCGGAACAACTCGGTCAGCGCCTCCGTGTTGTGCTGCACTTCGACGACTTCGTAGTCGGCGGTCTCGATGCCGGGCACATTGGATTGCATGGCAGCGTGGAGCTTTTGCGCGCTACGTCCGGCCGCAATGAAGGGGATGCCGTACTCGCGCAGGTACTCGCACACCAGGCGGCCGGTGTAGCCGCTGGCGCCATAGACGACGACGGGTTTCTTGTTGTTGCTCATGGCATGGCTCCTGAAGTCTTGAAGGGATGACGTTCAAAGCAGGGACGAGCTCACGCCGCCGTCCAGGACGAAGCCGCTGCCGTTGGAGAAGCTCGAGCGTTCCGAGGCCAGGAATACCGCGAGCTGGGCGACTTCCTCTGGCGTGCCGTAGCGGCCCTGGCGCTGCGCGATGACGGCGTTGAAGTCGGGGATGTTCAACTGCTGCTCGAACTCGAGCCGGTGCGAGCTGACCAGCTCCGTGTCGACAAAGCCCGGCAGGATGGCATTGACGCGGATATTCTGCGCGCGCAATTCGATCGCCGCCGTCTGCGTGAGCGACACCACGCCGGCCTTGGCCGCGGCATAGCTGCCGATCAGCGCGCAGGCCGCCTTCGCGGTGACCGACGCCATCGTGATGATGCTGCCGCCGCCGGCCGCGATCAGGGCGGGCGCCGCATAGCGGATGCAGAGGAAAACGCCGTCAAGGTTGGTCGAGGTGACCTCGCGCCACTGCGCGTAGCTTTGCGCCGCGAGCGGGGCGACCACGGCGATGCCGGCGTTGGGCACCATGATGTCGAGCCGGCCATGTTGGCGCACGCAGGCCGCGACCAGGGCCTCGACCTGCTCGGGCACGCGAACGTCGCAGGCCACGGCGCTGGCGCCCGGCAGCGTGGCCGCGACTCGCTGTGCCGCGGCCAGGTCGAGGTCCGACACGACGACCTTGGCGCCTTCGGCCGCATACGCGCGGGCAATGGCTGCGCCGAGCCCGCGGCCGGCGCCGGTGACGATCGCCACCTTGTCCTGGAGAAGAAGCTTGCTCATAGCAATCCGGCAGACAGCCCGCCGTCCATGATGTAGTGGGAGCCGGTGGTCCAGCTGGCGGCGTCGGAGGCCAGGAACGCGGTCATTTCGGCCACTTCCTGCGGCGTGCCGAGGCGCAATTGCTTGACCGCGACCAGCGCGCTGAACGGCACCCCGACGATGGCTTCCACGGTGGGGATCAGCCGGTCCACCATCGCGGTGCTGACAAAGCCGGGGCAGACCGCGTTGACACGGATGCCGGCGGGACGCAACTCGGCCGCGGCCGTGCGCGTGAGCTGGATCACGGCGGATTTCGAGGCCGCGTAGGAGCCGAACAGCGGCACGCCGTTGGTGCCGGCCAGCGACGAGATGTTGACCACCGCACCCTTGCCCGAGGCGGCGAGCGCGCCCAGCGTGTGCTTCATGCCGAGGAACACGCCCATCACGTTGATGCTCATGAGGCGGCTGACCTCTTCCTCGCTCTGCTCGAACAGCGGTTTGACGATCTCGATGCCGGCGTTGTTGACCAGCGTGTCGAGCCCGCCGAAGGCGGCCGTGGCCGCCTCCACCGCGCGGGCCCAGTCAGCGCTCCTGGTAACGTCGCAAGGCACGAAGCGCGCCTGCGGGCCTAGTTCGTCCGCGGCGCTGGCTGCCCCGGCCTCGTCGATGTCGGCCAGCATGACCCGTGCGCCGCGTTCGACGAACAGCCGGGCGATGGCAAGGCCGAGCCCCTGCGCCGCACCGGTGATGAGGGCGTTGCGGCCCTGTAGTTCGATCATGTCGTTGTCTCCTGTCCGCCTGTGATCGGCGGTGGAGACATTGCAACAGGCGCAGGCGGATGCGCAGCCCACCGAAAGGTTGGTTTTTCGTGTTGCGACGCAGCAGGGCCTGGCGCGCGCATTTGCGCTTGTGCCAGAGCCCGCAGGCTCCGGGGCGGCCTTGCTGCTACGTGACCGGGTAGTCGACGTGCTTCAAGGCAGCGCGCCGGGCGGCAATACGCTCAACCCTGAAGCACCACTCGACGTCGTCCTGCGCTGGCTCCTGAGGACCCCACCCTCGTCGAACTCGAAAAGGACCGTCGACGACCGGATCTCACCGCCTGAAAACAGCGGGCCAATGAACGGAATAAAGCTCTCGGGGTGAGGCTTTGAGGTCGCGAAGGCGTAAATCAATATCGTGGATCCGTCTCGCAGCGTCGTCGTGGAGGTGGGCGCCCCAAGCTGCGCGGTAACGTCGTCAAGGGTAGAGAAGTCGGGAATGAAGTTCGATAATTGCTCCGGCTTCACGTCGACGCCCGTTGATACACAGGCAGCCAACACGATGCAAGTCGCAATCAGTGCATACACACGCTTCATGCCGACACCGCCGTACTGTTGGGCCGTGACTGAGAACAGAACGTGCTGATGGCCAGGATGCCAGCCAGGCCGCGCGATGCGTCCGGCACGTCATTCTCAAAGGATAGAACGTTGCCGTGCGCTTCGCTGAAGCACGCGGCGGGCTTACCCGCCCACTACCGGTTTTGCGCAGCGACAACGCTGTTACCACGCATCGATCAAGCGGTCCGCGCCGCCTGCGCGCGTGATGTCAGAAAAGTCAGGAAGGCCGCGACCAGCAACAGGGCTGCGCTCGCTTCGAAGGTGCTTTGGTAGCCACTGCTGTCGAACAGCAAGCCCCCCACGGTAGAGCCTATGGCAATGGCCAGCTGGACAACGGCCACCATCAGCCCGCCGCCGGCCTCAGCGTTCTGCGGAAATGTCCTGGCCACCCAGCTCCACCATCCTACGGGCGCCGCGGTGGCAACCAGCCCCCAAAAACCCAGCAGGGCAACGACGGCAGTCGCCCAGCCTCCAAAAGCGACCAATGCCACGGCGATGGCGGCCATCAAGATCGGTATGGCAATCAGCGTCTGGTAGAAGCGCCGCTTGAGTACCGTGCCGATGAGCGTGGTACCGATGAAGCCTGCCACACCGATCAGCAGCAGAATGAGCGAGAGCGCGGATACGCCAACCTGCGTCACCGTTTCCAGGAACGGCCGCAGGTAGGTGAACAACGTGAACTGCCCCATGAAGAAGAGGCCAGCCCCGATCATCCCCAAGGTCACGACCGGATTCCGAAATAGTGCGAAGACATTGCCGGAGCTGGAGCCGGCGCTACGCGGCGCCACGCGCATGGAAGGCAGGCTGATCCATTGCCACGCCAGCGCGATCAATGCCACCGGCACCAGGCAAAAGAAGGCGCCACGCCATCCAATGACCGAACCCAGGTAGCTGCCTAGCGGCGCGGCCACCACCGTGGCCAGGGCGTTGCCGCCATTGAAGATGGCCAAGGCGCGCGGCACTTGGCTGGCCGGAACCAGCCGCATGGCTGTCGCCGCCGACATGGACCAGAATCCGCCCACGACCACGCCAATGAGCGCACGGCCGGCCATGTAGGTGACATAGTCCGAAGCCATCGCGACGATTGCGCCTGACAGCGCCATGACGCCCGTCAGCCCCAGCAGCAGTGTCTTGCGATTCATGCTGCCGGCAAGCGTGGAAATGAACAGGCTCGTCACCACAGCGCATGCGCCGGAGATCGCAATGCCTCGCCCCATCATCCCCTCGGTGACATGGAGATCCGCAGCCATGGGCGTCAGCAGGCTGACGGGCATGAATTCCGAGGCGATCAGCGCAAAGACGCAAAGCGTCATCGCAAAGACGCCGCTCCAGAACGCCGGCTGCTCCCCAGCCTCTCGCTGGGTGGCGGTTTCGCCCGCAGGGGCGGTACAAACGTTCGTTGTCATGGCATTGAAATTGACTTTCTCTTGCCCCGTATCTTCGCGAACGCAAGCCACCGCGACTAGCTAATGAATACTTAAATACGATATAAGCTAGGCTACTGAATATGCCTTGGGAGACTGCGCTGTGGCCAGACGCAACCTCAACGATCTCTTGGCCTTCGTCACCGTGGCGCGCGAAGGCAGCTTCACCCGTGCCGCTGCTGTGCTGGGTGTGACGCAATCGGCGCTGAGCCAGACCATTCGCGGATTGGAGGCGCGGTTGCAGATCCGGCTGCTCACGCGCACCACACGCAGCGTTTCACCAACCGCAGCGGGCGAACGGCTGATGCAGGCCATCGGCCATCGCTTCGACGAGATCGAGGCGGAGCTCGATGCCTTGACCGAATTGCGCGAGAAGCCCGCCGGCACCGTGCGCATCACCTGCGGTGACAACGTGCTGCACAGCATTTTGCTGCCCAAGCTCACGCCGCTGCTGCGCGCGTATCCGGACATCAAGCTGGAGTTCGACGTGAATTACGGCTTCCGTGACATCGTGGCTGACCGGTTCGATGCCGGCGTACGCCTGGGCAACACCATCGATAAAGACATGATTGCCGTGCCCATCGGGCCGCCGTTGCGTCTGGCGGTGGTGGCCTCGCCGGCATATTTTGCAGCCCACCCCATCCCCAGGACGCCAAATGACCTGACGGCGCACCGCTGCATCAATCAGCGCATGGCCACGTCAGGCGGGTTGTACGTTTGGGATTTCGAGCGCCGAGGCCGCCGGGTGAACGTGCGCGTCGATGGTCAGCTGATCTTCAACACCGCGCAGCCCCAGGTGGACGCGGCGCTGGCCGGGCTGGGCATCACCCTGCTGCCCGAAGATGAGCTGACGCAGCATATCGAAGCAGGCCGGCTAGTGCGCGTGCTGGAGGACTGGTGCCCGAAATTCGAGGGCTACCACCTGTACTACCCCAGCAGGCGCCAGCCCTCGCCGGCGTTTTCGCTGGTGGTGCAAACGCTGCGCATCGTTGGCCCCGGGGCGGCAAGTGTGGCAAGGCATTGAGCAATCAGCAATCCACCGGTTGAATCCCCAGTCAGGCGCACTCATTCGGCTATCATGCTGGCTCTGGTGATACCGGCAACTACGCGTCATGGCGGGGAAATTCGGGTTTGTCCCGGTACAGTATTCGCACTCGTTGTCGATATGCAGTGTAGGCACCGCCCCCCTCAATTCGCCCGATCTGCTGTCATGGCCAAACATACGCATCCCAGCCGTCGTAAGCGTTTCCCGATGCGGGTTGGCTGCGCATTCACGCTTGTCGATGCCGTTGCAAGCGATCGCAGTCCGGACGCCGCCATGCCTTGCCATCGGTTCTTTCGCGACGCAAGCGCCAACGGTTCGCTTCGCGGTACGTCAAAAGTGCCTGCTGAAGCACGGCTAATCCAATTCGAATCCGCAAAGTGAATCACCAGGCGCGACGCATTGGGTTTGCCTGCCTGCTAACGGGCATGGTCAGCCTTCTTTTATTGTTCTTGCCCGGTTGCCAACAGCAAGATCACGCCGCGCCAGGCGCAGCCGTGCCCGCCAGGACCGCCATTACCGCGTTGATATGGGCGCCAGACTGGCCGGAGGAGATGCTCCAGATTGCGGCGCAATTCAGCAAGCTCAATCCAGACGTCCGCGTGGATGTGCAGTTCATGATCGGCAATTCGGTCGAGGAGAACATCAAGCCCCGGATCGCCTCTGGCAACCTGCCGGATCTGGTGAGTGTCAACCCGAACGCCTATGCGGCAGAGTTGGCCGATCAAGGCATCCTGACAGACGTGAGTACCACATCGGCATGGAACAACATGCTCAGCCCGCTCAAGGGGGACTGGACCAGTCGCCAATCCAAGCGCTTTGGCATCTCCGGCGGCGTGGCGACAACGCTGATCTACTACAACAAGGCACTGTTCGCGCAGGCTGGGATCAAGGCGCTGCCTACCAATTTCCACGAGTTCCTGATGGTTTGCGAGCAACTCAAGCTTGCGGGCGTCACCCCCATCATGTGGAGCGGCGGCTTTCCGAACATGCTCGGCAACGGCCCCTTCAGCTTTGGCTTTGCCAACAACGTGGTGGCGCGTGAGCCAGCCTGGAAGCAGAAGATCGGCGATGGCACGCTGGACCTGAACACGCCTCAGGTCGCCGATATCTTTGCCAGTATTGCGCTGATGCCGCAACGCGGCTACGTGCAAGACGCCTTCATGGCGACGGATTACGACGAGGGCATACGGCTGTTCAAGGAGGGCAAGGTCGCCATGGCTTTTCACGGCAGTTGGGCGGCTGGCCATTTGCTGCACGGCAACCCTTTCGAGGTTGGCGTGTTCATCCCGCCCTGGAATGCGCCCGGCAAGCGCGTGGTACCCGTGATCGGCAGCGAAACCGGGTTTGCGGTGTGCGACACGCCCAACAAGGCCGCCGCCACGCGTTTTCTCGAATTCATTGCCGGGAAGGGGTTCGCCATTCTCCAAAGAAAACGCCAGAACATCCCCCCGTTCAAGCAAGGCGCGGGAACGCTCGCGAGCGATCAGAAGATGGTCGACTACACCAACATGGTCAGCCGCTATCCGGTCACCGCCAGCCCCTACTATTCGGTTCTACCCTCTAACTCGATCGAGGAGCTTCATCGATTGATGCAGGACGTGCTGACCGGGAAGATCACGCCCGCACAGGCAGCCAGACGCCTCGACGCGTCGGTCAAGAATGAAGCAAAGATGCACTACAAATGAGCTCAATCACAGGTTCGCTGCGAAGCGCCTTCGCCTATCTCTCGCTGGACCTGCTGCGCCGTGTCGAAATCCGCTACCGGCTGATGACCGCGTTCAGCCTGCTGTCGCTGATACCGATACTGATTTCGGGCTACATCTCGTACGTGGAGTCCACCGCCGCGATCAAGGAGAAGGCGGAGATCTTCTCCAAAGAGATGGTCAAGCAAGTATCCAAGAACATCTCGCTGCGCATGGAGCAGGTCGAGACGGAAAGCAGCCTTCTTGTCCTGTCGGATCGCGTTCAAAATGCGCTGACCAACGTGGTCAATGGCAGCGCAAAGGAGCAGAACGAGGCGCGCCAGGATATGACCCGGCTGCTGCTGCAGCACTACGGATCGGCTGACTTCATCAACCAGAAGTATCTGCTCGACAAGAACAACCGGATCATGGATACCCAGGCGTTCGCGCAACTGACACGGGGTGTCATGCACCTGGTCAAGCAGGCGCCCGAGCGCAATGGCCGGGCTTACTGGGGCAGCTACGACAACGGCGCCGGACAACAAAACCTCGGGATGGTGCGTGCCATCATCGGCAAGAGCAACAACCAGCGCATCGGCAACCTGGTCCTGGTCATTCGCCCCGGCTATTTCTCGACCATGTTCAATGACGTCGCCTTGGGAAGCGGAACGGAGATCTACGTGCTCGATGCCAGCAGCCACAAGCTGGTTGTCCGCACCGACGGCATCTCCACCAACACCGATGGGACAGCCGAGCCTGACCTGATCAAGAGAATCGCGAACAACACGCTAAACGGGGAGCCGAGCGGGTTCGTCGACTTCGAGGGCAAGCGCGAGGGGCGCTACCTGGCCGCGTACACGGGCATTCCCGGCACGACATGGATCGTGGTCAGCACAATCCCTGAGAAGAAGCTGATGGCGGAGGCACAGTCCGTGCGCAATCAGATCGTACTGGTTGGCATCTTGGGTTTCCTGCTCTCGATCTTCCTGGCCTACTTTATTTCCCACAGCATTTCGGCACCACTCAAAGAGCTGGTGCGAAAGATGCACGACACCGGCAACGACGCGGGCGCCGAGGCGCAGGCGCTGGCGCGCACGGATGCCGGCGGCAAGGACGAACTAGACTGGCTCGCGCAGTGTTTTGAAAGAATGAGCGGGGCTATCAAGCAAAAAATCCAGAAGATCAACGAGATCAACGCCTCCCTGGAGCATACCGTCGACGAGCGAACCGCGGAACTCGTCACCCGGGAGCAGGAGTCGCGCACGTTGATCGAGAACTCGCCGGACACCATTACCCGCTACGACCGCGACCTGCGCCGCACTTACGCTAATCCCGCCTTCTGCAACTCGGCAGGGTGCAGCCTGGCCGAATCGCTCGGCAAACGGCCCTCGGAAGTCCCCGGTGGCGCCAATGCGCTGCTCTACGAGGAAAAGATCGCCGAAACCATTGCAAGCGGAAAAAGTGGGCAAATGGAGCTGCGATGGCTCAGCAGGGATGGGCAGGAACATTGCACCCATATCCGCCTGACGCCGGAGATCGACCGCTCGGGCAAGGTGAACTCGGTGCTGGCCGTGGGCCGTGATCTATCGGACCGGATGGCGTTCGAGGCCACCATCTGGAAACAGGCCAATTTCGATGCGCTGACCCATCTGCCGAATCGCCAGATGTTTCACAGCCGTCTCGAGCACGAAGCCAGCATCGCGGATCGCTCCCGGCAGCATATGGCCTTGATGCTGATCGACCTGGATCGCTTCAAGGAGGTCAATGACTCCCTGGGACACGACACAGGCGACATCCTGCTGATCGAGGCAGCCAGGCGCATCATTTCGTGCGTGCGCGAAACGGACATCGTCGCTCGCCTTGGCGGTGACGAGTTCACCGTCATTTTGCCCAACACGGGCGATACCAAAAGCATTGAGCGCATCGCAAAGGCCATCATCCACAAGCTGGCCGAGCCCTTCGCGCTTGGCGCGGATGAGGCTTTCATTTCCGCCAGCGTCGGCGTCACGCTTTACCCCGACGACACCAGCGAACTGGACGTCCTTTTCAAGAATGCCGACCAGGCCATGTACGCGGCCAAGAACGCCGGGCGCAACCGCTTCAGCTACTTCACGCCCGACCTGCGCGTAGCGGCAGAAAAGCGCCTGCGTCTCACCAGCGATCTGCGTGCCGCCCTGCCTGGCGGACAGTTCAAGGTCTACTACCAACCCATCGTCGACCTGGCCACCGGGGAAATCCGCAAGGCCGAGGCACTGATCCGCTGGCTGCACCCCGAGCGCGGCACCATCAGTCCGCTGGACTTCATTCCCCTGGCCGAAGACACGGGGCTCATCGTGCCAATCGGGGATTGGGTGTTCAAGCAAGCCGTGCATCAGGCCCGTCAATGGCGCGGCCGCTTCCACCCGTTTTTCCAGATCAGCGTCAACATGTCACCCATGCAGATCCGGCAAGACGGCCAGGTCTGTACGCAATGGTCCGACTATCTCATGCGGGAAGGGATGCCCGGGCAGAGCGTTGTGGTGGAAATCACCGAGGGCCTGCTACTGGACGCCGAATTGAACGAGAAGCTGCTGACCTTCCGTGACGCCGGCATCGGCATCTCGATCGACGACTTCGGCACCGGTTACTCGTCCCTGGCCTATCTCAAGCGCTTTGACATCGATTACCTCAAGATCGACCGCTCATTCGTGCAGAACCTGGGCTCCGACGGCGACAATCAGGCGCTTTGCGAAGCCATGGTCATGCTGGCGCACAAGCTGGGATTGAAGGTAATTGCCGAGGGGGTGGAGACAACCGAGCAGCGCGATTTCCTCATCGCCGTGGGTTGTGATTTCGCCCAGGGCTTTTTGTACTCCCAGCCGGTTCCGCCGGAGCAGTTCGAGGGCCTGGTCTGGCCGGATCTCGAGAAACGGCAGGGCAGCCAGGCTTGCGTCACGATCTAGTGGCTGAAGGAGGCGGCCCGCCCGGACATGCAACGCCGCAAGGGCAGGGCACGGCAGAAGACAGCCGAGCCATCGCGCAAGCCCGGCAGTCTTCACCGCCATGCTCATTCCCGTATCGCGGCATCGCGGCATCCCGGCAACCCATCAATCCACGCCGTTGCCATGCGCCTTATGCTGCGACGCCATCACCTGCTGCTGGGCGGGCGGCACGGCTTCGTAGTGACTGAGTTGGATCGTGTAGTTGCCGTGGCCGCCTGTGATGCTGTTCAGGCGCGACTGGTAGTCGTTCAACTCGGACAAAGGAACCTGTCCCGCCACCAGCACGCTATTGCCCGCCGCGGTGCGCGTGCCACGCACCTGGCCGCGCTTGGCGGAAAGGTCGCTGATGATGTCGCCCATTGCCGCTTCGGGCATCGTCACCTCGATATCCACGATCGGCTCCAGCACGCTCGGCCGCGCCTTGAGCACGGCCTCGATAAAGGCCTTGCGCCCCGCCGCCGCGAACGCCACCTCCTTTGAATCCACCGAATGGCTCTTGCCATCGAACACGGTCACGCGCACGTCCTGCATCGGAAAGCCCGCCAGCGGCCCGCACTCAAGCACTTGGCGGATGCCCTTTTCCACGGCGGGAATGAACTGGCCCGGAATCGCGCCACCCTTGACCGCATCCACAAACTCGAAGCCCGCGCCGCGTGGCAGCGGCTCCACGCGCAGCTGCACCTCGCCGAACTGGCCGGCACCGCCCGTCTGCTTCTTGTGGCGATGATGCCCCTCCGCCTTGCCGCCGATGGTTTCGCGATAAGCGATCTTCGGCGGCCGCGTCACCACCTCCAGCTTGTACTGGCCGGTCAGCCGCTCCAGCGCGCAGCGCAGTTGCAGCTCGCCCAGACCAAGCATCACCGTCTCATTGGTGCCCGCCGGGTGCTCGATGCGCAGGCAAGGGTCTTCCGCGCCAAGCTTCTGCAGGACCTCCGACAAGCGCTGCTCGTTGCCGCGGCGCGCCGGCTCGATCGCCAGGCCGTAGATCGGGGTGGGGAAGTCAAGCGGGGTCAGGTGGATGTTGCCATCCTCGCTGGCATCATGCAGCACGGCATCAAAGGCGATCTCGTCGATCTTGGCCACGGCGCAGATATCGCCCGGCCCGGCCTGCGGCACCTCAACCCGCTCCTTGCCCTGCAGCATCAACAGATGCGCCACCTTGAACGGCTGGCGCGCATCGCCGATAAACAGCAGGCTGTCACGCGTGACCGTGCCCTGGTGGATGCGGAACACAGCCATCTTGCCCAGATACGGATCCATCGTGATCTTGAAGACATGCGCCAGCACATGCTTGTCCGGCACCGGCTCCGCGCGAATCGCCACCTGGCGCTCGCCCGCATCACGGTAAAACAACGGCGGATTGCCCTCGGCCGGGTTCGGCAGCAAGCGCACAAACACATCAAGCAGCTCCGTGACACCAGCCCCGCTGGCCGCCGAGGTAAAGCAGATCGGCACCAGGTGGCCCTCGCGCAGCGCCCGCTCGAACGGCGCATGCAACTGCTCCGGCGCAATCTGCTCGCCCTGCTCCAGATACAACTCCATCAGCTTCGGATCGATCTCCACCACCTGATCCACCAGCGCCTCGTGCGCCGACGCCACCGACAGGAAATCCGCCTCGCCCGCCGGGTTAAAGAAGCAATCCACCACCTCACCGCCGCGCCCCGCCGGCAGGTTGATCGGCAAGCACTCCTTGCCAAACGCCTCCTGGATATCCGCCAGCAGCTTGGGCAGATCCACCTTCTCCTTGTCGATGCCGTTGACCACGATCATCCGGCACAACTTGCGCGCCTGCGCCCAGCCCATCATGCGCCGGGTCGTCATCTCGATGCCCGTCTGCGCATTGATGACGATGGCCGCCGTCTCCACCGCCGCCAGGGCGCTCATCGACAGCCCAGAGAAATCGGGGTAGCCGGGCGTGTCCAGCAGGTAGATGCGGGTATCGCGATAGTGGAGGTGGGCCACCGCGGTGGTGAGCGAGTGGTGGTACTTGCGCTCCAGCGGATCAAAATCGCAGACCGTGGTGCCGCGCTCCACGCTGCCGGGCATGTGCAGCGCACCTCCCTTGTGCAGCAGCGCCTCCACCAGGGAGGTCTTGCCGCACCCCGCGTGCCCCAGCAGGGCGACGGTACGAATTGCATCGGGACTATAAAGCATGGTCGCCCTCGTCCGGCAATGGCAGTGAGATCATTATTGGCGATATGGGGTGGGAACGCCATGTGGGGTGAATCCGGATCTGGGGCGGGGTGGGGATGGTGTGCGTGGTGGGGGTGTGGGGAAGGGGGGGCGTGTGCAGGTGCTTCTTTTTATGGTGCGCTGCGCAATGGCTGTTTCGTTCCTGCAATTCACTTGGCGATGCCGTCGTCACGGGGTCGCTGCGGTTTCTGCTGCCAGCAGGTTTGCGTCGCGGGTGAGCCGCCAGCGTCCGTCGGGGTCTTTGCGCAGGATGGTCAGCGTGTAGCCGGAGCGGTGCATGGCTGGGCTGCCGTCAGGCGGCGTGACAGTCATGCGGATGTGGTTGCGGAGATAGGCCTAGTTGCCCAGGACTTGGCCTTCCTGGATGTCGTAGGTGCGACTACGGAAGTTCGGGGCTGAGTCGGGTCGATCGAGCGCTGGCCGGCGACGAACTTCCGAGTTCGGCCACAAAGGGACAGCCGTCGGATCTGTCGCTCAGACATCTGGATGGCAGCCTTGCCGTCGGAAGCAGCCGTTAACTATTCGAGAGCTGCTCGCGTAGCGGCGCGGGGGGGGCAGCGGCGGTCCGCCGGCCCGATCTCTGGCCTCGAGGCGCCTGCATAACGTCCACGGTCCCATTCACCACTCTGCGCTGAACCGCTATTCACTTAAACCAACCAGCCTCCACGACTCCCGGGGCGGTTCAGTGTCTGCGTGGCCAGGACGTACCGCATGCCGCATAGAGCCATGACGGAGATTCTCAAATCCTTGACGCTGCGTGGTATCGCTCAGCCGCTGGACGACCTGACGGCGCAGGACTCACTGTCTATTAGAGCATCGTTCCCATTCTGTCTCGCCTGCTGGAGGCAGAACCCACTGAGCAGGAAGTGCACTAGAAGGCCTGAAAGATGAAGGTGGCCCGCTTCCCGGTCATCATGGTCTAACTGGCTGCGACTTTAGTTGCGGCGAGTCCGACGCGGCACTGTTGGGGCAACTCTACCGCTGAGAAGCCCTTGAACCCGCCCACAACATCGCGCTGGTTCGCCACCCCGGGACGGGCAAAACGCTCTTGGGAGTGCCATCCGGACAGGCCGGCGCTAGGCAATTCTTGACATTACGAGCATATGCTCCTACTCTTACCACAAGAGAGCATATGCTCTCATTTAAAAAACGGAGCGAAACAATGAACGAACCTGACATTCTTGTAAGCGGTGCAACCGGGCGCACTGGAGGTGCAGCCATCGACGAACTGCTCACGCTCGGCAGACGAGTGCGGGCCTACGTCCGCACGGACGACGATCGCGCTGCCGCCTTGAGGCAGCGTGGAGTGGATATCGCTGTTGGCGATTTCACCAGTATTGACGCGATCCGCGCGGCGATGGAGGGCATCCGTTCGGCGTATTTCCTTCATCCGATCGCGCCAGGGATCATCAGCGCTGCCGCTTCCTTCGCGCAGGCAGCGAAGGAAGCGGGCGTGGCGGCGATCGTCAACATGTCACAGATTTCTGCACGCCGGGAGTCTGCAAGCCACGCCGCTCAGGATCACTGGATTTCCGAGCGTGTTTTCGACTGGTCGGACGTTCCGACTACGCACCTGCGTCCCACTTTTTTCGCCGATTGGCTGGTATATCCGCACTTTGCGAAGGAGATCTGGGCCAAGAAAAGAATTGAGTTCCCCTTTGGCCACGGCAGTCATGCGCCGATTGCCAGTGACGATCAGGGCCGAGTGATCGCCCATGTGCTGGCAGCGCCTGAGGCCCACGCAGGAAAAACCTACACGCTCCATGGCCCCGTCGAGATGGACCACACGGAAATCGCAGCAGCGATGAGCGAGGTACTTGGCGCTCGCATCGAATACACACCGACTTCAATCGAAGAGTTTCAGTACAAGATGGAGAACCTCTACAGATTTCCGCCGTTCCTCACCCAGCATTTGGTGGAAGTGGCGCAAAACTACCAAGAAGGAATTTTCTCTGGTACCAACGACGTTGTTGCGAGGATCACCGGTAAGCCACCGCTCTCGGTCGAACAGTATGTTGCACAGAATCGCGCTGCTTTTGCATGAACGTTGTCCTGCAACGATTGGAGATGAACGTGTCCGATTCACGGAATGAACGTCACCCATTTCTGGATGATCTGACGGCAGACGCGGAGCTAGCGAGTTCCGTGTTGCGTGATCGCGTTGTAGGACGCGATGACATCAGGCTCCTGATCAATGCCGTTGGAGCTCTCTACGGCTCCCAAACGCCAACGTTCCTTGAAACCAGCGACGTGCGGCTGGTGCTCGAATACGAGGCTGTTCTGACAAGCGGCGAGAAGCTGAGCGCAACCGTCGTTGCCGACCGAAATTCTGATGGATCGGTGCCGCGAGTAAGCGTACGAATGTCCCCGCTCGGTGCTGTCCTAAACATCGCTACGCATCTGCGGGAAATGTTCTCGGAGCGATTTCCAGAAGAGATTTTTCTTTGATACCACGGGCGCGTTGGGGGCCGGGATCTTCGCCTCCGATGGCTCGCACCACTAATAAGGAGTTGTCATGGAAGTGAAGAACGCAACTGTCTTCATCACCGGCGCCAGCCGTGGCCTTGGCTTGGAGTTCGCTCGCGAGGCGGTTCGTCGCGGGGCGAAGAAAGTTTACGCTGGCATGCGCAACATCACCGGATTCGATGAACCAGGTATCTTGCCGATCAAGATTGACGTCACAGATAGAGCATCGATCGCCGCAGCCGCGAAAGTAGCCGCCGACACCACGCTTCTGATCAACAACGCCGGCATTGCCGCCCTGATAGATGGGCCTCTCGCGGCCGACACAGAAACCCAGTCCCAGCAGATGTTCGATACTAACTACTATGGCGTCGTGCGTGTCTCTCAAGCCTTCGAAGGGATACTAGCAATCAAATCACATGCGGCAATCATCAACGTCCTTTCCGACATTGTGTGGCTGCCGCGCCCCTATCTGACGCCGTATGCCGCGTCAAAGGCAGCGGCGTGGAGCTTCACGAACCAGCTTCGCTTTCACCTGAAAGAGCGTAACATCCACGTGCTCGGCCTGCACGTCGGCTTCGTCGATACAGACTTGACCAAGGGCATTGACGTACCTAAGGCGAGTCCGGATGATGTTGTTCGGAAGACCTACGACGCTCTAGCCGCCGGCAAGAGCGAAGTAATGGCTGACAAAGGCACTGCAGTCCTGAAGAGCACCCTCGCGGCCGAAGTGCCTGGGTATATCGTACCGCCGGACGGAGTGTAGACCGTCCGATGACGATGGCCGTTTTGCACGCGTATCGTCCGGTCAGCCGACCCGAGTATCTGAGTGCCCCGGAGCCCGGCTCGGCGCAAGCTGCTCCAAGTTTAATGCATGACTAGCCCAAATAGATAAGGAGTGGAACCGCGATGTCGCTGTTTAACCAGCCGCTTGGAATCGATCAGTGCAACTGCTTCGCCGCTAGGAAGGCAAGCAGGCAGATCTCGCGACTCTACGATAGCCATCTCGAACCGGTGGGTCTGCGCATTACACAATTCCTGACGCTTGCGGCACTGGACGAGGTGGGAAGTGCCCCAGTCAACGCGCTGGCCGAGAGACTCGATATTGAGCGGACGGCGATGGGAAAGATGGTTGGCTTTCTCGAACGCGATGGCTTCGTGAAAATCAAGCCGTCGCCAACGGACGGCAGAATCCGACTGATTGAACTCACCAAGGACGGTCGACGGCTGCACGAAAGAGCAGCCCCGTTCTGGCGAGCTGCACAACGGGAGTTCGAGGAACTAAACGGCATAGAAAATGCGACCGCACTGCGTGAAGGGCTAAAAGCAGTGGTCGTAGGCGACGACAAGGAACACGCGGCCGGAGATTAAAATACGCGGGCAAGTAGTCGAGTACCGACGTGGCGTGACGTCATCCGCCATGTCTTGTTCATGGAAACCGCTCGATGCCGCATCCGGCCGACAATACCCCGGCCGAGGTCGACGACTTCGACCGCATCGGCACAGCCAAGTCGAACATGTCAGCCAATCGGCCAGCCCAGCGAGACCCTGGTTCTTCTCTGTCGAGCTCTATAAGCGGCGAGCAGCTGCTTTACACTGGGTTGCGGCCGCACGGTAGAGTGCGGTTCAGTGTCCCAAATGGGTCGACTACGGAAGTTCGGAGCTGAGTCTGGGCGATCGAGCGTTGGCCGGCGACGAGCTTCCGGCCAGTAGAGGTCGTTCGACTACCAATCCGAAATCGACGACAATCCTGTACCGAGCACGAGTTCCTCAAATACGCCATGGAACAGTCCATCACGCTGAATGTACCAATCGATTTATCGGCTGAGGAATGGCAGAAGGTTGCAGCTGTCTATAAGACACTAGACGGATGGATGGCTGATTCCGATGGAGCGCACTGGTATGGTCGCGAGGGTGATGCACAGTATATTTGGGCATCTGCGGAACCTAGCGGGCTCCTCTTCTGCGGCCGGCTTGAATCGGACTTATGGCTTGGTTGGGTTACAGTACTTTGTGCCCGATTGAGTCTTGCGCTCGGTCGCGAAATCTACGACGCCGAAATGTAGATAGTGCAGAGGCTTGCTCTTGCGTCCGCTTCCGAGAGACTTCACTGTCCGGTTAGAGCCGCGGCCGACGTCACATAGGCGGATTACGGGCAGTTTGAGTCATCTGAAGGCGCGGCATCGAATGACCGAGTCGGCCGAAACTCGGTCGGTCGCGGAGCGAATTACAGGCGCCGAGAATGCGCTTTTTGATTTCCGCTCGCAACCCCGCAGATCGGCGAACCAAAATTTGACGCCTTGCGCCACGCTCTGCAGCCCTACCAGTACTTGCGGCCGCATAGGGTACCGGATCCATTGCCTCTGTCGAGAATGACATCTGGCATGCTGCCCTGAGCGGGTTCCTGCTCGTAGAAATCCGCCAGCGCCCCGCATACAGCTATCGAGTGTGCGCGCAACTGATCCAGAAGAGTGACATAGCCGCTGGCAGGATTGCGATTGACGCAGGCTTCCTGCTCAGCCTTGACCACGCAGTTTTGATATTGCGCACGGGCACGCAGGAATCTGTTCCCCAGATTTTGACTCTGCACGATGTTGGCCGAAACGGCGCAATCAGCGCCGAGTCTGAACGTGAAGCTCGCATACGTTCCGGTCTCGTCGCTAGCGCTCCCGTGGTACGTGTATACGGAGACGCCGTCGGTGGCGTTTGCCGGCTTCGCTTCAGGCAGGTATTTCCTGACATCGCGATAGGTAATGCAGGTAAACGATGGTAGCCCTGAAAATTCCAAGTTGGCCTCGTCGCCTAAGAATGCAGGTCGGTTTCCACATGGCGCCACTCGCCGGATGTCATATTTGAGCGTTGCGTCCCCTACACCCGAGGGCAGATTGACGATAAATCCCGGCACCGGCATGTTCGGGACGCCGGTTGGTAGATTTCGATACCAAGACCTCTGGTCTGAAACGATCTTGATTTTCCGGGCGCCAACCGCTCCTTCTTTACCTGTGCACAGTTCGAGACCTGGCTGCAACGCCGTCGGTTCTTCGTGAAGAGAGATGCCGAGGTGTTCCGATGTCGCGGCGATATCGAAGAGCCTGCCGTCATCGGTGATTGTCTTCAAACGGTTGAAGAACTGGGAGAGGACATCGTCGCCCGTGCCGTGCAGATCATTGGCCAATGCCGGGCCTGCCGCCAGGAAAAGGACTACAAGCGGGAGCCGTGAGGCGCCGATTCTGAACCGTTTGAGGAGATTCGACATGGTAGTCATTGAACGTTAGCGGCGGGGGCGTTCGAAGCGGAACGTATATACCGCTTCGAACAGGCGCTCTTGAACTGTAAGCTGGCGTCTACCCGAAACACTGCAATGCCCTGCCACTGGTCGGCTTTCTCTGCGAGTATCGCAAATGTCGCGCCGTGCCAGTTTCGGTAGAAAACGTAAGAGCCTCGACAGTTTCCAGCCTCCGCTGATAATAGATCGAGAGTAGGACTGTTAATCAGCCGATAGCCGCCGCCGGCACGTTCCAAGTAAGTATCTCTTATGCACCTGGCCGAGCCAATGTATCGAGCGACTCTCACAATCGGTACGGGCCTTCCAGCAATGGCTATGCGGGAAACATGTCCCGTCACGCCGG
This sequence comes from Cupriavidus basilensis, assembly GCF_008801925.2. Taxonomy (NCBI): domain Bacteria; kingdom Pseudomonadati; phylum Pseudomonadota; class Betaproteobacteria; order Burkholderiales; family Burkholderiaceae; genus Cupriavidus; species Cupriavidus basilensis. The sequence continues at coordinate 3,562,612 of NZ_CP062803.1, read as the reverse complement.
AATAGGCCAGTAGGTCGCCTTTCACTGCTTCTGCCACCCCGTGCCTGGGATCGTTCGACCAGAATTGCTCGGCCGGAACATCACCAGAGGAGCACCATCCGGAGCCGTTGAAACAGAGAGGCACACGCCCGATCGCGAGGCGGGATTGTGACGAGCCGTTCTCGTCGATACGAATGGCCTCCTTGCGGAAATGGGTGCAAGTCTCACTCGCGCTGATGGCACCTCCACATTTCACGAAAGGCAGCAGACCGGCACCCGCCTGCATCTTCCGCCAGAGGGTCGTCATAGTCCGTCCACCACAATCCACACAAGCAAACACTCTAACAAGGATATCCCCCGCGCCCGGGCACGCTGAAGTGGGGTGTCACGGTTGCACAACGCCGATCGCCGAATCGGCGACAGACGGCCGCGAATGTCTTGAGCGGCGACTAGCCCGGGCGCGGTCCCGCTCATGCCAGCGGAGCGGATTGGCCGCTTCAGTGGGAAGCAGCCGACCCATCGCAGATCTTCAGATTTCCCGAACCGGTCCTCGGTTGAAAAAGCGAGAACTGACAAAGCCCCTGCGCGGCCTCGAATCGAAATCCCTGTCCGAACCACAGTGCCGCCTCAAATTGATGACAGAGCGCGCTGGTCTCCGTGGGCACAAACCACAGTCACGCCGTCACCACCGCTGCCTCGTCGGCGACAGCGAGCTGCAAGGGCAAATGTTCGCGAATAACCGGGGCCCACTGGCGCCAACTGAAGAAGGCGCTCGGGTGACGGATAAGGAGTAGCTTCAGCGCGCGGCCATCGTCAGCAATAGTAACCAAGCGCGGCCGCGTCCGCCCGACCTTCGCCGGCAAGCGGCTCTGCTTGAAGGATGCCCCGCGGAGCCGGATGGCTTCCACCAGTGCGTCGACCTTCTTGGGCTCGAGCCCATAGACAATGGCCTGGTCGACCGCCATCAGGTGAGACAGTTCGAAGAACTCGTGCCAGCCGTTCAGATATTGGGCGTAGGTCGGCCGTTTCTTGATGGACATAAGTGGCTGCAGCACCAGGTTGTGGTAAGCCACCGTTGACCAGAGCGCACGCTTTTGCTTCTCACTTGGCTTGGACGCGCGGTAGATAGCCCGCTCGATGTTGCGCACGTAAGGGGAGTCGCGTCGATAGTTCAGGGCATGCCGGCGGTGCGTTTCCCGCAGGCCATCGGTTTGCTTGTAACGCGTATCGAACCCCTCGCCCCAGTTGTAGACGCTCTCGCCGACCACCATGGTCCGCACCGACGAGGTTGAGAACTTTGACCCAACCCAAGGCCACCAGGGCAGGCTGGGGCGGGCGGCGAATGCGGCGTCAAATGAAGGGTCCAGCAGATTTTCAAATTCCATAACGTTCAGTAAGGCTGTCAGCGGCTGGCCAGCCGCTCAATGGCGAGCACGCCGGCCCGCATCTTGTCGACCGCCGAAGAATTCGCGGAGTGCACGATGATTCTTGGTGGCTTGAACCCGCGCAGCGCGACGGCCTCTTCAATCCACAGGATGACATCGTAGCCGGTGCCCCGGGCGTCGTTGCCCAGGTCATGGTCCAGGCTGATTTCCTCGACGACCCCGCTTTCGAGCAGTTGGATGGTCTCGTCTGGCCAATAAACGCGGCGCCACCCGTCTGGCGTTGGCCGCTCATCGTCAAGGAACACCTTCATGATTGCTTAACCCTGAAGAGGGGTGCATCAGCACGGAAGATATGCATTATGCTGAAGTCTTCACATTTCGCCTATGCCAATATGGTTGCCCCCAAACTTGTAGCCAAAATAGAAGCCGAAGAGCCGGCGCTGCGGCTTGCCGTCCTAATCGACGCTGACAACGCGCAAGCTGCGGTCATCGAGGGCATTCTCGGGGAAGTGGCAAGATTCGGGGAGGCAACTGTGAAGCGCATCTATGGTGACTTCACATCGCCGCACAGCGCGTCCTGGAAGAAGGTCCTCCAGAAGTACGCCATCAAGCCGGTGCAGCAGTTCGCATACACGACCGGCAAGAACGCAACGGACTGCACTCTCATCATTGACGCGATGGATTTGCTGTACACCCGGCGCTTCGATGGCTTCTGTCTCGTGACAAGCGACAGTGATTTCACCGGCCTCGCGACCCGGATTCGGGAAGAGGGGCTGGTTGTGCTGGGCTTTGGGGAACAGAAGACGCCGGATGCGTTCCGGAGTGCCTGCAACAAGTTCGTGCTCACGGAGGTGCTGCGGCCTGCGCCGGCGGAATCCATCCCGCCTGCGGCCAAGCCCGAGCCCACAGTGGCTCCCGCACTACCGTTGGCGGCAGCCGTTACCCCAGCCGCGGCGCCCAGTTTCCCGCAGGACTTCATGCTTTCCGCGCTCGACCAGTCGTCCGACGAGAATGGCTGGGCGCATTTGGGCACCTTTGGCAGTTACCTCACGAAACTGCAGCCGGACTTTGACTCCCGGGTCTATGGATTCAGGAAGCTATCCGACCTGGTGAGGTCGCGGCAGGACATCTTTGTGACGGAGGAGCGCGCGGTACCCGGACAAGCACAGAAGCAGCTCTACTTGAGGCCCAGGTGAGGTCGTGGCGAGGACTTAATGAGGGAGTGGGGCCCTCGTACGGCAAGACGCGGCACGCATCGTGCACCAGGGAAGTTGAAGTCTCAAGTGCGACCGGCCGCTATTAGCCAGCCGCCGCGCTTCGAGGCTACCTGACTGCAGTCAGCGTCGGCGACCTGCCGATAGCGGCCCAGGGCGGGAGCGAATTCGGGCGGCGGCGTTTGGGCCAAATCCGGACATCCGCAGCCGCGAATTCGATCGCATAAAACGAACATTCCCGACCCGCTCCACACTAGGGGATAGGCAAGCTCTGCGGTGTCCGTCACAATTTCTTCGATAATCCCTCATTCCGACGACCCACCACAGTGGTCACCGAACCTTACAACGGACCTCTCCAATGACTCTCTCGACGAATTCCAGCGGATTTCAGTTTGAACAGCTTGTGCGGAGAATCCTTGAAGCCAATCATTTCGACGTTCACGAGGCCGGACTGTCGATTGGCCTGGAGACAGGCAAGCGCGCCATCGTGGTGTCGTCGAGCGGCGGCGTGCGGGCCGATGCCAACGCGCGAGGGCAGAGCGCTGGATTCGACTTTACAGCCACAATGGGCAATGAAATTTGGGCGATTGAGGTTAAGTTTTACCGAACTGCTAGAGCCCAGGTCACGTTGCTGGAGTCGGCAGCCGCACGGCTGGCCGCAAGAGGGATCATTGCGGGTGCTAGGAAGGGCATGCTTGTGGTTTCATGCCAACTGTCCTCGGCACTTCGCACTACGTTGGAAGATAGGTTCAGCATCACCTTCATCGATCGCGTGGATCTACTGAACTGGGCCGCAAGGGCACCAGAACTCCTTGACGAACTGAACGCCCTTCTGGAGCTTGATTCGATCGCAATACCTGAGGCATCGGAAAGACCCACCGAGCCGACTCAAACCAGCAAGCGTCTGCCCGAGACAAGTCCGCCAGAAGACACCAAGGGTACAGAGCTTTGCCAAGAACTGAAGGCGCTTAAACGCGGTAAGAGCACTTGGTCTGCTTATGAAAAGCTCTGTGATCGAATTCTCAGGTATCTGTTCCCGAATGATCTTCACGGCTGGCATCGCCAGAAGCGGACGGATGATGGTTTGAACCGCTTCGACTATATTTGCCGCATTCGTCCGACAACGGACTTTTGGCAATTCCTGCTGCACCACTTGGACAGCAGATACGTCTTGTTTGAGTTCAAAAACTACGCGGACAAGATCAAGCAGGGACAGATACTGACAACAGAGAAGTACTTGCTTGAGCGCGGCCTTCGCAGAGTTGCGATAGTCCTAAGTCGAGCGGGTGCGAGCACTGATGCGATAAAAATGACCCAAGGTGCCATGCGTGAACATGGCAAGCTGATGCTGGTGATCGATGACGGGCAAATCATCGACATGCTCCAGATGAAAGAGCGGGGCGAGGATCCTACGGACCGTTTGTTCGAACTTGCCGACGACTTCCTTCTCGCACTCCCGCGCTGAAAATCGCCGGTAGCATGAACCTGGTTAAAAAATACGCTCTGGATGTCTGTATCGGCACGTAATGCACGCGTGCCATTGCCGACGGCAGCAAGCTACAAAAGACGCCCATCGGGCTACGAAGTCACTTCGGGCGCCGGCAACTTCCCCAAAGCGGGAGGCATCCGAATTCAAGTGTAAGCCACATTGTCCTTGTAGCTTCGGTGACCGACCGCTTAGGGTTGTACTACCGCCATTGACCACTTCTAGAGTGGATGACCGCGTTTCGGCCATTGCAGCCGTCCAGCCTAGTCAAAGTAAATGGCCGAGAAGGGTTCAGACGGATACCTGCCGCGTAACTGCAATCATCCCTGACCAGCCTATTGCGGGGGTTCGCTCTTTTCAGAAGTATGCGCTCGGCGTGGTACGTGAGGGCCGGGGAGAGAGCCGGCCGCTCGGGCTCCCGGGTGTTCCATCTCCACCGGGTGGCAGATCACTAGTCTCGGAGAGGCGCTTCGATCTTCTTGTCCTGCAGTTGATATTCTAAGGTGCTTCCCTTCGGCACGCCTAATTCAATGAGCTTCCGCTTCAGAAAGGGGAGTCCTTCGCCGAGGTCTATCAACTCGACGTCGACACCCACCCACTCTATTTTGCGCTCCTTCGAAAGAGAACTGCCACCGCCCGTCACTTCACCGAGCTTAGCTTTCTTCAAGGCTGCATCGAGTGGATCTTCGTACTTCTTCCCCCTCTCAGTCGGCATGATCGATTCGTTGATCTTCACGAATACGAATGTTGTAGCCGACTGGGCCAAGGCGACACTCGGTAGGAATAGTGCCAGAAGGAGCGAGAGGATTCGTTTGAGGATCATAATATGGAGCAAACCTCCGAGTTCGACGGTGCGCACAGTCTTGCAGGCAAGTACGGTGGGCCGACGCGTTGGCCAGTGCGAGGCGTCTCGCATCCTCTTACGTACGTGCTGGAATTAACCATTGATGGCGGGGAAGCGAATCACCGCGCCCCCTTGTATGTCGGAAAATATGTCCTGGAAGCCTCAGATCGATGGCCCCATGCCCTGGGCGAAAGCCCAAGTTCGAGGGAGAGCGAGGATCGAGGCTTCCATTTTTGATAGCGTTTAGCCTAAGCCCGAACGGTTGGATGGCAGCACGCCGAATGGTCACAAGGATGGGATAAGCCAAATGGATATCAAGGTTGTAGGAATCGACGTTAGCAAGAACACGCTGGATCTGGACTCTTTGCCTGACAGCGCGAGCTTGCAGTTCATCAATGACGAAGCGGGTATCGCTTCGCTGTTGGCATACCTGGCCGAGCACAACGACGAAGGTCAAATCGATCGCATCGTGCTTGAGGCGACAGGCGGTTATGAAACCAGCGTCAGTATCGCGCTGGCTGGTGCCGGATTGCCGGTCGCAGTTGTCAACCCCAAGCAGGTGCGCGACTTCGCCAAAGCTTGCGGGATTCTGGCCAAGACCGACCGGCTCGACGCGCGCGTGCTGGCGCGTTTTGCCCAGCAGATCCGGCCGCCAGTGCGTCCGTTGCCCGACGAGGCGCAGCGCGAATTTGCTGACCTGTTGGACCGGCGCAGCCAGCTCGTGGTCATGCGGGCGCAAGAGAAGGCTCGAGTCGCCACTGCGCCGCCGCTTGCCATCAAGAGCCTGAAAGAGCATATCGAATGGTTGGACGCCCGTATCAAGTCGCTCGATATCGATATGACCCACAAGCTGCGCACCAGTGACGTATGGAAGCACAAAGTGGAATTGCTTAGCAGTGTGCCGGGCATTGGCAAAGTCAGCGTGTTCACCCTGCTGGGGCGACTGCCCGAGTTGGGTAAGCTCAACCGCCAGCAGATCGCAGCGCTGGTCGGCGTGGCGCCGTTTAACGACGACAGTGGCAAGCGCCGGGGACAACGCTACATCCGCGGCGGTCGAGCCGAGGTGCGCAATGTGCTGTACATGGCGACGGTAACTGCGATTCGTCATAACCCTGCCATCCGTAGTTTCTATGAGCGCTTGAGTCTTACCGGTAAGCCATTCAAGCTCGCCGTGACTGCCTGCATGCGCAAGCTGCTGACAGTCCTCAATACCATGGCGAAGACCGGTCAGCCGTGGGAAAACAAACTGCCCGCTTGACACGGTTGCTCTCCCCCCCCCCCGTTTTTGAGCCGGCCCTTCCAGACCTAAGTCAGGGATCCGACTTGGCGATTGACGTGAGCGGCGCCGGAAGGGCACGCTCGAGAAAAGTCTAAACCCTAAAAATTTCGACGATTTGATCCCGGTACGCACGCCACTTCTCCAGGCCCGCAGCAGGGTGCTCCGATTGGTCGAGGAAGCTACTGTTCGTAAGATCAATGGCTTGACAACCAATGCGTTCGCACAGATGGAGGATTCCACCAACGATGGCCTTGTTGGCGCGCACGTGAAGGGTAAGGATTTGTACTGGATCAGCTTTCCCAATATTGAACTCAATTGAGCCGGGCCCACCATCGTAAATACCCCAAATGGGATCGGTCCAGTTCGTTCCTGGAAAAGCCTCCGATACTGCAGCCTGTACTTCGGACAGTGATCCTAAAAGAAGCGGCTGCTCATTGTCGGGAATTTCGTCGACAGTGTTATATCGCTGACTGAACTTGTGTAATGAAACGTCCCAGCTCATTTTGGCACTCCTTTGATGCTCCGGCATTCTTGATGGGGTCCAAGCAGACATTGTCGACGATCTACACACTGATGTCGAATGTCCGCATTAGCCGAACTCGGACGTCGGCGTTTCGTTCCAATTCTGTTCATAGAAGCCATCATCACGAGTCCGGCGGTCGGTCGATTCGAACTCCATCGGGCCCGTCAGTGGATGCCCTGAAGCCAACGCTGGTGCTGACGCGCTCGACCGCGTAGTCCCCGCCGATTGACATCCTCCCCAAACCTCCCCGACAATCCTCACTCACCTCAAACAAAGGTGACCAGGAGTGGAAACCTGCGAAAGCATAGGCGACCAGCCGCCGCACGCGGCTAATTTTTCTATGGAACCGCAATGTCCAACTCCTCCGCTCACATTCGTCAGTCCATCCCCTCGCACTACCCCGAGCGCACACTCACCCTCTCCCGGCAATCCGATCTCCTTGCCGACCTGATCCGCATCACCTTCCCAGCGGACACCCCCACAAAGCTAAGCGTCCAGGAGCTATGCCTACCAACTAGATGCGCTGCGCAACGACGCCCAAGGCATCGCGCAGGAAAGCTGCGCCGACTTGCTACGCGTTAGCGCGGGCCTTGGCTCCGTTCTGAGGCTGCTGGATTACGACAGTGACGAGGTAGAAGACAGTCACGGCCTGCATTGCTTGCTGACGCCGTTGAAGCAGCAGTTGGATGCGGCTTTGAATCGGGTGCAGGGGTTGCTTTGAGGTAGGGGGAGGAGGGGCTGCATAGGTTCGGCGCGTGTCGCTCCTGTGGCCCCTCCCCAAACAGCCGGTTCCCGGCTGTCATTCCACGAACGGAAGCAGGCGCCTTCGTTCGCTACGGGAGTCTAGCCCGTAGCCAGTCCCAACGTGTCGGCGGCAGTGTTACATAGCCCTTGCCATCGTGCGCGCCGATGTCATACAGCACATGGTCGTGAAACCAAAGTAGGCGCGGAGCGTTGGGGTCAAGGTACGTGCGTTCTGCGAGTAATTCATCGCTACGCGCAGCATAAAGGCGAAACAAAGTGCCGTGCTCACGCGCCAGATAGCAGGTTTCACCGATGTAGTCGCCGGAATCCTCCCGCCGGCATTCGTGCGCAGTGGATCTGTCTCTAACATCCAAGCCATAGAGAACAAGAAATACAGCAGCGGCGAGCGCCGCCAGCCTGATCGCCGAACGTAGCCGAGGATCGGCTTTGCGAGGATCGGCCTTGATTTTGGTGCCTGTTTTCATAGATCGAACTCCACAACAAGCGGATCTTGACGGATGCGTTCAGCCATTCGCGAAACGCCAGAAGCGTCTTTCGATGCGCGATGTCGGCGGGTGCACAGGCGCCTTCGGTTTCGGCGGAGTGGGCGGAGATGGGGCGGTTGCGGAGGAGGGTGGCAGGGTGTCACGTAGGAAGTTAGAGCGCTTCCACGTCCTCGATGGGGCAGCATGTGCGGCTCGCGGCTGAGCACCCACAGTGTGCTGAATGAACTGAACGGTAGCCGCTTTTCTGATCGTTTCATAGCCGCCCTCATCGCCAAATTTCTCATCGAATTTCGTACTTGTCCGATTGCGGCATAGCGTTGCTCGCTGCAGGATACCGTCTTGGTATTTGTGAAAATCACTTGCGGATCGATGCGCCAGCACTGGCGCAAGGCATATCGGGTTCAAGCCTCATGGCCTTGCGGATCTTGCATCTTCCGAATCCGATCATAGTGGAGTTTGAGCTATGATGCGCCTCGTTAAATTTCTGGCTAAGTTGCTGGTCATTCTCGTAGCCCTGGTTAGCTCGCTGATTTATGGCTGCAACGCGCTGAACCGATCAGCCCGGTATCAATGCGAGCAAGAACGTTCCCATACAGGCCAATACATAGGTGAAACCTGCTTTCTGCCACGAGAGTACGGCGCGCTATTCCGCCTGTATGAAGCGCGCACTGGGGAGTTACTGGCCGAGCGTAAATATATTGAACCTGAACCGCACAAAAATTTGATTTGGAATCCAATTTTCGTGCAATACGATTTGGGGGCGACCGAAAATAATGGCGTCGTGGACCTACCGCCGACCTGGCTGGATCGCGTAAGGGCGAAATTGCCGTAGATCTGCACCTGCTGTGCTGAGGTTAGCGCCCTTGATGCGAGGCCCATCCTCAATCCACCCAAGTTAAGCCTCAGCAAGCCTTGTAAGCGGCATGTCGATGAGGTTTGTGGCGAGGCGGACATGGCTTAGCGCGATCCGGTCGCGCGCGATGGCTAGCCGAATTGGCGGCATGCTTGTTCGCAGTGCCGTCCAAGATCTCTGCAATTTCCGCATGACTGCGAATTGTCCGGGTTCATTTCCGGAATAGTCTCATAGACACCCCCGTTTCCAAGCCGATAAGCTTGGGAAGCTAAATTCATCGGAGTAGCGGATTTTTTCGGGAGCCCAAGTCACGTAAGGTGGCCTGGGTTGTTTCGCGTCGCGTCAGGAATGCGCCGAGGGCGCCTGACATCACGGAGCTTACTTGCATGGGTAACCGCTTGCCGCGCTTTTCTCGTACCGTCACCGTGTCCGGTGAGGGGTTGCCGGAACTGATGGGACAGCCGCTGCTGGTGTTTTCCCGCATATCCGGCACTGAGGGCATTAACGCCCTTTTCGAATACGAACTGGAATTAAAGACCCCCGACGACCGCAATGCCCTTTACGGCCCGGCAGGCGACCTTGATATGGAAGCCATGCAGGGCAAGGAACTCACTGTCAGTATTGAACTGGACGGATCTGGCACCGGCCAAGCCGGCGGCCTGGGCCAGGGCATGCGGGAAATCACCGGCCTCGTCACCGAAGTTCGGGGGCCGTTCTATGACAACGAGCGCATTCTGTACCGGTTGACCTTGCGTGCGTGGCTGTGGCTGGCAACACTGACGAGCAACTACAAGCGGTTCCAGAACATGACCGTGCTGGAAATCGTCGAGGCGGTACTCAGCAACTACACCTTCCCCGTCGAGCGTCGCCTGCTGGATAGCCAATATCCTCAGCGCGAATATCAATTGCAGGCCGGTGAAACCGATTACCAATTCGTGCGGCGCCTGCTCGCAGAATGGGGCATATCGTTCTTCTTCGAGCATTCAGATGGTCACCACCGTCTGGTGCTGACCGATGGCAACGGGGCTTTCAAGGTTATTCCCAGTGCCGCGTATCACACCATTAGCTGGTATCCATCCTCTGACCGGGTTGACGAAGAACACCTCTATCAGTTTGAGGCGCGTGACCGGCTGGTCACCGGCCAATGGACGCATGGGGATTACGATTTCAAGCAACCGCGCGCTGACCTCAACGTGTCTGCCGAAGCGCCGCGCGACACCAGTCATTCGACCTACGAGCGGTTCGACTGGCCGGGTGACCACGCCGAGCCCATGGGCGGCATGCAAGCCCGCGCCGAGGGCGACATGCGGGCGCGCATCCGCATGGAAGCCATCCGGCAGCACGGACACCGTGTGCGCGGCAAGGGGAATGTCCGCGCGATGGCACCGGGCAATACGTTCACGCTCGCGCGCTCCCTGCGCAGGAAGGCCAACTGCGAGTACCTGATTTTCGACACACGCCTGCTGATCGAGGATGTGGGCGAGTTCTCGGGCAGCGGCCAGCAATGGCGCTGCGAGGTGGAATTCGAGGCACAGCCGACCCGCGAGATCTTCCGGCCCGAATGGGTCAGGAAGCCCTACATCGGCGGCACGCATGTCGCGAAGGTCACCGGTCCGGCCAATCAGGAAATCTGGACCGACAGTTTCGGTCGCGTGCGCTGCGAGTTTGCCTGGGACCGCTATGGCAACAACGACGAGAACAGTTCCTGCTGGATTCGCGTCGCCAATTTTGCGTCGGGAAGCCGCTTCGGCAACACGCACCTGCCGCGCATCGGACAGGAGGTCGTTGTGGCCTACCTGGGCGGTGATCCGGATCGGCCGATCATCGTCGGGGTGGTGAACAATCAGGAAAATCTACCGGCGTGGAACCTGCCGGATCAGCACGCGCTATCCGGCTACCAGAGTAAAGAGCTATTCGGCGAAGGCCGCAACCAGACGCTTTATGACGACACGCAGGGCCAGCAGCAGGTGCAGGTCGCCTCGGCCCACCAGAACAGCCTGCTGGCGCTCGGCCACAACGTCCGCGTGAACGATTGGCAGGGGCGCGAGGAAAAGCGCGGCGAGGGCTTCGAGTTGCGCACCGATGGCAAGGGGGCCATCCGCGCAGACGGGATGCTGATTACCACCGAGGCCCGACGTAACGCAGACGGTCATGTGCTGGCAATGCAGGAAACGATCCGCCGGCTGGAACAGGCACTGGCCGAAGCCCGCAACGTGCTGGATGCCAGCGTGGCGGCACTCGCGCAGACCGATGAACAGAAGAATGTGGCGCAGGCCATTGCCGAACAGAACGACGCCATCAAGGGGACGGGCGAAGCGCTGGGCGAACTGTCACAGCCGATGATGGTCATGGCGAGTCCAGCCGGGATCGCCAGTACGACACCGAAGACCACGCACCTGCACAGCGGCGACCATACGGCGCTGACCACCGGCAGGCATTTGTCCATGTCTGCGGGTCACAGCATTGTCGGCAGCGCGGCCAAAGGTGTCTCGCTGTGCGGCCATACCGAAGACGTGAAGCTGATCGCCCGCAAGGGCAAAGTCGCGGTGCAGGCGCAAGACAACGAAATGGAAGTCGTGGCGCGCGACACCCTGAAGGTCACCAGCACCGAAGGCAGGATCGAAGTCACCGCCGCCAGGGAAATCGTGTTCAACGTTGGCGGCACTTACTACCGCATGACGCCCAGCGGCATCGAGAGCGGCACCAGCGGCGCATGGACGGTTCACGCGGGCAGCAAGCAATTGACCGGCCCGAAGACTGCCAGCGTGGCGATGCCGAGCTTCGGCAAAGGTTACGAGGGCTTCTACAAGCTGCATTGGGATGGCACTGACCACCTTGCACCGCACCAGTCATACCGCATTACGCGCGCCGATGGCAGCCTCATCGAAGGTGTGACCAATGCGCACAGCGAGACTGCGCTCAAGCTAGCCGAGTTCGGCGAAACCGTAAAGATTGAAATTCTATAAGACCGCTTATGGCAACCCATTCCACACATCCTTCGCAAAAGCCGCCTGCATCGTATCCGGAATTGACCCTCAAGCCGGGCGGCGCGGTGTGCAAGGTGGCGATACCGCTGCGCCCATTGCGCATCTATTTCCAGCTGTTCCCGGGTATCTCCCGGACTGAAGCCGAGCGCGGGCTGGCCGGCCTCAGCTACAAACTGCGCATCCCTGGACAAACGGATAGCGAAGGCACGACGGAGGCCAACGGCAAGATTCTCTTGCCGGGCCTGCAACCTGGCATCACAGGCGAACTGGAGATTCTTGGCACGCTGATCCAGTTGACCGCGCGTGACTACAGCGATGACGAGAAGACCGACAGCACAACGACGATGGGCATCCAGGGTGCCAAGCGTCGCCTGATGGTGCTGGGTTACTACGACAAGCCTTATCGGTCCGTACGGCCCGGGCAAGTGGCTGTGTCGCAGATTCCCGATGACAAGTTGGACCACATCGAAATCGAGGACGCGATCCTGCGTTTTCAGGTGGACAGCGGCATCGAGCCCAATGGCGAAATTGAGCGGCACGAACTCGCTGGCAGCAAGATCGATCCATCGCAGGCGTTTGGCTTTCACCGCGATCTCACTGGCTCGAGCGTCAAGCAGTTTCACCCCGACTTCGTCGCCAAGCTGGCAGCGCGCGGCGGCAGCGCCCCTCCGGGCACCATGGAGCCATGTACCGTCCCGCCTCCGACACGACCGAAAGACAAAGGCACAGTCGGATCTGCCACGCCGGGGCCGTCGCCAAAACCGCTGGCACGCGAAATCTACGATGGACACCGGTTTGTACCGGTGCGTTTCGTGCGGTACAACGAATCGACCACCTTTCATCCGGGCAGGCCCGAACTGGACGAGCGCGGCTACCGGGAGCATGACGGGCCCATCGTTAGCCTGATGGCTGGACAGAGAATTGACCTGTTGCTGCTGCGCCTGCATGTCGGGGCGAGCGTGCCGCTGAGCTTCGTCAGTACGGATGAGAGCGCGGTCAAGATCAGTCATGTGACGGGTGACTTGATTGAACTGTCAGGGGTACGTGGCGGAGAAGAAGCATCTCCACGAACGGCCAGTATTGAAGTGCGCTTCGGCAGTTCCACTGGGCCACTACTGCACACCCTGGCTGTGCAGGTCTACGACCCCATCAACGTTGCTGTGGCGGTGCATTTTGTGTCTATTGGGCAGGCCGGCAGGCCGGAGATTCCACGGGTTCCTCCGTCGCTTCAGCGTCCAAAGCTCGAACCCATCTTCAACAAGATCAATGACATCTGGCGGGCAGCGGGGATTCGCTTTGAGGTCGAGCAATGGCTGAATGACACCATCGACTTGACGAAGGCAGGGGCGATGACCGTCAAGCCTGCCAAAAACGGGCAACCTGCGGTGAACGAGTTCCCCGCGGTGACCAGTCTGAGTCGCAAGGCGAGGCATCTGAACATGTATGTGGTGGAATCCACAATCGGTAGTGGCATTGGCTGGGGGCTTTGCAATACCGCCCTGGTGGCCGCCGAGCAGATGCATGGCGGCCAGCCTTCCAGCCAGGATCAGCTCATCCAGACGTTCGCCCACGAGATCGGACATTTTCTCGGACTATGGCACCCCGCAACGCATAACCCCAAGGGGGACGATGTTCACGTGCAAATTCAAGGCAGGGAAGAACGCCACAACCTGGAGGATTTCTGGTCCCGCCGGATGCTGATGTATGTCTATACCGGTTTGAACGGCATCGGTCCACTGGACGCCAATACCCGGCAACGAGGACGGCAACAAGATGTTGGCAATGGCTGGCATGTGGGCGGCAAGATGCTGTGCTGCAAGACGGTGCCGAAGGTCGTGTCCTCTTCGAAGTACTCCGAGATTGTCACGGCACGCGGGATCGCACTACTCAACAAGTCTGAATCGTCAACGGAGAAGAAAGCGGCATGGTCACCACCGTCCGACAACGCTGGGCAAGGCGTTTTTGCCTGAGCCTGCTACTCACCTGCAGCGTAGCGGTACCACAGGTGTGTGCTGCGCAAGATCAAGTCATACAGGAGAAAACGAATATGCCTAGCCTGGCAAAAATGATCGACCACGAGCAGTGGGATGACGCTTACGCCTATGTTCGCCTGCAACAGAATGCCATCGTGCCGGAAGTCCGCGCTATCGTGAGCGATCCAAGAACGAGTAGTACCACAATGGAAATTGCCTACGGCTTTCTGCGGAAAGTTCCAACGCTTGAATCGGCAACGCTATTGGCGCAAGGCTTTAGTCAAGGAGGCGGTCAGGCAAGCGTACTTGGCCTGATCGAGAACCCTCGTTCCGAGGTTTACCCAATTCTGAAGGGGCAGATGCGACCACCTGCAAAAGAAGGCGACAGGGATCTCCTGCTCACGATGGCGCAAATCCCCGTGCCACCGGAGCAGCGCATCGCCGATCTGAAACCCTATCTAGCGGCAAGAAACTACGGGGTGCGCGTCGGCGCGGTCTTCGGCCTCGCGCTGCTGGAGGACCCCGGCAGTATGGAACTGATGACGCGTGCGCTGGGTGCGGGTGACCGTGACGGGAAAAGGGACCCACTCATGATCTTCTATCAGTTCCGCGCATGGCGCACGCCGAAATTTGTGCCGGTGCTGATTCCCGTGCTGAATGACCCCATGCCGATCAAGGATATCGGACTGCGCCGCTATAACGAGGATGGCAGCGAATCGGCCATGACGCCCGAAGATCTGCGCTATCTACGCGCCCGCGACTACGCGCTGAACATCCTTGTCAAGACGCTGAACATCGACGTGCCGTTCAAGATCGAGGACGACGTGACTTATTCCAAGGAGCAACGCGAACTGGTCAAGCAGAAGCTGCGTGACTTGGGCTACACGGTGACCGATGAGCCCCATCCGGTCACGGACGGAGTCTAAGCAAGATGGCCGACATGGACCCGCAAGGCATCCCATCGCCCGAGCCGGGCAACAGACCAGCAGCCGGTAACGATTCGCAGCCGACGCGAGCCGAAGGCGTCAAGCCGACGCCTCGCTGGATTCTGCCGCCGCGAACTCTTGATCAGCGTATGGGCACCACCGTCCGACAACGCTGGGCAAGGCGTTTTTGCCTGAGTCTGCTGCTTGCCAGCACCATTGCATTGCCACAAACATGGGCTGCGCAAGATCAAGTCATACAGGAGCAACCGAATATGCCTCGCCTGGCACAAATGATCAACCACCGGCAGTGGGATGAAGCTTATGCCTATGTTCGCCGGCAACAGAATGCGATCGTGCCGGAAATCCGCGCTATCGCGGATGACCCAAACACAAGCAGCACCACGAGAGACATTGCCTATAGCTTTCTGCGAAAGGTGCCTACGCTGGAATCAGCTCTTTTGTTGGCGCACGGGCTGGGAGAGGGCGGTAGAGACAACAGTGTATTTGGCTTGATCGAGAACCCCCGTGCCGAGGTCTACCCGATTCTCAAAGCGAAGCTCCAACCTCCAAAGGAGGAGGAAAACAAGAACCTTCTGCTCACAATGGCGCAGATGCCCGTGCCACCGGAGCAGCGCATCACCGATCTGAAGCCCTATCTAGCGGCAAAAAACTACGGGGTGCGCGTCGGCGCGGTCTTCGGCCTCGCGCTGCTGGACGACCCCGGCAGTATGGAGCTGATGACGCGTGCGCTGGGTGCGGATGACCGTGACGGGAAAAGGGACCCACTCATGATCTTCTATCAGTTCCGCGCATGGCGCACACCGAAATTTGTGCCGGTGCTGATTCCCGTGCTGAACGACCCCATGCCGATCAAGGATATCGGACTGCGCCGCTATAACGCGGATGGCAGTGAATCGGCCATGACGCCCGAAGAACTGCGCTATCTACGCGCCCGCGACTACGCGCTGAACATCCTTGTCAAGACGCTGAACATCGACGTGCCGTTCAAGATCGAGGACGACGTGACTTATTCCAAGGAGCAGCGCGAGCTGGTCAAGCAGAAGCTGCGCGACTTGGGTTACACGGTGACCGATGAGCCCCATCCGGTCACGAACGGAGTCTAAGCAAGATGGCCGACATGGACCCGCAAGGCATCCCCTCGCCCGAGCCGGACAACAAACCAGCAGCCGGTAACGATTCGCAGCCGACGCGAATTTTTGAGCAGCGTTTCGCCGATGTGCAGCGTGCCCAGAATCCAATATTGGAGGCAGCACGGCGCTTGGTTCGTTGTCTGTGCGACCTACCGGAGCGCATGGCGCCGGCGGAAACGGAACGTCTGCGCGCGTTGATCAACCAAGAGCTAGACACATTCAAGGCACTGGTCGAGCGCGCCAACGTCAAGCGCGAACATGTCATTGCCTCGCACTATGCCATCTGCACGGCGCTGGACGACGTAGCCTTGCAGCACGAATGGGGACAGGGCCGGTGGGCCAACCACAGTCTGCTGGTTCAACACCACCAGGACAATCAGGGCGGCGAGAAGGTATATCAAGTGCTGGGCCGCCTGGTGGAATCGCCCCACGAGCATATTGCGGTCATCCAACTGATCTACCATTTGATGTCCCTGGGATTCATGGGGCGTTATCGCGGGATGACCGACGGAGACCGGCAGCATTACACGATTCGGCAGCGCTTGTACGACTTGCTGCTGAAGCACTACGGCCCCGTCCCCAACGAACTGTCGCCGCACATTGAACCCGCGCCGCCGGGGCGCTTTCGCCATCTGTACAGTTTGTCGCCGTGGGCGACGGTTTCGGTGCTTGCCCTAGTTGCCTTGGGGTTGTTCGCTTGGATGAAATACGATTTGCTGCGCAGGCAGAATGAATTGGTGCGGCAGATCGAGGCCATTGGCAGGATGACGCCGCCACCGCTGCCCCAGGCGCTGCATCTGGCCGAATTGCTCAAGGATGAGATCGCACGCGGCGTGGTGGCGGTCCATGACAACGACCGGGACACCACCGTGGTATTCCGGGGCGATGACATGTTCCGTGCCGGTCAGGCTGATGTGAACAAGCGACTGTTGCCAGCGCTCAACAAGGTGGCCAGAGAAATCAACAAGGTGCAAGGCAAGGTGCAAGTGATCGGCCACAGCGACAACCAGCCCATCAAGAGCGTGCGCTTTCCGTCCAATCAGGCGTTATCCGAAGAACGCGCTGCCGTCGTCAGTGAGTGTCTTGCAAGTCAAGGGGTCGCCAAGGGCCGGCTCGAAGCGATTGGCAAGGGCGATAGCGAACCCGTTGGCGATAACAAGACCATCGCTGGTCGCGCTGCAAACCGGCGTGTCGAAGTGGTGGTGACCCAATAGTCGCAAAGCCAATCCAAATGCCAAAGAAATGCATCAAGAAAAGCGATAAGACCGCGCATGGCGGCGAAGTCATCCGTGGGTCCGCCAGCGATTTTCTGGACGGCCAGCCATTGGCGCGCCTGGGTGACCTCGTCAGGTGCCCGCTCGGCTACCCGGATGGCCGGCCGCACGGCACTAACAAGATCGTGGAGGCGAGCTCCGGGCTAACGGTCGAAGGCGGCGTCGTGGCATGCGAGGGGGACCGCTCAGAGTGTGGCTGCCAATTGATTGCGAACACCGACACGAGTGTGGGGGCATAGTCAGATGCGCGATTTTTCCTGCCTGTCCTGGTCCCCTGAACTGGCTGATATGGAGACGGGAATGATCGCCGCCAAGGTTGCGAAGCGAGTCATGCTGCGTGCAGACGGCGGTCTCTATGGCATCGTGAGTGCCGGCGTGATGGGGGTTGCCTATCCCACCGAGCCGGTGACGCTGCGTTTGGACCGCGTGGCGAGCATTGACATCGGTGACCCGGCCCAGGTCATTGAACACGACATGACGGGTGTGGCCGGCATGGTTTCGCATGACATTCACTTTCACGATGGCAGCCGTGCCCAATACGCCGTCAATGCGCATGGGAAAATCGTGGCGTTCGAAGCAAAATGGATCACGCTGGAGATCAGCGCAGACAACCACGTAAAGCTGATATCGACACCTGTGCAATCCTGGGCGGCCAAGCTGCGCGCACGTCTCGATGAACGCAAGACCTTGCGCCTTGCTTTGCTTGCCGGGAGCATGCTGGCGCTCGGCCTGCTGCTAGGCTGGTTTCTGCCGGCGTGGCTGGCTGTGTCGAAGCCCTTTGCCTTGGGGTGCCTGCTAATCATCGGGTTGGCGTTGGGCGCGGCAGGATTCGCCTGGCGCATTCCTCGCAGCCTGCCTGTTGCAGTTGGCGTCTTCAACGCCATTGCATTGCCCCTCGTGTGGGTGCTATTTCAGCTAAGGCTGCTAGCCCCTGGGTTACCGAGCCCAACGATTCACCGCGATGCGGCGGTCTTGTTTTCCTTGGAATTCGTTTTGCTGGCAGGTCTGATACTGACGATTCTGCACTACCGTAGACATGCCCCTGCGACCGTTCATGTTGTGCATCGGATCGACGGCAGGTATCTAGTCGAACAAGCGTCATCCTGTGTACTTGGCATCAGGTTGAATGGCGAAACATTTTGAGGCGCGCATGATAGTGCCGGTCGATTTATACGCCTCAGAGACTTCTTTAGGCGAGCGCGCCGGGTATCAGCCAGGTGATAAGGGGATGATCTACATCTACGCGCAACTCTAGGGCGCAATGGAAGACATGATGCTTCCGGAGCGACCATCCATCGGATACCCCCTGCCGGGGGAAAGGTGCGTGCTTGTCCAGCAGGCTGCGAAGGCGATGCCGGCTTCACGCGTCCGATGTAGGGAGAGGGAGGGCTGGGTGACGGAGATCGATGCCTTTGATCCGCCTATCGCGTTTTGAGTGCGCGTCGTGTGGAGGGGCCGGGGAGGGGCCTTCGCAGGTTGGATGGGTGTCGCTCTTGCTGGCTCCCGCCCTCTCCCCCGCCCCTCTCCCGCAGGGCGGGAGAGGGGAGACAACAGAGCGCAGGGTGGGAGGCTCTGGCTGTCTTCAGACCAAGGCGACGAGCGCCGCCCGGTCCATCAACTACAGCTTACTTGATACCCAAGCGCCACAACGAAGTCACCTCTGCCGCACGCGCGGCGTGCAGCGGGTCGGTCATGTCCGCAGCCTTCGGGTGGTTGGGCTTGACTTCCAGCCGCCCCAGCACCTTCAGCCCGGCTGCATCGATCCAGCCCAGCAACTGGTCCCGCGTGCGCAGGCCCAGGTGTTCAGCCAGGTCCGACAGCAGCAGCCAGCCTTCGCCCTTGGGTTCCAGGTGATCGGCCAGACCGGCGATGAAGCCCTTCAGCATCTGGCAGTCCGGGTCATACACCGCGCGTTCAATCGGCGAGTTGGGGCGTGCCGGTACCCACGGCGGGTTGCACACCACCAGCGGGGCGCGGCCTTCGGGGAAGAGGTCGGCTTCCACCACTTCGACCTGGGCGGCGGCCTTCAGGCGGTGGATGTTGTCGCTGGCGCAGGCGAGTGCGCGCGGGTCCATGTCGGTGGCGATCACGCGTTTGACGCCGCGCTGGGCTAGCAGGGCGGCCAGCACGCCGGTGCCGGTGCCGATGTCGAAGGCGAGGTTGAGGGCGCCGGCGGGTAGCTGGGCCTTGGCCACCAGGTCGATGTATTCGCCGCGCACGGGGGAGAACACGCCGTAGTAGGGGTGGATGCGTTCGGCCAGGGCGGGGATCTCCACGCCTTTTTTACGCCACTCGTGGGCGCCGATCAGGCCGAGGAGTTCGCGCATGGATGCCACGTAGGGGGCGTCGACCTCGCCGTAGGCTTCGAGGCAGGCTTCGCGCACATCGGGGGAGCGGCGCAGGGGCACGAGGTGGTCGGCGTCAAAGGGCAGCAGCAGCATGGAGAGCGTGCGGGCGCGCTGGGACTGGGCCTGGCGGTGCAGGTGGAAGGCTTCGGTGGGGGTGGGCTTGGCCTTGGGCACCTTGGCTGCCTTGGCTGCCTTCTTGGGCTTGTCGGCGCGGCGGGCCAGGGCCTGGAGCAGCTGGCGGGCGTTCTGGAAGTCGCCGCGCCAGAGCATGGCGGTGCCTTCGCAGGCGAGGCGGTAGGCGGTGTCGCCGGTGGTGGTGTCGTCAGCGATGACGACGCGCTTGGGCGGGGGCATGCCGGCTTCGGATTGCCAGTTTGCGCTGCGTTCTTCGCCGTTTTCGGTCCAGTGGATGGTGGCTTGCTCTGTCATGGGGTCTTTCTGGCTGCCTTGGGGCGACCAATGGGTTGTGCTGCGTTGTGCTGATAAGTCTGGCCAACCGGGGTTGGCCATTCAAGGTGATCCGTCCCTGCCGCGCGCCGGTTGCATCCGGGGCGCCGTGGCGGGGCTGGCATGGCGCGGCTGATGGCTATTCATCGTTGGTCAGCCGCGCTGGATGGGGTGCGTCAGAGTTCGTAGGCTTCGTGGTCGCCCGACATGGCTTGTTCTACCAGCTTGCGGTTGAGCGTTGGGGAGAACAACTCAATAAAGGTATACACAAAGCTGCGCAGGTAGGCGCCTTGCTTCACAGCCAGGTGCGTCACATTGGTGCCGAACAGGTGCCCGGCGGGGATGCCGCGCAGGTTGCGGTCGCGCTCGGCGTCAAAGGCGACGCCGGCGACGATGCCCACGCCCAGGCCGATTTCTACATAGGTCTTGATGACGTCGGCGTCGATGGCTTCCAGGATGATGTCGGGCTTGAGGTGGCGCAGCTCAAAGGCTTTGTCGATCTTGGGGCGGCCGGCGAAGTTGGGATCATAAGTGATGAGTGGGTAACCCATCAGGTCTTCCAGCGCCAGGTGCTTCTTTTCTAGCAGGGGGTGGTCGGGGGGCATGACGACCACGTGCTGCCATTGGTAGCCGGGCAGGGAGATGAGGTTTTTGTCGGCCGAGATGCCTTCGGTGGCGATGCCGATGTCGGCGTGGTCGTGCAGCACCATGTCGGCGATCTGGGCGGGATTGCCCTGTTGTATGGAAAGGCGCACCTTGGGGTAGCGCTTGGTAAACTCCGCGATCACCCGGGGCAGGGCGTAGCGCGCCTGCGTGTGGGTGGTGGCGATGGTGAAGTTGCCCTGGTCCTGGGCGGCGTAGTCCTTGCCTACGCGTTTCAGGCTTTCCACTTCTTGCAGGATCTTCTCTACCGACTCCAGGATGCGGCGGCCGGGCTCCGTCAGGTTGCGGATGCGCTTGCCGTGGCGGGTAAAGATGTCCACGCCGAGCTCTTCTTCCAGCTCGATGATGGCCTTGGAGACACCGGGTTGTGACGTATAGAGCGCTTTAGCGGCTTCGGTCAGGTTGTAGTTCTGACGTACGGCTTCGCGCACAAAGCGGAACTGATGCAGGTTCATATAACTGTGTTCGTATAAACAAACAACTTCTTATTAGTTTGAGATATGAGGGCAGTTTATTACGATTCTCGAACTTTGTTAATGAACGGTCGGAACCTCCGTGTGCTTGCCTCACTTTTAGGCAGCAACGGGCGCTTACCGGCCCGGTGAACCCCAATGTCTCTTGCCTATACCGTTTCCGGTCTGCTAGTAGGCGTCCTCGTCGGTCTGACCGGGGTAGGCGGGGGTTCGCTCATGACGCCGCTGCTGACGCTGCTGTTCGGTTTTTCGCCGGCCACGGCGGTTGGCACCGACCTGGCTTTCGCCGCCATCACCAAGGGTTTCGGCACGCTGGCGCACCGCGCCCACGGCCATGTGCAGTGGCAGGTGGTGCGCCGCCTGTGCATCGGCAGCCTGCCGGCCGCGGTGGTGGCCATCCTGGTGCTCAAGAGCGCCGGCGAGCTTGACGCGCAGTGGCTGCACGCCATCCGCATGACCATCGGCGTGTCGGTGATCCTGACGGTATTGTCGCTGTTGTTCCGCAGGCAGCTGCTGGCGTGGCTGTCCCGCAACCCCCGGTTCCAGCTGGAAGGCCGTGCCCAGACCATTGCCACCATCGTGGTGGGCGCCGTGATCGGCGTGCTGGTGACGGTGTCCTCGATCGGCGCCGGTGCGGTTGGCGCCACCTTGATCCTGCTGCTCTATCCCCGCATGAAGCCTGCCGAAGTGGCGGGCACCGATATCGCCTACGCCGTCCCGTTGACGGCGCTTGCCGGCCTGGGCCATGTGTGGCTGGGCACGGTGAACTGGACCCTTTTGCTGGCCTTGCTGGTGGGCTCGATCCCCGGCATCTGGCTGGGCGCGCAACTGTCGCGGGCGTTGCCCGAGCGGCTGGTGCGCGCCGCGCTGGCTACCACGCTGACGCTGGTGGCCATCAAGCTCGTCTCCTGAATTCAACGAATACTGAACGGACCCACACCATGTATCAGTACGACCAATACGACCAGCGCATCGTCAACGAACGCGTAGCCCAGTTCCGTGACCAGGTGCGCCGCCGCCTGTCCGGCGAGCTGACCGAGGAAGAGTTCCTGCCGCTGCGCCTGCAAAACGGCCTGTACATGCAGCGCCATGCCTACATGCTGCGCGTGGCGATTCCGTACGGCTTGCTGTCGAGCAAGCAGATGCGCATGCTGGGCCATATCGCGCGCGAGTATGACCGCGGCTATGGCCACTTCTCCACCCGCCAGAACATCCAGTACAACTGGATGGAGCTGGAGCGCGTGCCTGACGTGCTGGCCGAACTGGCCAGCGTCGAGATGCACGGCATCCAGACCTCCGGCAACTGCGTGCGCAACATCACCACCGATCACTTCGCTGGCATTGCGCCCGATGAGTCCGTGGACCCGCGCGTGCTGGCTGAGCTGCTGCGCCAGTGGAGCACGTTCCAGCCGGAGTTTGCGTTCCTGCCGCGCAAGTTCAAGATCGCCATCTCGGCTTCGGCCGATGACCGCGCCGTGGTGCAGATGCACGATATCGGCATCTACGCTTACCGCAACGCCGAGGGCGAAACGCGCCTGCGCATCCTGGCTGGCGGCGGCCTGGGCCGCACCCCGATCCTGGGTTCGGTGATCAAGGACGACCTGCCTTGGCAGCACCTGCTGTCGTACGTGGAATCGGCCATTCGCGTGTACAACCGCTATGGACGGCGCGACAACAAGTACAAGGCGCGCATCAAGATCCTGGTGAAGGCCATCGGCGCGGAGAAGTTCGCGCAGGAAGTCGAGGAAGAGTGGCAGTACAGCAAGGATGGTCCCGCCACCATCACGCAGGCCGAGTTCGACCGCGTGGCGCAGTATTTCGCGCCCCCGGCCTACGACAAGCTGCCGGACACCGACGCTTCGTATGAAAAGCACCTGTTGGAAGACAAGGCGTTCGCCCGCTGGGTGAGCCGCAGCGTGCATGCGCACAAGGTGCCGGGCTACGCGGCGATCACGCTGTCGACCAAGCCCGGCCCGGCATCGCCCCCGGGAGATGCCACCGATGCGCAGATCGACCTGGTGGCTGACCTGGCCGACCGCTACGGCTACGGCGAGCTGCGCGTGGCGCACGAGCAGAACCTGGTGCTGCCGGACGTGAAGAAGCGCGACCTGTACGCGCTGTGGCAAGAGGCCAAGAAGGGCGGCCTGGCTACCGCCAACATCGGCCTGCTGACCGACATCATCGCCTGCCCGGGCGGCGATTTCTGCTCGCTGGCCAATGCCAAGTCGATCCCGATCGCGCTGGCTATCCAGGAGCGTTTCGACAACCTGGACTACGTGCACGACCTGGGCGAGATCTCGCTCAATATCTCGGGTTGCATCAACGCTTGCGGCCACCACCACGTTGGCAACATCGGCGTGCTGGGCGTGGATAAGGACGGCGAAGAGTGGTACCAGGTCACGCTGGGCGGCGCGCAAGGCAACAAGAGCGCCATCGGCAAGGTGATTGGCCCGTCGTTCAAGGCTGAGGAAATGCCGGACGTGGTGTCGCACATCATCGACACCTATGTGGCCAACCGCCATGAAGACGAACGCTTCATCGACGTGCTGGGCCGTATCGGCATCGCCCCGTTCAAGGAACGCGTCTACGCCGACAAACAACGCGAACGCGCCGAAGCCTGAGCACCGGAGATAACGACATGGCAAAGATTATTCAACTGCAACGCAGCGAAGGCGCCAACCCGGTTCCGGTCATCGTCGATGACGCATGGACGGTGCTGCGCGGTGCCGAGGGCGCGGCCCTGACCGACGAACAGATCGTCGCCGCCGCGCAAGGCAAGGATGCTGTGCTGTTCCCGCTGACCGCATGGCTGGCGCACAAGGACGGCGTGCTGGCTGGCCGCGCTGCCGACATCACCGGCATCTGGCTGGCGCCGGAAGACGAGCCGGCCGATGCGCAGGCCGCGTTTGCCAGCGTGGCCGTGGTGGCGGTGGATTTCCCCGTGTTCCGCGATGGCCGTGGTTTTTCCACCGCCTATCTGCTGCGCACCCGCTACAACTGGACCGGCCAGCTGCGCGCCATCGGCGACGTGCTGCGCGACCAGCTGAACTTCATGAAGCGCTGCGGCTTTGACGCTTTCGCGGTGCGCGCGGACAAGAACATCGATGACGCCATCAAGGGCTTCACCGAGTTCACCGTGGCTTACCAGGCGTCGGTGGATGAGCCGCTGCCGCTGTTCCGCCGCAATCGCGCCGAAGCGCTGGGCAAGGAAACGGCATGAGCGAGATTGCAATCGTCGAGGCTGCGGTCTCGTCACTGCGCCCGCCGGCGCTGTGGACCGCGCCGGCGTACACCGGCAGCGTGGCGGATCTGGAGGCCAAGGAGCGCGAGCTGGGCCTGCGCCTGGCGCAGATCGCCGGCCGCTTTTTCCGCGCCCGCTTTGCGTCCAGCCTGGCGGCCGAAGACATGGTGGTGACCGATGCCATCCTGCGCGGCACCGAGGCCGTGCGCGCCGGCATCCGCGTGTTCACGCTGCAAACCGGGCGGCTGCATGCCGAAACGCTGGCGGTGCTCGATGAGGTCAAGGCGCATTACGGCTACGACATCGAGCGCTACACGCCGGACCCCGAGGCGGTGGAGAACTACCTGAAGAACCACGGCCTGAACGCGTTCTACGACAGCGTGGACCTGCGCAAGAGCTGCTGCGGCATCCGCAAGGTGGAGCCGCTGAACCGCGCGCTGTCCCACGCGGACGCCTGGCTGACCGGCCAGCGCCGCGAGCAGGCGGTGACGCGCTCGGAGCTGCCGTTCGAGGAAATGGACGAGGCACGCGGCATTCCCAAGTTCAACCCGCTCGCCGACTGGAGCGAGTCCGAGGTGTGGGCTTACCTGAAGCGCCACAACGTGCCGGTCAACGCGCTGCATGCCAAGGGTTACCCCAGCATCGGCTGCGAGCCTTGTACGCGTGCCGTGCGCGCTGGCGAGGATGTACGCGCCGGGCGATGGTGGTGGGAGAGCAAGGACTCGAAAGAGTGCGGGCTTCACGAACAGAACATCAAGCATTGAGGCCAGACGAAATGGGCATCATGAACGAACTGACCGGCGCGCCGGAAGTGGCGCACCTGCTGCAAGTGCAGAACGATCACCTCGACAAGCTCGAGGCGGAATCCATCTACATCATCCGCGAGGTGGTGGCGGAGTGCCGCAACCCGGCGCTGCTGTTCTCGGGCGGCAAGGACTCCATCGTCATGCTGCACCTGGCGCTCAAGGCCTTCCGCCTGGGAGACCGAAAGACCGAACTGCCGTTCCCGCTGGTGCATATCGACACCGGCCACAACTACCCGGAAGTGATCCGCTTCCGTGACCAGCGCGTGGCCGAGCTTGGCGCGCGCCTGGTGGTGGGCCATGTGGAAGATTCCATCAAGCGCGGCACCGTGCGCCTGCGCAAGGAAACCGACTCGCGCAATGCCGCGCAAGCCGTGACCCTGCTGGAAACCATCGAAGCCAACAAGTACGACGCGCTGATGGGCGGCGCCCGCCGCGACGAAGAAAAGGCGCGTGCCAAGGAACGCATCTTCTCCTTCCGCGACGAGTTCGGCCAATGGGACCCGAAGGCCCAGCGCCCGGAACTGTGGAGCCTGTACAACGCCCGCATGGCGGCCGGCGAGCAGATGCGCGTGTTCCCGATCTCCAACTGGACCGAGCTGGATGTGTGGCAGTACATCGCCCGCGAAGCGCTTGAGCTGCCCCCGATCTACTACGCGCACCAGCGCGAAGTGGTGAGAAAGAACGGCCTGCTGGTGCCGGTCACGCCGATCACGCCGAAGCAGGACGGCGATGTCAGCGAAGTGATCTCGGTGCGTTTCCGCACTGTGGGCGACATCAGCTGCACCTGCCCGGTGGCCAGCGTTGCGGCCTCGCCGATCGAGATCATCGCTGAGACGGCCGTGACGGAGATCACCGAGCGCGGTGCGACGCGGATGGACGACCAGACCAGCGAAGCGTCCATGGAACGCCGCAAGAAAGAAGGCTACTTCTAACCCGGACGCATAGGCGGGCACATCGCGTCGTTGCGAGAGTGCTCGTGTACCAATGTACACGTCGCCCTCACGCGCCTAGCGCTGCCTCCCGCCTATGCGCCGGAGCGAGCGCTGCGAGAGGGATGAAGAAAGGATTTGACATGAGCACTCAAGCAACACACCAAGGCCTGCTGCGTTTTATCACCGCCGGTTCGGTCGACGATGGCAAGAGCACCCTGATCGGCCGCCTGCTGTACGACAGCAAGGCTGTGCTGTCCGATCAGCTGACCGCGCTGACCAACGCCAAGAACAAGCGTACCGCCGGCGAGCAGATCGATTTCTCGCTGCTGACCGATGGCCTGGAAGCCGAGCGCGAGCAGGGCATCACCATCGACGTGGCTTACCGCTACTTCTCCACCGCGCGCCGCAAGTTCATCATCGCGGACACGCCGGGGCATGAGCAGTACACCCGCAACATGGTGACGGGCGCGTCCACCGCACACGCCGCCATCGTGCTGGTCGACGCCACCCGCGTGACCGTGACCGATGGCCGCGCCGAGCTGCTGGCGCAGACCAAGCGCCATTCGGCCATCCTGAAGCTGCTGGAACTGCAACACGTGATCGTGGCCATCAACAAGATGGACCTGGTCGAGTTCAGCGAGGAGCGCTTCAACCAGATCCGCGCGGCCTACACCGAACTGGCCAGCCAGCTGGGTTTGAAGGATGTGCGCTACGTGCCGGTGTCGGCGCTGCGTGGCGACAATATCGTCAACGCCAGCCAGGCCATGCCGTGGTACCAGGGCGAGCCGCTGCTGCCGCTGCTGGAGGCCCTGCCGGTGGAAGAGCCCGCGCCCGAAGGCGACGCCGCGCTGCGTTTCCCGGTGCAGCTGGTGATCCGCCAGGACGGCGCCCAGGCTGACGACTTCCGCGGCTATGCCGGCCGGGTCGAGGCAGGCACCGTGCGCGTGGGCCAGAAGCTGCGCGTGCTGCCGGCCAACCGCGATGCGCTGGTGGCGGAAGTGCTGACCCCCAACGGCGTGGCCGAATCGGCCAGCGTGGGCGAGACCGTGACGGTGCGCTTGTCGGAAGACGTGGATGTGTCACGCGGTGATATGTTCGTGGCTGCCGCCGCGGACAGCGTCTCAGCCAGGAAGCTGACCGCCGACCTGTGCTGGTTCGACGATGAATCCCTCAATCCGGCCCGCAAATATGTGCTCAAGCACACCACGGCCAGCGTGTTCGCGCGCGTGTCGTCGGTGGATCGCGTGCTGGACGTGCATACGCTGCTGCACGAGACCGACCGCCACGAAATCGGCCTGAACGATATCGGCTCGGTGCAGATCTCGCTGCAAAAGCCCATCGTCTGCGACAACTATGGCGACAACCCGGCGACCGGCGCGTTCGTGCTGATCGATGAAGCCACCAACCACACCGTGGCCGCTGGCATGATCCGTGCGTTCGCTTAAGGCGAGTGCATAGGCAAATCGATCCAGTGAGCGCGAAGGAGCATGGCATGGGCAAGGTCTATCTGATCGGCGCGGGTCCCGGCGCCGCGGACCTCATTACGGTGCGCGGTGCACGGCTTTTGGGCGAAGCCCAGGTGGTGCTGCACGATGCGCTGGTCTCGCCCGAGATGCTGGCATGGTGTCCGCAGGCGCAGCTGATCGAGGTGGGCAAGCGCTGCGGCCAGCGCTCCACCGCGCAGTTGTTCATCAACCGCCAGATCGTGGACCAGGCCAGCAAGTTCGAGCGCGTGGTGCGCTTGAAGGGCGGGGATCCGATGCTGTTCGGCCGCGCCGACGAGGAGCTGCAGGCGCTGGAAGAAGCCGGCATCGAGTACGAGATCGTGCCGGGCATCACCGCCGCGCTGGCGGCGGCTTCGGCGATCCGCAAGCCGCTCACCAAGCGCGGCGTGTCGCGCAGCGTGGCGTTTGCGACGCAATCCAAGGCGGCTGACACGGTCGACGTGGAGGCGGATGTCAAGGCCGACACGGTGGTGTATTACATGGGCCGCGACCAGGCGGCAGCCATCGCCGCGCAGCTGATCGCGCACGGCAAGCCCGCTTCCACGCCCGCCTGGGTGGTCGAGGCCGCTACCTCGGCGCACCAGCGCAGCCGCCAGTTCACGCTGCGGCAGATGGCGGCGGGCGAGGCGGCGGCCTGGATCAATCCGGTGCATCCCAGCCTGCTGATGATCGGCGAAGCGCTGGCCTCGCGGGCTAGCGAAGTGGTGCCGCAGGATGTGGATGGCGACATCGCATACGCGGATACTCGCGCGGCCTGAAGCACTGGCGCGCCAAATGAAAAAGCCGGGCAACGCTAAGTTGCCCGGCTTTTTCTTTGGGTGCTTCGATGGGGCTACGTGGGCGCTAGGCGTTGCCACCGCTGAGCGTCGCCACACAATAGGCCGCAATCGCGTCCAGCACGCTGTCATCCTCGCCGACCGCCGCCGCGCAGCGGATCGTCACACCCGGAAGCTTGCTCCGGCAATCATCCAGCAAGGCCGGCAGGTCCCGCCGCAGATGCCCGCCCTGGCCAAAGAACACCGGCACCACATTGATGTCGGTAACCCCCCCGGCGGCGAGCGCCGCCAGCGTATCCGGCAGCGAAGGCGTCATCAGTTCCAGGAAGGCCAGGCGTACCGCGCAATCTGGCAACGCGGCAGTCAGCCTGGCGTGCAGCCGGTCAAACGGCTCGCGCCAGCGCGCATCGCGCGCGCCATGGCCAAACAGCACCATGGCCTGGCGGGGAAGGGGCGTGGTATTCATCTTCGAGCCTTAATGCCGGTCCACCCAGCGCAACGCGCCAAGCGCCACCAGCAGGTACAGCGTGCCGGGGATCAGCGCCGAGACGATGGGCGGCCAGGTATGCAGCAGCCCCACGTGCGAGAACAGGGTGTTGGACAAGTGGAAGGACAGCCCCAGCATGATGCCGCCGAACACCTTCACGCCCACCGCGCCGGCCCGCGCGTGCAGGTAGGCAAAGGGCAGGGCCAGCGCCACCATCACGAACAGGGTCAGCGGGTAGATCACCTTCTTCCAGAAGGCGATCTCATAGCGCTGGGTGTCTTGCTTGTTGTCGCGCAGGTGGCGGATATAGCGGAACAGGTCCACCGTGGACATCCGCTCCGGCTCCACCAGCAGCACCGACAGGATCTGCGGCGTCAGCTCGGAGCGCATGGTCATGGTGGGCACGCTTTGCTGCTCGCCGCGGAAGGCTGGTGCCAGGGCGTCCGCCTTGCCGGGCTCGCCCCTGGGCAGTTCCAGGAAGTGGGTCTCGGTCACGCCGGTGAGCTGCCAGGACTGGCCGCCCTCGTAGCGGCCTTCCTTGGCCACGCGGATCACGCTCAGGCGGTATTGGTCGTCGAACTCGTAAATGGTGACGCCGGTGATGCTCTGGTCGGGCCGCAGGCCGGCCACGTTGACGAAGCGCGTGACTTCATGGCCCTTGGCGCTATCGCGGTCGCGGTCCTTGACCCACACGCCGGAGCGAAAGCCCGCCGACACCGTGGCACCCAGTGCTTCGAGCTTGACCTTCTGCGCGTACTGCTCGGCCTTGGGGCCGATGAACTCGCCGAAGATAAACGTGGCGATGGCCAGCGGAATCGCCAGCTTGAACAGCGAGAACAGCGCCTGGCGCGTGTTCAGCCCGGCCACCCGGAAAATGGTGTACTCGGACTGGCTGGCCAGTTGCGAGAACACATAGATGGCGCTGATCAGCACGGCGATCGGCAGCACCTCATAGATACGGGTGGGCGCCTGCAGGATGACGTGGAAGAACGCCACCAGCGAGGTGTAGCGGCCGGCCACGCTCTCCAGCTCGCTGAGCATGTCGAAGAACACGAACAGCGCCAGCACCGCAAACAGGATAAAGGCGAAGACCCCGTAGATCAGCCGCGCGAAATATCGTTCGTAGACGCGCAATACCTTCATGCCTGGTTCTCCCGGGCGCCGCCCTTGCGGGGCAGGCCGAAGACCGCGCGCCAGCCACCCAGGCTGCGGTTCTGGCGGTAGCGGAACAGCATCACCGCGCCCAGCAGGGCGATCAGGTGGAACGGCCACCAGGCCAACGCGAACGGGATGGAGCCGGAGCGCACCCAGGCCTGCGAGAGATTGATCACGTTACTGTAGGTCAGGTAGATCAGCACCGCGAAGACCAGGGGCGTGTAGCGGCCCAGGCGCGGGTTGACGTAGGCAAGCGGGATGGCGATCAGCACAAAATTGAAGGCCAGCAGCGGCAGCGACAGGCGCCACAGCAATTCGCCCAGGTTCTCGTTGGTGCGGTTGCGCAGCAGGTCGATGGTGTCGCGGCTCTTGGTCGGCAGGTTGGCGTCCGACTCAGGAGGTTTGTTGTCCACCTTGACCGCGTACTGGTCGAACTCGACGATGCGGTAGTCGATCTTGCCGGGCGTGCCGGCATAGCGGCGGCCGTTTTCCATCACCACCATGCGGTCGCCGTTGGGCATGGTCTGGAACTGGCCCTGGTGGGCCAGCGCCACGCCGATCTTGTCGGCCTCGGCGTTGGCCACGAAGACGTTGCGCGCGTGCTTCATGTCGGCGTCGATGCCTTCGATGAACAGCACGTAATTGCCCTTGGCCGGCTCGATGAAGCGGCCGGCGGCAATCATGGACAGCACGCCGCGCTGCTCGAAGCGGTCGCGGAACAGCGCGCTTTGCTGGTTGGCCCACGGCCAGGCGAACATGCCCAGCAGCAGCGACATGATGATGAAGGGCGCGGCAAACTGCAGCACCGGCTTGACCAGGTCGCGCAGCGAGATGCCGGCCGAGAACCACACCACCATCTCCGAATCCTTGTACCAGCGCGTGAGCACGATCAGGGTGGAGATGAACAGGGTGGCGGACAGCAGGATCGACAGGTAGCCGATGGTGGCCAGGCCGATCAGCATCAGGACGTCATTGGGGCTGGCCTGGCCATTGGCGGCCATGCCGAGAATACGGATCACGAGCGAGGTCAGCATGAAGGTCAGCATGACCAGAAACACCGCGCCGGCGGTGTATGCGAGCTCGCGACGCAAGGCTTGTTGAAAGATCATGCGGAGTCGGTTCCGGGCTGCCGGCCGGCGCGGGCGATGTCGGTGCCGGGGGGCTTGCTAGCAAGCATAGCGGACCGCCGGCAGCAAATCGCGGATAATAGGAGCTTTCGTGGTGGACAAGCCCCTGGAAGGAAGCGCGATGGAATTTAGCACAAAAGCCTTGGATTGGAGCAAAGCGGGCCAAAATGGTTTCCTGGCAACCAAGACCGATTGTCTGGTCGTGGGCCTGTTTGAAGGACAGAGCCTGGCCGGTGTGGCCAAGGCGCTCGACGTGGCAACCAAGGGTTTGGTCTCCCGGCTCGTCAAACTGGGCGATTTCGAAGGCAAGCGCGGTACCCAGCTGATGCTGCACGAAGTGGCCGGCGTGGGCGCTGCCCGCGTGCTGCTGGTGGGCTTCGGCAAGGAAGCCGAGTTCGGCGACAAGGCGTTCGCCGAGGCCGTGCGCACCGCGCTGCGTGCCTTGTCCGGCACGCGCGCGGCCAATGTGCTGTGGTGCCTGGCCCAGCAGCAGGCCCCGCAGCAAGCCGGCAACGCCCGCGACCTGGCCTGGCGCCTGATCACCACCGTCACCCTGATCCGCGAGGCGGGCTACCGCCTGCTGGAGCGCCATCCAGGCCTCAAGCGCGCCAACGCCGGTACCAAGGGCAACGGCAACGGTGCCGACAAGCCCACCGGCCTGCGCAAGGTGGTGCTTACCGTCGACGCGGCTGACGCCAAGGCGGCCGCCCAGGCCGTGGTCCGCGGCGCGGCCATCGCCAACGGCATGGAGCTGACCAAGGACCTGGGCAACCTGCCGTCCAACATCTGCACGCCGACCTACCTGGCCAATACCGCGCGCGGCATCGCCAAGCGCCACAAGCTCAAGGTGGAAGTGCTGGGCCGCAAGCAGCTCGAGGCGCTCAAGATGGGCGCCTTCCTGGCGGTCACCAAGGGCGCGGTGGAGCCGCCCCAGTTCATCGTGCTGCGCTACGACGGCGCCTCGGCCAAGCAGGCCCCGGTGGTGCTGGTGGGCAAGGGCATCACCTTCGATACCGGCGGCATCTCGCTCAAGCCTGGCGAGGGCATGGACGAGATGAAGTACGACATGTGCGGCGCTGCCTCGGTGTTGGGCACGCTGCAGGCCGTGGCCGAGATGGGCCTCAAGCTGAACGTGATCGCGGTGGTCCCCACCTGCGAGAACATGCCGTCCGGCAACGCCACCAAGCCCGGCGACGTGGTCACCAGCATGTCCGGCCAGACCATCGAGATCCTCAACACCGACGCCGAAGGCCGCTTGGTCCTGTGCGACGCGCTGACCTATGTGGAGCGCTTCAAGCCGGCCGCCGTGGTGGATGTGGCAACCCTGACCGGCGCCTGCATCATCGCGCTGGGCCACGTCAACAGCGGCCTGTACGCGCGCAACGATGGCCTAGCGGACCAATTGCTGCAAGCCGGCCGCAAGGCCATGGACACCGCCTGGCGCATGCCGCTGGACGATGACTACCAGGACCAGCTCAAGTCCAACTTCGCGGATATGGCCAATATCGGTGGCCGCCCGGCCGGCAGCGTGACCGCCGCCTGCTTCCTGGCGCGCTATACCGAGAAGTACGACTGGGCCCACCTGGACATCGCCGGCACGGCCTGGAAGAGCGGCGCCGCCAAGGGCGCCACCGGCCGCCCGGTGCCCCTGCTGGCGCAGTTCCTGATGGACCGCGCTGGCTGAAGCTGGATGGTTAAGCTGGATGCTTGACCGCAGGGACGGGCCGGCGCCGGCATCTGCGCGGGTCCGTCCCTGTTTAGCTTCATACTCACAGGATTGCTTTCAACCATGACGCGTATCGATTTCCACAGCAACGTGCCCGACAAGCTCGGCTACGCTTGCCGGCTGATCCGCAAGGCGTACGGCGCCGGCCAGAAACTGGTGGTGCATGGCGCGCCGGAGCAGCTGGCGCAGCTCGATGCGCGCTTGTGGACGTTCTCCGCGCTGGATTTCCTGCCGCATTGCGGCGTGGACAGCCCGAACGCCGAGGTGACGCCGATCGTGCTGGCGGCCGCGCTGGACCAGGCTCCGCACCATCAGTTGCTGATCAACCTTGGCGCCGAGCCGCCGGCGCAGTTCGCCAGCTTCGAGCGCATGATCGAGGTGGTGGGCAGCGACGCCGACGACCGTGCCGCCGGGCGCGAGCGCTTTCGCCTGTACCGCGAGCGCGGCTATCCGCTGGCGCACCACGATATCGCCCAGGCCGGCCAGGGTGCACAGGGCGCACAAGCCAAGGGGGATGCCGCATGACCGAACGCACCACCTCGCGCGTGATCCCGCGCATCGGGCCCAACGACAGCATTCCACTGCTGACGGAGGTGATCGACCTGCCCACCGACGGCGCCAGGCAAGCGGCGCCGGACGCGACGCCGACCGCGGCCACGCAAACGGTCGCGTGGTCGGATTCCGGCGCTGGCGGCCCAGGCCATGCCCAGCCCGTGCATGACATGACCTGGCCTGGCCCGGTCACCCATGTCGTCATGCCCCGTGAGACCGGCGACGGCATTCCCGCGCCCGAGATCCCGGCGCTGCACCAGCCGACCCCGTCGACCCAGGATGGCGCCTACTCGGTCTCGTACGCCACGCACCACGCCAGCCCGCCGCCCAGCCCGGACGAGCTGCGCGCCATGCGCAGCGAGCTGCTGACCCGCGTGATGATGCGGTTTCGCACCGAATGGCCGCAGGTGGTGGAGGCCCATACCGAAGCCACGCTGCAATCGCGCCTGGCCCCGCTGACCGCACAACTGGCGGCGGAACTGACACAGGCGATGGAGGCCCGGCTGGTGGAGTGGCTGGACGCCACGCTGGAAGAAATCGAGCGGGACCCGGGCGGCATGTGAAGGAGCCAACCACGCGGGGGTTTGCGTCTGCGCCACACCCATAAAAAAGCCCTCGATCGCTCGCGGGCTTTTGTCCTTCTGGGGATGAAGCCGCAGCCTCAGTCCGTCACAGCGCCCTTGCTGGCGGTCGAGGCCAGCTTGGCGAACTTGGCCAGCACGCCACGGGTGTAGCGCGGTGCCGGCTGCTTCCAGGCGGCGCGGCGCTTGGCCAGCTCTTCTTCGCTCACGTTGAGTTCCAGCAGCAGCTTGTGCGCGTCGATGGTGACCGAGTCGCCTTCCTGCACCAGTGCGATGTTGCCGCCCACGTGCGCTTCCGGCGCGACGTGGCCGACCACCATGCCCCAGGTGCCGCCCGAGAAGCGGCCGTCGGTGATGAAGCCGACCGATTCGCCCAGGCCCTTGCCGATGATGGCCGAGGTGGGGGCCAGCATTTCAGGCATGCCGGGGCCGCCCTTCGGGCCCAGGTAGCGCAGCACCAGGATGTCGCCGGCGTTGATCTTGTCGGCCAGGATGGCGTCCATGGCGCTTTGCTCGTCCTCGAACACGCGGGCCGGGCCGGTGATGACCGGGTTCTTCAGGCCGGTGATCTTGGCGACGGCGCCTTCCTGCGCCAGGTTGCCCTTCAGGATGGCCAGGTGGCCTTCCTTGTAGAGCGCCTTTTCGATCGGCATGATCACATCCTGGTCGGCGCGCGGGGTGTCCGGCACGTTTTCCAGTTCCTCGGCCAGGGTGCGGCCGGTGATGGTCAGGCAGTCGCCGTGCATCAGGCCTGCCTTGAGCAGGATCTTCATGACCTGGGGAATGCCGCCCGCGCGGTGCAGGTCGGTTGCCACGTACTGGCCCGACGGCTTCAGGTTGCAGATCACCGGCACCTTGCGGCGGATGCGCTCGAAGTCGTCGATGCTCCATTCCACTTCGGCCGAGTGGGCGATCGCCAGGTAGTGCAGCACGGCGTTGGTGGAGCCGCCGGTGGCCATGATCAGCGCAACGGCGTTCTCGATGGACTTGCGCGTGATGATGTCGCGCGGCTTGATGTCCTTCTTGATGGCCTCGACCAGCACGCGTGCCGATTCGGCGGCGCTGTCGACCTTTTCCTGGTCCGGGTTGGCCATGGTCGACGAGTACAGCAGCGACATGCCCAGCGCTTCGAACGAGGAGCTCATGGTGTTGGCGGTGTACATGCCACCGCACGAGCCCGACGACGGGCAGGCGTTCTTCTCGACGCCCTCGAAGTCTTCCTGGCTCATGCGGCCGGCGGTGAATTCGCCCACGGCCTCGAACGACGACACGATGGTCAGGTCCTTGCCCTTCCAGTTGCCCGGCTTGATGGTGCCGCCGTACACATAGATGCCCGGCACGTTGGTGCGCGCCAGCGCGATCATGCCGCCCGGCATGTTCTTGTCGCAACCGCCGATCACGACCACGCCGTCCATCCACTGGCCCTGGGCCGCGGTCTCGATACAGTCGGCGATGACTTCGCGGGAGATCAGCGAGTACTTCATGCCCTCGGTGCCCATCGACATACCGTCCGAGATGGTCGGGGTGCCGAAGATCTGCGGGTTGGCGTCGGAGGCCTTGATGGCCGCCACGGCGGCGTCAGCCAGGCGCTGCAGGCCGGAGTTGCACGGCGTGATGGTCGAGTGGCCGTTGGCGATGCCCACCATCGGCTTGTCGAAGTCTTCCTTCTTGTAGCCCAGCGCGTAGTACATCGAGCGGTTGGGGGAGCGCGCCACGCCTTGCGTGATGTGCTGCGAGCGTTTGTTGTATGCCATGGGAATCTCCGGGGGAAGTAGTGTGCCGGCCTGCGCGGGGCGCCTCAGGGTTCCGAGGACCGGGCAGGCTCCTGCCATGTTGTGGACGAGAGCATGCCGCTTGCCTTTTATCGTGTCAAATATATTATTCAACCTTTATTGAGTCGAAAAACATATCAGGAGCGCCTTTGGACCTGCGCCAGTTGCGTTACTTCGTTACCGTGGCGGAGGAGTTACATTTCGGCCGCGCCGCGCGGCGGCTCA
The DNA here is from genome assembly GCF_008801925.2 of Cupriavidus basilensis. Classification (NCBI taxonomy): domain Bacteria; kingdom Pseudomonadati; phylum Pseudomonadota; class Betaproteobacteria; order Burkholderiales; family Burkholderiaceae; genus Cupriavidus; species Cupriavidus basilensis. Next base: position 3,526,672 of record NZ_CP062803.1, on the reverse strand, counting down.
CCATGACGCAGCCGCCGCTGTCCCAGCAGATCCAGGCGCTGGAGGAGGAGATTGGCGTGCAGCTGTTTGCCCGCACGCGGCGCTCGGTGGCGCTCACCCCTGCCGGCCAGCAATGGCTGCCCGAGGTGCGCCGCGTGCTGGCCGATGCGGCCGCGCTGCCGGGCCTGGCCCAGCGGCTGGCGCGCGGGGAGGCCGGCACGCTGTCGCTGGCCTTTGTCAGCACGGCCGACTACGGCATCCTGCCCGACCTGCTGCGGCGCTTCCGGGCGCGGCACCCCAATGTGCAGCTGCAACTGCGCGAGGCCACCAGCGATATCCAGCTGGAGGCCCTGATGGACGGCGGCATCGACGCCGGGCTGGTGATCCGCCCGCAACTGCCGGCCATGCCGCATGGCGTGGCGTACCTGCCGCTGGTGCGCGAGCCGCTGGTGCTGGCCGTGCCGCAAGGCTGGCGCCCGGATGGCTCGGCGGCGCAGGAGGAGGGCGCGCAGTCTGGCGTTTCCCTGAGAGATGCGGCGCGCGAGCCGCTTATCATCTTTCCCCGGCGAAGCGCGCCGGCGTTTTATGACATCATTACGGGCTGTTATGCGCGCGAAGGCCTCACGCCGGTGATCGCCCAGGAGGCCATCCAGATGCAGACGATCGTCAGCCTGGTATCCGCCGGCATGGGGGTGGCACTGGTGCCGGCCTCGCTTTGCAACCTTCGCCGTACCGGTGTGTCCTACCTGCCGTTGCGCGACGCCGGGCCCGATATCGAGACCGGGCTGGTGTGGCGGGAGGCCGGCGCCGACAGCGTGAGCCCTGTGTTGAGATCGTTTATCGAGATCGCCGGCGCGCTGGCTGCTGCCATGACACTGACGCAAAACGCTGGCATAACACCGGGCACGGAGCCGGGCGCAGAGCTTGGCACTGCCGCTGCGGCAACGCACCTGACGGACGCACCCTGAACCCTGATATCGCGCCGCAGGCCAGTTTGCCCGTGCGCGATCTCTCTACCAACAACCCTAACCACGGCACACATGCTGATTCATCCCCAATTCGATCCGGTTGCGATTCATCTCGGCCCGCTCGCCATCCGCTGGTACGGGCTGATGTACCTTGCCGGGTTCATCATGTTCCTGTGGTTCGGGCGCCTGCGCATCCGCCAGCCGCATATCGCGGCCCAGGGCTGGACGGTCAAGGACCTGGACGACATGCTGTTCTTCGGCGTGCTGGGCGTGATCCTGGGCGGGCGGCTGGGCTACGTGTTTTTCTACAAGGCCGATTACTACCTGAGCCATCCGCTGGAGATCTTCAAGGTGTGGGAGGGCGGCATGGCCTTCCACGGCGGTTTTCTGGGCGTGATCGTGGCGATGTGGCTGTTCGCCAAGCTGCGCGGGCGCCACTGGATGGAGGTCACCGACTTCATCGCGCCGATGATCCCTTGCGGGCTGGCGGCCGGGCGCATCGGCAACTTCATCAACGGCGAGCTGTGGGGCCGTCCCACCGACCTGCCGTGGGGCATGATCTTCCCGCAGGCGGGTGACAACATTCCCCGCCATCCTTCGCAGCTTTATCAATTTGCCGGCGAAGGCGTGGCGCTGTTCATCATCCTGTGGCTGTTCGCCAGGAAGCCGCGTCCCATGGGCGCGGTCTCGGGCGTGTTCCTGATCGGCTACGGTGGCTTCCGTTTCCTCGCCGAGTTCGCGCGCGAGCCGGATAACTTCCTGGGCCTGCTGGCGCTGAACTTCTCCATGGGCCAGTGGCTGAGCCTGCCGATGATCCTGGCCGGCATTGCCTTGGTGGTCTGGGCGAACCGTCACGCACAGGCGGCGCAGGCCCCGGTCCGTTGAAGCCGGCGCGGATGAGCCCGCAGTTGACCCCGCAGTTGACCCCATTCACCGCTGCCATCTTCGATATGGATGGCCTGCTGATCGACTCCGAGCGCGCCATCATGCAGGCATGGATTGGCGCCGCGCGCGAGATCGGCATCACGCTGGCGGCCAGCGACTACGTGCAGGTCATCGGCAAGGCCAAGCCGGAGTCCGATGCCTTCCTGGTGTCCCTGCTTGGCGACGAGCATGCCTTCCGCCAGGTGCAGGCGATGGCGGGCGCGCAATTGCATGCGCCGGCCACCGGGCCCCGGTTTCCGCTGAAGCCCGGCGCCAGGGAATTGCTCTCGGCGCTGCGCGGCGCGGGCATTCCCTGCGCGGTGGCATCGTCATCCCGTGTGGAGGAGATCAAGGACCGGCTCGGGCGCGTGGGCGTGCTGGATTTCTTTTCTTCCATCTCGGGTGGTGATGATGTGCGCCGCGGCAAGCCGGACCCGGCGCTGTACCAGCTCGCCGCCGAGCGCCTCGGCGTGGCGCCGCGGGCCTGCCTGGCCTTCGAGGACAGCGAGAACGGCGCAACGGCCGCGAACCGCTCGGGGGCGCAGGTGGTGGTGGTGCCCGATATCAAGCCGCCTTCGCCGGTCGTGACCGGATTCAGTTTCCGGGTACTGGGCACGCTGCATGAGGCCATTGCGCACGTGCCGCATTGGTTCGGCGTCCACGCGGCAAGGGGTTTGGCGGGCTAGTCCGCACGCGGCGCCCCCGTGGCGCTGGCGACCCTGGTGAGACTGACCCTCCTGTTGATCGGCGCGCAAGCGTTGCGCGCGCGCTGGAAGGTGCCGCGCATGCGGCTGCGCAACATCGATTTGTCTTGTCATCTGGGCGCCGTTATTCATAATTATGAATTATTGGGCCTGGCAAGACACATTCCACCGTGCCGCAAGCCACCCCGATGCCATTGCATTCTTCCGTCCGGAGGCACCATGCGCATCATCCAGCAGGCCCTGTACCTCGAAGTCGCGGAGCGCCTGCGCGCCATGATCGACGAGCACGCGCTGATGCCCGGCGCCTGGATCGACGAGGCCGCGGTGGCCGAGTCGATGGGGATTTCGCGCACGCCGATGCGCGAGGCGCTCAAGGTGCTGGCCGCCGAAGGCCTGGTGCGGCTGGAGCCGCGCCGCGGCTGCTTCGTCAACGCCTTGTCCGAGCAGGACCTCGACGAGATCTTCCCGCTGATGGCGCTGCTGGAAGGCCGCTGCGCCTATGAGGCGGCACGCAACGCCACCGCCGAGGACCTCGACGCGCTCGAAAGCCTGCATGCCGACCTGACCCAGTATGCGCAGGCCGGCAATATCGACGCCTACTACGAAACCAACTACCAGATCCACGAAGCCATCCAGCGGCTCGCCGGCAACCGCTGGCTGTCCGGCCTGATCAGCGACCTGCGCAAGGTGCTGCGGCTGTCGCGCCACAAGAGCCTGAAGCTGCCGGGCCGCATCCGCGAATCCTGTGCCGAGCATCTGTCGGTGTTCTCCGCGCTCAAGGCCCATGACCCGGAGGGCGCCGAAACCCTGATGAAGACGCACTTGCTGCGCCAGCGCGGCGCGCTCCGGGCATTGGACGCCGCCGAGGTTGACGTGGTTGACGATCGCGGTGGCGATCCCGTGCCCGAAGCGCAGCCCGGCCGCCTGCACCTGGCCGGCAAATCATCCGTTGATCGATAGCAGCTTGCAGACAGCCCTTACCGACAGCCAATAGCAGGTACGCCCATGGATTCCCTCAGCAATAGCGACCAGAAAGTCAGCGCGCCCCTGAGCGGCTTTGAGCCGTCGGCGCCAACCCTGTTGTCCCGCTTTGGCCGGTGGTGGGGCCGCAAGGGCGAGGGCAACGCCAAGCCGGACGCGGTGGCTGATGCCAAGGCACAAGCCAAGGCCGTGGCGCTGCCGGCGCGCGTGCTGCGCCGGCAGCGCGAGCAACTGCGCCAGTGCTTCGATGCGCGCCTGACCGACAGCGCGGCCAATGCCGCCGCGCAAACCTGGCGGGCCGAGTACGAAGCCGCGGGCGATGACGCACGCCAGGCCATGCTCGGCGTGCTGGCCGAAGTCGCCGCCAGCGGCAGCGCGCAAGTGGATGATGAGGCCAAGGACGGCAATGCGGACAAATCCGCGTCCGGCCCGCCGCAGGCGACATCCAACGCGCGCATCCGTTTCTTCAAGCGGCTGGCGGCCTTGCACGGGCAGGAGGGTGCAAGCGTCTGCGGCCTGCATTTCCTGATCGGCCTGCGCGCCGACATGCTGCGCTGGCACAAGCGCGTGCCGGGCCTGCGCCCGCTTGACGACGATCTGGAGGCGCTGTTCTCCAACTGGTTCGACGTGGGCCTGCTGGAGCTGCAGCCCATCACGTGGGACTCGCCCGCATCGCTGCTGGAAAAGCTGATCCGCTACGAGGCGGTGCACGAGATCGCGTCCTGGGCGGACCTGCGCAACCGGCTCGATTCCGATCGCCGCTGCTATGCGTTCTTCCACCCGCGCATGCCGCGCGAGCCGCTGATCTTTGTCGAGGTGGCCTTCGTGCCCGAGATGGCCGCCAACGTCCACGCGCTGCTGGACGAAGCCGCGCCGCTGGAGGACCTGCGCCGCGTGAAGTGGGCGATCTTCTATTCCATCTCCAATACGCAGGCAGGCCTGCGCGGCGTGAGTTTTGGCAACTTCCTGCTCAAGCGCGTGATCGAGGAATTGCAGCGCGAGTTTCCCAAGCTCAAGCAGTTCGCCACGCTCTCGCCCATTCCCGGGTTTGCCGACTGGCTGCGCAAGCGCGATGGCGAAGCGGTGGCCAAGGTGCTGGGCGACAAGCGCCTGGCGCGCTGGCGCGAGCGCCACGGCACGCCACCCGACGACGGCGCCGGCTGGCTGGCCGCGCTGCCTGCCGATGCCGAGGATGCGATGGTGCGCGACATCGCGCTGGCGCTGGCCGCGCATTACCTGGTGCGCGAGCGCCAGCAGGCGCTGCCAGCCGATCCGGTGGCGCGCTTTCACCTGGGCAATGGCGCCTGCGTGGAGCGCCTGAATTGGGCCGCCGACCTGTCGCGCAAGGGCCGCGCGCAGTCGTGCGGGATGATGGTGAATTATCTTTACGTGCCTGAGGCGCTAGATGACAATCTGGTGCGCCTTGGCAACGGATCCCCGCGCATGAGCCGCGCGGTGAGCAAGCTGTTGTAACCCTGGTCAGGTAACAGATAAGGCCGCGGGCCGCGTTCATGGGCCATTCCAGCAGTTCTTCGTTTTGACTTTCCACAGCAGAAGAGAGAGGAGACAGAGTCATGAATCGTCGTCAGTTTCAACTGGCAGGGCTGGCTTGCGCGCTGGGCGCGGGTTTGGGCGCGGTAGCGCCCGTGGCGCAGGCTGACACCTGGCCGTCCAAGCCCATCACCGTGATCGTGCCGTTCCCGGCCGGCGGCGGCACCGATGCCTTCGCCCGCCCGCTGACCGCGCAGCTTTCCAAGCAGCTTGGCAAGCAGTTCGTGATCGATAACCGCGGTGGCGCCGGCGGCACCGTGGGCGCGAGCATCGCGGCCAAGGGCGCGCCGGACGGCTATACCGTTTTCATCGGCGGTGCGCACCACGCCATCGCGCCGTCGTTCTACAAGAAGCTCGACTACGACATCGAGAAGGATTTCATCCCCATCACGGTGATCGCGCAGCCGCCGCAGGTGATCGTGGTGAACCCGACCAAGGTCACCGCCAACACGCTGGGCGAGCTGATCGCCTATGCCAAGAGTAACCCCGGCAAGCTGAACTACGCCTCTGCAGGCAACGGCTCGTCCCACCATCTGGCAGGCGAGTTGTTCAAGCTGCAGACCAAGACCTTCATCACGCATATTCCCTACAAGGGGGCCGGCCCTGCGCTGTCCGACCTGATCGCGGGCCAGGTGGACATGGATTTCGACGGTCTCGGTTCCTCGGCCCAGCACATCCGCGCGGGGCGCATCAAGGCGCTGGCGGTGGCATCGACCAAGCGCTCGGCCGCGTTCCCGAATGTGCCCACCGCCGCCGAGGCCGGGGTGCCTAACTACGAAGTCTCCACCTGGTACGCGATGTGGGTGCCCAAGGGCACGCCCAAGGACATCGTCGACCGGCTTTACACCGAAGTGGAGAAGGCACTGAACACACCCGAGATGAAGCAGATCTGGCTTGCCAACGGCTCCGATACGCCCGCCTTTACGCAAGAGCAGTTCGCGCAGTTCCAGCGCGCCGAGATCAAGCGCTGGGCTGCAGTGGTGCAACAGTCCGGCGCCAAGATCGACTGATGGAGGATAGCCGCATGGTTTCCGATGTTTCCCGTGCGCGTGGAGCGCAGGCATGAGCGGCACGGTAGCGTTCGCGCGTGAGGGCGACGTGGCCACGGTCACGCTGTCCCACGCTGGCAAGCTCAATGCCATCTCCGTGGCGATGTGGCGCGCGCTGGCGCAGGGCTTTGCGGACCTGTCCGCCGATCCCTCGCTGCGCTGCGTGGTGGTGCGCGGCGCCGATGGCAACTTTGCCGCGGGCGCCGACATTGCCGAGTTCCCCGAGGAGCGTGGTGACGCCGCCGCGCTGCGCCGTTACCACGAGGCGGTGATTGCGCCTGCGCTGGCCGCCATCGCGGGTTGCCTGCATCCCACGCTTGCCATGATCGAAGGGGTTTGCGTGGGCGGCGGGCTGGAGATCGCTTGCCATTGCGACCTGCGCATCGCCGCCGACGACAGCCGCTTCGGCGTGCCGATCAACCGCCTCGGCTTTCCCATGGCGCCTGGTGAGCTGACCGGGCTGCTGGCCCTGGCGGGCCGCGCCGTGACGCTGGAGATCCTGCTGGAGGGCAGGGTGTTCGACGCCGCCGAGGCGCGCGAGAAAGGGCTGTTGACGCGCGTGGTGCCGGCAGCGGCACTCGGCGAGGAAGTCGCCGCGGCCGTCAAGCGCATCGTGGCCGGTGCGCCGCTGGCCGCCCGCATCAACAAGCAGAGCATCCGCCGCCTGGCGCAGGTGCCCGCGCCGCTTACCGCGGCGGAGCTCGACGCGCATTTCCGCTATGGCGACAGCGCCGACCATGCCGAAGGCGTGGCGGCATTCCTGGCACGCCGGCCGCCGCGCTTTAGCGGTCAATAGCAGGGGCAATATCACGGGCAAAAGCACGGGCAATCGCATTAGGTATCATTGCCGGCTATCGATCGGATCGCCCATGCGGATTGCCCATGCTCTTGCCGATTCCGTTTTTCATCTTCCGCAATATGAACGCCAACCTGTTCGCCCTATTCGAATCCCGCTTCCCGGCGGACCGCAGTGCTTGCTGCATTGAAACCCACGACGGCCTCTACTACAGCTGGGACGACCTGGACCGCGCCACCGCCAAGATGGCCAACCTGCTGGCCGCGCTCAAGCTGCCCGAGGGCGCGCGCGTGGCGGTGCAGGTGGAAAAATCGCCCGAGGCGCTGTTCCTGTATCTCGCCACGTTGCGTGCGGGCTACATCTACCTGCCGCTCAATACCGCCTACCAGGAAGCCGAGATCGACTACTTCGTCGGCAACGCGGAGCCAGCGGTGGTGGTGTGCAGCAGCGCCAACTTCGGCTGGGTGTCCAAGGTAGCGTTCCGCCACGGCACCAAGCACGTCTTCACGCTGGACGACGACCGCTCGGGCTCGCTGTTGTCCCGCGCCGCCGTGCAACCGGACCGCTTCGCTACGGTAGCGCGCGGCGCCGACGAACTCGCCGCCATTCTCTACACCTCGGGCACCACGGGCCGCAGCAAGGGCGCCATGCTCACGCACGGCAACCTGGCCTCCAACGCCAAGACGCTGCACGCGTACTGGGGCTGGCGCAGCGATGACGTGCTGCTGCACATGCTGCCGATCTTCCACGTGCATGGCTTGTTCGTCGCGTCGCACGGCGCGCTCTTGGCCGGTGCCAAGATGATCTGGGCGCCCAAGCTCGACATGGCGCAGATCCTGAAATTCCTGCCGCGTTGCACCGTGATGATGGGCGTGCCCACGTATTACGTGCGCATGGTGCAGGAGCCGCGCTTTGACGACGACACCTGTCGCCGCATGCGCCTGTTCGTGTCCGGCTCCGCGCCGCTGCTGATGGAAACCTTCGATGCCTTCCGCGAGCGCACGGGCCACACCATCCTGGAGCGCTACGGCATGAGCGAGACCGTGATGCTGGTCTCCAACCCGTACGACGCGCAAGACGGCGAGCGTATCGGCGGCACCGTCGGCAAGGCGCTGCCGGGGGTGTCGGTGCGCGTGGTGGACGGCGACGGCAAGCCTTGCGCGGCCGGCGAGATCGGCAATGTGGAAGTGCGTGGCCCGAATGTGTTCAAGGGCTACTGGCGCATGCCGGAGAAGACGCAGGAAGAGTTCACCGCCGACGGCTGGTTCAAGACCGGCGACGTGGGCCGCTTTGGCGGTGCCATCGTCAGCCAGGCTGGCGAGCGCAAGGTGCCTGACGACTACCTGACCATCGTCGGCCGCAGCAAGGACCTGATCATCTCCGGTGGCTACAACGTCTACCCCAAGGAGATCGAGAGCTTTATCGACGAGATGCCGGGCGTGGCGGAAAGCGCCGTGATCGGCGTGCCGCATGCCGATTTTGGTGAGGCGGTGGTGGCGGTGGTGGTTGGCAAGCCCGGTGCCTCGCTGGATGCGCTGAGCCTGATCGGCGGGCTCAAGGGGCGTATCGCCAATTTCAAGGTACCTAAGCGCGTGCACGTGGTGGAAGAGTTGCCGCGCAACACCATGGGCAAGGTGCAGAAGAACGTGCTGCGCCAGCAGTTCGGGGAGCTGTAAGCGCGGCCGCTTCTTGATGGCTCCTGCATCATGGACAAGGCCCCTGCCGCTTGCGCGGCAGGGGCCTTGTTCCGTGCCTTCTTCCTTTTGCCTTCTGCCTTGATCCTTGAGCCTGTGGCTTTGGACGGCGCTTACTTGAGCATCTGCACCGAGCCGTTCACGGTCACGGTGACCTGGGCCTTGCCGCCCTCGACCGGCACCGGCGCGGAATCCGCCATCATGGCCTTGGCTGCGTACATGCGCGGCATCGGTTGCACCGCGCCAACCTCGCCTACCTGCACTTCACGGATGGTGTAGCTGCCGTAGCCGAACAGCTTGGTGGTAGCCTGGGCCTTGTCGCGGAACGAGGCCACGGCCTGCTCGGTCAGCTTGGTCTCGGCCGCCTGGCGGGCTTCGCGCGAGAGCGAGAAGCTGATGTTCTGCACCTGCATCTGGCTGGCGAGCTGCCCCGCGAGCTTGGACACGGCGGTGAAATCGCGCGATTCCAGAATCACCTCGGCGCGGCCGCGCCAGGTGCTGATGCGCCCGTTCTTGTCGTTGGACGGATAGATGGTGAAGCCGCCCGATTGGGCCTGCACGCCACTGGTACGCTTGGCCTGCGCGATCACGTCCGCCGTCTTTGCCGACAGCGCCGAGGAAATCGCACCCGGTTCCGCGCCTTCCTGCTCGGCGGCGAGCGTCAGGTGCACCACGTCGGTCGGCACTTCGGTGGCGGCCTGGGCGGACAGCGTCAGCACGCCGGCAGGGGCCGGGTCGTGGCTAGGGCCGCCGCCCTGGGCGGAGGCAACCATGGCGGTAGTACCGAGCAGCGTGGCGGCAAGCAGATGTTTCATTGGATTCTTCCTTGTCAGACGATGGGTATCAGACGCGCCGCCCAGGTGATCGTTCCGCTACGTCCCGTGCGACCTTGTATCTACTTGTATCCGCGGGGTGCATCGCTGGCACCTGCAGCCTCAGAACGCGTGCCAGGCCTTCCACATCATGTAGGCCGACAGGCTGAACAGCAGGCAGGCGAAGACTTTCTTCAACTGTGCGACATCCATGCGGTGCGCGGTGCGCGCGCCCAGCGGCGCGGTCAGCACGCTGGCCACCGCGATCACCGCCAGCGCCGGCAGGTAAATGTAGCCGAGTGAGCCGGCCGGCAGCCCGGTCTGGCCCAGCCCGCTCCACACGTAGCCGATCACGCTCGCCACCGCGATGGGAAACCCGAGTGCGGCCGAGGTGGCCACGGCATTGTGAATGGGCACGTTGCACCAGGTCATGAACGGCACCGAGACAAAGCCGCCGCCCGCGCCCACCAGGCTGGACAGGAAGCCGATCACGCCGCCCGCACCCAGCATGCCCGGTGTGCCCGGCAGTTGCCGGTGCGGGGCGGGCTTGCGGTTGCGCAGCATCTGCCACGCCGAAAAGCCCACGAATACAGCGAACAGTAGCGACAGCCAGCTGGTCTTGAGCGCCGCGAAGACCTTGCCGCCGCCGATCATGCCGCCAATCAGGATGCCGGGCGCCAGGGCCAGCACCAGCTTCCATCGCACCATGCTGCGCTTGTGGTGGGCGCGCACCGAGGACAGCGAGGTAAACAGGATGGTCGCCATGGAGGTGGCGATGGCCATATGGACGATGGCCTCAAGGGGGAAGGCCAGGGCGGTAAACAGCAGCGTGAGGAAGGGCACCATCAGCATGCCGCCGCCTACGCCAAGCAGGCCGGCGCAGAAGCCGGTAAAGGCGCCGAGCAGCAGCAGCCCGGGAATCAGGGAAAAGCTCATGACGCGGAATCGACCTTGTTGGCGTTGTAGTTATGTCGTCGGCAGCCATTGTTTCATGCCGCTGCTGTCGCCGCCGTTGCCGGGCTAGCGCATCAGCCGCGTGGTGATGAAACGCCATTCGGCCGGGGTCACCGGCGTGATCGACAACCGGTTGCCGCGGCGTAGCACGACCATGTCGGCCAGTTCGTCATGCGCGCGCAGGTCGGCCAGCGAGATCAGCGGGCCCTTGCCGACAAAGCGCACGTCAACCAGCATCCAGCGCGGGGCATCCGGCTTGGCGGCGGCGTCGTAGTAATCGCTCTTCGGGTCGAACTGGGTGGGATCGGGGTAGGGCTGCGAGCAGACCTCGGCCAGGCCGGCAATGCCGGGCTGCGGGCAGGAGGAGTGATAGAACAGCACGCCGTCGCCGATTTGCATGCCGTCGCGCATGAAGTTGCGCGCCTGGTAGTTGCGCACGCCGGTCCATGGCAAGGTGCCGCGTTCGGCTAGCGTATCGATGCTGGCCTCGTCGGGTTCCGACTTCATCAGCCAGTACTGGCGGGCGCGCGCGGCGGTATTGGCTTGCGTGGATCGGCTCATGGGCGGGCAGGGCGGGCGTGACGTTGGCGACAGCGATATGGTGCAGCAAGCACGGCCAAAAGAAAACCGTCTGGCGGGTGTGGGCCGTGGCGCAAAAACAGAGGAAGGGCACTGCGGAAGCAACGCAGGTCAACCTGCGCCACAAAAGGAAAAGGCGGTGGTTGAATAACCACCGCCTTTAGAGGGGTCCCCGCCTCGGCCGCTGGATCGGCATCCTGAACCCAAGTGAGGTTCAGAGTGGCTGCGGAAGCCGCATTTCGGGTACATCACCGGTTCAGGGAGTCCAGACTGCAACTATGAACCATGCGACGCGCTCGCCCACACGGCATAATCCCGCACCAACAAATGCTTATCGGTTCAAGGAATATGATCCTGACGAACCAGGCAGGGAAACTGTCAAACGTCTGACTTTTTGCACTGCCAAACGCGTACTGCTTTGGCATGGCTGTCAGACGTTTGCCGTTTCTAACTTGGATGGGATGAAAACGGCGGTCAGGCGCGATAACCCGACCTAAGGTGCCGCAACTATGTGGCTTGGTGCGGCTTGGCTCCACTATACACCGCGAGGCTTTCCATACCAAGCCCGTCTTTGCGTGTCGTTACATTTTGCTGACGCGCGCGGCATGTGGGGCACATCGGGCCGAAATCACGGGCGTATTGCCGCCTGCCTGTGCCGTGCGGTACACCGCCGGCACAGGCAGGGCATCAGTTGCGCGGCACGGGCGAATTGGTGCCCACATGCGCGTACTGGCGCAGGGCTTCGTCCGCGCGCTCGTTTAGCTCGCGAATGCGCGCACGCACTGCATCAACGGGAATCGCGCCATCGTCTTGCTGCTTGCGCTTGAGCGCGAGCAGGTCCGAGGCGATGCTGATCGCGGCCATCACGGCAACGCGTTCCACGCCCTTGGCGGATACCCCGCCCTTGAGCCGGGTCATCTGGCCGTCTACCAGTGCCGCGGCCTCCAGCAGCGCGGCCTCGTTGTCGGCGGCAATGGCGAACCGGTAGGACTGGCCGGCAATGTTGACCTCGACTTGCTTATTGCTCATGCGTTTTCTCCGGGTCCCTTCTGTTCGGCGCGGCTGGCCGCATCGCCTTCGCCCAGCAGGTCGAGCTGGCGGGCGTCGCTGGCGGTGGGCAGCTTGTCCAGGATCGACTGGATGCGCAGCTGCGCTTCCTCGATCTTGATATTGAGCAGCTCGCGGTCGGCGGCCATGGCTTCACGGTCGCCGCGCAGCTGGCTGGCGTCGGCCTGCAGGCGTTCGATCTCCTCGCGCAGCCGCTGGTTCTCCGCCGCCAGGGTATCGGCATGGTGCAGCACACGCCCGATCTTGGCGGCGAGTTGTTCGAGTTCGGTGAGCATAGAGCCTGTCATATCTAGGGTCTCGGGTTTTGGGATTTTAGCCCAAGCGCTATCGTGCGGACGGCGAACGCAGACGTGTGTGACCGGGCCTGCGTGCCGAAGTTGCATGCATCGTCGTTTAACGGCATCCGTGGCGACGGCTTTATGCCTGTTTCCGGGCGCTTTCCCCGTGTTTTGCCGCGGCATTGACGCTTGCCTCGAAACTGCCTACACTCGCGCACGTTCCAGGTGCTCGTAATCCTATTCACTACAGGGTTGCAGTTCAACGGGAAACAGGGAGCCAGCCGCCGCCGCCAGGGCAGGGCCGAGCCAACCTGTGCTGCCCCCGCAACGGTAAGCGACCGTGATCGCAAGATCGCAAGGCCGACCACTCAGCCACTGAACCGCAAGGTTCGGGAAGGCGGTCGGACTGGTGTCGTCAGCCCGGATACCGGCCTGGATGAGAGTGCGCCGCCCTCCGCTGCTTTTTGCCGCGCAAGCCAGCGGCGTGCTTCGTCGCCAGACGGTCCGCGGGGGAACGGACTAGGCAGCTCTCTCCCACTTCGCATCATGCGCTTTTCGCCCTCCACGTCGAGCCGTCCGGCATTGCCGGCGCGCCGTCACACCACACCCGTTTTCGTCTCGCGGCAACTGCCCGCCGCGCTTGCCGCCTGGCTTGCCATGAGCGCGCCAGGCGCGGCCATGGCCCAGTCCGCTGCGCAATCCGCTGCGCAACCCGCGCCAGACGCGCAACTCGACCCGGTGGTGGTCACTGCTACCCGCACTGCACAGCCTTTGACCGACGCGCTGCCGCATACCACCGTGGTGACCCAGCAGGATATCGTCAACTCGCAAGCCGTCGACCTGCGCTCGCTGCTGCGCACGCAGGCCGGTGTGGAGTTTGCCGCCAACGGCGGCCTGGGTGCCAATACCAGCCTGTTCATGCGCGGGGCCAACTCCAACCAGACGCTGATCCTGATCGACGGCATGCGGATCTCGGCGGCCAGCAGCGGCACGGCCCAGCTCTCGAATATCCTGCCCGACCAGATCGACCATATCGAGATCGTGCGCGGCAATGTCTCGGCGCTCTATGGCTCGGATGCGATCGGCGGCGTGGTGCAGATCTTCACCAAGAGCGGCGCGGGCCAGGCCCCAGCGGCCAACGCGCAGATCGAGTACGGCAGCAACAATACGCGCCAGGGCACGGTGGGCTACGGCGGCCAGGTGGGCGATACCTCGTTCAATATCACCGGGTCGGCAGTCAAGACAGACGGCTTTTCGGCGATCAACGCGGCCCAATGGAACGGTGACAATCCGGCCAAGGCAAAGAAGGGCATGGGCCCGAACCCGAACGACAACCCGTATGACAACAAGAGCGTATCGGGCCAGGTGAAGCATCGTTTCACCAGCGACTGGGATGCCGGCGTCACCGCCTACTACTCGAAGAGCAAGCTCTCCTACGACACCACGACAGGCAAACCGACCGATGTCTGGTGGATGAACAGCGAGTTGTACACCGTATCCGCCTTTGTCAACGGCAAGATTACCCGGGACTGGACCACGCATTTCAAGGTCGCGCAGAGCGGGGACAATAGCGAAAACACCTTGAACGGACTGTTCAACAGCAACTTCAACACGCGCAATCGCCAGTACACCTGGCAGAACGAATATGCGCTGGCGCCGACCCATAAGCTGCTGTTCGGCACGGAGTATGCGCAGCAGGAATTCAGCTCAAACACGTATGGCGCACCGGGCCGCAATATTGCGTCGGTGTTCGGGGGCTACGATGGCCGGCTGGGCAAGCACCAGTTGCAGCTCAATGTGCGCAACGACCACTACTCGGACTTCGGCAGCCAAGCCAGCTACTTTGCCGGCTATGGCTATAACGTGACCGAGGCGTTCAAGCTGATCGCCAACGCCAGCAATGCCTTTCGCGCGCCGACGTTCAACGAGCTCTATTATCCTGGCTACGGCCAGCCGGGCATCCAGCCCGAGCGCGCCAAGTCGGTCGAGCTGGGCGCGCAGTACAACACCGATGCTGCCGGCCTGCTGCGCGTGACGGCGTTCGAGACCCGCTACGACAACCTGATCACCTCGGCGCTGCAGCCCAACGGTCTGTACCTGGCGCAAAATGTCAACAAGGCCAAGGTGCAAGGCGTCGAAGCCTCCTGGCGCGCCAGGCTGATGGGCACCGATGTGGGCGCCAGCATCACCTTCCAGAACCCGGTGGATGAGCAGAGCAACACGCAGTTGCTGCGCCGCGCGCGCCGCCATGCCGCCTTCGACGTGGGCCGCCAGTTTGGCGACTTCCGCCTGGGCGGCGAGTGGATCATCTCCTCGACGCGCATGGATAGTGGCTCGCGCACGCTGGGCGGATACGGTATCGTCAACCTCAACGCCCGCTATAACATCGACAAGCAATGGTTCGTGGCCGCCCGTGTGGAAAACCTGTTCGACAAGAACTACCAGCTCGCCTATCCCTACAACACGCAGGGACGCGCCGGCTTTGTCACGCTTGGCTGGCGCCAGAAATGATGGTGGCCGCCTGACATGCGCCGCGCGCTAGCCGTCTGGCTGATGCTTGCCGCCGCCGGCGTGGCGGTGTTCCTGCTGTCGCTGGCGGTGGGCAGCGTGCCCTTGTCGGGTGCGCAGGTCTGGCACGCGCTGTTTGTCGGTGCCGACGATACCGCCGGGGCCATCGTGCGTGAGCTGCGGCTGCCGCGCGCGGCCGCGGCATTCGCTTGCGGCGGCCTGCTGGCGCTGACCGGCGCGCTGATGCAGGTGCTGCTGCGCAATCCGCTGGCCGAGCCCTATGTGCTTGGCGTATCGGGCGGTGCGGCCACCGGCGCGCTCACCGCCATGCTGATGATGTGGCCTCTGTGGACAGTGCAGGCCGGCGCGGCCGGCGGCGCGCTGTTCTCGATGGTGCTGGTGGCCACGCTGGCGCGGCGCGACCTGCTGCATCCGCAGGTGCAGGGCGGGCATCATGAGGCCGGCTCGCGCCTGCTGCTGACCGGCGTGATCCTGGCCGCTGGCTGGGGCGCGCTGATTACCTTGATCTTGAGCGTGGCGCCCGAGGCCCGTTTGCGCGGCATGCTGTTCTGGCTGACCGGCGACCTGGGCGGCACCGCCAGCTACGGCCTTGCGCTGGGTGCGCTGGCGCTGGCTGTGCTGCTGGCCATGCCGATGGCGCGCTCGCTCAATGCCATGCTGATGGGCGAGACCGTGGCGCAGGCGCTGGGCGTGCGCGTCGGCGCGGTACGCATGTCGGTGTTCGTGCTGGCCTCGCTGGCGATCGCGGTGGCCATTACCTCGGCCGGCTCGATCGGCTTTGTCGGGCTGGTGGTGCCGCACCTGGTGCGCCTTGCCTGGGGCAACGACCAGCGCCTGATGCTGCCTGCCTCGGCCTTGCTGGGCGGTACGTTGCTGATGGCGGCCGACCTGGTGGCGCGCACGGTGATTGCGCCGGCGCAGTTGCCGGTTGGCGTGATCACAGCGCTGCTGGGCGTGCCGACTTTCCTCTTTCTCCTGCTGCGCAGGCCGCGCTGACTACCATGCCGACCTGGAACGAACCCGTCACCGCTTGTCCGTCGCTGGTGCTGCAGTCCTTGCAATTGCGCGCCGGCGCGCGCGTGCTGCTCGATGGCCTGAGCCTGTCCATGCAGGCGGGCGAGCTGTGGTGCATCGTGGGCCCGAACGGCGTCGGCAAGTCCACGCTGATGTCGGTGCTGGCCGGGCTGCGCAAGCCGGACGGCGGCGTGGTGCTGCTCGATGGCTGCGCGCCGCTGCAGACGCCGCCCGCGGCCCTGGCATTGCGCCGCGCCTACCTGCCTCAGGCGGTGCACGACACCTTCTCGATGTCGGTGCGCGACGCCGTGGCGGTGGGCCGCCACCCGCATCTCTCCGGCTGGGGCTGGGCCGGCCGCGAGGACGACGCGGTGGTCGCGGCCGTGATGCGCGAGATGGATCTCGATGCGCTGGCCGGGCGCGACGTGCTGACCCTGTCCGGCGGCGAGCGCCAGCGCGTCTCGCTGGCCGCCACGCTGGCGCAACAGGCGCCGCTGCTGATGCTGGACGAACCCGCCGCCCACCTCGACCTGCGCCACCAGATCATGGTGCTGGAAACCCTGGCGCGGCTGGCCCGCGCCGGCCGCCACGCCATCGTGGTGATCCTGCACGACCTTAACCTGGCGCGGCGCTACGCGACCCATGCTTTGCTGCTGGCCGAAGACGGCCTGTGCCTGCATGGCCCCGCCACGCAGGTCCTGACCCCCGCGCATTGCTCGCACGCGCTGCGCACGCCCATTGTCAGCGTCAGCGACGGCCGCCATACCGCGCTGATTGCCGACGGGGCGTATTCTCCCGTACCGGACGAAACCCAACATGACTGAACCCAAAGCCCTTGAGACCTCCACGTCGGAAGACGCCGCCCGCGACGAGCGCCACAAGGCGCGCATGCTGCGCAAGAAGGATGTCGTGGATGCCAAGATTGCCGCGGCGCAGGACGAGCGCGGCGTGATCGTCATCACCACCGGCAATGGCAAGGGCAAATCCAGCTCCGGCTTTGGCATGGTGGTGCGCGCGCTTGGCCACGGCATGCAGGCCGGCGTGGTGCAATTCATCAAGGGCGCGATTCCCAGCGGCGAGGAATTGTTCCTGCGGCGCTTTCCGGAGCAGTGCGCCTTCCATGTGATGGGCGAGGGCTACACCTGGGAAACCCAGGATCGCGCGCGTGACGTGGCCAAGGCCCAGGCCGCGTGGGAGGTGGCGCGCTCGCTGCTGCGCGACCCGTCGATCGGGCTGGTGCTGCTGGACGAGCTCAATATCGCGCTCAAGCTGCATTACCTCGATGTCGACACCGTCATCGCCGACCTGCGTGCCCGCCCGCCGATGCAGCACGTGGTCATCACCGGCCGCGGCGCGCCGCCCGCGCTGATCGAGGCGGCGGATACCGTGACGGACATGACGCCAGTCAAGCATGCCTTCCAGCAAGGCATCAAGGCCCAACGTGGCGTCGAGATGTAAAACGTCTATTCTTGTTCCAGCGAATCGAATCTTTTCTCAGCCACACCAAGAAATACCATGCAGTTTCCCGCCATCACCCCGCTCGACGCCTCCCTGCGCCCGGCCCTGCAAGCCGCCATCGATGCCAAGACCAAGCCGCTCGGCGCGCTCGGCCGGCTCGAGGATCTGGCCTTGCAGATCGGCCTGATTACCGGCAGTGGCACGCCGGAGCTCAAGCGTCCCGCGGTGATCGTGTTCGCCGGGGACCATGGCGTGGCCGATGCCGGCGTGAGCGCCTATCCGGCCGAGGTCACGGCGCAGATGGTGCTCAACTTCCTGGCCGGGGGTGCGGCCATCAATGTGTTCTCGCGCCTGCACGGGCTGGCGCTGGAAGTGGTGGATGCGGGGGTGCGCGCGCCGCTGCCGTCCGCGCCCGGGCTGGTCAACTGCCGCATTGCCGCGGGCACGCGCAATTTTGCCTTTGAGCGCGCCATGAGCGCGGAGCAGGTGC
Source organism: Cupriavidus basilensis (assembly GCF_008801925.2). Lineage (NCBI taxonomy): Bacteria > Pseudomonadati > Pseudomonadota > Betaproteobacteria > Burkholderiales > Burkholderiaceae > Cupriavidus > Cupriavidus basilensis. The sequence continues at coordinate 3,508,844 of NZ_CP062803.1, read as the reverse complement.
AGGCAGCGCTCACCGCCGGCATGGCGCGCGTGCTGCGCCACGCGCAGCAGGGCAGCAACGTGATCGGCTTTGGCGAGATGGGCATTGCCAATACCTCGTCGGCTGCTTGCCTGGTGAGCCGGCTTACCGATACACCGATTGAGGACTGCATCGGCCGCGGCACCGGCCTGGACGACGCGGGCCTCGCGCGCAAGCGCGCGGTGCTGGCGCAGGCGCTGGCGCTGCACGCGGATGCGGTGGAGCCGCTCGATGTACTGGCCGCCTTCGGCGGCTTTGAGATCGCCATGATGACCGGCGCCTTCCTCGCCGCCGCCGCGAGCCGCATGGTGATCCTGGTCGATGGCTTTATCGCCTCGGCCGCGCTGCTGGTGGCGCAGCGCCTCGTGCCCGCAGTGCTGGAATACTGCGTGTTCTCGCATTGCTCGCACGAGCACGGCCACCGCCGCTTGCTGGATTGTTTCGGCGCCGAGCCGCTGCTGGCGCTGGACCTGCGCCTGGGCGAGGGCACCGGCGCCGCGCTGGCCTATCCGCTGGTCGCGTCCGCCGCGGCCTTCCTGCGCGAGATGGCCACCTTCGGCGCGGCTGGCGTCAGCACCGCGTCGGCGTAGGCCGCGGCACGCTCCCGCTACCTGGCCCAACGCACCCGCCCATGCTCGACGAACTTCGCTACTTCCTGACCGCCGTCGGCTACTTCACGCGGGTGCCGGTGCCGCGCTGGGTTGGTTTTGCGCCGCACTACCTGAACGCGGCGGCGCGTTACTTTCCGCTGGTGGGGTTGCTGGTTGGCGTGCTGGGCGCGCTGGCTAGCTGGGGCGCGCTGCAATGGTGGCCGCCGGGCGTGGCCTTGCTGATGGGCATGGCCGTGACGCTGCTGGCCACCGGCGCTTTTCACGAGGACGGCCTGGCCGACTGCGTGGATGCCTTTGGCGGCGGCTACCGGCGCGAGGACGTGCTGCGCATCATGCATGACTCGCGCATTGGCGCATTTGGCGCCATCGCGCTGGTGGTGGCGCTGCTGCTCAAGTGGCAACTGCTGGTGGCGATTGCCGCACGCAGTGGCATGGTGGAGTTGCTGCTGGTGCTGGTGGCCGCGCATGCGGCCAGCCGCGCCATGGCGGTGAGCTATCTTGCCACGCTGGACTACGTGCGTGCCGAAGGCAAGGCCAAGCCGGTGGCGCAGCGGCTGTCCGGCATCGGGCTGGGTTTCACGCTGCTTTGCGGTGGGTTGCCGCTGTTGCTGGTGTCGCCGCTGTTCGCTGCCGTGGTGATCGTTGCCTTGGTCGCGCTGCGCTTTTTGCTGGGGCGCTACTTTGTTCGCCGCATTGGCGGCTACACCGGCGATTGCCTCGGCATGGCGCAGCAGCTGGCTGAGTTGTTGATCTATCTGGTGGCGGCGGCATGGACCTGGTCCTGATCCGCCACGCGGCGCCCGAGGTTGCGCAGGGGATCTGCTACGGCGCGCTTGACCTGCCGCTGGCTCAGCCCGTTTTGCCCGAGCCTTCCCGCATGCTGCTGGCACTCGATGGCCTTGCGCCGCAGCGCATTGTTTGCAGCACGATGACGCGGGCTCGCGCTACGGCTGATTTACTTGCGCGGGATTTCGGTTTGGTGCCGCAAGCCGATGCGCAGTTGCGCGAACTCGATTTTGGCCGTTGGGAAGGCCTTGCATGGGACGCCGTGCCGCGCGCCGAGCTGGATGCGTGGGCTGCGGATCTGCTGCATGCGCGGCCGCATGGGGGCGAGACTGTCGCGCAGGCGATGGCGCGTGTGGCGGCCTGGGCTGATGCCTTGCCGGTGGAGGCTCCGGACCGGCTGTGGGTTGTTGCGCATGCGGGGCCGATGCGTATGCTGGCGGCGCACTGGCTCGGGGTGCCGCTGGCTACTACGCTGGGGTGGGATCTTGGTTATGGGGCGAGTTGCCGGTTTACTTTGAGTAGTGGTTTGGCGCGGTTGCGGTGGTGGAATCGGGTTTGAGGTTGTGGGTTGTGGGTTGTGGGTTGTGGGTGTTGGGTGATGACTGCAACTGCAACTGCAGTTTCACCGCCCCTGCGGGGCGGCGACCTACTTTCTTGTCTTGCCAAGAAAGTAGGCAAAGAAGGCGCGCCGGATGGGGCGACTACCCCCTCGGGCTTCGACGAAAAGAGCGGCCGGGACCCAAACTCGCATCGCCTTAAGGCGATACTCAGACATGGGTCCCTCTTTTCCGCTCTTTTCGCCGAATCCCGAGGCGCCCCATACGGCCTTGGCACACCTTCACGGCTCGCTTCGCATCGCGCTGGGGTGTTCCCCGCCTGAGGGCGGGTCACACGGCTACGCCGAATCGTTGGTCTGACGATGTCGATTCTGCTCCTGCTGGTTGGCTCCCCTCTCCCACTTGTGGGAGAGGGGCCGGGGGAGAGGGCGGGCGCTCGTTAAATACGAGATTTCAGACCTGACCCACTGTCTCGCTCTTACTGCGCTGGCCGTTTGCGCCTTGCGTTGTCCAGGTCCTTGCACACGATTTCCGCGCCTTGGACGATGCGTGGTCCGGCGCGGTTGACCAGGTCGCCGTCGATGGCGTAGAGGTTGCCGCGCGCCACGGCGGTTACCTGTTTCCAGCGCTCCCACATGGCGAAGTCGGGCAGCGGCCGGTCGGAGCGGGTTGCGCCCATGCTGGCGGTCATCATGACTTCCGGGTTGCCGGCTACCACGGATTCCACCGAGACCGTCGGCACCAGCAGCGCTTCGTTGGCGAACAGGTTGCGCCCGCCGCATAGCGCGAGCACGTCGCTGATCAGGTGTTGGCCGCTGAGCGTCATCAGGGGTTGTTGCCATACCTGGTAGAACACCGTCACCGGCGCACGCGCCGCATAGGTCTGGCGCAGCTTGTCGATCTGCTGGCGGAAGCTGGTGGCGGCGCTGTTGGCGGTGGGCTCGGTGCCGAGCAGCACGCCCATTCTCTCGATATTGCTGGGGATGCCTTCGAGCTTGCGCGGCTCGCTGTAGAACAGCGGCAGGCCGAGCGCACGCAGGCGGTCGGTTTGTTTCTGCGCATTGCCGTGGCGCCACACCACGATCAGGTCGGGCTTGAGCGCGGCGATGCGTTCGAGATCCAGCGCCTTGTTGTCGCCGACGCGCGGGATGTCGCGGGCCTGTGGCGGGTAGTCGCTGTAGCTTACGGTGCCGACGATGCGCGAGCCGCCGCCGGCGGCGTAGAGCATTTCGGTGACGTGCGGCGCGAGCGAGATCACGCGGCGCGCGGGCTGGTCCAGCGTGACGGTCTGGCCGGCGTCATCGACCACGGATACAGCGGCGCCGGCTTGGCTGCAAAGGGCGCTGCCCAGCAGCGTGGAGAGGACCAGCAGGGCACGGGTAGTGATCGAGGTAGGGGTCATCGGGCGTTAGCTGGATAGGGTGCTGGTGTCGGAGCGCGTTGTTGCAAGGGCTTGGGCCAGTGCTGCATCGAGCCGTTGCCACGCGGGCTCCTGCGCGGGTGGCAAACCCAGGCGCAGGCTTGGCAACGCGCCAGGGATGCCCGGTGGTGCATCGAACAGCCGCGCCCACACGCCTTGCCGCGCGAGCGCTTCGTGCAGGCGCGGGGCATCGGCATGCGGCACCCAGTTGAACAAGGGGCGGCCCACGGGGGTCAGGCCGTGCTTGCGCAACAGCGTCGCGAGCCGGATGCCGGCTTGTTGCAAACGGTCGCGCGTGGCCGCCTGCCAGGCGCGATCGGCCAGCGCCAGGCGTGCCACTGCGCGTGCGGGGCCGGCCACGGTCCAGTGGCCGAGCTGCTCGGCCAGCGCTGCCAGCAATGCGGGCTCGGCCAGCACAAAGCCGCAGCGCACGCCGGCCAGGCCGTAGAACTTGCCCAGCGAGCGCAGCACCACCATGCCGGGGCGATCCGCCAGCGCGGCCAGCGAGCGCTCAGGCGTGCAATCCATGAAGGCTTCGTCGAGCAGCAGCGTGCCGCCACGTGCGGCGAGATCCGCGTGCCATGCCCGCAGCGTGGCTTGCGCGAGCGTGCGCCCGGTTGGGTTGTTCGGGTTCACCACCACGAGGTGATCGAGCTGCGCGGCCAGGTCCGCACGGGCGAAATCCGTCTCCGCGAGCGGCACAACCTCATGCCCCGCGCGTGCGAAGGCGGGTGCGTATTCGCTGTATCCCTGCACCGCCACGCCGACGCGCCCGGGCCGGAGCAGTTGCGGCAGCGTGCGGATGGCGGCCTGCGAGCCGGCCACCGGCAGCGCGCGCGGCGCGCCGTAGGCTTGCGCGGCCAGTTCGGCCAGGCCATCGTCATCTTGCGGCAGCCGCAGCCACGCGTCGGCGGGCAGGGGTGGCACGGGATAGCCGTCCGGGTTGATGCCGGTGGAAAGATCGAGCCAGTCTTCGACCGGACGGCCATGGCGGCGCGCGGCGGCGAGCAGGTCGCCGCCGTGGCGGATCGGAGTACTCATGCTAAGCCGTAGTGGAGGAGGGCGGCGCTGGCGCCGGAAGCGGCCAGCCAGAGCCACAGTGTGCGTTGAACAAGGCGCAGGCAGGCATGCACATCGGCCGCGCCGGGCGCGTGGCCCATGCCCAGCGGCGGGCGCTCTTCCCATTCGCCGTGATAGCGGGCGGGGCCGCCAAGCGCCACGCCGACGGCGCCGGCGCCGGCCGCCATGACCGGGCCCGCATTGGGGCTGGACCATGCCGGTGCCTGCGCGCGCCAGCAGCGCAGCGCCTGGGCCGTGCGCCCGAGCAGCGCGTACGAGAGCGCGGTCAGGCGGGCGGGCGCCAGGTTGAGCGCATCGTCAAGCCGCGCGGCCGCCCAGCCGAAATACAGCAGGCGCGGCGTGCGGTAGCCCCACATCGCATCGAGCGTGTTGGCCAGGCGATAGGCGACCACGGCGGGCGCGCCGCCAACCAGGAACCAGAACAGGGCGCCGAAGATGGCGTCGTTGCCATTCTCCAGCGCCGATTCGCAGGCGGCGCGGGCCAGCGCTTCGGTATCCGCGTCGGTGGTGTCGCGCGAGACGATGCGTGCCGTGAGCTGGCGCGCATCGGCGAGATTGCCCTGCGAGAGCGCCGTGGCGATCGGCGCGATATGCTGGGCCAGGCTGCGCGCGCCCAGTGCCGCGTAGAGTGCCAGCGCTTGCAGCAGCCACGCCAGCGCCGCGCTGAACTGCGCGGCGACATGCACCAGCAGGGCGGCCAGCGCGGCCGGCACCAGCACCATCAGCGCCCAGGCGGCCAGGCCGGTGAGCCGCTGGCGCAGCGGCGTGCCGGCCTGGCTGCGGTTCAGGCGGCGCTCAAGCGCTGCCGCCAGGCGGCCGAAGCCGACCAGCGGATGCCAGCGGCGGGGCTCGCCCAGCCATTGGTCCAGCAAGACGCCGGCTACGGCCGCAGCCACGCAGGCTTGCCAGCTGAAGAGGGGAAACGGCCACCACGAAGACAGCGACGGCAGTGACGACAGCGAGGGCATCACGCCGGGTCGGCGCCTTTCACGCTGACAGGGATGCCGGCCACCAGCAGGCGCACGCGGTCCGCGGCGGCGGCCAGCTTCTGGTTCAGCCGGCCCAGCTCGTCGACATAGAAGCGGGTGATGGCGCCCATCGGCACCACGCCGAAGCCGATCTCGTTGGAGACCAGGATCACGTGCCCGGGCAGGGTGGGCAGCGCGGTCAGCAGCGCGTCGATTTCCTCGGTGAAGGCAGCCGGTGGCGTTACCAGGCCATGCTCGGGATAACTGCGCGCATCGAGGAACAGCAGGTTGTTGAGCCACAGCGTGACGCAGTCGACCAGGATGCAGCCATCGTGGGTGGCATGGGCATATAGCGCATCCGCCAGATGCAGCGGCGCTTCGACCAGGCCCCACTCGGCCGGGCGCCGCGCGCGGTGCAGCGCGATGCGCACCTCCATTTCTTCGTCGGTGCTGTCCTGGCCGTGGCGTGCGGTAGCGATATAGGTAACGGGGCCGCCGGTGGCAGCGGCATGGTCGGTGGCCATCTGCTCGGCAAAGTGGCTCTTGCCGGAGCGCGCGCCGCCCAGCACCAGCGTGAGCTGGCGCGCGCGGCCCGGGACGGCAGCGGCGTGCGGCGCGGCTGCAGCCTGGGGCGCGCGTTCGCTGGCCGGCGCATGGGTGGTTGCGCGCACGGGCTCGGTGGCGGTGGCGGAAGCGTTGGCCGGGGTCATCCGCGTATTGTAGCGGGCGCATCCATGGATCGCACGCCCGCAGTGGCTCGCGCGCCGGGCCGCGCCGCGGGCCGCCGATGCGATAATCCCACGATGCAAAAAAATTCCTCCGAAGCCGCTCGCGCGGCAGTGCCGGGTGGCTTGCGCGGTACCTTGATGGTGCAGGGCACTACCTCCGACGCGGGCAAGAGCACGCTGGTGGCGGGCCTGTGCCGGGTGCTGGCGCGCGCCGGCGTGCGCGTGGTCCCGTTCAAGCCGCAGAACATGGCGCTCAACAGCGCGGTCACCGCGGACGGTGGCGAGATCGGGCGCGCCCAGGCCTTGCAGGCCGCCGCCGCCGGGCTGGCGCCGCACACCGATATGAACCCGGTGCTGCTCAAGCCGAGCAGCGATACTGGCGCCCAGATCATCATTCACGGCCAGGCGCGGATGGATCTGGACGCGCGGGCCTATCACGCCTACAAGCCGGTGGCGATGCAGGCGGTGCTGGCGTCGCACCAGCGCCTGTCCGGCGCCTACGAGGTGGTCATGGTGGAAGGCGCCGGCAGCCCGGCGGAGATCAACCTGCGTGAGCGCGACATCGCCAATATGGGTTTTGCCGAAGCGGTGGATTGCCCGGTGGTGCTGGTGGCCGATATCGACCGCGGCGGTGTGTTCGCCCATCTGGTGGGCACGCTGGACTGCTTGTCGGCGTCGGAGCGCGCGCGCATCAAGGGTTTCATCATCAACCGTTTCCGCGGCGATATCGCGCTGCTGCAGCCCGGGCTGGACTGGCTGGAGGCGCGCACCGGCAAGCCCGTGCTGGGCGTGCTGCCCTACCTGCACGGCTTGCACCTGGATGCCGAGGACGCCATCATCGGCGCGCAGGCGGCCAAGCGGGGCGAACTGCTGCGCGTGATTGTGCCGGTGCTGCCGCGCATTTCCAATCACACGGATTTCGATGCGCTGCGCGCGCATCCGCAGGTGGACCTGCGCTTTATCGGCCCCGGCATGCCGATCCCGCCGGCGGACCTGATCGTGCTGCCGGGCAGCAAGAGCGTACGCGCCGACCTGGCATTCCTGCGTGGCAATGGCTGGGAGCCAGCCTTGCTGCGGCACCTGCGCTATGGCGGCAAGGTCATCGGTATTTGCGGCGGCATGCAGATGCTGGGCCGGCGCGTGGATGACCCGGCGGGCAACGAGGGCAAGGCCGGCAGCAGCGAAGGTTTTGGCCTGCTCGACTACGACACCGTGCTGGCGCCGCACAAGCAGCTGCGCGTGGTGAGCGGCCGGCTGGCGCTGGATGGCGCCACCGAGGCCACCGAGGCCGCCGTGCAAGGCTACGAGATCCATATGGGCGTGACCACCGGCCCCGCGCTGGCGCGCCCGGCGCTATGGCTGGAAGGCGAGCGCCCGGACGGCGCGCAATCGGAGGACGGGCAGGTGCTGGCTTCCTACGTGCACGGGCTGTTCGACCAGCCGCAGGCTTGCGGCGCGCTGCTGCGCTGGGCCGGGCTGGCGCGGGCGGAGGGGGTGGACCTGGCCGCGCTGCGCGAGGCCTCGCTGGAGCGCCTGGCGGACACGCTCGTCGCGCACCTTGACATGGATGCCTTGCTGGCGCCGCTGCGGGCGTCATAGCGGCTGTCATAGCGGGTGTCAAAGCAGGCTCGGCCGCCCGCCGCGGCAACTGCTAAACTCGCAGGCGGGCTCGCTCCGCCAGGGCCCGGCAGCGACCATGGCAGGGCCATGGCGGAACCCGGAGCGGCGCGCCCGCCGGCGGCGCTGCCATGGAAAGCCATTGCGGAGACAACCATGCCCGTAGTCGTGATCGCCAATCCCAAAGGCGGCGTAGGCAAGACCACGCTGGCCACCAACCTGGCGGGCTACTTCGCCAGCGCCGGCCACGCCGTGATGCTGGGTGACACGGACCGGCAGCAATCCTCGCGCGCCTGGCTGGGCTTGCGCCCGGCCTCGGCACCGGCCATCCGCACCTGGGACATCAGTGCTGACCAGATCGCGCGCCCGCCCAAAGGCACTACCCATGTGGTGCTGGATACCCCGGCCGGCCTGCATGGCTGGCGCTTCAACGATGTGATGAAACTGGCGCACCGCGTGGTGGTGCCGCTGCAACCTTCGCTGTTCGATATCCTCGCCACCCAGGATTTCCTCACCCGGCTCGCCAACGACAAGCGCGTGCGCCACGGCGAGGTGGAGGTGGGCGTGATTGGCATGCGGGTCGACCTGCGCACCCGCGCGGCCGAGCAGCTGCAGCGCTTTGTCGCGGGTCTGGGGCTGCCAGTGCTGGGTTTTCTGCGCGATACCCAGAACTACGTCCAGCTTGCCGCGCACGGCCTGACGCTGTGGGATGTGGCGCCGTCACGTGTGGCGCGGGACTGGGAGCAGTGGCAGCCGATCATCGGCTGGCTGGAGCAGCCGGCGCTGGCCAGGCGCCCAGCCGCCTGAGCAGGGCATCCACGGACGGCCAGCTCACCCGGCGCACGGCCACGATCAGATCGGCGCCGGGAAACTGGTCGGTGAACGCCTCGCTCTCCACGCCGTCAAGGCGCCGGTAGAACTCGCGCGCCTGGGTGTTGCCGTCCAGCACATAGAGAAAAAGGGGTTGCCCGTGCCAGCCGACGGCGGCACGCTGCGCGCAATGCGCGAACAGGCGCTTGCCAAGCCCTAGCCCGTGCCATCCCGGCATCACATGCAAATTGTCCAGATACACGCCATATTGCGGCTCGGCCTCGGGTTGCAGGCAGGCAAAGCCGGCGGGCGTGCCGTCCACGCGCACGAGCGTGACCTCCACCGGGCCATCGGCGCCATCCACCAGGCGCGCTTGCCAGGCCTGCGCGCGCTGGGCCGGTGCTTCGCGCTCCAGGTAGTCCGCCGGCAACAGGCCTTGGTAGGCATGGCGCCAGCTCTGCGTGTGCAGGTCGGCAATCAGCGCGGCGTCATGCGGGCCGGCAGGTAGCAATTCGATGGAATGGGTCATCTTCAAGGGAGAAATCCAGGGCCTGCAATGGACGCGATCCACATTCTGCCGCAATCCGGGCGAGCCTCGCCACGGTCTTGCGCCTGTCAGGCACTGGCAGGCCCTGCCTGCTAGAATCGCGAATCTTTCGCATTCTCATTATGGCGGCGTGATGCGTTCGTCTCACGCCTGCATGGGGTCCGAAAACGCAATCCCCACAACCTCCCAATCTGCTCCCCGCCTCCCATGGTCACCGGCCGCCTGCGCGTTGTTTTCGTCAAGATTCACCTGTATCTCGGCTTGTGGCTGGGCCTGCTCTTTGTCATGCTGGGCCTGACCGGCACCGTCATCGCCTGGCGCGATGAGCTGGATGCCCTGCTGAACCCGGCGTTGCTGACGGCATCGGCCGAAGTACCCATGCCGGTAGCGCCGGCCACGGTGCAAGCGGTCGCCGAGCGGCTACAGGCCGACCCGCACTATGGCCGCCCCACCTTGCTGATGCTGCCATCCGCGCCGCATGAGGTGTTTATCGCCTGGTACCCGCTCAAGGGCACGCCCAACGCCGGGCGCTCGCGCCAGGTGATGGTCGATCCCGTTACCTTGGCGGTGAAGGGCGAGCGGGTCTGGGGCGAGCCCGGCCTGTCGCGCCCGTTGCTGCTGCCCACCTTGTTCCAGTTGCACCACTACCTGCTCTCTGGCGAAACGGGCCGGACGATCCTGGGCATCACCGGGATGCTGTTGCTGATTCTGGTGATTGGCGGGGTTGTGCTGTGGTGGCCCAAGCTCAAGCCGCGCGCGGTGCTCAATGCGTTTCGCATCAGCCATGGCGGCTCGTGGTCGCGTTTTAATTACTCGCTGCATCGTACGGCTGGCATTTTTGCGGCGCCGGTGCTGGCGACCATGGCGTTTTCCGGCTGGTACCTGGATTTGCCCAAGTGGGTGACGCCGATCGTGGCTAGCGTGATGACGGTGTCGCCGCCCGGCAAGCCGGCATCGGCGGCAGCGCCCGCGGGCACGCCGCTGCTAGGCCTGGCGCAGGCCGTGAGCACGGCTCAGGCGCTTTATCCTGCGGCGTTGGTGACGCGGGTCAGCTTTCCGCGCAAGGCGGGGGATCCGTTTGAGGTGCGGCTGCGGCAGCCGGGCGAAGTCCGCCAGGGCAGCGGGGCTACGCGGCTCTGGCTGGATGCCCATACGGGCAAGCGGCTCGGGGTTCGCGATCCGATGGAAGCGCCGGCTGGGGATACTTTTCTTAACTGGATGTATCCGCTGCATACCGGGGAGGCGTTCGGATTAGTGGGGCGGGCGTTTATTTCGGTGTTCGGGGTGGTGCCGCTGATGTTTGCTGTTACCGGGGTGCTGATCTGGTGGAAGCGTAGGCGGGGGCATCGGCGGCATGTGGTGCGGGCGATGGAGAGGGCTAGCGGCGCTAAGGGCGTTAAGGTGGTGCGGGAGGAGGCGGTGGAGGTTTGATTGCCGGTTGTCTTTTTCTGCGGAATTAGCTTTAAATTCAACGGCTTAACTGAAAATTCAACTGCAGTTTCACCGCCCCTGCGGGGCGGCGACCTACTTTCTTGTCTTGCCAAGAAAGTAGGCAAAGAAGGCGCGCCGGATGGGGCGACTACCTCCTCGGGCTTCGGCGAAAAGAGCGGCCGGGACCCAAACTCGCATCGCCTTAAGGCGATGCTCAGACATGGGTCCCTCTTTTCCGCTCTTTTCGCCGAATCCCGAGGCGCCCCATACGGCCTTGGCACACCTACACGGCTCGCTTCGCATCGCGCTGGGGTGTTCCCCGCCTTGGCGGCGGGTCACACGGCTAAGACGTATGGGTGGGAGGCTTCATTGCCTGGCTGGTCAGATTTCCAGGTTGTCGATCAACCGGGTCGCGCCTAGCTTGGCTGCGGTCAGGATGACCAGCGGTTCGCCGGCTACATATTCTTCGCGGGTGGGGGCTTGCAGGTCCACGCGCTTGCGGATGGCGACGTAGTCGGGTTGCCAGCCGCGGGCTTGCAGGGCGGCCTTGGCGCTGGCTTCGATGGCGGCGAGGTCCGCGCTGGCGCTGTTGGCGGCCAGGACGGTGTCGCGCACTTCGTGCAGTGTCTTGTAGAGGACCGGGGCTTCGGTGCGCTCGTCGGGCGTCAGGTAGCGGTTGCGCGAGGACAGGGCCAGGCCGTCTTCGGCGCGCACGGTTTCGGCGGGGACGATGTCGATCGGCAGCGCGAACTGATGGACCATGCGGCGCACGATCATCAGTTGCTGGTAGTCCTTCTTGCCGAACACGGCGACACGCGGCTGCGCGCAGGACAGCAGCTTCATCACTACGGTGCATACGCCTTTGAAGAAGCCGGGGCGGAACTCGCCTTCCAGGATGTCGCCCAGGTCGTGCGGCGGCTCCACGCGGTATTCCTGCGGCTCCGGGTACATGTCGCGCTCGGTGGGCGCAAACAGCACATAGACGCCTTCCTTTTGCAGCTTCTCGATGTCGTCCTGCAGCGTGCGCGGGTACTTGTCGAAATCCTCATTGGGGCCGAACTGCAGCCGGTTGACGAAGATCGACGCGACCACCGGGTCACCATGCTGGCGCGCCAGGCGCATCAGCGACAGGTGGCCTTCGTGCAGGTTGCCCATGGTCGGCACGAACGCCGCCCGGTTCTGCCCGCGCAACTGGTCCCGCAACTCGTGAATGGAGGAGATGACTTTCATGAAGTTGGTGTGCTGGTCGTGGTAGGAATGCCCTGGCGCGGATGTGCGCCGGGAGGCCGGTCCGGTGCTCTAGGTGGCGCCGATTGTCGGCGGATTGTAGAGCATGTGGCCCGAGGCGGGCGGCGCTATTGGTGCGGCTTAGCTGGGAATGTACGCCAATCGCACATAAATCGGTGCGAAGGGTTCGGCCTGGGTGATCTCGACCAGGGCTTCGCGCGATAGCTCGAGCATGGCGATGAAGTTGACCACCACCACCGGCACGCCCTTGCCGGAACGCACCGCGTCTTCGAAGAGCTCGCTGAATTCCATGAAGCGGGCATGCTGCAGGCGGCGCAGGATGTGGCTCATGTGCTCGCGAACGGACAATTCCTCGCGCGAGATCTTGTGGTGCTGGTTGAGCTTGGCGCGCTTGATCACGTCGGCCCAGGCGGCCTGCAGGTCCGCCACTTCCACATCGGGGAAGCGTGGCGCAATGCTCTGCTCGATGTAGACCTGCGAGTGCAGGAAATCGCGCCCGAGCTGCGGCACCTGGTCGATGCGCATGGCCGCCAGCTTCATCTGCTCGTACTCGAGCAGGCGGCGGACCAGTTCGGCGCGCGGATCCTCTTCTTCGTCGTCGCTGTCGGACTTTTTCACCGGCAGCAGCATCCGCGACTTGATCTCGATCAGCATGGCGGCCATCAGCAGGTACTCGGCGGCCAGCTCAAGATTGCTCTTGCGGATTTGCTCGATATACGTGAGGTACTGACGCGTCACTTGCGCCATCGGGATATCGAGGACGTTGAAGTTCTGCTTGCGGATCAGGTAAAGCAACAGATCCAGCGGCCCCTCGAACGCTTCCAGGAAGATTTCCAGCGCATCCGGCGGGATGTACAGGTCCTGCGGCAGCTTGAACAGGGGCTCGCCGTACAGGCGCGCGAACGCCATGCCGTCGACGGCGGCCGGCGTGGAATCCTGCTCGGGCGTCACGCTCGGCAGCTCGATCGCCGGCTTGCGCTTGTCCTGCTCGCTCTGGTTCATCTAGGGGCGCTCGCTCGGGGGTGGGGCGATGCGGCGGGTAAGGGCTTTCAGTCCAGCGAGTAGACGTACGGCTTTTGCGCCACGCGCGAGGCGTCGGCACGGGCACGTTCTTCGAGGTTGATCGGGCTCTTGTCCCACAGCAGGGCGCGGCCCTGGCGTTGTTCCGCTTCCAGGGAAGGGCGCTCGTCCTTGAGCGACTTCAGGAACTGGGTGATATCCGATTCGTAGGCAGCCATGGCGGGAAACAGGGTGAAATTAACAAACAGCGGAGATTTTACCGTATCGGCGGGCCTGGCAACGGGATTGCGCGCGAATCTGCCGTTTTCATCCCGTGCCCTCGCTGTCGGCGATGGTTGTGGTGACCGCAGTTGTGACAGTCGCGGTGGTCTTTTTGGCGGCGCCGGACAGGCCGGCCGCGCGGGTGTGGTCAAATATCGACTTTGCGTGACGTGCATCGATCGATGAGGATGGACCCAGGGAACCCGCGCACCATGCCCGCCGGCCTTGCCGCCCATGCCGGCGGACTGCCGGTGGCGCCGGCCGTGCTGCGCCGCCTGATGCCCCCGCTGCTGGCGGCCCTGATGCTAGCCGCGGGGCCCGCCGCTGCCGCCTATCAAGTCGAGTTGGACGCGCCCAAGCCGATCAAGGAAATCCTGCAGGACCACCTGGATCTGTCGCGCTACCGCACCCGCGACGACATCTCGCCCGACCAGTTCAACTATATGGTCGAGACCGTGGGCGAGCAGGTCCGCCAGTTCACTTCCACCGAAGGCTATTTCGATCCGCAGACCACCACCAAGGTGGACGGCAGCGGCGACGAGCGCACCGTGCACATCACGGTGGAGCTGGGCGCGCGCACGGTGATCCGCGCCGTCGACGTGAGCGTGACCGGCCCGGCCGCCAGCCAGTCGCCGGAGCGGATTGCCGAAGTCAGGGCCAAGTGGGGCCTGCCGGCAGCCGCGCCGTTTCGCCAGGCGGACTGGGACAAGGCCAAGGAAGATGCGCTGGTGGCGCTGCAGAGCAACACCTACTATGGCGCCCGCCTGACCGGCTCGCAAGCCCGCATCGAGCCGGATGAGCACGCGGCGGACCTGAGCGCGCGCTTTGCCAGCGGCCCGGCCTACAGCATGGGGCCGCTGAAGATCAGTGGGCTGCGGCGCTATCCCGAGCAGATCATCCGCAACGTCAATCCGCTGTATGAGGGCGAGCCGTACCGCGTGGAGCGCTTGCTGGAATTCCAGCGCGCGATCCAGAACCAGCCGTATTTCTCCAATGTGCAGATCGACCTTGGCGAGCAGGAGACGACGGAGGACGGCACGGTTGTCGACACCAGTCCGGACCAGGCCGCCAAGCCCAAGGTCGACATGAGTGCCGACAAGGTCACCGTGCCGGTGTATGTCCGGGTGCGGGAGTATCCCGTCAATCGGCTGTCATCCGGCGTGGGCTACACCACCGATACCGGCGCCCAGGTCGAGGGCCGATATTCGTACTACAACCTGTTCAACCGCGCCTGGGTGTTCGATTCGCAAGCGCGCATCGAGCAAAAGCGCCAGTACGCATTCGGCGAGATCGCGATGCCACCGGACAGCAGGACGTACCGCAACAGTGCCTACGCCAGCTACGAACGCACCATCGACCTCGAAAGCACCGACCTGACCAGCCTGCGCACCGGCCTGAAACGGTCCCGCTCGCGCGAGAAGTACGACACCACCATTTCGCTCGACTACTACTACGACAACCTCCAGCCCTTCGGCGAGCCGGACCAGCTCAGCCGGGCGCTGGTGCCTGCCTTTGCCTGGACGCGGCGCGACGTGGACAACCCGGTGTTCCCGCGCCGCGGCAACGTGATCAGCACGCAGGTGGGCGTGGCCGCCAAGCACATGCTGAGCGACGAAACCTTTTTCCGCCTGTACGGGCGTATCCGCCAGTACGTGCCCGTGGGCAAGCGCGACCTGGTGGTGGCCAGGCTGGAGCTCGGGGCGGATATCACCAACGGCGATGTGACCAAGATCCCCGCCTCGCTGCGTTTCCGGGCGGGCGGCACGGATTCGATCCGGGGCTACGGCTACCAGTCGATCGGTACCCGCAACGGCGCCAGCGTGCTGCCGGCCAAGTACCTCGGCACGGCGAGCCTGGAGTACCAGTACTGGTTCCTGCATGACTGGGGCGCGGCGATCTTCTGGGACGTGGGCACCGCCACGGACAACCTGACGGGCGTCAAGCTTTACAACGGCGTGGGCATCGGCGCGCGCTGGCGCAGCCCGGTGGGGCCAGTGCAGCTCGACGTGGGCTACGGCATCCAGGAAAAGCAGTTCCGCCCGCATATCTCGCTGGGAGTCGCGTTCTGATGATGGATCTGACGATGACGATGCGGCCCGGCCGCCAGCACGGCGTTCTCCATGAACGCAGTTGCAGGGTATTTGCCACATGAGCATTCCCGACATGCCTCCCGTTCCCGCCGCCGGCGATGTTCCGCCCGGGCCGGCGCGGCCGCGGCGCACACGCCTCGGGCGCTGGCTGGCGTGGTGCGCCGTGGTGCTGCTGTTGCTGGTGCTGGCGGCGGTTGCGGCAGTGGTGCTGGCCCTGCGCACGGAGGCCGGCACGCGCCAGTTGTGGTCGCTGGCCACGCGCCTGTCCTCAGGCGCGTTGTCCGGCAAGCTCGAGGGCGGCACCGTGGCGCATGGCCTGCGGCTGCGCGATGTGGTGTTTGCCAGCGGCGAGACACGGGTGACGGTTGACCGTGTCGACGGCAGTTGGGCGCTTGGCTGGTCGCCGACCCGCTTGCATGTCAGCGCGCTGCGCGTGGGCGCCGTCACGCTGCGCTTGCCGCCGTCCCAGCCTGACAGCGCGCCCGCCTCCTTGCCCAAATCGCTCGACCTGCCATTGGCGGTGGATGTGGATACGCTCACGCTGGACCGCTTGACCATGCTGCAAGGTCCGCCGGCCACGCCCAGCGAGATGGTGTTCAGCGACCTGGTGGGTTCGCTGCATTCCGACGGGCAACGCCATCGCATCAGCGTGGAACGGCTGGTCACGCCATACGGCAAGCTGGCCGCCAACACGCAGATCGCAGGCCAGGCGCCGTTTGCGCTGAATGGCGCCGCGCTGCTGGAGGGCAGCTGGCAGAAGGAATCCTTTAGCATCAGCGCCAATGTGCGTGGCTCGCTTGCCATGCTGCATGCGCAAGCCGAGGCCAGCGGCGATCGCCTGCGCGGCCGTGCGGAGGCGGACCTGACACCGTTTGGCAAGGTGCCGTTCACCCATGTGCTGGTCAATGGCGAGCACATCAATCCGCGCTTGTTCAGCCCGTCGGCGCCGCAGGCCAATCTCTCCGTGCGGGCCGAGTTGCGCCCGGTGGATGGCACGGCCACGCCAGCGCCGGCCGCGGCGGCCAATGCCCCGGCGGCACCGCCGGCATCGGCCGTGACATCGGCAACTGCCGCCCCGGCCTCCGCTCCCGCCGCCAAGCCTGGCAGTGGCCATGACAGCGCACCCCTGCGCGTGGCGGGCGACGTGCGCATCGTCAACCACGAGGCCGGCAAGCTCGACGCCGAGCGCTTGCCGGTGGAATCGGTACAAGCGCATATCGAGGTCAGCGAGGCAGCGCAGATGGTGCGCGACCTGAACGTGGCGCTGGCCGGTGGCGGCGAGATCCACGGCGGCGGCGCGCTGCGCGATGGCCGCGGCGGCTTCGACCTCGACGTGCGCAACCTCGACCCGCAGGCCCTCTATGGCAGCCTGAAGCGCATGCGCCTGTCCGGCCCGGTGAGCTTGCGGATGGAACCCGGCCGCCAGAGCGTGGCGCTGGACCTGGCCGGCGGCGAGTACAAGCTGTTTGCCGATGCGCATCTGGATGGCGAGGCGGTCACGCTGACCTCGCTGCGCGCCGGCATCGGCGCGGGCACCCTCAACGCCGACGGCAAGCTGTCGCTGAAGGACGCACAGCCTTTCAGCTTCAAGGGCAAGCTGATCAATTTCGACCCGGCGCGCGTGGCCGAGGTGGCGCCCGGGCGCATCAATGCGGACTTCACCGCCAGCGGCACGCTGGCGCCGGAGCACCACGTGGCGCTGGACTTCGCGGTGCGCGACAGCGTCTATGCGGGGCTGCCGATGCGTGGCGAGGGCAAGCTGCGCCTGGCCGGCGAGCGCTTGCTGCCCAGCCAGGCCATATTGGAGATGGCAGGCAACCAGGCCCAGGTCAACGGCAGCTTTGGTGCGCGCGGTGATCGCCTGAGAGTGCATGTGGATGCGCCGCAGCTCGATCGGCTCAAGTTCGGCGTGGGCGGCGTGCTAAAGCTCGACGCTGACATCACCGGCACGCTGGCGCGGCCCGAGATCGTGGCTAGCTACGACGCGCAGTCGCTGGTGGTGGGGCCGCACCACGTGGCCAGCGCCAGCGGCAGCGCCGAGTTGCGCGGGGGGCTGAACGGCACGCTCGCGCTGAAACTGAACGCCCGCGACTATCGCGGCCCGGTCGCCACGCTGCGCACGCTTGATGCCTCGCTCAGCGGCACCCAGGCCAGCCATGCCTTCGACCTGAAGGTGGCCGGCGCGCTGCACGACAAGCCGATGCAACTCGCCTTGTCGGGGCAGGGCGCCTGGCAGGGGGCGGCCGGCTGGAAGGGCACCATCGGCACCCTGGAGGAGCGCGGCACCGTCAACGTGCGGCTGATCGCGCCGACGCAGTTGCAGGTGGCGGACCAGCGCGTGCATCTCGGCGCGGCCAGCCTGCAGTTCGAGCGCGCCCGCGTGACCGTGGACAGCTTCGATTTCGACCACGGCCGCATCCGCACCCAGGGCAACCTCGATGGCCTGCAGGTGGCCAACGTGCTGCGTCTGGCCGAGGCCTTGACGGGCGAAGCGCTGCCGGTGCGCTCGGACCTGGTGCTGGACGGCCGCTGGAACATCACGCTGGCCGAGTCTGCCTCCGGCTTTGCCGAGCTGCGCCGGCGCAGCGGTGACGTCTCGGTGAGCGCCGGGCGGGGCTACACCGCGCTGGGCCTGGGCGAAACCGCGCTGCGCGCCGAGTTTGCCGGCAGCCGCGTCAACCTGAGGGGCGGCATCGAGGCCGCACGGGTCGGCAAGGTGGTGGTAGACGCGTCCGCCGGGTTGATCCAGGAGCACGGCCTGATGACGGTGACGCCGGCTTCCACGCTGGCGGGCAAGGTCTCGCTGGATGTGCCGAAGATCAAGTCGCTGGAGGCGCTGAGCGGCCCGCAATACGCGTTCGATGGCAAGCTGGCGGCTGTGCTGCAACTGGCGGGCAGCGTCGGGCAGCCCCTCCTTACCGGCACGATCGACGGCACCGGCATCGCCATCACGCTCTACGACCTCGGTATCCAGCTGACCGATGGCATCGTGCACGTGGTGCTCGACCAGAACACCATCGAGCTAAAGCAGGTGGAGTTCCGTGGTGGCGACGGCAAGATCGTGGCCACCGGCAACGTGAAGCTGGGCGACACCGATCCCAACCTGACGGGCAAGATCGTGGCCGACAAGCTCCAGCTCTTTGCCAGCCCCGAGCGCACGCTGATCATTTCCGGCGATGCCAGCATCGCCAACGAGAACCGCCAGATCGTGATACGCGGCAAGTTCCGCGTGGATCGCGGCTTGTTCGACCTGCCCAAGGCCGGCGCCCCGGAGCTGGGTGAGGACGTAGTGGTGGTGCGCCGCCGCGACCAGCGCGAGATCAAGACCGCCGCCACGCCGTTGCCGGAGGCCAAGCCTGCCAGCCGCTTCAGCCCGCTGATCGACCTCACGCTCGACCTCGGCGACAATTTCCGTTTCCGCGGGGCCGGCGCGGACCTGCGCCTGGGCGGCCAGCTTGGCGTGCGCAGCGCTCCGCTGACGCCGTTGCGCGCCACCGGCACCATCCGCGTGACCGACGGCACCTATGAAGCGTTCGGGCGCAAGCTCAACATCGAGCGCGGCATCGTCAATTTCAACGGTCCGTTGGACAATCCCAACCTCAATATCCGCGCCATGCGCCGCAACCAGGAAGTGGAGGCAGGGGTGGAGGTGACCGGCACGGTACGGCTGCCGCGCGTCAAGCTGGTGTCCGAGCCGAATGTGCCTGAGGAGGATAAGCTGTCATGGCTGATGTTCGGCTACGGCGCGGAAAGCGCCGCGGCCGGACAGCAGCAGCAACTGAGTGCGGGGGCCCTGGGGGGTGCCGCGCTGGGCATGCTGGGCGGGCGTGCGGGCAAGGGGATCGTGCAGCATCTGGGCATCGACGAGTTTTCGATCGGGCCCAGCACGGCCGGCCTCAACGATCAGCAGGTGGTCAGCGTGGGCAAGGCCGTGACCGAGCAGATCTCGGTGGGCTATGAGCAGAGCCTGACCAGTGCCAGCAACGTGGTCAAGCTGACCTGGGCATTCTCGCGGCGCTGGTCGCTGATTGCCAAGGGCGGCTCGATCAACGGGCTCTCGGTGCTGTTTAACCGCCGCTTCGACAGTTGGGGCAATTTGTTCACAGGCGCGTCCAGCCGCGCCGGAACCGCGAGGAGCCAGTCCGATGCCAGCCAGGATGCCGATAGCAATGCGACGGGCGCGACCGCGCCCGCGCAGCCCTGAGACACGTGCCATGATCTGCGTGCCGCCCACCTCCGCCACCGCAGCCACTGCCGCGTCTTACCGACGCCTCGCCGCCATGGGACTGATTTCCTCCGTGCTCGCCCTGTTCGGGTGCGACCAGCAAAAAGTCGACGAAGCGATGAAGAAGGCGGGCGATACCGCGCACGCCACCTGGAACTCGGTCAAGCCCGACAGCCAGTTGTTCAAGGGCATCGTGGTGGGCGAATCCAGCGAGGACGACGTGCGCAAACAGGCCGGGCGCCCGGAGATCACCTGGGAAGAAGAGGATGGCGGCCGCCGGCTGGAATACCCGCGCGGCCCGGAAGGCGCCACCACCTGGATGGTGACGATCGGCGCCGATGGCAAGGTGCGCGCCATCGAGCAGGTGCTGACCGCGGAGAACTTCGCGCGCGTGCGCGCCGGCATGAGCCGCGACGATATCCGCCGCCTGGTCGGCAAGCCTACCAAGGTGGAAGCCTTCGCGCTCAAGAAGGAAGAGGTGTGGGGCTACCGCTGGTGGGAAAGCGCGCAGGAGAAGGCGTTCTTCAACGTGCATTTCAACGCCGATGGCAAGGTGACGCACACCTCGCGCAGCGACGAGAGGCTGCAGGGCGGTTAGCCTGCAGCGGGCCGCTCGGCCCGCTCTGCGAGCAAGACGCCGGCCCTGTCACAGGCTGCGGCCAGCGTGTCGCAATAGTTTGCCGTGCCCATCCGTTCCAGGAAGCCCGCGCGCCGCATCAGCGACATCACCTGTGCTGCCGCGGCGCAGATCACCAGCGTGCCGCCACGCCGCGCCAGTGTCTTGCGCAAGGCGTCCAGCGTGTCCAGGCCGGTAGTGTCCAGTGCCACCAGCTTGCCCACGTCGAGGATCAGCACCGCCGGTACCGGCTGCGTGCGGTCGCGCGGGTCGATTAGCGCTTCCACCTTGTTGACGGCGCCGAAGAAGAGCGCGCCGGTCATGTGATAGGCCGCGACCTCGCCGGCCGGCAGCGGCTTGCCGTTGGCCGCCGGGGGTAGTGCGGCTGGCGCGATCGCCTCGATCTGCGTGAGCGCGGCCATGCGGTAGATGAAGAACAGGCAGGCGAGCACCAGTCCCACCTGCACCGCCACGGTCAGGTCGAACACCACGGTCAGCACGAAGGTGCCGAGCAGGATGATGCGGTAGTTGTTGCTGTAGCGCTTCAGGTGCGTCAGCCCGAACATATGCCACTCGCCCATGTTCCACGCCACGTAGAGCAGGATGGCGGCCAGCGTGGCGAGCGGGATGGCGCTGGCCAGTGGCGCCGCCGCCAGCATGATTAGCATCAGCGTGGCGGCGTGGATCATGCCAGCCACCGGCGTGCGCCCACCGCTGCGCACGTTGGTGACGGTACGGGCGATGGTGCCCGTGGCCGGCAGGCCGCCGAAGAACGGCGTGACGATATTGGCGATGCCCTGCGCCATCAGTTCCTGGTTGGGATCGTGGCGGTCGTCGATCAGGCTGTCAGCCACGCGTGCGCAGAGCAGCGATTCGATGGCGCCGAGCAGGGCGATGGTCAGGGTGGGCGCCACCAACTGCTGGACCAGTTGCCAGCTCAGTTGCGGCAGCGCAAACGGCGGCAGGCCCTGCGGAATGCCGCCGAAGCGCGTGCCGATGGTTTCCACCGGCAAGTGCAGCAGGCCATTGGCCGCGGTGGCTAGCACCAGCGCTATCACCGTGCCGGGAACCATGGCCAGCGCGCGGCCAAGGCGGCCGTGGGCATCGGGCGGGCTTGCCGGGTTTGCCACAATCGTCGATACGGGGCGCCAGCGCTTGCCTGCCAGCAGGGCCAGGCGCGACCAGCCCGCCACCACCACCAGCGAGCTGACCGCCAGCGCTACCGTGGGCCAGGACACCGTGGGCAGGGCGCGTCCCAGCACACGCATCTGCGAAAGGAAGTTGCCGGGCAGCTTGCCGGTTTGCAGGCCAAGGAAATCGGCGATCTGCGAGACCATGATCAGCACCGCGATGCCGTTGGTGAAGCCGATCACGATGGCCACGGGGATAAAGCGGATCAGGGTGCCTAGCCGGAACAGCCCCATGGCGAACAGCAGGCCGCCCGCCAGGATGGTCGCGATCAGCAGGTTGGCCACGCCGTAGCGCGCCACGATGCCGTAGACGATGACGATGAAGGCGCCGGCGGGGCCGCCGATCTGCACCGGCGAGCCGCCCAGCGCGGCGATCAGGAAGCCCGCGATGATGGCGGTGAACAGGCCGGCTTGCGGTGGCATCCCGGAGGCGATGGCAAAGGCCATCGCCAGCGGCAGCGCCACCACGCCCACGGTGAGGCCGGCGGCGAGGTCCTTGAAGAAAAGGGCGCGGTTGTAGTCGCGCAGGCTGTCGAGCAGGCGCGGGTGGAAGGCGGCGAGGGGGAAGGGCTGGCGCAGGCGCGGCCTGCCGCCAGCGGGCGGCGCTGGCGTGCCGGAAGGAGCGGGGGCGTGGCCGGGAACGCTGTCGGGCATGCCAGGAAATCCCATCAACACCCTGTCGGGCATGGGTGCAGTATGGGCTTCCCGGCGGCGTGGCGTCAATCGGCGCCGGCGCCATGGCGCGTTGGCGGCTCGGCGCTGGCGCGCCTCACCGCCCCCGCGGGTCAGCCGATGCGCATGCCCGGCACAGCGCCTTCGTGCGGCTCCAGGATCCAGAGGCCCGGCGTGGCCTTCTCATCCGCTGCCGATGCGGCCAGCACCATGCCTTCGGACAGGCCGAACTTCATCTTGCGCGGAGCCAGGTTGGCCACCATCACGGTGAGCTTGCCCACCAGCTGCTCGGGCGTGTAGGCCGACTGGATGCCGGAGAAAACGTTGCGCGTCTTGCCTTCGCCCAGGTCCAGCGTGAGCTGCAGCAGCTTGCTCGATCCTTCCACCTTCTGGCAGTCCACGATCTTGGCCACGCGCAGGTCGATCTTGGCGAAGTCGTCGATCGTGATGGTGTCGGCGATAGGCTCGATCGACGCAGTGGCAGCATCCGCTTCACCGGCGGGCGCGCTGGCCTGCAGCGAGTCGCGGTTAGCGGCCAGCAGTGCATCGACCTGCTTGGCATCCACGCGCGTCATCAGGTGCGAGTACGGCTGCACCGGGCGCGAAGCCGACAGTTGCTTGTCGATGCCGCGCCAGTCCAGCGGCTCGATATTGAGGAAGCGCTCCACGCCCGCGGCCATCTGCGGCACCACCGGCTTGAGGTAGATGGTGAGCAGGCGGAAGGCTTCCAGCGAGACCGAGCAGGCAGCGTGCAGGGCCGCGCGCTTGCTTTCGTCGCGCGCCAGCTCCCATGGCTTTTCCGTGTCGACGAAGGCGTTCACCGAATCCGTGAGCTCCATCACCAGGCGCAGCGCCTTGCTGTACTCGCGGGCTTCATAGAACTGTGCCACTTGGGGCGCGGCTTCACGCAATTGCTTGAGCAGCGGGTGGGCCAGCGCGGCCTCGTCCACCACGCCCTCGAAGCGCTTGACCAGGAAGCCGGCGGCGCGGCTGGCAATGTTGACGTACTTGCCGATCAGGTCGCTGTTCACGCGCGCAATGAAGTCATCGAGGTTCAGGTCGAGGTCTTCCATGCTGGCGTTGAGCTTGGCGGCGAAGTAGTAGCGCAGCCATTCCGGGTTCATGCCGGTGTCGATATAGCTCTGCGCGGTGATGAAGGTGCCGCGCGACTTGCTCATCTTGGCGCCGTCCACCGTCAGGAAGCCGTGCGCGAACACGTTGGTGGGCGTGCGGTAGCCCGAGAAGCGCAGCATGGCCGGCCAGAACAGCGTATGGAAATACAGGATGTCCTTGCCGATGAAGTGGTATTGCTCGGCGGTGGAGTGCGGGCCTACCCAGGCGTCGAAATCGATGCCCTTCTTTTCGGCCAGGTTCTTGAAGCTGGCGTAGTAGCCGATCGGCGCATCCAGCCACACGTAGAAATACTTGCCGGGAGCGCCGGGAATCTCGAAGCCGAAGTAGGGCGCATCGCGCGAGATGTCCCAGTCCGACAGCGTGGAAGTCTCGCCTTCGGCGCCCAGCCATTCCTGCATCTTGTTGGCCGCTTCCGGCTGGGCCAGGTCAGCCACCCACTCGCGCAGGAAGGTTTCGCAGCGCGGGTCGGACAGCTTGAAGAAGTAATGCGCGGAGGACTTGCGCACCGGCGTGGCGCCCGATACCACCGAGTACGGGTTCTTCAGGTCGGTGGGCACGTAGGTGGTGCCGCAGACTTCGCACGAGTCGCCGTACTGGTCCTTGGCGCCGCACTTTGGGCACTCGCCCTTGATGAAGCGGTCCGGCAGGAACATGTTCTTGACCGGGTCGTAGAACTGCTCGACCTCGCGCTCGGCGATCAGGTCCTCCGCCTTCAGCGCCAGGTAGATCTTCTCGGAGAGCTGCTTGTTCTCATCCGAGTCGGTGCTGTAGTAGTTGTCGAACGACACCATGAAGCTGTCGAAGTCGCGCTTGTGCTCGGTCCACACGCGATCGATCAGCTGCTTGGGCGTGATGCCTTCTTTCTCGGCCCGCAGCATCACCGGGGTGCCGTGCGTGTCGTCCGCGCCGACGTAGTAGACCTCGTTCGCCATCATGCGCTGGAAGCGCACCCAGATGTCGGTCTGGATGTATTCCACCAGGTGGCCGATATGGATCTGGCCGTTGGCGTAGGGCAGGGCAGAAGTAACGAGGATGCGACGTGCGGTCATGGAAAAATTGCCGGTCAGGAGGGGGTTGGACGGAAAGGCGGGGGGCGTCGCCACCAAAGTCGGGCGGGCACCGTGAGAGGGCTATTCTAACAAGCGGGGCGGGCAGCGCGTGCACTGCGCAGGGGCGCGGCGGGAAGAGAGTGCTCCGGCTGGTCTTTAGTGACGCAAAAAGCACTCAATAAACTGAGGACAAAAAAAGCGCCGGTCAGAGCCGGCGCAGCTTTCCACAACGGAAAAGGAGGAGAAATCAGGTACCGCCCGGGAGGTCAGCCACCCATCGCGAGCCAGCAACGGTGACAAGCGGTACCTGTTTCTATGACCGCATCATCTCTGAATTGGTTTCAAATAAATTTCGACCCGGCGATTTTGTGCGCGTCCGGCCTCGGTGGCGTTGTCCGCGACCGGCTGGGTCTGGCCCCGTCCTTCGGCTGCCAGGCGGGTCCGGGCGACGCCTCGGTCACCCAGGTAGGTCGCGACGCTCTGGGCGCGGCGCTGCGACAGCTGCATGTTGTAGTTCGGGTTGCCGGTGCTGTCGGTATGGCCCACCACGGTGGCGGAGACGTCCTGTTGCTGGGCAAGGGTCTGCGAGACCTGGTCGAGCACCGAACGGAACGACGGCTTGATGGTGGCGCTGTCCGTATCGAAGGTCACCTGGCTGGGGATGTTCACCTTGAGCGAGCCGTCCGGCTGCTCGGTGATCTGCGTGCCCGTGCCCGCCGTGTCCTTGTTCAGCTTGCCGCGGATTGCGTTCCAGTTGTAGCCCGTGGCCCCGCCCAGGGCCCCGCCGACCGCCGCGCCGACGAGCGTGCCGGTGGTATTGCCGCCGATCAGGTTGCCCAGGCCGGCGCCGACCGCAGCGCCCACGCCGGTGCCGACCGCGGTCTGGGTGCCTTGTTCTGTGGCGCAGCCGGCGGCAAGGGTGGCGACAATGGCAAGGCTGACGAGCTTGAGTTTCATGCTTTCTCCTTCAGGACGAAGCTTTTTTGGCTGATTTTGAGGTGGTGCGCGCAACACCGCTAGAAATAACGCGGAAGGCACCTGAATACAAGGGCCCGGACCGTATTCACCGGGCTTGCGTTCCTGGCGCACTACAATAAGGAGATGATGCCGGGTGCACAAGCCTGTGGCTGTGACAGTTGTAAGTGCGTGTAATTCCACGTGCAGAATATGGGCTTGCCGCCCGCGCGTTCCCCTCACGTTACCCTTGCGCCGCACTTCGTTCATACTTTGATAAAGTACGCGCCTTCCCCATATTCCCATATTCAGTAGCGGAGATTGTCTTGAGCCTCACCGTCGACCAGGTTACCGAAGTCCTGCGCACCGTGATCGACCCCAACACGGGCCGGGATCTGGTGTCCACCCGTTCGGCTCGCAATGTGCGGGTCGAAGGCGGCGATGTGTCGCTGGAAGTGGAGCTGGGTTATCCCGGCAAGAGCCAGCTGGAACCGATCCGCAAACAAGTGGTGGATGCGCTGCGCCAGTTGCCCGGCGTGTCCAATGCCAACGTGGCCGTCAGCATGAACATCGTGGCCCACGCGGTGCAGCGCGGCGTCAAGCTGCTGCCGGGCGTCAAGAACGTGATCGCCGTGGCGTCGGGCAAGGGCGGCGTGGGCAAGTCCACCACCGCCGTCAACCTGGCGCTGGCGCTGTCCGCCGAGGGTGCCCGCGTGGGCATGCTCGACGCCGACATCTACGGCCCGAGCCTGCCCATGATGCTGGGCATCGATGGCCGCCCGGAATCGTCCGATGGCCAGACCATGGAGCCGCTCGAAGGCCACGGCCTGCAGGCCAACTCGATCGGCTTCCTGATCGAGCAGGACAACCCGATGGTGTGGCGCGGCCCGATGGTGACCTCGGCGCTGGAGCAGTTGCTGCGCCAGACCAACTGGCACGATCTCGATTACCTGATCGTCGACATGCCGCCGGGCACCGGCGACATCCAGCTGACGCTGTCGCAGAAAGTGCCGGTGACAGGTGCTGTCATCGTCACCACCCCCCAGGATATCGCCCTGCTGGACGCGAAGAAGGGCCTGAAGATGTTCGAGAAGGTGGGCATCCCCATCCTCGGCATCGTCGAGAACATGGCTGTCTACTGCTGCCCGAGCTGCGGCCACGTCGAGCATATCTTCGGCGAAGGCGGTGGCGAGAAGATGTGCGAGGACTACGGTGTGGACCTGCTGGGCAGCATGCCGCTTAACCGTTCGATCCGCGAGCAGGCCGATACCGGCCGGCCCACCGTGGTGTCCGATCCTGACAGCCCGATCGCCGAGCTGTACCGCGCCATGGCGCGCAAGGTGGCCGTCAAGGTGGCCGACCGCGCCCGCGACATGACCAGCAAGTTCCCCAGCATCGTGGTGCAGAACACCTGATCCCATGGACACGCCAGCCGACTCTGCTGCAGGCAACCCGGCCCCCGACGCCGTGCCCACCGGCCGGCCCGGCGTGACCATGGCCGTGGTGATGCGCCGTGTGCCGCTGGCCAGCCGCTGGCAGCCTTGGAAATGGGAACTCGACGCCGTGCTGCCGGATCTTGGCGAGTTCGGCGCCGTACCTCACTGCCTGGCGCAGGACGAACACGGCGCGCGCTGGCTGTACCCAGGCTATGCCGTCACGCTGTTCCGTGACGAGGCCGAGGGCTATTACCTCAACCTGACTTCCACCGCACCCTGCTGGTTCGTGCTGTGGCGAATGGCAGAGGAGGGCGGGCAGGCCGCCATGCCGACGTCGCGCGACGGCGAGCCGTTGCCGGTGCCTATGACGGCGACACTGTCCTACAACGAGGCCGGACGCTGGCTCGACGCCGGCGAAACGGTCGAGAACGTTCCGCTGGCCCCTGAGCAGCTGGAGTGGCTGCAAGCCTACGTGGCCCAGTATTACCGGCCCGAACCCAAGAAGCGCCGCCGCCCGGAATCATTCAAGGCGCCGGAGGACAGGGCGCGCTACTGATGCAGGCAGACCGCGCATGAGCGATGCTTCCTTCCTGTCGCGCTGGTCCCGCCGCAAGGCCGCGGCGCGCGACGGCAAGCCGCTTGAGGCTGAGCCCCGCCTTCCGGCGCAGTCGTCCGAGCCTTCCGGCAGGGATGCGCCAGTAGCCCGGGCACTGCCAGACCCCGTTCCACCGGCCCCACCCGCTGAACCGCTTCCCACGCTAGCCGATGCCGCCTTGCTGCAGCCGGGCGACAGCATCGCCCGCTTCGTCGCGCGTGGCGTGGACGAAAACGTGAAGCGCGCCGCGCTCAAGACGTTGTTCGCCGATCCGCATTTCAACGTGATGGACGGGCTCGATACCTATATCGACGACTACAGCCAGCCCGATCCGATTCCGCTGGATGTGCTGCGGCGCATGCGCCAGTCCGAGACGCTGGGGCTGTTCGCGCCCACCGACGAGGAACTGGCGGCGGCTCGCGCACAGCTAGAAGTGGCCGCTGTGCAAGACGCGGCCCTGGTGCCGCCCGAACCGTCTGCTGCATTGCCGCAAACAGCCGGCGAGGCTGCGCAGCCCGGCATTGCCACTGATGTCGATGCCGACGCCAGCTTGGCATCCCCGGCCGGCGATTCCGCCCCAGGCAAACACGCGTAGTCGCTGCCCGCGGCGCGGCCTACAATAGGCCTCCCCCACATTCCGCCGGCGGCAAGACTCCCAACCAAGGGGGCGGCTAGGCCGGCCAGCCGCACTCTCCATGCCGACGCTGATCTGCAATTGCAACGACACGATGCCGCTTGACGGGGCGGCATTGTCAGGCAGTGTTCCCGCGCCCGCGGGTGGCGTGAAGACGCCACTCAAGGTCCATCATCTGCTGTGCCGCCGCGAGATTGGCGATTTCACCGCCGCGCTCGCCGGCACCGATGACGTCATCGTGGCTTGTACGCAGGAGCGCGCGCTGTTTACCGAGGTAGCCGCCCGGCGCCAGGCCGAGGGCGCCATGACGGCGCCCGTGCGCTTCGTCAATATCCGCGAAACCGGTGGCTGGTCGCAGGGGGCGCGGCGCGACCCGAAAACCGCCAACGCCAAGATCGCTGCCTTGCTGGCTGCCGCCGCGCTGCCGGACCCGGATCCGGTGCCCGTGGTGGACTACCGCTCCGGCGGCGCCGTGCTGGTGCTGGGTCCCGCCGACCGCGCGATCCCATGGGCCGGCAAGCTGGCCGAAGCCGGCATGGATGTTTCGGTCCTGCTCAGCGCCGCCGCCGGGGGCATGGCTCCGGCCGGCCTGCCCGCCTCGCGGGCGTTCCCTGTGCACAGCGGCAAGCTGGTCAAGCTCGGCGGGTGGCTGGGCGCTTTCGAGGCCAGCTGGGAGACCGGCGCGGGGCGCAGCAACCCGATCGACCTGGACCTGTGCACGCGCTGCAATGCCTGCATCGACGCTTGCCCGGAAGACGCCATCGATTTCAGCTACCAGGTGGATCTGGACCGTTGCCGCTCGCACCGCGCTTGCGTGAAGGCCTGCGGCGCTGCCGCCGCGATCGACTTTGACCGCCCGGCTGCCACTGCCACGGAACGCTTCGACCTGGTGTTCGACCTCGCCGACACGCCCGCCTTGCTCATGCACGCGCCGCCGCAGGGTTACCTGTACGCCGGCGCGGATGCGCTGCGCCAGCAGGCGCAGGCATTGGCGCTGGTCCAGCTGGTGGGCGAGTTCGAGAAGCCGAAGTTCTTCCAGTACAAGGAGAAACTCTGCGCGCACGGCCGCAACCAGACCACGGGTTGCACGGCCTGTATCGACATCTGCTCCACCGAAGCGATCCGCTCGCAATGGCACGACGGGCGCGGCCGCATCGAGGTCACGCCGAACCTGTGCATGGGCTGCGGCGCCTGCACCACGGTGTGCCCGAGCGGCGCCATCAGCTATGCCTATCCCAAGCCGGATCACCTCGGCGAGCGCTTGCGCACCCTGATTTCGGCCTACCGCGCTGCGGGCGGGCGCGACGCTGCGCTGTTGCTGCATGGCGAGGAGTACGGCAATGCGCCCATCCTGGCGCTGGGCCGCGCTGCGCGCGCCGGACAGGCCCGCGGCATGCCGCCCAATGTGATTCCGGTGGGGTTGTTCCACCCGGCCGCGTGCGGGCTTGAGCTGTGGCTGGCGGCCATCTGCTGGGGCGCCGGACATGTCGCCGTGATGCTCACCGGTGACGAGGCCCCGCAATACCGTACGGCGCTGGCCGGGCAGGTAGCAGTGGGGCAGGCCATTCTGGCGGGCCTTGGCTATGACGGCGAATGCCTGTCGCTGGTGGATGGCCCGGATGCCGCCACGCTGGACGCGCAACTAGCGGCCTTGGCCGCGCCGGGGAGCAACCGGCCAGCCGCGCCACCCGCCGTGTTCCACGCTGCGGCCGCCAAGCGCGAGACGCTGGATTTTGCGCTTGATCACCTCGTGCGCAATGCGCCGCGCCCGGCCGCCAGCGTTGCGCTGCCTGCCGGAGCGCCGCTGGGCGCGGTGGCGGTGGACACCGGGCGCTGCACGCTGTGCATGGCCTGCGTGGGCGCCTGCCCCTCGCAAGCGCTGCGCGATAATCCCGAGCGGCCGGTGCTGGGCTTCCTGGAGCGCAACTGCGTGCAGTGCGGCTTGTGCGAGAAGACCTGCCCGGAAGACGCCATCACCCTGGTGCCGCGCTTGCTCACCGGTGAGCAAGCGCGCCGCACCGTGACGTTGGCCGAGACCCAGCCCTTCCATTGCATTCGCTGCGCCAAGCCGTTCGGCACCGCCCAGATGGTGCATGCCATGCTGGCCCGGCTGGCGAGCCACCCGGCGTTTGCCGGCGAGGCCGCCGAGCGCCTGAAGATGTGCGGCGATTGCCGCGTCGTCGACATGATGGAAAAGAACAGCGGCGAGGCCAGCGGCAACGCCTTGCAGTAGCCAAGCAGGCCATCCTTGAGAATCATCACGACATGACAGATTTCCAGCCTATCCAGCTGATCCCCCCGGTCGCCCACGCGGCGCCCAACGCAGAAGATACCGCCCGGGCGGACCTGTACGGCCTGCTGGCCACGCTGCTGTATCGCGCCCCGGATGCCGCGCTGCTGCACCATATCGCCGCTAACCGCGCGCATGGCGAGGACGCCGCCACGCCGCTGGGCGACGCCTGGAACGATTTGTGCGACGCAGCATCGGTCACCACGGCCGAGCAAGCCAGCGACGAATACCAGCAATTGTTCGTCGGCGTGGGCAAGCCGGAAGTCCTGCTGTACGGCTCCTACTACCAGACCGGCTTCCTCAATGAGCGCCCGCTGGTGGCGCTGCGCGACGACCTGGCGCGCTATGGCCTGGTGCGTCAGGACAATGTCAGCGAGACCGAGGATCACATCGCCACATTGTGCGAGGTGATGCGCTTCCTGGTGGCGGGCGAGGATGCCGGCGTGGCAAACCTTGCCGAGCAGCAGCATTTTTTCTCGCGCCATCTGCAGTCATGGGTGGAAACCCTGTGCGACAGCGCGGCGGCGCATCCGCAAGCGCGGCTCTATGCCCGCGTGGCCGCGCTGCTGAAGGCTTTCATGGCGGTCGAGGCGATCGCGCTGGAAATGCATTGATCGCACGCAAGTTCTTGATTGCCATCATGGAAATCCCGGGGAGTCATGGTCTTTCGACACATATCATTCTAAAATAGGCAGTAGTGTTCATAACAGGATTGGTAATCGGTCTGGACAGACCGAGGAGCCCCCCAAAATGAAAGACAAGCAGCCGAAGGCCGCGCGCCGCGCCTTCCTTGCCGGTACCGGGGTCGTAGCCGCGGCCGGCGCCGCCGCCGCGCTGACATCGCGCGGTCCGGCCATGCCCGCCGCGCCCAGCCTGGCGGCGGCCATTCCCGATGTCACGTCGACCGACGGCGACGGCTACCGGGTCACAGAGCATATTCGCAAGTACTACCGGACTACGCTGGTGTGAGTGGCCGCGCCTGGCGCACACCACGCTCTACCTCGTTTCCATCCTGGGGTGATACATGATCTTGACCCGCAAACGCGCGGCGCAGGGCAGCGCATCTTCGCAACTGGCTAGCGGCTCGGGCGAGCGCGCTGGCGGCCGGCTATCCGAGCGTCTGGCTGCCGGGCTGGCGGGTGCCATGCCCACCATGGACCGGCGCAGCTTTCTCAAGCGCTCCGGCATCGGGGTGGGGGCGGGGCTGGCGGCTTCGCAACTGACGCTGTTGCGCCGGGCGGATGCCGCGGATGCGTCAGGTGCGGCGGCCGGCGGCGAGGACAAGGGCAACATCGTGGTGCGCCGTACCGTGTGCGGCCACTGCTCGGTGGGCTGCGCGGTCGACGCCGTGGTGCACAACGGCGTGTGGGTGCGCCAGAACCCGGTCTTCGATTCGCCGATCAACATGGGCGCGCACTGCGCCAAGGGCGCCGCGCTGCGCGAGCACGGCCACGGCGAGTACCGGCTGAAGTACCCGATGAAGCTGGTGAACGGCAAATACCAGCGCATCAGCTGGGACCAGGCGCTTGACGAGATCACCGCCCGGATGAAAGAGATCCGCCAGCAGACCGGGCCGGACTCGATGTTCTTCGTCGGTTCTTCCAAGCACAGCAACGAAGGGGCCTACCTGCTGCGCAAGTGGGTGTCGTTCTTCGGCACCAACAACACCGATCACCAGGCACGCATCTGCCACTCAACCACGGTGGCCGGCGTGGCCAATACCTGGGGCTATGGTGCGATGACCAATTCGTACAACGATATGCAGAACGCCCGCGCGGCGCTGTATATCGGCTCCAACGCGGCCGAGGCGCACCCGGTGTCGATGCTGCACCTGCTGCACGCCAAGGAGAACGGCTGCAAGGTGATCGTGGTCGATCCGCGCTACACCCGCACGGCCGCGAAGTCCGATTATTACGTGCGGGTCCGCTCGGGCACCGATATCGCTTTCCTGTTCGGCGTGCTGTACCACATCTTCCAGAACGGCTGGGAAGACCAGAAGTACATCAACGATCGCGTCTACGGCATGGACAAGGTCAAGGAGGAAGTCCTTGCCAAGTGGACGCCGGACAAGGTCGAGGAAGTCTGCGGCGTGCCCGAGGCGCAGGTCCACCAGGTTGCCGAGATCATGGCCAAGAACCGGCCCAGCACGCTGGTGTGGTGCATGGGCCAGACCCAGCACACCATCGGCAACGCCATCGTGCGCGCCTCCTGCCTGGTGCAGCTGGCGCTGGGCAATATCGGCGTGTCGGGCGGCGGCGCCAACATCTTCCGCGGCCACGACAATGTGCAGGGCGCGACCGACGTGGGCCCCAACCCGGATTCCTTGCCGGGCTACTACGGCCTGGCCACCGGGGCGTGGAAGCACTTCGCCGCGGTGTGGGGCGTCGACTACGAATGGATCAAGAAGCAGTACGCCTCGCAGGCGATGATGGAGAAGTCCGGCACCACGGTGTCGCGCTGGATCGATATCGTTACCGAGAAGCCTGAGCTGATCGACCAGGACAACAACGTCCGCGGGGTGTTTTTCTGGGGCCATGCGCCCAACTCGCAGACGCGCGGGCTGGAGATGAAGAAGGCGCTCGACAAGCTCGACCTGCTGGTGGTGATCGACCCGTACCCGTCAGCCACCGCCGCGATGGCCAACATGCCGCCGGCGGAAGGCGATCAGGTCAACCCGAACCGCGCGGTCTACCTGCTGCCGGCCTGCACGCAGTTCGAGACCACCGGGTCCTGCACGGCCTCCAACCGCTCGCTGCAGTGGCGCGAGAAGGTGATCGAGCCGCTGTTCGAGTCGATGCCGGACCACACCATCATGCAGGCCTTCGCCGACCGGCTCGGCTTTGGCAAGGAGCTGTCGAAGAACTTCAAGCTCAACGAGGTCAAGCGCGCGGGCCGGACCTGGATGGAGCCCGAAGTCGAATCCATCCTGCGCGAGATCAATGCCAGCAACTGGACCATCGGCTACACCGGGCAATCTCCCGAGCGGCTCAAGTCGCATATGCGCAATATGGAGAAGTTCGACGTGCGCACGCTGCGTTGCCTGGGCGGCAAGGATCCGCTGACCGGCTACGACCTGACCGGAGACTACTTCGGCCTGCCGTGGCCGTGCTATGGCACGCCGGAGCTCAAGCACCCCGGCTCGCCCAACCTGTATGACACCAGCCGCAACGTCATGGACGGCGGGGGCAACTTCCGCGCCAACTTCGGCGTGGAGCGCGACGGCGTCAGCCTGCTGGCCGAGGACGGCTCGTACTCGAAAGGCGCGGACATTACCACCGGCTATCCGGAGTTCGACCACGTGCTGCTGAAGAAGCTGGGATGGTGGGACGAACTGACGGACGCGGAGAAGCAGAAGGCCGAGGGCAAGAACTGGAAGACGGATCTGTCCGGTGGCATCCAGCGCGTGGTGCTGAAGAACCATGGCTGCCATCCCTTTGGCAACGCCAAGGCGCGGGCCATCGTGTGGAACTTCCCCGACCCGATCCCGCAGCACCGCGAGCCGCTGTATTCCACCCGGCCCGACATGGTCGCCAAGTACCCCACGCACGACGACAAGATGGCGTTCTGGCGGCTGCCCACGCTGTACAAGTCGCTGCAGCAGCGCAACGTCGAGAACAAGCTCTACGAGAAGTTTCCGATCATTCTTACCTCCGGCCGCCTGGTCGAATACGAGGGCGGTGGTGAGGAAACCCGGTCCAACCCGTGGCTGGCTGAGTTGCAGCAGGAGAACTTCGTCGAGATCAACCCGCGCGCGGCGTCCGATCGCGGCATCCGCAACGGCGACTTCTGCTGGGTCAGCACGCCCACCGGCGCGCACATCAAGGTGCGCGCGCTGGTGACCGAGCGCGTCGGCGTGGATACCGCCTTCATCCCGTTCCACTTCTCTGGCTGGTGGCAGGGTAAGGACCTGAAGGACTACTACCCGGAGGGCGCGATGCCGATCGTGCGCGGCGAGGCCATCAACACGGCTACCACCTACGGCTATGACTCGGTGACGATGATGCAGGAAACCAAGACCACGATCTGCCAGATCGCACGGTTCACCTGAATGTGGCTGTGATCGACATCGAGATAGCGACAGAGTTAGGGGCAGAGATGGCGGCAGAGATGGCGATAGGGACAGAGACCAAGGGCAAGGAACGACCATGGCACGCATGAAATTCATCTGTGACGCCGAGCGTTGCATCGAGTGCAACAGCTGCGTCACCGCCTGCAAGAACGAGCACGAGGTGCCGTGGGGCGTCAACCGGCGCCGCGTGGTGACCATCAACGACGGCATCGTCGGCGCCGAGAAATCGATCTCGGTCGCCTGCATGCACTGCTCGGACGCGCCTTGCATGGCGGTGTGCCCGGTCGACTGCTTCTACCGTACCGACGATGGCGTGGTGCTGCACGACAAGGATGTCTGCATCGGCTGCGGCTACTGCTCCTACGCCTGCCCGTTTGGCGCCCCCCAGTTCCCCAGCGCCGGGACCTTCGGCGTGCGCGGCAAGATGGACAAGTGCACGTTCTGCGCCGGCGGGCCGGAGAAAAACGGCAGCGACGAAGAATTCGAGAAGTACGGACGCAACCGGCTGGCCGAAGGCAAGCTGCCGCTGTGCGCGGAAATGTGCTCGACCAAGGCGCTGCTGGGCGGCGACGGCGACGTCATTGCCGACATACTGCGCAACCGCGTGATCAAGCGCGGCAAGGGCGGCGATGTGTTCGGCTGGGGCACGGCCTACGGCAACAAGGGCGCCGCGCAGGGTGCCGCGGGCGCGGCGCCGCCCGCCGCCGCGCCACCCGCTTCAGGAGCGCAGCCATCATGACCCGCCTGTTGCTGATCCTGCTGGCCGCCGGCTGCACCGCGCTGGCCGCCTGCGGCGAGCGCGCGCAGACCGCCACGGCGGCGCACAAGAAATCCGATGCGCCGGCGTACGAAGGCGCGCCGGGCGATCCCTTCGTGGCCAAGGGCTGGACGCCGGGCGACAAGACCAGCTGGCAGAACCAGATCCGCGAGCGCAACCAGTACCAGAACGAATACAACCGCACGCCATGACAGCGGCGATGCGAAGCCCGGGGCGCACCCTGGCCGACCCGATGGAGGGCATATGAAGCCGACGCTCAATCCTGGCTGGTTCCGCTACCTGGCGGGGGTGGCCTGCGCGCTGGCCTTGCTGGCGCCGCCGGGGGCCGCGCGGGCGCAAGCCCAAGCACCGGCCCAGGGCGCTTCCGCGCCGCAGGCCGGCGCGCCCGCCGAGGCCAACAACCCCGCCACGCATCCGGCCCAGCCCTTCGCGGGCATCGCTTCCGAGAACATCTTCAACGTGCCCCGCCGCGACATCGCGGCCGAGGCGCAGGCCCAGCAGGCGCGTAGCAAGGAGCAACCGGGCAACAACGCGCCGGTCTGGCGGGAGGCGAATTCCGACCAGGCGCACTACAGCAGCCTGCCAGCCAAGGAAGCCGGGGTGCTGATCCAGCGCACCGGGCAGAAATGGCGCCTGTTCCGCAACGGGGTGATCACCGTCTGGGGCGGCTGGCTGATCGTGCTGGTGCCCGCCGCGATCCTGGCCTTTTTCTTCTGGCGCGGCACGATCCCGCTCAAGACGCCGCGTACCGGCCGCATGATCCAGCGCTTTACGCCGCTGGAGCGCATGGTGCACTGGACCATGGCGATTTCATTCGTCACGCTGGCGGTCTCGGGCATCGTGATGCTGTTCGGCAAGCATTTCCTGCTGCCGCTGATGGGCCACACCTTGTTCGGCTGGCTCACCTACCTGCTGAAGAACGTCCATAACATCGTCGGCCCGGTCTTTACCTTGTCGGTGATCGTCGGCTTCGTGATCTTCGTGCGCGACAACTTCCCCGCCCGGGAGGACTGGCAGTGGCTCATCAAGCTTGGCGGGCTCGTGTCCGGCAAGCATGTGCCAAGCGGGCGCTTCAACGCGGGCGAGAAGGCCTGGTTCTGGGGCGGGCTGGTGGTCTTCGGCCTGATCTTGTCGGCCTCTGGCTGGGTGCTCGACATGATCGTGCCAGGCATGGATTTCTACCGCGCCACCATGCAGATCGCCAACGTCGTCCATGGCATCGCGGCGGTGCTGATGATCGCCATGGCCTGCGGCCATATCTACATGGGTACCATCGGCATGGAAGGGGCCTACCGCGCCATGCGTGACGGCTGGGTCGATGAGGCCTGGGCCAAGGAGCACCACGAGCTCTGGTACGACGATATCAAGGCAGGCAAGATCCCCGTGCAGCGCGCGGCCGAGCCGGAGCCGGGCGAGCGCGCCGGTGGCCGGGCCAGCCCGGGCGAAGTCTGAGCGCGCACGGCCGATTCCCCAACGAGGAGCCCGATCCATGAACCGCATTCTGCTGGTGCTCGCCCTGGCCCTTGCCGGCACAGGCGCCATGGCCAAGCTGCCGCCGCCCACGGAGGCGCAAAAGCTCAAGGCCGACGAGGCCAAGGCGCGCGCCGGCTGGGCCGACAAGGTGGCTGCATATCAGCTCTGCCGTGCGCAAGACAAGGCGGCGGCGCACTACTACAGCGACATGCAGGCAAAAGGCAAGGCGGTGCCGGCGGCAGCCGCGTCCGCGCCGTGCGCCGATCCGGGCCCGTTCGTGGCGCAAGCGCCGGCTGAGCAAGCCGCGACAAGCACCGCCGGAGGGCCTTCCGCTGCACCCGTTGCCGCGCCTTCGGATCACAAACCGGCCGCAGCGCCGGGCACGGGAGCGGTACAATCGCCCCGGACATCACCGTGAGAGGAGGTTCGGCATGAAGCGTGTACGTGTACTTTTCGGTCTGGCTGTAGCGGGAACCCTGGCAGGCATTCTGGCCGGCTGCGGGGGCATGGGGATGGGCAGTTCGGATACCGCGGTCGCTGTGCTGGCGTCCAAGAGCGGCACCGCGACGCAGGGCAGCATCACCTTCACCCAGCGCGGTGACACGGTGCTGGTCAAGGCCGACGTAACCGGCCTGCCGCCCAATACCGAACACGGCTTCCACGTGCACGAGAAGGGCGACTGCTCGGCCCCCGACGCCATGAGCGCCGGCGGTCACTTCAACCCGACGGCCAAGCCGCACGGCTCGATGTCGATGCCCGACCATCATGCCGGTGACATCAACAACCTCAAGGCCGACGCTACCGGCCGCGCCCAGGCCAGCTTCGAGCTGACCGGCGTGACCTTGGCCCCGGGCCCCACCAGCCTGGTGGGCCGCGCGGTGGTCGTCCACAAGGACCCGGACGACTACAAGACCCAGCCCACCGGCAACTCCGGCGGCCGCATTGCTTGCGGCGTGATCGCCAAGTCCTGACGGATGGGGCAGCGCGGGCCGGCAGCTCCCGGCGCGCGCCATCCACCCGCATCCCCCACGCCCATGCCCCTGCGCCCTGAAATGACCCACGCGTGCGTCCCCTTGATCGAAGAGGTCGAGGTGGTCGACGAGCAGGGCCGCTTGCGCCAGGCCTTCCTGCCCGGCGAGCGCCCGCTGACGGTCTACCTGGACAAACGCGAGCTGGTGACGCTGATGACGCTGGGCGGGGCGCCGGAGGCCCTGGTTCTGGGTTACCTGCGCAACCAGCGCCTGGTCGAATCGATCGAGGATATCGCTGCGATCCAGGTCGACTGGGAAACCGAATCCGCCGCCGTCACGACCCGCACGGGCGTGGATCGCATCGAGGAGCGCACGGCGCGCCGGGTGGTGACCACCGGCTGCGGCCAGGGCACCGTGTTCGGCTCGTTGCTGGATGAAGTGGACAATATCCGGCTGCCGGACGACGCCACCCTGGACCAGGAAACGCTCTACGGCATCGTCGACACCATCCGGCTGCAGCAGTCGGTCTACAAACAGGCAGGCTCCGTGCATGGCTGCGCGCTGTTCCGCGGGCGCGAGCTGCTGATGTTCATCGAGGATGTGGGCCGGCACAACGCCGTGGATGCCATTGCGGGCCTGATGTGGCTCGAAGGCATGAGTGGCGCCGACAAGGTGTTCTACACCACCGGGCGGCTGACCTCGGAGATGGTGATCAAGGGCGCCCAGATGGGCATTCCGTTCCTGCTGTCGCGCTCGGGCGTCACGCAGATGGGCTACCAGATGGCCCGGCGCGTCAACCTGGCTCTCTTTGCCCGGTGCACGGGGCGCCACTTCCTGCTCTATACCGGCCGCGAACGCTTCCGGCACCAGCTGCCGGAGCAAGCCACGGCCTGACGCCCGGGGGGCGGATGGCCCGTTGCGGGGCCAGGGCGGCATTTAAGGCGGTGATGCCGGATTTTGGTTGTACAATGCGGCCCATCGCAAGGCCCCGGCAGGTCCGGCGCGCCTGTGAGCAAATGCGAGCAGTGTTCCCGGTCAGCATGGGCCGCGCCCGAGCCTGCCCTCATTTGTTCATCCCGATACCCCTATGAGCATCAAATCCGATAAGTGGATCCGCCGCATGGCGGAACAGCACGGCATGATCGAGCCCTTCGAGCCCGGCCAGGTACGGGAAGAAGACGGCCGCAAGATCGTTTCGTACGGCACCTCGAGCTACGGCTACGACATCCGCTGCGCCGACGAATTCAAGATCTTCACCAATATCAACAGCACCATCGTCGATCCGAAGAACTTCGACGAAAAGTCCTTTGTCGACTTCAAGGGCGATGTCTGCATCATCCCGCCGAACTCCTTCGCGCTGGCCCGCACGATGGAGTATTTCCGCATTCCGCGCAGCGTGCTGACCATCTGCCTGGGCAAGAGCACCTACGCGCGCTGCGGCATCATCGTCAACGTGACCCCGTTCGAGCCGGAATGGGAAGGCTATGTGACGCTGGAGTTCTCGAACACCACGCCGCTGCCTGCCAAGATCTACGCCGGTGAAGGCTGTGCCCAGGTGCTGTTCTTCGAGAGCGACGAGATCTGCGAGACTTCCTACCGCGATCGCGGTGGCAAGTACCAGGGTCAGCAAGGTGTCACACTGCCGAAGACCTGATCGCATACAATGCGCGCGTTGCGGTGTTACGGGAACCCCCGGGGCCGCGCGCCAAGCCTGAACGTCGAGCCACATGCCGACCCAGGGGGATGAATCCCCGGGCCATGTGGCTCAAGTCCTTCTTGCCGTCCAAGGATGCCAAATGAAATTCCGCTTCCCCGTCATCATCATCGATGAAGACTTCCGCTCCGAGAACATTTCCGGCTCGGGCATCCGCGCGCTGGCGCAGGCCATCGAGCAAGAAGGCATGGAGGTGATGGGCCTGACCAGCTATGGCGACCTGACCTCCTTCGCCCAGCAGTCGAGCCGTGCCTCCTCGTTCATCGTGTCGATCGACGACGACGAGTTCGTCAGCGAAGACGACCGGCCCGAAGCCGCGGCCATCGAGAAGCTGCGCGCCTTTGTCAACGAAGTGCGCCGCCGCAATACCGACCTGCCCATCTTCCTGTACGGCGAGACGCGCACCTCGCGGCATATCCCCAACGATATCCTGCGCGAGCTGCACGGCTTCATCCACATGTTCGAGGACACGCCGGAATTCGTCGCGCGCCACATCATCCGTGAAGCCCGGGTCTACCTGGATTCGCTGGCGCCGCCGTTCTTCAAGGCCCTGATCGCCTACGCGCAGGACAGCTCGTACTCGTGGCACTGCCCCGGCCACTCGGGTGGCGTGGCGTTCCTGAAGAGCCCGGTCGGCCAGGTGTTCCACCAGTTCTTCGGCGAGAACATGCTGCGCGCCGACGTCTGCAATGCCGTCGATGAGCTCGGCCAGTTGCTGGACCACACCGGCCCGGTGGCGGCCTCGGAGCGCAACGCCGCGCGCATCTTCAACTCCGACCACATGTACTTCGTCACCAACGGCACGTCCACCTCGAACAAGATGGTGTGGCATGCCAACGTGGCGCCGGGCGACATCGTGGTGGTGGACCGCAACTGCCACAAGTCGATCCTGCACGCGATCATGATGACAGGCGCGATTCCCGTGTTCCTGATGCCCACGCGCAATCACTACGGCATCATCGGCCCGATCCCGAAAAGCGAGTTCGATCCCGAGACCATTCGCCGCAAGATTGCCGCGCACCCGTTCGCCAGCCAGGCCAAGAACCAGAAGCCACGCATCCTGACCATCACCCAGGGCACCTACGACGGCGTGCTGTACAACGCCGAACAGATCAAGGAAATGCTGGCCACCGAGATCGACACGCTGCATTTCGACGAAGCCTGGCTGCCGCACGCGGCATTCCACGACTTCTATCGCAACATGCACGCGATCGGCAAAGACCGCCCGCGCAGCAAGGACGCGCTGGTGTTCGCCACGCAGTCCACGCACAAGCTGCTGGCCGGCCTGTCGCAGGCCTCGCAGATCCTCGTGCAGGATTCGGACACGCGCAAGCTGGACCGTTACCGGTTCAACGAGGCGTACCTGATGCACACGTCCACCAGCCCGCAGTACTCCATCATCGCCTCGTGCGACGTGGCGGCGGCGATGATGGAAGCCCCGGGCGGCACCGCACTGGTCGAAGAAAGCATCCAGGAAGCGATGGACTTCCGCCGCGCCATGCGCAAGGTCGAAGGCGACTACGATGCCGGCAACAACGGCGACTGGTGGTTCAAGGTGTGGGGTCCCGAGGCGCTGGTCGAGGACGACATCGGCGACCGCGACGAGTGGATGCTCAAGGCCAACGAACGCTGGCACGGCTTCGGCGACCTGGCCGACGGCTTCAACCTGCTCGACCCGATCAAGGCCACCATCATCACCCCGGGCCTGGACGTGGACGGCGAGTTCAGCGACCGTGGCATCCCCGCGGCCATCGTCACCA
This sequence comes from Cupriavidus basilensis, assembly GCF_008801925.2. Classification (NCBI taxonomy): domain Bacteria; kingdom Pseudomonadati; phylum Pseudomonadota; class Betaproteobacteria; order Burkholderiales; family Burkholderiaceae; genus Cupriavidus; species Cupriavidus basilensis. The sequence continues at coordinate 3,468,092 of NZ_CP062803.1, read as the reverse complement.
AGTACCTGGCCGAGCACGGCATCATCATCGAGAAGACCGGGCTGTACTCGTTCTTCATCATGTTCACCATCGGCATCACCAAGGGCCGCTGGAACTCGCTGGTGACCGAGTTGCAGCAGTTCAAGGACGACTACGACCAGAACCAGCCGCTGTGGCGCGTGCTGCCGGAATTCGTCGGCAAGCATCCGCAGTACGAGAAGCTCGGCCTGCGCGACCTGTGCGACGCGATCCACAGTGTCTACAAGGCCAATGACGTGGCCCGCGTGACCACCGAGATGTACCTGTCGGACATGGAGCCGGCGATGAAGCCGTCGGACGCATGGGCCATGATGGCGCACCGCGAGATCGAGCGCGTGGCCGTCGACGAGCTGGAAGGCCGCGTCACCGCCATCCTGCTCACGCCTTACCCCCCGGGCATTCCGCTGCTGATCCCGGGCGAGCGCTTCAACCGCATCATCGTGCAGTACCTGAAGTTCGCGCGCGAGTTCAACAAGCTGTTCCCCGGCTTCGAGACCGACATCCACGGCCTGGTCGAGGAAGAGGTCGAGGGTGGTGGCAAGGCGTATTTCGTCGACTGCGTGAAGTAACGCAGGCTGGCGGCAAGAATGAAGGCCTCGCGTGTGCGAGGCCTTTTTTCTGCGCTCGCCCATGCCTTGCGCACGGCCGACGCGCCGCGCGAGATTGCGATAGAGTGGCGCTCACAAATCTATGCAACCTCGACGGAGTGGAAATGACATCAGCACGCGTGGTGGAATTGACGGAGTTCGGCGGCCCTGAAGTGATGCGCCTGGTGGATGCCGGGTTGCCCGCGCCGGCGGCCGGCCAGGTACAGTTGCGCCAGACCGCCATCGGCTTCAACTACATCGACGTCTACCAGCGCTCGGGCAAGTACCCGCTGCCGTCGCCGACCGGGCTGGGCCATGAAGCCGCCGGCGTGGTCGAAGCGGTGGGCGAGGGCGTGACCGCCCTGCGCGAAGGCGACCGCGTGGTCTACATGCACGCTGGCATCGGCGCCTATGCCAGCCGGCGCAACGTGCCCGCCGACAAGCTGGTCAAGCTGCCCGACAGCATCGACGACCTCACCGCCGCTGCGATCTTCTTCAAGGCCATGACCGCGCAATACCTCGTGCGCAAGACACATCCCGTGCAAGCCGGCGACATCGTACTGGTGCACGCCGCCGCGGGCGGCGTAGGGCAGATCCTCAGCAGCTGGGCCAAGGCGCTCGGCGCCACCGTGATCGGCACCGCCGGCTCGGCGCAGAAGTGCGAAGTGGCGCGCGCGGCCGGGTGCGATGTCGCCATCAACTATTCGCAGGCGGACTGGGTGGAGCAGGTGATTGCCGCCACCGACGGGCGCAAGGCGCGCGTGGTCTATGACTCGGTGGGCAAGCATACCTTCATGGGCTCGCTGGACTGCGCGGCGCCATTCGGGCTGGTGGCGCTCTATGGCGCCGCCTCGGGCCCCGTGCCGGCGTTCGAGCCGGAGCTGCTCAGCAAGAAGGGCTGCCTGTTCCTGACGCGGCCATCGGTGTTCCCGCACAACGCCGATCCACAGACCTTCCGTGCCAACGCGGCGGATGTGTTCCAGGCGATCGGGCAGGGCGCGATCCGGGCCGCCATCGGCGCGCGCTTCCCGCTTGAGCAGGTGGCCGAGGCGCATCGGATGGCCGAGGCGCGCGCGACCACGGGCGCTATCCTGCTGCTGCCGTGACCTGATCTAGTGACGGTTTCAGTGTGTCACCAGCCAAGGCTGTCACCCGGCATCGCGCAGACGCTGACTGAAAGGAGGCGGCGAGGTGCCGCGCAAGAGGTAGCATGCGCGGCTTATTCGCGTTGGTGCTTGGTCCCAGGTTGAGGACGGTCGCAGGTTGAGTTGTGGCAGAATCCCGGGACGTCAAGGTGTCCCGGCGCGTGGGCGCGTTTCAGCCGGCGTGCCGGCACTTGAAGCCCAACGTCGTGGGCGCCTGTTGTCCTGAAAATAGCACTGTCTCCGACTCCTGATTATCAATGCACTCTTCCGTCCCGAGCGCCACGTTGTCCCTACCTGTGTATCTTGTTTCTCGCAATGGTGTGCGAAACACGGGTGGTGTCGAGCGTGTCGTTCATCTCACGATGGATGACCTCATGCGGCATGGAAACGAGGTGACATTAGTGGATGAGATCCGGGTCGTGCCCAGCTTCTTGCGGGGTGGCCGGCTAGGCCAGTTCGTGTTTCCGATGCTTGCTTGCTTGTGGCTATGGCTTAAGCGAATGTCGGGGAATCGGTTTGTCACGATTTCAAATTCGTCGTTTACCCCGTTCTATCCGTCGGACCTTCTTATAGTGCATGGCTCGGCGGCCGGATATATAAGAGCATTATCCGGTCTTCGAAAGCGATTTGTCGGCATGAGGCTTCTCTCGGTTTTTGAGGGATTGTCGATGCGTACTGCCCGTTGCGTAGTTTGCGTGTCGGAGGATATTCGGGAATTGTGCATTAAACTGCATGGAATCCCACCGGAAAAGTGTGTTGTCGTGCATAATGGGATTAATGCCTCGATATTCAATCCGAAACCGAAATTCACCGGCGATACAGTCCGTATAGGATTCGCAGGCCGACTCGAATATGGCAAGGGTTTGCCATATCTGATTGAGGTGGCGCAATGGGTTGCAGCGCAATCTGAGGTTTCCCTTGTGATAGCAACAATCAGCGAGATACCCGAAGCACTGCAGGGGCTACCCAATGTATCGATTATGCGCGGAGTTTCTCCTGACGATATGGCAGCGTTTTACGATAAGATTGATATTTTCATCTTGCCTTCATTGTTCGAGGGTTTCGAGCTGGTCACCCTCGAGGCGTTGGCCTCCGGTGTCAGCGTACTTGGCACGGAGGTGGGCGCGTGCAAGGTCTTCATCAAGAGTGGTGTGCCGTGGGTGCGCAAGCTGCCTGCCAGCGCTGCAGAGTTCGCGACTGTCGGGACGGCGTTGTTCGACACATTGCGACACAGCAGCGATCCTGACGCAATGAAGGCATTTATCGCCGAATTTTTTTCCACTCAGCGCTTCTGTGCCCAGATCCGCGCGCTTGCTCTGTGCCGAACCCCGTGAAAGTTCTTCTCGTGTCACCTAACGGCCTGCAGGAGCTCTCCGGCGGCGGGCTTTACCTGCGATCCATCGCGCAGTCCCTGTGCAATTCACCCACAATCACGGAGTTGACGATCCTTAGCAAGGACGTTGGCCGGCGGGATGCATTCGATGTTTCTGGCAAATGCAGGGCGGTTTATTTGCGCAAAAACGCCTGGCGGGATGTCCTTGCACGAGTGGCCTTGTGCCCAACTTATTTGCGGACTTACCAGTCGAATATTGCTGCATATGCGACGAACGCCGATGTCGTTATGTTCCACAATTCGCGCTGTGGCGGATTGATGCGGCATGTACGCCGCAAAGTGCCGGACAGCACCTATGCGATCCTAAGCGACAACGTTGAAGCCGAGCTGAAGCGCCAGCACGTTGAGACGAATATGTTACGTAAGGTAACTAGCAGTCTCGAGACGTGGATTATCCGCCGCACTGAAGCATTGGCGCCGACAGCCGATCTTATGACATTCATCACTGCAGCGGATCGGACACTTTTTACCGAAGTTTATGGTGCGCCGCGTCGTGATGGGGTTCTTCCGATTGCGCTTTCGCGCGGCGATATCGGGGCCGCAAGCGATGCCATTGAACGGGGTGCCCCAGCAATAGTGCTGTTTACGGCTCACTTTGGCTTTGCGCCGAATAAGAAGGCCTTGGAGAACTTTGCCGAGGTAGCGCGCAGGTTTCGACTGACCAGTCCGCTCCACGTTGAGTTTGTGGTGGCTGGTGCCAAAGCCGCCGAGGCCGCCGCGGGCTACCCGGACATCCGCGTCGTCGACAGCCCCAGCCCAGACCTCATGGCGGCAACATTAGCTTCGGCATCTGCTTATCTCGCGCCCGTCGATTGGGGTAGTGGCATGAAGACCAAGGTCGCCGAGGCGATGTCATATGGGCTGCCAGTAATTTGCATGCCCAATGCGGCGGTTGGCTACGAGGCAGTCTTATCGGACCCAAGATTCCGGGATACCGTTCGTGTGGTCGATGACATTTCGTCGATGGTCGAGGTTCTTCACAATTTCTTACAGACCCCGGACTTGAGGCCCTCCCGCGAGAAGGTGCTTGACGCATTCGATACGCTATACTCTTACGCATCTCAAACGCGACGACTGGAAAATTTATTGTTAGCGCGATGATTACATCAAGTCCGAAGAAACTCGTGAGTATCGTCACGCCTGTTTACAATGATGGCAGGTATATTTCCGCCTGCGCGAACTCGGTTTTGCTGCAGAGTCTCCCGGATTTCGAGTGGCTATTAATAGATGATGGCTCGGATATCGAAACGGCTACGATCCTGGCGGATCTGGCTGCTTCGGATTCGCGAATAAGTATCCTGACAAACCCGGTAAGCCGTGGGCCCGCATTCGCTCGGAATGTCGGCGTTGCGGCCGCGCAGGGCGATTTTATCGCCTTCCTAGATGCGGATGATATATGGGATTCAGGAAAGCTCGAGCGGCAGACAGCATTCATGCTGGAAAATAATCTCGATTTTAGTTATCACGATTATATTTCGTTCGAGGACGGTGGTGGAAGCCCGATAGCGAGGGTTTGCGGTCCTGACCGCCTTACCCTTTTTTCCCACAATGCCAGGCGCGGTGTGGGATGCTTGGCGGTGATGCTGAGGCGCCATATCGCGAAGGACGGTCTGTTTCCTAGCATGCCGTCAGGACTGGTTGCCGAGGATTTCGCCGCCTGGGCGATTCTCGTAAAAACCGGCTACAAGGGATGGCGGCTGCCAGAAACCCTTGCCTGGTATCGCGTGCGTAAGCGCTCATTCTCGTCCAACAAGCTCCGATCCGTACGATCGGTCTGGTTCATCATGAGAACACTGGAGGGGTTCAGCAAGGCGACTTCCGCCTTCTTCCTTGCTAGTTTCGCGTGCACTACGATTACCAGTCGTATTTTTTCGCGCCTCTCAGGCCCACGCCTCCTTTCGGCGCCTCCATGGTATTGAACGCTGTTTTTTCTGGTGTGGGCGTTCTCGTCAAATTACTGTCAGGCCTTGCCACCAACAAGATTCTCTCCGTCCAGCTAGGGCCTGCCGCATTCGGCATCTGGGGGAACATCTTCAGTATCAGTTCGCTCTATTCGACCTTTTCCAATGGAGGAATCGGACAGGGCCTAGTGGCCAAACTATCGGCTGAGGGGCCAGAGGCAGGGCAATCGCGTGACCGCTGGCTGACCGGTGGCCTAATCTATGCCATTGGCTTGCCGTTCCTGATATGTGGCTTCCACGCGGTGTTTCGCGATCTGGGTATTGTGAATGGCGCACAACTCCTGAGTCCGGCCGCGGCATTGATGATTGCGCTGTGCGCCGGTTTAACATTGCACGTGCAGGCGGTCGCCTTATCCCTTGGGAATACGGGCGCCAACGCGTTGGTCGTGGGCTTGAGCGGGCCCGCGGCTTTGCTGGCGTACTGGCTGATTGTCCGCCCAGGTTCCCCGGAAAGCGCCATTCTGGCCCTTATGACTGGCGGCGCAATGACGTTAGGCATGTGGTTGCTCGCGGCAAGACTGGCGGGCATGCGCTGGCACGCTGGCGTGCAGATGCCAAAGGCGAACTGGACGGCGGTCAGAACGCTTGCTCCGTATGTCGCCATCGCGTTAGCTCCCGCGCTGGTCGGGACGAGCGCAGTGATCGCTGTACGCGCTACGATTTCGGCCCAGCTGGGGCCGGAAGCGGCGGGCCTATGGCAAGGGCTGTTTCGCATCTCCGATGCCGTCATGGCAATGACGCAGGCGGTGGTTGCTTACGTGCTGCTACCTGAAGTCTTTCGCAGCAGTTCGCCGCGAGAGGCGCTGAAGGGGCGTCTGCCGGGCTATGCGATCATGGTTGCGGTGGGGCTTGTCGTGGGCATGCTGATTGTCCTGCTGGCGTCCGATGTGATCGTGAAGCTGCTCTATTCCGAACAGTTCATGGCCATATCGAAGCTAATGTGGATTGAGTTGGCGGGGGATGCCTTGAAGGCCTTGGCCATGCCTTTAATCGCATTTTTTATCTATGAGCGGAAGTTGCGATTCTCCTGGGCTCTGGAGTTGGTATTTTCGATTTCATTTGTGCTTGGTACACATTTCTTGATCGGTGCTACGGGACTGGCAGGTGCGGCGATTGCTTATGTCGTGGCAAATCTGATTCTCTTGGTCGTCGCTTCGACAATTTTTTTTGGTACACGGAATGCGTAGTATCGCTTTGCCGGCGATTGCCGTGCTGATCCTCGCGAATCTTGTCTCTGGATCGTTCGGGGTGCTCAGCGTTCAGGCGCCAATCACCGGCCTGACTTTCGCCGTTTGTCTGGCGTTGACAAGCGTGGCCGCGCCCACTCGGACCAATCCTGCTAGTCTGCTCTGCCTGACCACGGGTATGTTCTTGCTTGGTCGTTTTATTATCACGACTATCTTTGGCTGGGCGGATTACCGGTATGGCGATTGGTTTCTGATGGGTCCGATGGACCTCACGCTGGTAGCCAAGGCGCTCGCCGCCATTTCACTTTTCCTGTGCGGCATCACGCTGGCTGTTGGCCAACTGGGCCAGTTGGACGCGCGCGAGGATCCGGCGCTGGGACGCATAGCGCTGCGCGTTGGTATTGTCCTGATGCCATTTGCTCTCTATCGCCTCCACATCAACTTGGCGACCTGGAGCAGTGGCGACTATCTCAGCCTTTATAAGACTGGTGGCCCCGGCGGGATTCCGTACGCAATCGGAAGCTGGATGATCCTATGCGTCTTCGTATACATAGCATCCCGCCCCAAATGGAAGCCGGCCCTGCTTGCCTATGTCTTTGGGGTGATGCTGTGCTTGCTGGACACACTCAAGGGTGCACGCGGCATACCAATGGCTCAGATCATTGGACTCACATGGCTCTTCGTGACCAGCCAGGGGTTCAAATTCTCAGTATGGAAGGCGCTGCTGGCGGGCATTGCGCTCGCGATCTTCGGTGAGTACCTGGGGCGGGCGCGAGTAGGTGTAGCGGGTTCAGGGTCATTCTTCGCGAACCTGCCAGATACGCTGATGGGATTTGTTTACGGACAAGGCGTTTCCCTGATTTTCATCGTTTCGACGCTGAAGAATCTCGCGTCCTTTGTTATACCCATTGATGGCTTGCGTTCCACGTTCGCTCTGTTTATCGACGGCTACGACCGGCTCTTCCAGCATTTGCCGATTGGCCAGAACCTGGACTTCGCGCACCATACGGCGAGCCTGGCGCACCGGGTGTCTTTCATTGTCGATGCTGAGATGTACCTCGACGGCAAGGGAATGGGTGGTTCGGCAGTGGCTGAAGCCATGCTTTACTCCCCGCTTTTTGGTCCGCTGTTCGCTGGCGTGTTCACCGGGCTGGTCCTGAAATGTCTGTTCAGGCTGGGCACCAAATCCCCGGTCGGACTCTTCATCTTCGCAAGTGTATTCCCGTTTTTGCTATTGGTGCCACGAGAGACGCAGCTCTTCTTTTTCGTGCCACTGGTAAAGGCGGCGCTCTTTGCTGTTGTCTGCGTGTTAGCGAGACGTTATGTCATACAGTCAAAATAAGGTCACGGTGGTCGTCCCCACCTACAAGCGTGCGCATTTGCTCCATACGACGATCCCATCGTATCTGCAGCCGGAAGTGGAACAGTTGATTCTGGTGGATGATTGTTCGCCCGATGATACGGGAGCCGTCGCGCAACAACTCATCCAGAAATATCCGCAGATCCAGTACATCCGCAATGCTGTCAACAGTAAGCAGACGGCTTCCAAGAATCGAGGCAAGGCGTTGGCACGCACGGAGTATCTCTACTTCGGCGATGACGATTCGATGTTGAGCGAGGGGGCGATCGGTTTGCTACTCCAGACCGCAAAAGAGCACGCGGCGGATATCGTGGGTGCCTCGGCTCTGTATCTTCGTGACAATGAGGATGACTTTTCCGGCGTGATGGGCAGGCGCAAGTTGATCAGGAATGCCAACGACATCGCTGACCTTAGCAGGCTACAGTTTGATTTCTCGGCCGTCACCGATATGCCCATGGAGCTGCCTGTTTGTCACGCATCATTCCTGATTCGCGCCGAAGCCGCACAGTCAGTCGATTTTGATACCCGCTATATCGGGAATTGCTATCGCGAGGAAACCGATTATCTTGTCCGCTGCCGAGCGGCAGGAATGAAGGTTCTCTATGACTCGCGTGCGGTGCAGATTAACTTGCCGCCGTCAAAAGCAACCGGTGGCGCGCGAGGACGGGGGCGACTGTCCTATGAAAGCTATGCGCTCTATAACACGATGCGCTTTGCGCTCAAGAACCGAAAGGCGCTGAAGCGAATTGACCCGCGCTGCCACCCCGCCAGGATGATGGTGAGCTATATCGGGGGCCGGGTGCATGCTGTCATGCTCCGTATGAAAGGCGCCTGACCGGACGAAGGCAGTGTGAGGTAGCCTGACTGTAGTGGACACACCTGATTCTTCGATAATGATCTGGTCAGGAGGTGTCAGAGATGAATAGTGGCGGGTAGGCCTACTCGGAGGAGTTCCTGGCGGAAGCGGTAAAGCTGGACCGCCTGTTCGACCTACTCATACGGCAAATGTTCACTGAGCCAGAAAAGTCGGCGGCTTGCTGAGCTTCCAGCAGATAGTTGAGGTGTGCAGATAACATTGCGCTGCAAGCGCTAACACTGCGGCGCGGGGTTTGCAGCCGCGTTCACGGCCGCAATGGAAAATGCCGTTCGGTTCTTAACCGAACGGCATTACAGCCGAGATGGCCCTTTCTGATTCCGTAGTGACCGCTGCAGGCTGGCGTTCCTGCTACTTTTTCTTGTCGAACTCGAACTGCGGCGTGGCAGGTTCGCTGTCCGCAGGCGCCGACGGCAACTCCAGCGTGCCAGGCTCGCTACGGCCGCCCGGCACAGGCGCCGGCACCGAGGCCGCACCGCCCGGGCTCTCGCCCCCCAGCGGAATCGTGACCTCCGCCGCATTGCTGTGGTGCAACGACCCCTTGTCCAGGAACATCGTCACCAGGCCCGGCCAGAACATCACCAGCACGACCATGATCATCTGCAGGCCGACCCAGGGCAGCGCGCCCCAGTAGATGTCGGAGCTCTTCACTTCCTTGGGCGCGATGCCGCGCAGGTAGAACAGCGCGAAGCCGAAGGGCGGGTGCATGAAGGAGGTCTGCATGTTCACGCACAGCATCACGCCGAACCACACCAGCGCCGCGGTGGCCGCCGCTTCCGGGTTGCCGCCCATCGAATCGGCGACGACCGGGGCCAGCACCTTGACCGCGACCGGCGCCAGCATCGGCACCACGATGAACGCGATCTCGAAGAAGTCCAGGAAGAAGGCGAGGAAGAAGATGAACAGGTTGACCACCAGCAGGAAGCCGATCCAGCCGCCCGGCAGCGAGGTGAACATGTGCTCCACCCAGGCGCCGCCATCCACGCCCTGGAACACCACCGAGAAGCAGGTGGAGCCGATCAGGATGAACACCACCATGGCGGTGATGCGCGCCGTGGACTGGTAAGCCTCGATGATCAGCCCGCGCAGCGCGGTCAGTTGCCCGGCACGCAGCAGCAGCCACGTGATCACGAGGTAGACCACCGCCAGCGGAATGCGGAAGGCGTGCGAGCCGAACGCGACGGTGCCGGCGATGATGGCCACGCCCGTGGCGGCAAGGCCGGTACGATAGATACTGCGGTCGAGCTTGCCGAAGCCGGGGTCGCGCAGCACCGCCAGCACCAGCGCGCCGACCGCGCCCATGGCGCCGGATTCGGTCGGCGTGGCGATGCCCAGCATGATCGTGCCCAGCACCAGGAAGATCAGCACCGCGCAGGGAATGATGCCGCGCAGGCATTTGCGCCACAGCGCCCAGCCGCGCAGCGTGCGTTCCTCCACCGGCACCGGCGGCAGCCAGTCAGGCTTGACGCGTGTCAGCACGAAGGTATAGAGCGCGAACAGCGCGATCTGGATCACCGACGGGCCCCAGGCGCCCAGGTACATGCTGCCCACGTCGGCGCTGCCCATCGGCGTCTTGAGCTGGTCGGCCAGCACCACCAGCACCAGCGACGGCGGCACCAGTTGCGTGATGGTGCCCGACGCCGCCAGCACGCCGGTGGCGTACTTCATGTTGTAGCGGTAGCGCATCATCACCGGCAACGAGATCATCGCCATGGCGATCACCTGCGCCGCCACGGTGCCCGTGATGGCGCCGAGGATGAAGCCCACGATGATGACCGAGTAGCCCAGGCCGCCGCGCACCGGGCCGAACAACTGGCCCATGGAGTCCAGCATGTCCTCGGCCAGCCCGCACTTCTCCAGTATCGCCCCCATGAAGGTGAAGAACGGGATGGCAAGCAGCAACTCGTTGGCCAGCACGCTGCCGAACACGCGGCTGGGCACCGCCTGCAGGAAACTGACCGGGAAATAGCCAAACTGAATGGCCAGGATGCCGAAGGCAAGACCCACCGCCGACAGCGAAAATGCGACCGGGAATCCGATCAGCATGAATACCACCAGGCCGCCGAACATCAGCGGCGGCATATATTCCAATGGAATCATTGCACCGGCCTCTCGTATTTCGATTCGATGCGCACGAGGCCCTTGAGGGCGGCGATGCGCTTGATCAGCTCGGACACGCCCTGCAAGGCAAGCAGGACAAAGCCGAGGGGCACCACCAGCTTGATCGGGTAACGCGGCAGGCCGCCGGAATTACCGGATTGCTCGAGGATGCGCCACGAGGGCAGGAACAGCGATTCCCACGACAGCCATGCAAACAGCACGCACGAAGGCAGCAGGAAGAAGATGATCCCGAAGATGTCGATCCAGTGTTGCGCACGCTCCGATACGTTGCCGTAGATCAGGTCCACGCGCACATGTTCATTACGCTGGAAGGTGTAGGAGGCGCCGAACATCACCGCGATGGCGAACATATACCACTGCAGCTCGAGCGGCCAGTTGTCGCTGAGGTTGAAGCCGTAACGCAGCAGGGCGTTGCCTGCGCTGATCAGGCACGACAGCAGGATCATGATGTTTGCAAGCCTGCCCGTGTGCTGATTCAACCTGTCGATCTGTCGTGACAGACCAAGCAAGTAATACATGGGTTGTCTCCCCTGTTTTTGCGGCGATTAGTTTATCTGTAACAAAATGCTTCGGCGCTTGGGGCTAATACCTACCGCTTCGCGCAAAAATCAAAAACGCCGTGAGGCAATAAAAAAAGCCGCCAGGGGCCTGCCCCGGCGGCTTTTTTTCAAAACAAAACTTACGTGAAACTTACATCGGCACGCTGCGCCGCATTGAATCCGCAGCTTGCGATTAAAGCGTGGCGCGCGCTGCGGCAATGGCCGCGCGTACCTGCGCCGGCGCGGTGCCGCCGATGTGGTTACGCGCCGCGACCGAGCCTTCCAGCGTCAGCACCGCGTGCACGTCATCGCCGATCAGCGCGGCCTTGTCGCCCAGGCCGGTGACTTCGCGCAGCTCGGCCACGGTCAGGTCGGCCAGGTCGCAGCGGCGGTCGTCGCAGGCGCGCACAGCGTGGGCCACGGCTTCGTGGGCATCGCGGAAGGGCAGGCCGTGCTTGACCAGGTAGTCGGCCAGGTCGGTGGCGGTGGCGTAGCCTTGCAGCGCGGCGGCGCGCATGGCCTCCGGCTTGACCGAGATGCCCGGCACCATGTCGGCGAAGATGCGCAGCGTGTCGGCCACGGTGTCGACCGTGTCGAACAGCGGCTCCTTGTCTTCCTGGTTGTCCTTGTTGTACGCCAGGGGCTGGCCCTTCATCAGGGTCAAGAGTCCGATCAGGTGGCCGTTCACGCGGCCGGTCTTGCCGCGCGCCAGTTCGGGCACGTCCGGGTTCTTCTTCTGCGGCATGATCGAGCTGCCCGTGCAGAAGCGGTCGGCGATGTCGATAAAGCCAACGCGCGGGCTCATCCAGATCACCAGTTCCTCGGAGAAGCGCGAGATGTGGGTCATCACCAGCGCGGCGGCGGCGCAGAACTCGATGGCAAAGTCGCGGTCGGAGACGGCGTCCAGCGAGTTGCGGCACACGCCGTCGAAGCCCAGTTGCTGCGCTACAAACTCACGGTCGATCGGGTAGCTGGTGCCGGCCAGCGCGGCGGCGCCCAGCGGCAGGCGGTTAACGCGGCGGCGGCAGTCGGCCATGCGCTCGGCGTCGCGCGTGAACATTTCCACGTAGGCCAGCAGGTGGTGGCCGAAAGTGACCGGCTGGGCCACCTGCAGGTGGGTGAAGCCCGGCAGGATGGTGTCGGCGTTTTTCTCGGCCAGGTCCAGCAGCGCGCCGCGCAGTGCGCCCAGCAGGCCGATGATGGTGTCGATCTCGCTGCGCAGCCACAGGCGGATATCGGTAGCGACCTGGTCGTTACGCGAGCGGCCGGTGTGCAGGCGCTTGCCGGCGTCGCCGACCAGCGCGGTCAGGCGTGCTTCGATATTCAGGTGGACGTCTTCCAGGTCGAGCTTCCACTCGAAGCCGCCGGCCTCGATCTCGCCACGGATCTGCGTCATGCCGCGCTCGATCTCGGCGCGGTCGGCCTCGGCGATGATTCCCTGCTTGGCCAGCATGGCGGCGTGCGCCAGCGAACCCTGGATGTCGAACAGAGCCAGGCGCTTGTCGAAGAACACCGAAGCGGTGTAGCGCTTCACCAGGTCGGACATCGGTTCGGAGAAGCGGGCGGACCAGGCTTCGCCTTTCTTGGCAAGTTGGGAGGTCATGGGCGGTAAGGCTGGGTTAGCTCGCAAGCCGGCGGCAGGCCGCGCGGCGAACGAGAAAATTCGGGGAAACCGCGATTATATCGCTGCCGGGCCCCACGCAGACGGTAGCGGGTCCGGGAGAGCCTCCCGGACCGCCCTATAAGGTGTTGTCGATCACCTGGCCCTTGAACACCACCGGCCCGGTGGGGCCGTTGGGATCGGGCGAGCCGCCGCGCGGCTCCACGCTGATGGCCAGCGCCGGCACCTTGCCCAGCGCCTGGGCGACCGCCAGGCGCAGCTGGCGCTGGTGCCCGATCACGCCGAGCGACTGTGGCTTGCCACCGGCGGGGAGGGCCCAAAGCTGCAGGGCCTGCGTATCGTTCAGTGGCAGGTGATCCAGGCGGCGCAAGGTCAGCGCTTGCGAACGTGCATCCCAAGTCACAAGCACGGCGGCCTGGGCCCGATCGTCGTTGAGCACGGCCACCGCATTGACCAGCGGAGCAGTGTCCAACTGGCGGGCCATCCGCACGTTGAGGCCGATTGCCACGGCCGCCAGCACGGCGGTCGCCATGGTGGCGCCGCGCCAGAAGCCAGGGGCGGCCCACAGCCGTTGCCACCAGGCTGTGGCCGCGCCGGCTGGGCCGGCGGCCTCGGACGACTTCATGGCTTGCCAGCCCAGCCGTTGTTCGATCCCGCTCCACACCTTATCCACCGGCGCCGAGGCAGGCTGGAGTTCGGCAAGGCCTGACAGCCTGGACTGCCAGTGGCTGATGGCAGCGCGGATCGCGGGTTCCTCGCGGGCGAGCGTCTCCAGCCGGCGGCGCGCGCCCCCGCGCAACACGCCCAGCGCGTACTGCGCGGCAAGGCGGTCGATCAGGTCGGGATGGCGGCTGAGGTTCATGACAGGCTTTCCAGGCACGTGCGCAGGCGCTCCAGGCCGCGCCGTATCCATGACTTGATGGTGCCAAGCGGCACCTGCAATTGTTCGGACAGCTCGCTATGGCTCATGTCCTTCAGGTAGGCCAGCGAGATCGCCTGACGCTGCGGCTGTTCCAGCCGCTGCAGGCACTGGTTCAACGCCCGCGCTTGCTGGCTGGCGAGCGCAAGTTCCGCCGGGCCGGCCGCTTCGTCGGCCAGCCACTCGCCAAGGCTGTCGTCCAGCTCCACGGTCTGGCTGGTGCGGGCAGCTGCCTGGCGGCGCAGGCAATCCAGCGCCCGGTTGCGCACGATGGCTGTCATCCAGGTCATCGGGGCAGCCAGGTGCGGCCGGTAGTCGCCGGCGTGATGCCAGATGCTGACGAAACTCTCTTGCACCACATCCTCCGCCCAGTCGTGCCTGTTGGTTATACGCAGCGCGAGGCCAAACAGTTTCGTTGCGGTCTGATCGTAGAGCTGCCGCAAGGCGTGCCGGTCTCCCATGGCCGCGCCTTGCAGCAACGAGGCAAGCAGGTCGGCGTCGGCCGGCCTGGGGGCAAATGCGGGGTCTGTGGGGGAGGAGGGCACCGGGGGCGGATATCAGCAAGTGACGTTCCCGGATTATAGGCATGGCTTGCGCGCGGCATGCGATGGATCGCTGCATCCGATGGCCAATTGCGCGCGTAGAAGAGACAGGCGCCGCCGTTGCAGCCGCGATGCAAGCCGCATCCGAGCGCATGCGACCCCATGAAGGCGCCATCCCCCCTATACAGGAGAACACCATGGAACGCATGCAGTCGAGCACCGCGCAGCACGAACGCCAGGCCGGCGAGGACACGGACAGCCGCATCCTTGTTGCGCCGGATGCGCGCCGGCGCGGCTTGCTGAAAGTCCCCGGCCTGTTCGCGCTGGGATCACTGGCGGTGATAAGCCTGGGCGAGTCGATGCCAGCATGGGCGCAGGTCCAGTCCGGCAGCACCAAGGACGATATCGCCATTCTCAATGTCGCCCTCGGGCTGGAATACCAGGCCATCGCGGCCTATCAGGTTGGCGCCGAGAGCGGTTTGCTGCAAAAGCCCGTGCTGGAAACCGCAGTCAAGTTCCAGACGCACCACAAGGCACACGCACAGGTGCTGGCGAGCACGGTGTCCAAGATGGGCGGCAGCCCCGTGATGACCAAAAAGCCGGGTGAATACGGCTTCCCGACCGACCAGCTGAAGACCCAGGCCGATGTATTGCGCTTTGCCGCCGGCCTGGAGAAGGGTGCCACCGCGGCCTACCTGGGCGTGCTGCCGAATTTCCACAATCGCGAGCTGACCAAGGCCGCCGGCAGCATCCTGGGTGACGAAGCGATGCATTGGGCCATCCTGCTCTCGGCGCTCGGCGAAGACCCGGTGCCGGGCGCGTTCGTCGGCTAAAAGCCTGGCCGCCAACATCGGATGGCGGGCTGCGCGCCCGGTCTGCCGTTTCTGCCCGGATAGCCGCTATCCTCGGTAGGCGAGCCACACTCTGCGCCGTCCGGCCTGTCGGCCGGACGGGTTCCCCGCCATGGTGCCAGCCACCATGGCGGGTTTTTTGCGCAGTGCGCGCAGCCTCGCCTTAGCCGCTGTTGCGCAGGCCCGCCGCCACCCCGTTGATGGTCAGGTGGATGCCGCGCCGCACGCGGATGTCGTCACCGTCCTTGCCCGAGCGGTAGCGCTTGAGCAATTCCACCTGCAAGTGGTTGAGCGGGTCCAGGTAGGCGAAGCGGTTCTTGATCGAACGGGCCAGCAGCGGGTTGTCGGCCAGGCGCTCATGACGGCCGGTGATCAGCGCCAGCATCTCGCACGTCAGGTGCCACTCGGCGCTGATGCGCGCGAACACCGTCTTGCGCAGCGCGGCGTCTTCGCACAGCTGGGCGTAGCGCGAGGCCACGGCCAGGTCTGTCTTGGCCAGCACCATGTCCATATTGGACAGCAGCGTGGTGAAGAACGGCCAGCTCTTGACCATGCGGCGCAGCGTGGCGACGGCGGCCTTGTGCGCACGCTCGTCCGGCGCTTCGTCCAGCAGCGCCTTGACCGCGCTGCCAAAGCCGTACCAGCCCGGCAGCAGCAGCCGGCACTGCCCCCAGGAAAAGCCCCAGGGAATCGCGCGCAGGTCTTCGATACGGCGCTGCTTCTTGTCCATCAGCTTGCGCGAGGCCGGGCGCGAACCCAGGTTGAGGTCGGCGATCTCGGTGATCGGCGTGGTGGCGAAGAAGTAGTCCTTGAAGCCGGGCGTGTCGTACACCAGGTGACGATACGACGTGAACGCGCGATCCGAGAGCTGCTGCATCACGGCCTCGAACGTCGCCAGGTCCTTCGGCGCGTTCTGCGTCGGCAGCAGCGAGGCTTCCAGCGTGGCGGCGATCACCGTTTCCAGGTTGCGCCGGCCGATCTCGGCGTTGGCGAACTTGCTGTTGATGATCTCGCCCTGCTCGGTCAGGCGGATCTGGCCGTTGACCGTGCCCGGCGGCTGCGACAGGATGGCCTGGTAGGTCGGGCCGCCGCCGCGGCCAACGGTGCCGCCGCGGCCGTGGAACAACCGCAGCTTCACGCGGCGCGCCTCGAACACCTGCACCAGTGCCAGCTCGGCCTTGTACAGCTCCCAGTTGGAGGTGAGGAAGCCGCCGTCCTTGTTGGAGTCGGAGTAGCCCAGCATCACTTCCTGCTCGCCGCCATGCTGGGCGATCACCGAGGCAAAGCCCGGCAGCTCCAGCAGCGATTGCATGATGCCGGCGGCGTTGCGCAAGTCCTCGATGGTCTCGAACAACGGGATCACCATCAGCTCCGGGCGCGCTGGGTTGGCCTTGCTGCCCAGCGTGCCGTGCAGCATGCCGGTTTCCTTCTGCAGCAGCAGCACTTCGACCAGGTCGGACAGCGTCTCGGTGTGCGAGATGATGTAGTTGCGGGCCACGCGTGCGCCGTAGCGGGCGCGCAACTCGCGCGCCATGTTCAGGATGGCCAGCTCGCTGCGGGTCTGCTCGGAATAGGCATGCCAGGGCAGCGTCAACAGGCGCGGCTGGCGCAGCTCGGCCAGCAGCAGTTCCAGCTTGCGGGCTTCCGTCAGGCCGGCATAGTCGGCCTCAACCCCGGCTGCGGCGAACAGTTCCGCGATCACCGCCTGGTGCACGTCGGACACCTGGCGCATGTCGATCGAGGCCAGGTGGAAGCCGAATACGGCGATGGCCTTGGCCAGCGCGTCGATGCGGGTGCGCGCCAGCGCCTCGCCGTGGTGCGCGCGCAGCGAGTCGATCACGACCTGCACGTCGGCGGCAAAGGATTGCGCGTCGGCATAGGGCGCGGAGTTGGCCACCGGGTGGCGCGGCGCGGCCTGCCCGGTGACGGCCTGGCAGGTTGCCGCCAGGCGCGCATAGATGCCGATCAGTGCGCGGCGGTACGGCTCGTCGGCGCGATGCTCGGAGTGGTCGGGCGAGGCATCCGCCAGCGCCAGCAGTTCCGGGCTGGCCTCCACCATCAGGCTCGACATCGACAGTTCGGCGCCCAGCGCGTGGACTTCGTCCAGGTACCACTCCAGGATCAGCGACGATTGCTGGCTTGCGGCGTGTTGCAGCGTGTCGGCGGTGACGTTGGGGTTGCCGTCGCGGTCGCCGCCGATCCAGGAGCCCATCTGGAAGAAGGGCGCGAGCTGGGTTGAGGCTGCCGGCGCAGCCTTGCTCTTGCGCGCGGCGGGAAACACCGCGGCGATGTCTTCTTCCAGCTCGCTCATCAGTTGCGGGATGCCGCGCAGGAAGCAGGTGCGGTAGTAGGACAGCGCATTCTCGATCTCGTCCACCACCATCAGCCGCGTATTGCGCAGCATACGGGTCTGCCACAGCGTGGTGACGCGCGCGCGCAACAGCGCGGTGTTGTGATCGCGCTCACGCGCGGTCATGGGCAGGTCGCGCTCGGCCAGCAGGCGGGCGATCTCGCGCTCGGCGTCGAGAATGCTCTTGCGCTGGACTTCGGTCGGGTGCGCGGTCAGCACCGGCACGATCAGCGCTTCGTCGAAGAACTTGCGCAGTGCCTTTCCGGTCACGCCGGCCGCGTCGATGGCCTGCAGCGCATGCGCCAGGCTGCCCGGCTGCGGCGGCGAGCCGGCCAGCGCGTGCACGCGCCGGCGGCGGTTGTGGTGCTGGTCCTCGGCGATATTGGCCAGGTGCGAGAAATAGCTGAAGGCGCGCACCACCGAGTTGGTCTGGTCGCGCGACAGGCGCTTGAGCAGGCGATCCAGCTCCGCGCCGGCGGCGCGGTCGTTTTCGCGGCGAAAGCGCACGGCGGTCTGGCGGATGGTCTCGACGACCTCGAAGGCGGCTTCGCCTTCTTGCTCACGCACGCAATCGCCCAGCAGCCGGCCCAGGAAGCGGATGTCTTCGCGCAGGGGCACGTCCTTGTCGCTGGCGCGGCGGGCCGGGGTCGCGGCGGGCGCGGCGTCAGGCTTCGCGGCGCTGGCGCGCCTGGTGCGGGTGGTCTTGGCGGATGGGGCAGATGGAGCGGTCGCGGGAATCGAGGCGGAAGCCAAGGCGGTGTCGGGGGCGTCTGCCCGGCTGGCGGTTGGCTTGCGCCGGCCTGCGGGGCGCGCAGCTTGCTGCGTCATGCAATCTCCTGTCGTTTCTTATCTATTGTGTGTTGTCTGTTGGCCCGGAGCGGCTTGGGGTGCGTGCTAACATTCGCGGATGCAAGCATCCGTCTCCCCGTCTTCCTCCAGCGCTGCGCCGCGCAAGCTAGTCATCGCCTCCCGTGAAAGCCGTCTGGCTATGTGGCAGGCCGAGCATGTGCGTGCTGCATTGCAACAATACTATCCCGCGTGCAATGTGTCCATTCTCGGAATGACGACGCGCGGAGATCAGATTCTAGACCGTACCTTGTCCAAGGTTGGCGGCAAGGGCCTGTTCGTCAAGGAACTCGAGATCGCGATGGCCGAAGGCCGCGCCGACCTCGCCGTGCACTCCCTCAAGGATGTGCCGATGGAGTTGCCTGAAGGGTTTGCCCTGACCGCGATCATGGAGCGCGAGGACCCGCGCGACGCGCTGGTCTCCAGCAGATTCGCCTCGCTGGACGACATGCCCGCTGGCACCGTGGTAGGCACCTCCAGCCTGCGCCGCGAAGCCGCATTGCGCACCCGCTACCCCCACCTGGTGATCCAGCCGCTGCGCGGCAACCTGGATACCCGCCTGGCCAAGCTCGACCGCGGCGACTACGGCGCCATCATCCTGGCCGCCGCCGGCCTTAAGCGCCTCGGCCTGGCCGACCGTATCCGTGCCGTGCTGGACCCCGTCAGTTCGCTGCCGGCAGCCGGGCAAGGCGCGCTGGGCATCGAGATCCCGTCAGGCCGTCCCGAACTGGTCGCGTGGCTGGCGCCGCTGAATCATGCGCCCAGCGCGCTGGCCGTGACCGCCGAGCGTGCCGTGTCGCTCATGCTGGGCGGCTCGTGCCAGGTGCCGCTTGCCGCGCATGCGCGCTGGGAGGGCACGCAACTGCATATCGACGCCTTCGTGGCGCTGCCCGACGGCAGCCGCTTCGTGCGGGCCCAGTCCGCGGCCGTGGTGGAAGGCGCTAATGCATCCAGCCAGGCCGAGGCACTTGGCAAGGCCGTTGCCCAGGACCTGTTGGGGCAGGGCGCGGCTGATATTCTCGCGGCGCTGGTGGATCCGGCGTCCCCTCAAGCCCCTGCCTGAGACCGGCCCATGCCCCGCCCGACCGTCGTTGTAACACGACCCGCCGGGCAGTCCCGGCAACTTACCGAGGCCTTGTCGGCCGCCGGCCTGGACGTGCTTGGCTTTCCCCTGCTGGCGATCGGCCCCGTGGCCGACGATGCCCCCTTGCGCGCCGCGCTGGCGCAACTGGCGGACTTCACGCTGGTGGTCTTCGTCAGTCCCAATGCCGTGGCCTTCGCACTCGATGCGCTGGCCCAGGTGCAGGACAAGCCTGCGCCGCAGTGGCCGGCATCCGTAGCGGTAGCCGTGGTTGGCCCCGCCAGCGTGGCTGCGCTGGCCGAGCGCGGGATTGCCGCGCCCGATTACCGCGTGATCGCCCCGGCGGGTTGCACGACCGGCCATGAGGCAGACAACGGCGATGCCGCCAACGGTGGCGACGGCGCCGCGGCGCGCTTCGATTCCGAGGCCCTGTGGCAACAGCTTGAAGCCCAGCTCGGCGCCGGGGCGCTTGCCGGGCGCCAGGTCCTGATCATCCGTGGCAATGGCGGACGCGACTGGCTGGCCGAGCGCCTGCGCGCCGCCGGCGCCGAGGTGCAGGCGGTCGAGGCCTACCAGCGCTCGGTCCCCACGCCCGGCAGCATGCAATGGCAAGCCGTGCGCGATGCGCTCAAGCCCGGTGCGGCACCGCAGGCCTGGCTGCTGACCAGTTCCGAAGCCGTGCGCAATCTCGACGAGATGGCGCGCCAGGCCCTGAGCCCGCAAGAGCTCGCCTGCCTGCGCCAGGTGCAGTGCATCGCGCCCCATGCGAGAATCGCCGAACAGGCCTTGGCCCTCGGGTTTTCGCACCTGCTGCGCGCGGCACCCGGGGACGAAGGCCTGCTGGCGGCTTGCCGCCAGTGGGCGCAGGCGCATGCCGGCCCGCCGGCGCCGATGCCTGTCGCGGCGCCGCCGGCTGCCGCCGCGCCCGTCCCGCTTGCCACGGTGCCGCCACTCCCGGCACCACCGCCAGTCAACCCACCGCCCGCAACGTCAACGAAGGTCGATCGCGTGACGCAAGACAATACCGCTCCTCCCGCTTCCAGCCCGCCTCCGGCGGCTGGCGCCCCGCTGCCCGCGCGCGGCGCACCCCGCGTCAATCCATGGTGGTTGCTGCTGTTCCTGCTGATCCTGGCCATTGGCGGCGGTTTCTGGTGGCTGCAGCAGCGCGTGGACCACCTGACCCAGGAGCTGGCGCGGCGCCAGCAGAGCAACGATGCACTGGTGCAGGAAACCCGGGTGCTCTCGCGTAATGCGCAGGACACAGTCAAGGAGCTGCAGGCCAAGGTCGGCGCGCTGGACGGCCAGGTGGGCGAGGCCCGCGACAAGCAATCCGCGCTGGAGCAGGTCTACCAGGACCTGATGCGCAACCGGGATGACTGGGAGATCGCAGAGATCCAGCAACTGCTCACCAACGCCGGTCAGCAACTCCAGCTGACGGGCAATGTGCAGGTAGCACTGGCCGCGCTGCAAAGCGCCGACACGCGCCTCGCACGGACCGACAAGCCGCAGTACAACCTGCTGCGCCGCGCCATCGCGCGCGACGTGGCGCGCATGAAGGCCGTGCCGGATACGGACCTGACCGGCGCCGCCATCAAGCTCGACGAAGCCATCAACCAGATCGATACGCTGCCGTTGCTGTCGAGCGAGCGCATGCTCGAGCGCAGTGAAGCGGATGCGCGCAAGACGGACGGGAAGACGGAGGCTGTCGATAAGCCCGCCAAGCCCGCCGGCGCCAAGGCTGGCAAGAATGCCGCCAAGGACGAGTCAGTGCCGGCCGGCAACGCGATCGGCAACTGGTTTGGCCGCCTGTGGGGCAGTGTGCGTGACGAACTGATGCAAGTCATCCGCATCCGCCGCGTGGATGATGCCCAGGCACTGCTGCTGACCGGCGACCAGGGCTGGTTCCTGCGCGAGAACGTCAAGCTGCGGCTGCTCAATGCGCGCCTGGCGCTGCTGTCGCGCAACGAGCCGGTGTTCCGCAATGACCTGGCGGCCGCGCAAGCCATGATCGGACGCTATTGCGACACCAAGTCGCGCCGCGTGCAGGCCGTGCTGACCCTGCTCAAGCAGGCCCAGGCCGGCGCCGTGACGGTGCAATTGCCCACCATGGCGGAAAGCCTCGGCGCGCTGCAA
Organism: Cupriavidus basilensis; assembly: GCF_008801925.2. Classification (NCBI taxonomy): domain Bacteria; kingdom Pseudomonadati; phylum Pseudomonadota; class Betaproteobacteria; order Burkholderiales; family Burkholderiaceae; genus Cupriavidus; species Cupriavidus basilensis. The sequence continues at coordinate 3,446,564 of NZ_CP062803.1, read as the reverse complement.
GCGCTCAAGAAGGAGTAGCGCATGCGGCTTCTTTTCTGGGTAGCTATCCTGTTTGGCGGTGCCGTCGGGCTCGCGTTGTTCACGCAATTCAACCAGAGCAACCTGGTTCTGTTCTACCCGCCTTACCGGGTTGAACTGTCGCTGAACCTGGCGCTGGCCCTGCTGTTGCTGGCGTTCTTCGTGGTCTGGACCATCCTCAGCACCGCGCGCCATCTGTCCGAGATGCCGGCGCGTGCGGCAGCCTACCGCGAGCGCAGCCGCATGAACCGTGCGCAAGCGGCTCTGCGCGAGTCCATCGAGAACCTGTTCGCCGGCCGCTTTGCCCGTGCCGAGCGTACCGCGCGCGAGGCCCAGGCCTGGCCCGAGCAGGCCCAGACGGCGGCCCTGATCGGCGCCCGCGCGGCGCACCGCATGCAGGAAACCGAGCGGCGCGACGCGTGGATGGCGCAGGTGACCGATCCTGAGCGTGAGCAGGCCCGGCTGGTGTCGATGGCCGAGTTGCTGGTCGACGCGCGCGATGCCGAAGGCGCGCTGGAGACCATCGCGCAGCTGCAGGCCCAGGGGGCGCGCCAGATTCATGTGCAGCGCATCGCGCTGCGTGCCCACCAGCACCTGAAGAACTGGACAGAAGTCCTGCGCCTGGCGCGCTCGCTGGAAAAGCGCAACGCCCTGCATCCTGTGCTGGCGCTGCGCCTCAAGCAACTGGCCTGCGAAGCCCTGCTGGAGGAGCGCCGCCACGACGTGCAGGGCCTGCAGGATTTCTGGCGTTCGTTGTCCACCGACGAACGCCGCGCGGCCCGCATTGCCGAGCCTGCTGCGCGCTATTTCGCGGCACTGGGCCGTCAGGATGAAGCGCGCAAGATCGTGGAGGACGCGCTCAAGGTCAACTGGGATAGCCGGCTGGTCTTGCGCTATGCCGAATGCGCGGAGCCAGGACGTGCGCTGCCGCAGATTCAGCAGGCCGAGAAATGGCTGACGCAGCATCCGGCGGATGCGGATCTCTACTTCACGCTAGGCGTGTTGTGCCTGGGCGAGAAGCTGTGGGGCAAGGCGCAGTCCAGCTTTGAGCGGGCATTGAAGTATGCGGATGCTGACCTGCAGCGCAGGCTGCGGGTTCGGGCGCATCTGGCGTTGGCTAAGATGTTTGAGGAGACCGAGCGGCCTGAGGAGGCGCAGCGGCATTATCGGGAGAGTGCGATTTTGGCGGCTTGAGGGGGTGGGTTGGGGTTGATGTCAACTGCAAAATTAGCTTCGACGTCAAGGGATTATCCGCAACTTCAACTGCAGTTTCACCGCCCCTGCGGGGCGGCGACCTACTTTCTTGTCTTGCCAAGAAAGTAGGCAAAGAAGGCGCGCCGGATGGGGCGACTACCCCCTCGGGCTTCGACGAAAAGAGCGGCCGGGACCCAAACTCGCATCGCCTTAAGGCGATACTCAGACATGGGTCCCTCTTTTCCGCTCTTTTCGCCGAATCCCGAGGCGCCCCATACGGCCTAGGTGAACCTTGACGGCTCGCTTCGCATCGCGCTTGGGTGATTCCCGCCCTCCGGGCGGGAATCACGGCCGCAACGAATCGTCACTTACGACGCGTCGGTTCTCAGTCGCGCTCGGACTGTGCAGAGTCGGTTCCTTGTTTTTCCTTCACTACCGCATACCGCGCCAGGGTCTCCTTGCGGGCCACGTCGTGTTGCACGATCGGCCGCGGATAGTTTTCCCCTAGCTTGACCCCGGCTGCGAGCAACACATCCTCCGAGGCTGTCCAGGGTGCATGTATGTACTTGTCCGGCAGGCGCGCGAGTTGCGGCAGGTATTTCCTGATAAATCGTCCCTGCGGGTCGAATTTCTCGGACTGCGTGGTCGGGTTGAAGATGCGGAAGTAGGGCTGGGCATCGCAGCCGGTGGAGGCGGCCCACTGCCAGCCGCCGTTGTTGGCGGAGAAGTCGAAGTCGTTGAGCTGGTCGGCGAAGTACTGTTCGCCGCGCCGCCAGTCCACGCCGAGGTCCTTCACCAGGAAGCTCGCTACCACCATGCGCAGCCGGTTGTGCATGTATCCGCTTTGCCGGATCTGCAGCATGGCGGCGTCCACCAGCGGGTAGCCGGTCCTGGCGTCGCACCAGGCCTGGAAGTAGCGCTCGCCGGTGTCGCCATTGACCCAGCGGATGGCATCGTAGGCGGGGTGGAAGGCATGTCCCGCGGCGACCCGGGGGTGGTGGTGCAGGATCATGAAGTAGAAATCGCGCCAGATCAGCTCCGACAGCCAGGTGGCGGCGCCGGCGCTCTCGGCGCCGCCGCGCAGCGTGGCGGCGTGGGCAGTGCGGGCGAGCGTGCGGATCGACAGGGTGCCAAAGCGCAGGTGTACAGACAGGTAGCTCGGCCCGCGCAGAGCGGGGAAGTCGCGCCGGCGCGCGTAGTCGCCCATGCGCTCGCAGAACTCGTCGAACAGCGCGTGGGCGCCGGCGCTGCCGGTGGGCATGGCGATCTCGGCCAGGTTGGAGGGGGCGAAGCCCAGTGCCTCCAGCGTGGGCAGTGGCCGCACGTAAGCCTTCGGCGGAGCGGCCAGTGACTTCAGATAAGGCTCGACCGGGTAGGGCTTGAGGTCGAACGGCAGCAAGGCCTTGAGCCAGGCGTTCTTGTATGGCGTGAAGACCGAGAAGGGCTTGCCCTGGCCGGTCAGGATCTCATCCCGCTCAAAGATCACCTGGTCCTTGAAGCTGAAGCAGGCGCAGGACTGGCCCGCCAGCACCTGCCTGACTTCGGCATCGCGGGCCAGCGAGGCGGGCTCATAGTCGTGGTTGGCAAACACGGCGGTGACGCCGAGTTCGGCGGCCAGCTCGGGAATGGCCGCGCGCGCGTGGCCGTGCAGCACGATCAGGCCGCCGCCGGCCGCGCGCAGCGCTTCGTCCAGCGGGGCCAGCGAGGCCAGGATGAACGCCACCCGGCGGTCGGCCGCCAGGCCGCGCGCCAGCAGCGGATCCAGGATCTCGCGGTCGAAGACGAAGACGCACCATACCTGGCGGCAGTGCTTGAGGGCATAATGCAGCGCCGCGTGATCGTCGGCGCGCAGGTCGCGCCGGAACCAGACCAGGCCGCGCTCGAACTGCCGGTCGATCCGATAGGGTTGGCGGGTGTCGGCGGGGGATGGGGGCAAGATCGGACGCTCCGGAAGTTGGGCTGGCGAAGCCTGTTACCCTACCATAGCGCCAGGCATGCGCCGCGCGCGCGGGCTGGTCCGGCATGCCGGCCAGTGTTGTCCCCGGCGCCGAACAGCCAGCCCGTATTTCCGTAATCCAGTAATCCAGATATCAAGAAGCAAGCCATGGCCATGACACTCGACCGCATCCTCCAATCCCAAGGCTTCGGCACCCGCCGCTATTGCGGCGACCTGATCGGGGCCGGCCTGGTGGAGGTCGATGGCGTCCTGTGCGAGGATCCGGGCGCCAAGTTCGAGGTCGATGGCCTGCGCCTGACCGTGGACGGCGAGGAATGGATCGGCCACACCAAGGCCTACATCCTGCTGAACAAGCCGGTGGGCTACGAATGCTCGCAGCGCCCGCGCCACCACCCCAGCGTGTACAACCTGCTGCCGGTGCCGCTGCGCCAGCGCGAGGTGCAGGCGGTCGGGCGGCTGGACCAGGACACCACCGGCCTGCTGCTGCTCTCGGACGATGGCCAGTTCATCCACGCCCAGACCTCGCCCAAGAAGAAGGTGCCCAAGGTCTACGAAGTGACGACCGCCGAGCCGGTCACCCAAGAGCAGGTCGATGCGTTGGTGGCGGGCGTGCAGCTGGAGGACGAGCCGGCCCCGATCGCGGCGGCCGCTTGCGAGGCTACCGGCGAACGCAGCCTGCGCCTTAGCCTGACCGAGGGCAAGTACCACCAGGTCAAGCGCATGGTGGCTGCGGCTGGCAACCATGTGGAAGCCCTGCACCGCAGCGCCATCGGCGGGCTGGTGCTGGAGCCGACCCTGGCGCTGGGAGACTGGCGCTGGCTGACGCCGGAAGACCTGGCCGCCCTGACGCGCAAGGAATAGGCAGGCGGCAGCAAGCGAGCAACGACGCTGGCACAGAGGCCAGCAAGCAAGCGCACCGGATAAGCATCGGAATGTTGCGTTGCGGCATTCCGCGAATCTTTTCCGGACGGATGGCAACGATTTGATAAAATGCAGGAATGGCGACGCTGGAAGCCCCAATCAACCTCACCAATCAGTTCCTGATTGCCATGCCCGGCATGGCAGACCCGACTTTTTCGGGTTCCGTCGTCTACTTGTGCGAGCACAACGACCGCGGCGCGCTGGGCCTGGTGATCAATCGGCCTATCGACATCGATATGGCCACCCTGTTCGACAAGATCGACCTCAAGCTGGAGATCCAGCCGGTGGCGCAGCAGCCTGTCTATTTCGGCGGGCCGGTGCAGACCGAGCGCGGTTTCGTGCTGCATGATCCGGTTGGCATCTATGTCTCGTCGCTGGCCGTACCCGGCGGACTCGAGATGACCACCTCCAAGGACGTGCTGGAGGCCGTGGCCAACGGCAGCGGCCCGCAACGCTTCCTGCTCACGCTCGGCTATGCCGGTTGGGGCGCGGGGCAGCTGGAGGAAGAACTCAGCCGCAATGGCTGGCTGACTGTCCAGGCCGATCCCGAAATCATCTTCAGCGTGCCCCCCGAGGAACGCTTTGCCGCCGCCATACGCCTGTTGGGCATCGACTTCACCATGCTCTCGGGCGAGGCTGGGCATGCCTGACGACGAAGCGACGCCAGCACCGCGCCAGTTGCCCTCCGACGGCACCGTCCTGGCCTTCGATTACGGCGAAAAGAAGATTGGTGTTGCGCTTGGCAACTTTGTCACGCGCGAGGCCCGTGCACTCGTCATCATCCCCAATATCACCGTGGAAGGCCGCTTCGAGGCGGTGACCGCGCTGATCGACGAATGGGCGCCGGTGCAGCTGGTGGTGGGCATGCCCACCAATCCGGACGGCAGCCAGCAGCCCTCGATGCGGCTCGCACGCCGCTTCGGCAATCAGTTGAACGGCCGTTTTGGCCTGCCGGTGGCCTGGGTGGACGAAAGCTACACGTCGATCGCCGCCGAGATGGCCGGCGCCCGCAAGGGCGCGCTCGACGCCGAGGCCGCCAGCATCATCCTGCAACAGTACTTCGACCAGCATCCGCTATGACCCAGACTTCCTCTCTCGACGCCGAGGCGCTCTACCGTGCGCTGCGTGACCAGGTGCAGGCCGCGCTGCCTGAGGCTGAGCGCGCGCAATGGTCGGTCGCCGGGATCTATTCCGGCGGCGCCTGGATTGCCGAACGGCTGGCCGCCGACCTGCAACTGGCGGCCCACGGGGTCATCAACGTTGCCTTCCACCGCGACGACTATGCCAAGAAGGGCCTGCATAGCCAGGCCCAGCCGACCACGCTGCCCTTTGACGTGCAAGACCGCAAGATCCTGCTGATCGACGACGTGCTGGCTACCGGGCGCACCATCCGCGCCGCCGTCAACGAGCTGTTCGACTACGGCCGCCCGGCCCGCGTGGCGCTGGCCGTGCTGGTCGATCGCGGCGGCCGCGAACTGCCGGCGGCTGCAGACTTTGCCGCCGCGCAAGTCGCGTTGCCGCCCGGGACCACGCTGGTGCTGTCGCATGAGGGCACCGGCTCCGACATGCGCTTTGCCTTCGCCAACGAGGCCACCGGCAACTAAGCCTGCCCAGCCCACCGGCCGGCGCGCCCGCAACGGCACGCCGGCAAGCCAGACCCAGACCTGCCCAGACCAGTCAACGCCACCGCCCGGCCCTTTCTACCTGCCATGATCAAGACGTTCCGCAACCCGCAACTGACCAAGAACGGCGAGCTCAAGCATCTGCTCTCGATCGAGGGCTTGTCGCGCGAGATGGTCGCGCACATCCTCGACACCGCCAGCCAGTTCGTCTCGCTGTCCGACGCGGACCGCGAAGTGAAGAAGGTGCCGCTGTTGCGCGGCAAAAGCGTGTTCAACCTGTTCTTCGAGAACTCCACGCGCACCCGCACCACCTTCGAGATTGCCGCCAAGCGGCTCTCCGCGGACGTGCTCAACCTGAACATCAACGCCTCGTCCACCAGCAAGGGCGAGTCGTTGCTCGACACCATCAACAACCTGTCGGCGATGTCGGCCGATATGTTCGTGGTGCGCCACGCCAGTTCCGGCGCGCCCTACCTGATCGCCGAGCATGTCGCGCCCCATGTGCATGTCATCAACGCCGGTGACGGCCGCCATGCGCACCCCACGCAGGGGCTGCTCGACATGTACACGATCCGCCACTACAAGAAGGATTTCACCAATCTCACGGTCGCCATCGTGGGTGACATCCTGCACTCCCGCGTGGCGCGCTCCGACATCCACGCGCTGACCACGCTGGGCGTGCCCGAAGTGCGCGCCATCGGGCCGCGCACGCTGCTGCCCTCGGGGCTGGAGCAGATGGGCGTGCGTGTCTTCCACAATATGGAAGAGGGGATGAAGGGCGTGGACGTGGTGATCATGCTGCGCCTGCAGAACGAGCGCATGAGCGGCGCGCTGCTGCCCTCGGCGCAAGAGTACTTCAAGGCCTATGGGCTCACGCCCGAGCGTCTGGCGCTGGCCAAGCCCGATGCCATCGTGATGCACCCGGGCCCGATGAACCGTGGCGTGGAGATCGATTCCGCCGTGGCCGACGGGCCGCAGTCCGTGATCCTCAACCAAGTGACCTTCGGCATTGCTGTACGCATGGCCGTGATGGGCATCGTGGCCGGAAACAACGACTGATCTCATGACGGATAGCGCCCGACCGACAAGGTCCAGGCAAGCCAGAACAACCGAATACAAGCCAAGCGACACGATATGAAGATCCACATCAAGGGCGGCCGCCTGATCGACCCGGCCGCGAACGTCGATGCGCAGCAAGACCTCTACATTGCCGCCGGCAAGATCGTCGGCGTGGGCAGCGCGCCGGCGGACTTCCACGCCAACAAGACGATCGACGCCGGCGGGCTGATCGTCTGCCCCGGCCTGGTCGACCTGTCCGCGCGGCTGCGCGAGCCGGGCTATGAATACAAGGCCACGCTCGAATCCGAAGTGGCGGCAGCCACCGCCGGCGGCGTGACCAGCCTTGTCTGCCCGCCCGACACTGACCCCGTGCTCGACGAGCCCGGCCTGGTCGAGATGCTCAAGTATCGCGCCCGCACGCTCAACCAGACCCACGTCTATCCGCTTGGCGCGCTCACGCTGGGCCTCAAGGGCGAGACGCTGACCGAGATGTCGCAGCTCACCGAGGCCGGCTGCATCGGCTTCTCGCAGGCCGAAGCGCCGATCCGCAACACCCAGGTGCTGCTGCGCGCCCTGCAGTACGCGCAGACCTTCGGCTTCACGGTCTGGTTGCGCCCGGAAGACCCGTACCTCGGTGGCGGCGTGGCCGCCAGCGGCGCCGTGGCGTCGCGCCTGGGCCTGTCCGGTATGTCGGTGATTGCCGAGACCGTGCGCCTGCACACCATCTTCGAGCTGATGCGCGCCAGCGGCGCACGCGTGCACCTGTGCCGCCTGTCGTCGGCCGCGGGCATCGAGCTGGTGCGCCAGGCCAAGCGCGAAGGCCTCAAGGTGACCTGCGACGTCAACATCCATCATGTGTCGCTGACCGATATGGACATCGGCTATTTCAACTCGCAGATGCGCTTCTCGCCGCCGCTGCGCAGCGCGCGCGACCGCGACGCCATCGTGGCCGGGCTGGCCGACGGCACCATCGACGCACTGTGCTCGGACCACACCCCCGTGGACGACGACGAAAAGCTGCTGCCCTTCGCCGAAGCCTCGCCAGGCGCCACCGGGCTCGAACTGCTGCTGCCGCTGACGCTGCGCTGGGCCGAGGAGCACAAGGTGCCGCTGGGCAAGGCGCTCGCCCGCATCACGGCCGAGCCGGCCCGCGTGCTCGGCCTGGCCGCCGGCACGCTGACCGCAGGCAGCGCCGCCGATATCTGCATCTTCCATCCCGAGCAGGAATGGAAGGTCGAGCGGCGCGCGCTCAAGAGCCAGGGCAAGAATTCGCCGTGGCTCGGCTACGAGATGCGTGGGCGCGTGCGCACCACGGTGGTCGGCGGCCACGTCGTCTACGAACTGCACTGAAGCTATGCCGGCCCGAGTGAAGTCGGAAGAGATGGTACAAGCGAGCTCGCCAGCGGGGCTGGCATGATCTGGCTGCGCAAGATCGCCCTGATCCTTCACCTGCTGCGCGGCTTGGTCACCTGTGCCGTGCTGTTCCCGTGGCTGGGCGTGGAATCGCGGCAATCGCATATCCGGCGCTGGTCGCGCCGGCTGCTGCGGATCTGTGGGGTGATGCTCGAGGTGCAGGGACTGCAGCCGGGGCAGGCCATGCCGCATGGCGCGATGGTGGTGTCCAACCATATTTCATGGCTGGATATCTACGTCATCAATAGCTGGCAGCCCGTGCGCTTCGTCGCCAAATCCGAGATCCGCGACTGGCCGGTAATCGGCTGGCTGTGCGGGCAGACCGGCACCATCTTCATCGAACGCGCGCGCAAGCGCGACGCGCATCGCGTGCTGCATGCCATTACCGATGTGATGCTGCAGGGCGATCTGGTCTGCGTGTTCCCGGAAGGCACAACCACGGATGGCAGCAGCGTGCTGCCGTTCCATGCCAACCTGATGCAAGCGCCGATATCGGGCGGGCTGCCGGTGCAGCCGGTCGGGCTGGCTTACCTGGATGCCGCGACGGGACAGCCGACGCTGGCGCCAGCCTATATTGGCGACCTGAGCCTGCTGGAAACGCTCGATGCGATCCTGCGGGCGCCGCCGATCACCGCCAGGCTATGCTTTGCGCCAGCCCTCACTGCCACCAGCGCCAGCCGGCGCGACCTGGCCGAGGCGGCGCGCGCGGTAGTAAGCCATCTGAGCCAGGGCGCGCAACAGCACGCAGTGGAACTCGCGGTGCGGGTGAACGAAGGGCGCGAGAGCGAGCGATCCTTCAGCGAAGGCGATGTGAGCGCGGATTCTCCCGCGCCGGCCGCCTGATCGGCTCAAGCCAGCGGATCGCAGTACTGCGGGCACTCCACCTGGATCAGCGTGCGTTCAGCCGGATCCGCCGCCAGGCGTGCGGCGGTGAGCTTGCCACCCCAGACACATCCAGTATCCAGCGCCATCAGGTTGGGGCGCATCACCAATCCGAGCGTGGACCAATGCCCGCATACCACCGTGGTGTCTTCGGTGCGCCGTCCGGGCACATCGAACCACGGCATGAAGCCAGCCGGCGTGCTGCCTGGGCCTTCCTTGGTCTTGAGGTCCATCACGCCGTCGACGTTGCAAAAGCGCAGGCGGGTCAGGGCGTTGATCACGACACGGTGACGTTCGATGCCCCGCAAGGCCGGGTCCCACCGGTCCGCCGCATTGCCGAAGATGTCGGCCAGGAACGCCTTCCAGCCCGGGCCGCGCAGTTCGCGCTCGACCTCCGCCGCCAGCGCCATTGTCTGCTCTGTGGTCCATTGCGGAAGCACGCCCGCGTGCACGAGCAGGAAGCTGTCTTCGTGGATGGCCAGGGGGCGATGCCTTAGCCAAGTAAGCAATTCATCGCAATCTGGCGCTTCGAGGATATCAACCAAAGTGTCGCTGCGGCCGCTTTTACGTACGCCGGCGGCCACAGCCAGCAGGTGGATGTCGTGGTTGCCGAGCACGGACTCGGCGCGCTTGCCGAGCTGGCGCACGGTTCGCAGCGTGCGTGCGGAGGCGGGGCCGCGGTTTACCAGGTCGCCTACGAAGCGGAGTTGGCTGTCGGCGGGGAGGTGTTGTAAGACGAGTTCTTCAAGGGAACCTGCACATCCCTGGAGGTCGCCGATGGCATAATGATGATTATTGATCACAAAAATAAGCTGCCTGATTGATCACACACGTAAAACAGTTTGAATTGGCAATATTGTGCTGAAATTTCCGGTGGGACGTTACAACAGGCTACAAAAAGATGCCCATTCCGGGTAAGTCCCCGTCCTCGGTCGGATAGAATACCGGCACTTCTGCAGGTACTTAAGATCCCGCTGTCCCTACGATGGACCAAGGCGGGCGCTTGGCATTGGCCGGGTCCTCGGAATATATCGATAGGCAGGGAGCACAACTTTTGTCTCATATTCTCGTTACGGGCGGTGCAGGGTTCATCGGCGCCAACTTCGTCTTGAACTGGTTTGGCACTGACGGCACCGACGGCATTGTCAATGTCGACAAGCTCACGTACGCTGGCAATCGCAAGACGCTTGCTTCGCTGGATGGCGACGCTCGACATATCTTCTCGCAAACGGACATCTGTGATCGCGCTGCGATGGACCAATTGCTGGCCACTTACAAGCCGCGCGCTGTGGTGCACTTTGCTGCTGAGAGCCATGTAGACCGCTCCATTCACGGCCCGGGCGAATTCATTCAGACCAATATCGTCGGCACCTTCACGCTGCTCGAAGCCGTGCGCGCCTACTGGAGCGCGCTCGGCGACGAAGCCAAGGTGGCTTTCCGTTTCCTACATGTCTCCACTGACGAGGTCTTCGGTTCGCTTGAGGCGGGCGAGCCGCAGTTTTCCGAGACTACGGCCTACGCCCCCAATAGTCCCTATTCGGCATCGAAGGCGGCATCCGATCATCTGGTGCGGGCCTATCACCATACTTACGGCTTGCCGGTCGTTACGACCAACTGCTCCAACAACTATGGCCCCTATCACTTCCCCGAGAAGCTGATCCCCCTGATCATCGCCAACGCACTGGGCGGCAAGCCCTTGCCGGTCTATGGTGACGGGATGAACGTGCGCGACTGGCTATATGTGGGCGACCATTGCGCCGCCATCCGCGAAGTCCTGGCGCGAGGCCGCCTGGGCGAAACGTACAACGTGGGTGGCTGGAACGAAAAGACCAATCTCGATGTGGTTCACATGCTATGCGACCTGCTCGATGAACTGCGACCCAAAGCGACTGGTTCGTTCCGTGACCAGATCACCTTCGTCAAGGACCGCCCGGGCCACGACCGGCGCTACGCAATTGATGCCCGCAAGCTCGAGCGCGAACTCGGCTGGAAACCGGCCGAGACGTTCGAGACAGGCATGCGCAAGACGGTCCAGTGGTACCTGGATAATCAAGCCTGGGTTCAGGATGTGATGTCCGGTGAATATCGGAACTGGGTTGCGAAGCAATATGCCGCATAAGGCGTATCGCGCTCCTACCCTTCTTGTAACAGGAAGCAACGGACAGGTCGGTTTCGAGCTGCGCCGGAGCTTGGCTCCGCTCGGTAACGTGATCGCGCTTGACCGCGCCGCCTGTGATCTCTCCCGCCTGGATGAGCTGCGCCAGCTGGTCCGCCAGTATCGGCCCGATGTGATCGTCAATCCCGCCGCCTACACGGCGGTGGACAAGGCCGAGACCGACGCCGAAACCGCGTTTGCCGTCAACGGCACGGCGGCAGGTGTGCTGGCTGAAGAGGCGAGGGGGCTGGATAGTCTGCTGGTGCATTACTCGAGCGACTACGTGTTCGACGGCCGCAAGGCTGGCCCATACGTCGAATCGGATGCGGTCGGCCCGCAATCTGTCTATGGCAGGAGCAAGCTGGCCGGGGAGCAGGCTATCGCCGCATCTGGCGCCGCCGCTCTAGTGCTGCGCACCAGTTGGGTTGCGGGCGCCCATGGCGGCAACTTCGCCAAGACTATGCTCAAGCTCGGCCGAGAGCGTGGCAGCCTGCGCGTGGTAGCCGACCAGTTCGGTGCACCGACCTCGGCCGCATTGATTGCCGACGTGACGGCGCAGATCGTTGCGCGCCATTGGCTTGCGGGGGACCGTGCGGCCTTCGTCGGGGGCATCTACCACCTGGCCGCAGCCGGCGAGGCTAGCTGGCATGCCTACGCCACTGAAGTGTTGCGCTATGCGGCATCGCTCGGCGTAGAGTTGACGGTGGACCTAGCGGCAATCATCCCAATTCCGGCTTGTGAGTATCCACTATCAGTGCCGCGGCCCGCGAACTCGCGCCTGGACACCAGCAAACTGCGCGAGACCTTCGACATCCATCTTCCGGATTGGCAGCAGGGCATGCATTTCCTGCTCGACCAGATCCTTTCCTGAACTCAGCACCATGCGCAAAGGCATCATCCTGGCCGGCGGTTCCGGCACGCGGCTGTATCCAATCACACGCTCGGTATCCAAGCAATTGCTGCCGGTGTATGACAAGCCAATGATCTACTACCCATTGTCTACACTGATGCTGGCAGGGATCCGTGACATTCTGGTGATCTCCACGCCGGAAGACACTCCGCGCTTCGCCGACATGCTCGGCGACGGTAGGAAGTGGGGCTTGAACCTCCAGTACGCCGTGCAACCGACGCCGGACGGCTTGGCGCAGGCTTTCATTATTGGCCGCGACTTTGTGGGTAATGATCCGTCGGCACTGATTCTGGGCGACAACATTTTTCACGGCCACGCCCTGATCCGGCAGCTGCAGCAAGTGTCCGCGCAAACCGCGGGGGCCACTATTTTTGCCTATCACGTACACGATCCCGAGCGGTATGGCGTGGTGGAGTTCGATGATGAATTTCGGGCGCTGTCGCTGGAAGAAAAACCCGTTGTACCGCGGTCCAACTACGCTGTGACGGGCTTGTATTTCTATGACAACCAAGTATGCGACTTGGCAACCGAAATCCGGCCATCGGCGCGCGGTGAGCTGGAGATTACCGACGTCAACAAGCGGTACCTGGAAATGCAGCAACTCGATGTGGAAGTGCTCGGGCGCGGCTATGCCTGGCTGGACACCGGGACGCACGACTCGCTGCTCGAAGCGGCCAGTTTCATTGCGACGGTGCAGAATCGCCAGGGCCTGATGGTAGCGTGCCCCGAGGAGATCGCGTTTCGCAGCAAATGGATCAGTGCGGAGCAAGTCGAGGAGCTGGCGGAGCCACTTTCGAAGAATTCCTATGGCCAGTACCTGCGGCGCATTCTTACGGATCGGCCTAGGTAATCTGCCATGAAGCTGACTATCATCCCGACTGCATTGCCCGATGTGCTCATTATCGAGCCCAAGGTGCTGCAAGACTCGCGTGGGTTTTTCTTTGAGAGCTTCAATGCTAGGGAGTTCGAACAGGCAACGGGTCTGCAGCGGGAGTTTGTCCAGGATAATCATTCTCGATCGGTACTAAATGTGCTGCGCGGGCTTCACTACCAGACGCGGCGCCCTCAGGGCAAGCTGGTCCGCGTTGTGGCGGGCGAGGTATTCGATGTGGCGGTCGATATCCGCAAGCAGTCCCCGACGTTTGGTAAGTGGGTGGGCGTGAGCCTGTCAGCCGAGAATCGCCGGCAGCTATGGGTGCCGGAAGGCTTTGCACATGGATTTATGGTGACCTCCGAGTTTGCCGACGTGCTGTACAAGATGACGGATTTCTACGATCAGCTACATGAGTGCGCGATTGCATGGAACGACCCCGATATCGGCATCGCGTGGCCGACTAAGCAGAATCTGATTTTGCACGCACGAGACGCGAGTGCACCGGCATTGCGTCATGCTGAGAACCCGTTCTGAGGTGCGGCGGTGACAAGTGAAGGTATGCGGGTACTTGAAGGCCCCGACGAGGAAGTGACCCCTCGGGGGAGCGCTCGCCTGGCGTGTCGCGGCAAGATCCTCTTTTGCGCCAATACGGCATGGTCCATGCACCAGTTCCGCAGGGGCGTGCTTGCCGCGTTGATCGAAGACGGCTACGAGGTCCACGTGGCAGCACCAGAGGACGAGGACGCGGCGTCGTTGCGGACAATGGGCTGCATATTTCACGCGCTGGAGATGTCCGCGCAGGGCCGGAATCCCTTGCAGGACCTGCGGTTGATCGCCTCGTTGCATGTGCTTTATCGCAAGATTCGGCCCGTCGTGATCTTTCATTACACCATCAAGCCAAACATTTACGGTTCGCTGGCGGCGCGGCTCGCGGGTATCCGGTCCATCGCCATCACAACCGGGCTTGGCTACGTTTTCATCAACACGGGTGTGGTATCGCGTGTCAGCAAGATGTTGTATCGCGTCGCGCTGCGCTTCTCCCGTGAAGTATGGTTTCTCAATCAGGAGGATCGTAGCGCGTTCGTTTCCGAGGGATTGGTCGATCCGGGCAAGTGCAGGATCTTGCCGGGAGAAGGCGTCGACCTGGACTTCTACGCACTGCCCCCGGATGCCGATACGCCCATATCCGGAAACTTTCGCTTCCTGCTGATCGCCCGCTTGCTATGGGACAAAGGCATCGGCGAATACGTCGACGCGGCGCGTGCCTTGAAAGCGCGTCATTCGCAGGTCCGCTGCGAGTTGCTGGGGCCTGCCGGCGGCGCGAATCCAAGCGCCATCCCGGACAGCCAGATCAATGCCTGGTTGGCGGAGGGCGTCATCGACTATCTGGGGACAGTGAGCGATGTCCGGCCCGCTATCGCGGCAGCGCATTGCGTCGTGCTGCCGTCGTATCGAGAGGGCGTCCCGCGATCGCTCATGGAGGCTTGCGCGATGGAGCGCCCGGTGATCGCAACGGCGGTGCCTGGATGTCGCGATGTCATCGACGATGGCGAGACCGGCTTCCTGTGCCGCGATCGGGACGCTGAGGACCTGGCCAACAAGATGGAAGCCATGATCAAGCGGGATCCTGCTTCGTGGCGCCGGATGGGCGCCGCTGGTCGCGCAAAGATGAGAACAGATTTCGACGAAAGAAATGTTATCGCGCACTATCGGCGCGTGGTTCAGTCGTTTGCGTAATACATGCCAGTATGCCGTGGCGAAGTCTGCGCGACGGGCACGCTACTTTGAATATCGTAAGGCAGGCGTGAAATGTGCGTCCTTATTCACTGCAATGCGATATGTTAAAATATTACTATGTTCTCGGCTTATTTAGGCCGGGTCAGCACCACCATCGGTTTTGGCGAATTCAATGACATTCATCCCAGTTATTTTGTCCGGAGGGGCGGGAACAAGGCTATGGCCGGTGTCTCGGGAGCTGCATCCCAAGCCTTTCATTCGCCTCGCCGGCGAGCATAGCCTTTTGCAAAAGGCATTTCTGCGTGCGTCCGCATTGCCGGATGTGGCTGAAGTCCTCACGGTGACAAATAGGGAATTATTTTTCAAGACTGAGGATGAATACCGCGACATCAATCAGGCTGGTATTCCAACGTCATATATTCTCGAGCCGTGCGGCCGGAATACGTCGCCGGCTATTGCAGCCGCAGCGCTTCATGTGGCCGAGCGCCATGGCGAGGATGCCATCCTGCTGATTCTGGCTGCCGACCACCTGATTGCTGACCAGGCGAAATTCGCCGAGGCGATCGCCGAGGCACGCCGTCTGGCCAATGACGGTTACTTGGTGACGCTGGGTATCCATCCCGATGGACCTGAAACCGGCTATGGCTATATCGAGGCAGATGGCTTCCGGGTCAAGCAATTTGTGGAAAAGCCATCCCTGGAGAAGGCAGTCGAATACGTTGCCACGGGCCGTTATTTCTGGAATGCGGGCATCTTCTGTTTCCGTGCGGGAACGGTCATCGCGCAGTTGGAGAAGCACGCGTGCCAGCTTTTGCAAGCCGTTCGCGAGTGCCTTGCTAAGTCAAGCCGGATGCAGGGAGAGAAGCTTTCGCAGGTCACTCTCGACGCCAATACGTTCGAATTAGTACCCAATATTTCTATCGACTATGCGCTGATGGAGAAATCGGCTTCGGTTGCCGTCGTGCCCTGCGATATCGGATGGAACGATGTAGGATCGTGGAATGCGATCAGCGATCTGGCCGCGGCCGATGCCAGTGGCAACTGTGTCGTAGGTGAAGCGCTTCTGCACGATGCGGCAAATTGCTACGTCCGCAGCGAAGATCGCATGGTTGGACTGGTTGGGGTGAGCGACCTGATCGTCGTCGATACCGCTGACGCCTTACTGATCGCGGAAAAGAGTCACGCACAGGACGTCAAAGAGATCGTTCGGCAACTGAATTTGCGGGGCCACGACGCGAGCAGGATACATCGCAAAGTGCATCGGCCCTGGGGCACCTACACGGTGCTCGAAGGCGGACCGCGCTTCAAGATCAAGCGTATTGAGGTGAAGCCGGGAGCCTCGCTGTCGCTGCAGATGCACTATCACCGCAGCGAGCATTGGATCATTGTCAGCGGGATGGCGAAAGTGGTCAATGGCGAGCGGGAAGTATTAGTCAACACCAATGAATCTACCTATATCCCTGCTGGCAATCGCCACCGTCTGGAAAATCCAGGGAAATTGCCCTTGGTCATGATCGAAGTACAGTGCGGGGACTATCTCGAAGAAGACGATATTGTTCGCTTCGAAGATTCCTATGGCCGAATTTAAACAGGATGAATGCAAAATGAAAAAGGTCGCACTTATTACAGGTGTTACAGGGCAGGATGGCGCCTATCTGGCAGAATTGCTGCTTGCAAAGGGGTACGAAGTCCATGGCATCAAGCGCCGTGCTTCGTTGTTCAACACGGATCGCATCGATCATTTGTATCAAGATCCGCACGTTGATCATCGGAATTTCATTCTGCACTACGGCGACCTGACCGATTCGACCAATCTAATCCGCATCATCCAGCAGGTGCAGCCGGATGAGTTGTACAACCTCGGCGCGCAGTCCCACGTGGCGGTTTCGTTCGAGAGCCCGGAATACACGGCGAATGGCGATGCCCTGGGTGCTCTGCGGCTCCTGGAGGCGATTCGCATCCTGGGACTTGAAAAGAAGACTCGCTTTTACCAGGCATCGACATCCGAGCTCTACGGTCTGGTGCAGGAGATCCCGCAGAAGGAGACCACGCCGTTCTATCCGCGCTCGCCCTATGCGGTGGCCAAACTTTACGGCTACTGGATCACGGTCAACTATCGCGAGTCATACGGTATCTATGCCTGCAATGGCATTCTATTCAATCACGAGTCACCGCTGCGCGGCGAGACGTTTGTGACGCGCAAGATTACGCGTGCCATTTCCCGTATCGCGCTGGGCCTGCAAGACTGCCTGTATCTTGGCAATCTCAACAGCTTGCGTGACTGGGGCCATGCCCGCGATTATGTCGAGATGCAGTGGCTGATGCTCCAGCAGGAGCAACCCGAAGACTTCGTCATCGCGACCGGCGTGCAGTACTCGGTGCGCGATTTCGTCCGCACCGCTGCTTCCGAACTTGGCATTAAGGTTCGCTTCGAAGGCGAGGGCGTCGACGAGGTCGGCATTGTCGAGGCAGTCGCCGAGGAAAAGACCGCAAGCGCCGGGCTGAAGGTAGTGCCTGGGCAGAAGATTGTCTCGGTCGATCCGCGCTACTTCCGCCCCGCCGAGGTGGAAACGCTGCTAGGTGACCCCACCAAGGCGCGCGAAAAACTTGGCTGGACGCCCCGCACCACTTTTGCTGAACTGGTCCGGGAAATGGTCGAGGAAGACTTCAAGCTTGCCAAGCGCGACAGCCTCGTCACAGAGGCCGGGTTCAAGGCATTCAACTATCACGAGTGAGCACCCAATGATGAATCCGCATGCCAAGATCTACGTGGCGGGCCATCGCGGGCTTGCGGGCTCCGCCATTGTGCGACGCCTGCAAGCCGTGGGGTGCGACAACTTGCTGCTGCGTACCCACACCGAGCTGGATCTGACGAATCAGGCGGCCGTGGATGCCTTCTTCGCCGCGGAACGCCCTGAGTATGTATTTCTCGCGGCGGCCAAGGTGGGTGGCATCCAAGCCAACAATCTTTATCCTGCAGAGTTCATTCGCGACAACCTTGCGATCCAGACTAACGTCATTCACGCTGCCTGGTCAAATGGCGCGAGCAAGCTTCTGTTCCTTGGCTCGTCCTGCATCTATCCGAAATTCGCGCCTCAGCCTATGCCTGAGAGCTGCCTGCTGACCGGCGAGCTTGAGCCCACCAACGAGTGGTACGCCATCGCCAAGATCGCTGGCATCAAGATGTGCCAGGCGTACCGCAAGCAGTATGGCTTCGATGCAATCTCGTTGATGCCGACCAACTTGTACGGGCCTGGCGACAACTTCAATCTGGAGAATTCGCACGTCCTGCCTGCGCTGCTGCGCAAGTTCCACGAAGCAAAGGAGCGTGGGGATGCTGAAGTCGTGATGTGGGGTACGGGCACTCCGCGTCGGGAATTCATGCATGTGGACGATCTTGGCGATGCAGCTGTTTTCCTGATGCAAAACTACTCAGATGAAGCGTTTGTCAACGTCGGTGTTGGCGAGGACGTCACAATCCGCGAACTCGGGCAACTCGTTGGCGAAGTGGTCGGCTTCCGCGGCAAGATCGTGCAAGACCTGAGCAAGCCCGATGGTACACCGCGCAAATTGATGGACGTCGACCGGCTGAGTGCACTGGGCTGGAAGGCGCGGATCGCGCTGCGCGATGGTGTTGCCGAGACGTATCAGTGGTTCGTCGAGCACTACGCGAAGTAGAGCCTAATCCATACCTCGTATGCCTCCGTGTTGCAGTGCCAACCTCCGGAGTCCGGCGAATTGCTAACGGTGAAGTTTTATGAGTACGACAGAAAATGTGACCCTCCTCGCTAATGGGCGGGCCGCCAAGGATTATTGGTCAGATTTTTTCAAGCACAGGGAATTGTTATACTTTCTCGCTTGGCGCGACATTCTGGTTCGCTATAAGCAGACCCTGGTAGGGGCCGGCTGGGTTCTCATCCGGCCGCTGCTCACAATGCTGGTGTTCACGGTCGTGTTTGGCCGGATCGCAGGCCTGTCTTCGGGGGGGTTGCCGTATTCGCTAGTCGTATTTGCGGGGATGTTGCCGTGGTACTTCTTTTCGAATGCACTGACCGACTGCAGCAATAGCCTGGTTACCAACTCGCAGTTGCTGTCAAAAGTCTACTTTCCAAGGCTTATTGTGCCATGCAGTACGCTGCTGGTGAGCTTAGTTGACTTCTTCATCTCCGGCATTCTGCTCGTTGGGATGATGCTTTGGTACAACCACTTTCCAGATTGGCGGATCCTGTTCCTGCCGCTTTTTACGGCGCTGGCCGCGATGTTCTCATTTGGTCTCGGGCTTTGGGCAGCCGCACTCAACGTCCGGTATCGGGATTTCCGGCATCTTATACCATTTCTCTTGCAACTGGGTATCTATGTATCCCCGGTGGGCTATTCGTCCACGTTGATTCCAGAGAAATGGCGGTTGTTGTATTCCCTGAATCCGCTGGTTGGAATTATTGATGGATTTCGTTGGTGCATACTCGGCTCGGATATTCAGATCTTCTGGCCAAGCGTTCTGATTTCTGCGGCAATCGGCCTGGTTTTGTTGATAACCGGGGTTCGATATTTTCGAAAGGCTGAGGCCAGCTTTGCGGATGTGATCTAAATTATGACGTACTCGGTAAAGGTAGAAGATCTATCAAAAAAATATCTCATTAACCATCTGGCTGGTAATGAGCCGCGCTCCATTCGAGAGGCGATTGGGCGAAAAATGTCCAGGTTCCTCCCTTTCGGTCATTCGCACGGCATTGCGGTTGATGAAGAGGTGACAAAAACGGTTGAGGAATTCTGGGCGCTGCGGGACGTCTCCTTTGAGATCAAGGAAGGTGAACGGGTGGCGGTCATTGGCGGAAACGGGGCCGGAAAGTCCACGCTTCTCAAGATTCTTAGCCGGATTACGGAGCCCACCAAGGGGCAGGTAGCGATCCGCGGCAAAGTGTCTAGTCTCCTCGAAGTCGGGACGGGATTTCACCCGGAGTTGACCGGGCGGGAGAACATCTTTCTGAACGGTGCAATCCTCGGCATGCCAAAGACCGAGACACTACGAAAGTTCGACCAGATTGTGGATTTCTCCGGCGTGGAGAAGTTCATCGACACGCCGGTGAAGTACTACTCCAGCGGTATGTACGTTCGTTTGGCTTTCTCCGTTTCGGCCTGGCTGGATCCGGATGTGCTGATTGTCGATGAAGTGCTGTCGGTCGGCGATCAGGCATTCCAGAAGCGCTGCATGGACCGGATGCGTGAGTTGACCGGGTCTGGTCGCACAGTGCTGTTCGTGAGCCATAGCATGGCTGCGGTCAAGTCGATGTGCGAAAAGGCCCTTTACCTCAAGAATGGGCAGGTTGTGTCGTATACTCCTGTGGAGGACGCGGCGACTGCATACGTGAGAACCATCACTGAGGAATCCGAGAAGCGCGCCTGGCATAAGGAGTGCTTTGAATTCCCGGATGCGGATGCAGAAACGCAGATCGATTGTGCGGAATATGCGCAGTGTATTGGCGGTGAACTGCGTGATGAGAGTGGAAAGGTCACCGCTCATCTGAACATTGACAAGCCTTTCAGCATTGTCTTGCGCTATCGAATCATCAAGGATGCGCCATTCAGGGTTGTACCTAATTTCCATTTTTATGATGAGAGTGGGGGGCGCGTCTTTATCTCCTTTCCCGAGACGACAGCACCCAACGAGCGCGGCGAATATCAAGCCATTTGCAAGATTGAGCCCTTTCAATTTAATGTGGGGCGTTTCAGCCTCATGCCGGCGCTAAGCAGCTACGAGATGCCGGATCCTCTGCACTTTGCTTTATATAATGCTCTGCGGTTCGAGATCTACGAGCCGGAGAATACCGATCCACGCCGACATGGTTGGGGCGGTGGGTTGCCTGGTGTGTCGCGGCCGCGACTGCAGTGGGATTATCAGAAGGCTTGAATGCCGGGTGTGCTGTCATGATGCGGTGACTGATAGCGCGGCGCACGAATTCGTCAGGAGGGGGCTCCAGGAAGTTGCTCCTAGCTCCCGATGTCTTGGATATTCTGGTTTTTGGGAAGCGATGGGAAATGGGGCTTTTGAGGTTTTTGTTGGCGATTGCGGTTGTCATTGAGCATTCCTCAAATTTTTTTGGGCTTACTCTGACCGGTGGCGTGGTCGCTGTTCAGGGATTCTTCATGATTTCCGGTTTTTATATGGCCATGATACTGGACCGGAAGTATGCAAGGGGTATCAGGGGAACCTTTCTTTTTTATAGCAATCGGCTGTTGAGGATATTTCCAATCTATTGGGTTGTTCTCCTGCTGGCAGTCCTGGTGTCGGTGGCAGGTGTGATTTGGCCGCAGTACTTTCACTCCCTGGGAGTGCTTGAGAAGATCGTATCTGGTTGGTCGGATTTTCACCCGGTGACGTCGCTGTTTATTGTGGTCAATAATTTATTTATACTGGGAATCGGGACTGGATTCTTTCTGGCGCTTCAGCATGGGGTAATGGAGTTCTCGACGCATGCCAGCTCTTATACGCCGCGCCTTTTTGAGTTTTCATTTGTACCCCAGGCTTGGTCGCTGGAGCTGGAGTTGTTGGTTTATTGTTTGGCGCCGTTTTTGTTTCGAAGAGGCATGGTGATTTTGTTTGGGTCCGTGATTGCGGCGTTCTCGTTGAGATATCTGGCTTATATCAATGGGCTGGATTCGGATCCGTGGAATTACCGATTTCTGCCTTTTGAATTCGGATTGTTTTTGATAGGTGCTCTCGTTTATCGATTGTATGCGCTCCTTTCTGTGAGGGAGGTCGGTCTTGTTGGATGGTTTCTTCTTGTGGTGATGATTGGATTGACATTGGTTTATCCGGTTTTGCCAAAAGGGGCCGGATTTTACAGGCCATTTGAGACTGCGCAAACGATCTACTTGTTGGTGTTGGCGATCTCAATCCCGTTCGTTTTTATTGCGACCAGGGATTGCAAAATTGATAGGTATATCGGGGAGTTGTCGTATCCGATTTATTTGTGTCACTTGATCGTGGTGCCAATGTGTAGCGGCGATTTTGGTTATTATGGGTTTAAGCCGGTTGTTTTCTCCACCGCTCTTGCTGCTGGGTTGGCGTACTTGGTAGGGCGACCGCTTGAAAGATTCAGGCAGCGTCGAATTGAGGCTTGAGTTGGAACTCTTTATTAATGTGGGTTATTTTTAAGGGAACTCGACTGGTGATTTTTGGCGCATCGTTTTCGCCAATGCGGCGCCAGGTTTCGTGTCGATGCCATTAATGAGTATGCTGAAACGGATTTGGAAGGGTTTGCAGGAAGAGAAGCCCTTAGCTGAGCCGCTGCCGGAGGCGCCGCAGGTGCCTGCCGACGGACGCCATTCATTCTCCCAATCGGGCGAGGATGTGATCGCGGATTTTGTCTTCCGTGCCATAGGGATCGTGCGGCCCACCTATCTGGACATCGGGGCCCATCACCCAACCCGATTGAGCAACACGAGCTTCTTTTACGCGCAAGGCTGTCGCGGCGTGAATGTGGAGCCAGATCCGGATCTGTTTGCCGAGTTTCCGAAACAGCGGCCGGGCGACGTCAACCTCAACGTGGGCATTGGAGAGCAACAAGCGGCTGCATTGCCCTTCTATGTCATGTCGACTCGCACGCTCAATACCTTCTCGGAAACAGAGGCAAAGCGGTACGAAAGTACGGGCGTCCACCGCATCGAGTCGGTCATCGAAGTTCCCGTAATGAGCATCAATGCGGTGATTGATCAGCATTTTTCCGGCGCGGCCCCCGACTTCCTTACCGTGGACGTTGAGGGCCTGGATTTCGAGATCGTCAAGACGCTCGACCTGGCCAGGTACAGGCCTGCTGTTATCTGCGTCGAGACGATCACGTTTAGCGAGGCTCGGCAAGAGCAGAAGTTGCCCGAGATTGGCGAGTATCTGGTTGCAAATGGCTATTTTGTCTATGCAGATACGTATATCAATACCATTTTCGTCGATCGGGCGAGATGGGCGAGGGTTTGAATGTCGATGAATGATTTGCGGCCTGGGGACCAGGCAACCGGGGAACTGACGGTTAGGCAGAAGGGACTGCTGCTGCTGCAGCGCGTCTTGACGAAGGCGCTGACGCTTACCATCAATCGGGGTGTACCGCTGCCGGAGCAGGATGTCGCGCCTTTGATGGCGCGCTTGGTCAATGGTCGGTCGGCGCTTGCGACTTCATTGGCGACCAAGCTGGCTGAGAGTCATTCGAATGGATCGGTTCAAGTCATCAGCAGCCTGTTGGGAGATACGCAGAACTTGCCGAGCCCGCCCATGGATATTGACAAACTGATCAATTTCTCCGCGTATTGGCGGGATGAGTGGGTGGCCAAGATGGCTGCGCAGGTGCCGGCCGGTGCCCGCGTGCTGGATGCGGGGGCCGGTCAATGCCGCTACAAGGGATTGTTCAAGCACACCGAGTATCGGGCGCAGGATTTCGCCCAGTATGAGGGAAGTGGCGAAGGGCCCCTGCAGGAAACCTGGAACTACGGGGCCATTGATTATGTATGCGATATCACCGATATTCCCGTCGAAACAGGGAGCTTTGACGTGGTCTTGTGCACGGAAGTGCTTGAGCACGTGCCGGATCCGGTGACCGCACTGCGGGAGTTGGTGCGTGTCACTGCGCCGGGCGGGAAGCTGCTGCTGACTGCGCCGCTCGGAAGCGGCGTCCATCAGGAGCCCTACCATTTCTACGGAGGCTTCTCCGCCTATTTCTACGAACGCCATTTGAGTAATTTCGGATGCGACGAGATCAAGGCAGCGCCTCTGGGCGGGTTGTTGCGTCATGTGGCTCAGGAAATACACCGAGTTGGCCGCGCGCTTGAACAAAGCAAGGAAGGTATGACGCCGGAGCGGAGCTATCTGATGATGGACTGGCTGCCCAGGTTGCTCAGCGAGATGGAGGACAACTGTTTCATCGAACAGTTTACGGTTGGGTATCTCGTCGAAGCCCGCAAGCGGGTTCCAGGCGTGCAGGCCGTCGCGGCCTGAGCTTCCAGAAACCGCTTTGGCGGCTGAGTTCGCTGTCAGGCATTTCAACATCTTTCTATGTCTATGATCATCGCCAAACTGATTGGCGGCCTGGGCAATCAAATGTTCCAGTACGCAACCGGCCGCGCACTTGCCGAGCGTCAGGGCGTGGCTTTGCTTCTCGATGCCAGTGGTTTCGATCACTACGACTTGCGTCGGTATGAACTCGGCGAACTGGCGATCAAAGCCAGGGTCGCCTCGCCGGAAGAACTGTCCGCTGCGGGCGTCGTCGCAAGCGAGCCGACATGGATGGAGCGCGCGTTGCGCAAGGCGGGCTTGCGCCGCCCGGCGAATATGCTGCGCGAGGCGTCCTTTACTTACGATGCGCGCATTGAGTCGGCCGCTGCGCCGACCTATCTTGACGGATATTGGCAGAGCCAGCGCTACTTCGCACCTATTGCGGAGATCTTGCGCAGGGAGTTTGTGCTCAAGGCGCCGCTGGATGCCGCCAATGTCGCGTTGGCGGCCGAGATTGCGCGCGCGGCTGGCCATGCTGTGTCCCTGCACATCCGGCGGGGCGATTACGTCAAGGATGCGCATACCGCGCAGTACCATGGCATATGCTCCCTCGACTACTATCGCGCCGCAGTCGCGCATGTCGCGCAACGTGTTGGGGCACCGCATTTCTTCGTGTTTTCGGACGACCATGAATGGGTGCAGGCCAACTTCGATATCGGGTACCCGACCACGCTGGTACAGGTCAACGGTGCGGACCGAGGCGTTTGCGACATGGCACTGATGAAGGCTTGCGCCCATCACATCATTGCCAACAGCTCGTTCAGTTGGTGGGGCGCGTGGCTCAACCCTTCCCAGGACAAGATCGTGGTGGCGCCGCAACGCTGGTTCAGTGGTGCCTCGCATGACACGACGGATCTGATTCCCACTTCCTGGGTGCGGCTATGACGGAACCGCTCGTTAGTGTGGTGCTGCCCGTCTACAACGGTGCGGCCGATGTGGACAAGGCGGTGCGGAGCGTGCTGGCCCAAACCTTCACCGACTACGAACTCATTGTGATCAACGATGGCTCGAAGGATAACTCCGCCGAGATTCTCGAGAGCCTGCGGGATCCCCGCATTCGCCTGATCCATCAGGCCAATGCAGGGCTCGCGGCTACGTTGAATCGTGGCATCGCGCTCGCACGCGGGAGATATATCGCCCGCCAGGACCAGGATGACCTTTCGCATCCGGAACGCCTTGCGCGGCAGATCGCGTTCCTGGAGTCGAATCCGGGCTATGGGCTGCTTGGTACCGCAGCAGAGATCTGGGTCGGGGACAGGCAGACTGACCGCGCTCACGATCATCCCAGCGCTCACGCGTCGCTGCAGTTCGAGTTGCTTTTCAACAACCCCTTTGTGCACAGCTCAGTCATGATGCGCAAATCGGTTGTGGATGGCATTGGCGGCTACACCACCGATCCTGCCCGCCAGCCACCAGAGGACTATGAGTTGTGGTCGCGGATGGCCAGGGTCGCCCGGGTGGCGAACCTGCCTGAACGTCTGCTGGTGTACCGGGAAGTGCCGGCCAGCATGTCGCGCACTGGCCCGAATCCTTTTGTGGAACGGCTGGTATTGCTTTGCGCGGAGAACATCGCGAGCGTGCTCGGACAACGCGAGCCGTCGATCGCGGTGCGCGACGCCGCTGCGATCACGCATTCTGCACATCATCGGCTTTCGCCCCGACCCAATCTGGAGCAAATGTGCGCCGTAGTGCTCGCCGCAGGGAGGCAGATTGCCTTGGCGAATCCAGACTCCGATGTGATGTCGCGTACGGAGTCGCGCATACAAAGCCTGCGACATCAGTATCTGATACATCGGCATAACGCAGAGTGGGCGCGGCCAATCATGCGCACTGTGCGTGGGATGGCACGGCGTGTGCGTAGTTGGGTTCGCTAAGATTTGACTAGCCTGGGATCAAATAACAGCTATGCGCTTACTTTTTTGCTGCGAATTCTATTTCCCCAGCATCGGTGGGGTTCAGGAAGTGATGCGCCAGCTTGCCGAGCGCATGGTGCAACGCGGCCATGAGGTCACCGTGGCGACGACGCGGTTGGCCGAGCGCGATTTCACCGAACATAACGGCGTAAGAATTGCCGAGTTTGGCGTGGGCGGCAACGCAGTACGCGGGATCGAAGGCGAGGTGGACCGCTATCGCAAGTTCGTTACCGAGTTCGATGGCGATGCCATTCTGATCAAGGCAGCGCAGCAGTGGACGTTCGACGCGCTGTGGCCAGTCCTGGACGAGATCCGGGTGCGCAAGGTGTTTATCCCGTGTGGATTTTCGGGACTGTACGAACCAACCTACGAGCAGTACTTTCGCGACCTGCCCGACATCTTGCGGCGTTTCGATCATCTGATCTTTTACGCTGAGAGATATCGGGATATCGATTTCGCTCGCCAACATGGGCTTGAGCATCGTAGCATTTTGCCCAATGGTGCCAGTGAAACCGAATTTGGTGTCTCGGCGGATCCCGAATTCCGTCGCCGCCACGGTATCCCGGACGATAGCTTTGTCTTCCTGACCGTCGGCAGCATGACTGGCGTCAAAGGGCACCGGGAAGTCCTGGAGGCATTTGCAAAACTCCGCTCCGGCGGGCGCAATGTGACCTTGCTGCTGAACGGAAACCCACCGCCCGCGCCAGTTGTGGTGCGCACCGTGGTTTCCCCCGGCGCAGAAGTGGGGCAAGCTGGGAATGCGGTGGAGGCGCCAAAGATGGCAGGGCGGTTGCGGGCTGCTGCAACCTATGTGAATGGGCGTATCTGGCGTGTCGCTGGGCTCAGCTGGCGTTTTTGGAGCGTCGTCCAGCGCGAAGGCTACCGTGGCGTGCAGAGCCGCGTGCATGCGATCGCAGCCCGCAAGATTCAAGCAGCGGGTCATGCCCATTTGTTACCTCGCCATATGAGGAAATCGATTGACCCGATCCACTTCTGGGCCGAGCGCGCGGCACGGCAGCCCCATAAGCAAGTGCTTAAAGTGGATCTTGCACGACCAGAATTGGTACAGGCATTCAAGAACGCCGACCTGTTTGTCTTTGCATCGAATATTGAGTACTCGCCGCTGGTGCTTTTCGAGACGGCAGCGGCCGGGACGCCTTTTCTCTCCGTGCCAGTGGGCAACGCGGACGAAATAGCCCGTTGGACGGGTGGCGGGGTGATTTGTGAGGCGCCCAGAGATGAGCGCGGCTACACGCGCGTGGATCCAGAGGTCCTAGCAGGCGAGATGAAGCGGATGATGGCCGACCGGCAGCGGTTGGCGGTGCTCGGCGAGACAGCGCACGCGCGCTGGCAAGCGCAGTTTACGTGGGCGCACATCGCTGAGCGCTACGAGTCCATTTTACAAAACGACATGTCGTCCGAAGCGGTGCAGTCGGGCGGCGAGGCGGATGCGATGCGCGCTTAGGCCGCCATCGCATAGCAATCGCGTTCCGGGGCGTGCGCGTACCTGGACATCGGAGTGGGGCAGAGATGCGTTGTTGTGTTATTGGGGGGGCCGGCTTCATCGGCACGTGGCTGGTCCGGCAGTTGCTTGCATCCGGGCGCGAGGTGATCGTGCTTGGTCGGCGCTTGGAGCCGCCGCCTGGGTTTCCCGGGGCGGCACGCTATGTGGTTGGCGGTCATGGGGATACCACGCTACGCAGCTTGTTGGCGCAGGTCGATGAGATCGTGGACCTTGCCTATGCAACTGTGCCGCAGACCAGTTACGCCGATCCGGTTTTCGATATCCTGGCCAATTTGCCGCCAACCGTCGGGCTGCTGGAAGAGGCGCGCGACTCGCAGTTGCGAAAGATGGTTATCGTCTCGTCGGGCGGTACGGTCTATGGCCAGGTCGATCGTTTGCCGATTGTCGAGTCTAGCCCTACCAACCCGGTCTCCCCTTACGGCATTACAAAGCTGACGATCGAGAAGTATGCACTGATGTTTCATCGCCTGCATGGTGTGCCCGTCAGTATTGCCCGCCCGGCCAATGCCTATGGCGTTGGGCAGAAGCCGTTTACCGGGCAGGGATTCATCGCGACCGCGATGGGTTCCATTATCAAAGGCAATGATGTCACCGTATTTGGGGAGTCTGGCACGGTGCGCGACTACATCCACGTGCAGGATGTGGCACAAGGCATCGTGGCAGTCCTGGAACAGGGTGGTGCGGGTGAAGTTTACAACCTCGGATCCGGTGTCGGTCGCAGCAATCTTCAGGTCCTGGAAGCGATCGCGCCATTGGCAGCGCGTCACCGCCTGCCGCTTGAGATCAAGTTTGCGCCGCCCCGCCGATTTGACGTTGCAGCAAATGTGCTGGATTGCACCAAGCTGAGAGCATGCTCGGGATGGGCGCCGAAGGTGGATTTTGCAGATGGTCTCGAAGCCATGTGGGCCTCCATCCTGAGGGAGACGCAATAGGATTCTCTTCACTGGTCGCACATGGCTGAGTCTTCTGTCTCATTGACCCATAGTCAAAAGGAGCAGTGATGCTTGGATATGCGAAGCGGTTAATCCTGAACGTGGCCGGATATCTGCCTGAGCGGGCGCGGGACGATGACGTACTCACCTGGCTGAACCACACCCAGGAGCAAATCGGCAGACTGCCGCCGACAACCGTAGTGCAGATCTATGCGTATGAACTGCATCGCGGCGGCACGCGGTGACCGTATTCGTGCGCGAGATCGGAAGAATGCTCTATGACATCCATCGTACGGTGCGAGGCCATCATTCAGTGCCGGGACGCATACACGACCGGTGGCTACTACGACGATGCCGGGCCTTACATTGCCAGCCAGCGGAAAAAGTGATCGAACCGAACATTCGTGATCTGGATTTTGACCACGTCCTGGAACTGGCTCCGGAGCATGACCGTAACACAGAATCCCTGCGTTGCAAGGTGCGTACCATTCATCTTGTCGACGTTATTAGTACCTGAATCGAGCCGTGCCGGAAGCACTTTGGCCGGCGGCACGGTAGTTGTTTGTTTTACTACGATATGACGGACGGTAATAGCTTACCCATGATTGCCGATCAATCAGTTACCCTGATCTACTCCATTCGATCCCGTGGTGAACTTCGACAAGCTGGTGGTCGCGACTATGCGCGCTGCATCCCGACAGCGATTGGGCGCTCAATACGGGCAATCGCAGCGATGTGTCTGCACAATTGAAGCGAGAGCATGCCGCCGACGCTAAACTTGCCGTTCATTCTCAGCCGCTCAGCGGAATGGCCGATGGTTGGGGCATGGGCAACCTTGATTGCTTCGCCATGCTGAAATGATCACTTTTAAGGTTGGCCTGCTCGCTTTGTCTTGGCTTCGTAAACAATATTAGGCATGTCCCCATTAGTCTCGATCCTGCTACCGGCCTGGAATGCCGAAAAGACCCTAGGCGTTGCGCTGCGATCGCTGCTGAATCAGACGTTTGCAGATTTTGAACTGCTTTTGCTCGACGATGGTTCTAGCGATAATACCGTGGGGGTCGCGCTCGCGCTGGATGACTCGCGAATCCGTGTCGTCCAGGATGGCCGAAGGCTGGGACTCGCCCAGCGTCTGAACCAAGGCATCGAATTGACGCGCGGGCGTTACATTGCCCGGATGGACGCGGACGATGTCTGCTTTCCCGAGCGTCTGGCCAAGCAAGTTGCGTTCCTGAATGCACATGAGGAGGTGGATCTGGTCGGGTGCCGGGCTGTAGTCTTTCGGAATGACGGTGATGTCGTGGGCCTGCTGCCGTTTGCTGGCTCTCATGAGGCTCTGTGCGCCAGGCCGTGGCGAGGCATACCGTTGCCCCATCCGGGATGGATGGGGCGGCGCGAGTGGTTTGTCAGGCATCGCTACCTATTCCCGGAAGTGAGACGGGCGGAAGACCAGGAACTCCTGCTGCGAAGCTATGCGCAGAGCCAATTCGCCTGCCTGGATGATGTTTTGTTGGGCTATCGGCAGGGGTTCTTCGACCTGCGCAAGACCTTGCTGGCGCGGCGGTCGCTTCTGGCGGCCCAGGTCAAGTGCTTCCTGGCGCGTGGTCAATTGCCTTATGCGCTCGGGGCGATCGGCTTGACCGCAGCACGCGTGGCCGTTGACCTGTTGGCGGCCCTGCCGCGTGCGGATAAGCTGTATTTCGTCCGCATGTCCGAGGCAGCGTCCGCCGAGGTCGTGCATACCCTGCTTCAAAGCTTGGATCAAGGCTGAAGCCGGTCCTGCGGGAGGAGGGGCGCCGCGGCGCAGACCGCGCTCTTCCTTGCCTGCGGCAAGGCCGACGCGCAATGGCAACATACACGCCAGTTGGGTGCAGAAGCGCCTCCTCATTTGATAAACTCCGCCAGAAGCTGCGTCGGGCAATGCTTCCCATCCGGACGCGAGAAGGTGACGTGTCGTCCGTTATTGCCTTCCTAAAACTACAAAAGCCCGAAGGGGTCTCCGCACGAGCTTTCTTATGTTTGAATTATTCTGGGTTCCGGCGATCTCCGCCATGTTGAGCGCTGGGGCTATTCTGGTATTGCGCCCGCTCGCGACGAAGGGGGGGTTGCTCGATCATCCGGGGGGGCGCAAGCGTCATGACGACGCGACGCCGCTCGTCGGCGGTGTCGCGATACTGATCTCGCTTTGGATATCGACAACGATGTTCATTCGCGGCCCGGACCATTACACGCCGCTGTACGTCGGCCTGACGCTGCTTGCCGTGGTTGGCGTCATTGACGACCTCAAAGGGGTCTCCCCTCTGACCAAGCTGGCATTTCAGTTCTGCGCCGCCATCCTAATGACCTCCTGGGGCGGGATCTTCCTCCATTCCCTCGGCGACCTGCTGAGCAAGCGCGACGTGATTCTCTTCAATTGGGGAATTCCACTCACGCTGCTGGCGGTGTTGTCCGTGGTGAACGCGATGAACATGACCGATGGCATGGATGGCCTCGCCGGCGGCCTGTCGCTGATCGTGTTTGGTTGGTTTGCCTGGCTGGCTCGGGATATCGGAAATCTCACGGGATTCCGGATCTGCCTGATGCTCTGCGGGGCAATTATCGGTTTCCTGGTGTTCAATATGCCGAGTCCCCTGCGCAGGCGGCTTGTGTTCCTTGGCGACGCCGGGAGCTTGTTGCTCGGGTATGCCATCAGTTGGTTTGCCGTCGAGCTCTCCCAGGTCGAATACAACCCTGGTCGCAACGTCCCGCCTGTGGTCATGCTCTGGGTGGTGGGCCTGATCCTCGTCGATTTGCTCGCGGTCGTGCTGCGGCGGGCGATCCAGGGGAAAAACCCGCTCTCTGCTGACCGTACGCATCTGCACCACGTGCTATTACGCCTGGGTTTGAGCAGCAACCAAGCGGTCTGGGCGTTGCTAATCGGCAATTTTCTGTTTGGCCTGGTAGGCGTAGTCGCATGGAAACTGGGTGTGCCGGAATCTATCCTCTTCGTCGCTTTTCTTTGCTTCACCGGGCTTCACCTACTGGTCATGCGTCGCGCCTGGGTCTTCATACGCTGGGCGCGGCGGCTGCGTGTCCGCTAGCTGGCTGGCGCTTTCAAAGAGCGACCTATGCCTTGATGCCGCTGTCCGTTTGGCCCGCCGGCACGGTGAGCAGCGTTTCCCATTGCGCGACTATCTGGCCGATCGCATAGCCTGCAGCCATCGCGCGACCGGCTACAGCCAGGGATTGCTGGAGCTGCGGGTCACCTATCACTCGTATCAACGCTTGGGCCAGGGCCTGCGGGGTGTCCGTCGGTACCATCACCGCCTGAACGCCATCTTCCAACAGGGCTTTTGGCCCCGTCTCGCATGCTGCGGAGACAATGGGCAGGCCGAATGCCATGGCCTCCAGCAAGACCAGCCCGAATCCTTCGTACCTGGAACTGAGGCAGAAGATGCTGGCATCTCGGTAGGCTGCGTCGATATCGGCGCGCGCGCCGGGCAAGCTTACGCTTGGCTCCAGACCTAGTTCGCTGCGTAGTTTCTCAAGCGCGCCGCGTTCTTCGCCTTCTCCCACGATCTGCAATTTCCACTCGGGGTAGACATGCCGAACCTCGCTCCAGGCGCGCAGCAGTATGTCAAAGCCCTTGGCTTGCGAGAGACGCCCGACTGCGAGCACGGTCGGGTGCAAGCGCGACGCAGGAGAGTCTGGTAGATCGAAAGGCAGCGGGTTCGGAATGGCAACGATGTTGTGCGGATACGAGAGCGCGGATTGCCAGCGCGCCCTATCCCGCTCGGTCAGCACGACCACGCGGGCATTGAAGCGTGCGGCAAGTCTCCTGGCAAGGCGGCGTGTCGGCTTCCCGAGGTCCTGGTCGAAGTTGCAGTGTTCCCAGGACACGCGGCGCGTGGGTAGCCCGAAGGTGGCTGGCAGGGTAAACAGCGTCAGCATCGTGTCGACGTCGATGAGCACGTCAACACGATGCCGGACAATATACTGTCGGATCCCACGTACCGTTTGCAGGTATGCGCGTTTGAAAGATGGCCGTTGGTCAAACAGGGCATCGTGTGTAATTGCCGAATGGAGCGCGAAGCAGGAGCCTCGATCCCAGAGGCTGAGGATGTGGACGCGGTATCCGCGCGCGGCGAGTTCGTTAGCGATCGTCGCGGTGACACGTTCGGCTCCAGCGAAGGCATTGAGCGTTCCCGTCAGGAAGCAGATGGCCGGGCGAGACGTCATGGTCTGGCCTCGCCGGAGCGCGCGACATGCAGCCACATGACGGCGCCGCAGGCTGCCGCCAGCGCGTTGGCCAAGGCATAGCCCAGGATGGCACCCCGTGCACCGAAGCGCGGAATAGTCAGGAAGTCAACGGCGACGGTAACGGCAAGGACTAACGCCCATTTGATGGCGATCCAAGTTGGTTTGCGCAAATAGACTGCCAGCACGGAGAGCCCAACGTCAGTGAAGACGAGAGAGGAGGCCAGTGCGCTCAGGCGCAGCAAATCGGCGGCCGAGGCGAATGCGGAGCCGTAAAGCAGGTGAATGATCCAGGGCGCCATCAACGCAATGACGACGGAGCCAGCCATCCCGAGTGCGGTCATGGCCACCGTGAGCTTCAGGACATTGAGGCGCATTTTGCGCACATCGCTTTGCGAGTAGACATAGAGCGGTGCGATGCCGGCCACAAGAATGGTCGCTATGGCGACATAGTTGTCCAAGATCTGCATGGAAGCAGCATAGGCGCCCAATTCTCCAAGCGGCACGATGGGCTTGAGTATCAGCTGATCGATCCGACGCGCGCCGACCATCATCATGAAGCTGATCCAGAACAGGGTGCCCTCATTGAACAGGTGGCGCATCAGATCCGGATCGTGCGCGACTGGCCTGGTCGATGTTTGCGAGCGGTAAAAGAGGACTAGGCACAGGACGATGACGACAGGCTCGAGCGCGAAGGCCACTGCATACGGCGGCGCTGTGTGCGCGTCGCTCGCCAGCAGCAGTGCGACGGTGCCTGCCTTGATGGCCAGAGCTATCAGATTGAATACCGTGCCAGGGCGGTTGCGCGTATGAGCCTGCATCCAGGCTGTTACTACCCCGAACGGCTCGCGCAGCAAAATGCCAATGCCGAGTATCAGCGCCGCGAGCCATGATTCGCGCGGCTGGCCGCTGGCGGCCAAGAAGCTGCAGATCAACAGGTAGCCCGCGCAGGCCGCGGCGAATCTCAACCTGAACACATGAACGAGCAGACGGTGCTGGAACCCAGGGTCGGGGGAGGCGACAAGCCGCGGTATCACGACCTCACTGCCGCAGATCAGGGCGACGGAAGCCCCGATGTAGACCAATGACTGCGCATACTGGAAGTGGGCAAAGCCCTCCGCCCCCAGTGCTCTTGCCAGCATGGCCACGATGCAGATGCCGGCGATGACTTGGAGGCCACGGTCGAGTAACAGCCAGACCAGATTGCCTGCTATGCGTCGCCGCATGGATCGGAGTGGACCTGGTTCGCGGAGGCAGCACTGAACAATTGCTGGTATAGAGCTAGCCATCTCTCGGCGGCCGCCGAGAGGCTGTACCCGGACGCGATGCGCTGACGTCGGGTGGATTCGTCCTCGCGTGTCCCGGGGCTGGCGGACAGGGCGCCTTGCATGACGCGCGCCAGGGCATCGACATCATCAATGGGAACGATGTTGCCGGCATCACCAAGCAGTTCCGCCACGCCGGGCGCCGCGGTGGCCACCACCGGGCGCCCGCACGCTAGTGCCTCGCCCACTACGAGGGGCATGCCCTCCACGCGGGAGGACAGCACGAACAAGTCAGCTGCGTTCAATAGCGCCGGGATGTCATTGCGGGTGCCTAGCAACCTGACCGACTGCGCAAGCTTTAGTTTTGCGATCTGGGCCTCGAGCGCCGGGCGTTCTGGGCCGTCGCCTGCGATCAGCAGTGTTGTCGGCCGGCTCCGCTCCATCCGATGGTACGCGTCGATCAGCACGGATTGCGCCTTCTCCGGAACCAGGCGGCCGATGTTCAATACAAGGCGAGTGCCAGCATCGACGCCGAGCTGGGCGCGTGCCAGGTCCCGCAGGTGCGGGTCCGGTTGGAACTGTTCTGTGTCGATGCCGTTGTGCACGACCACGATGCGATCGGCGCGGACTGCGCCGGTCTCAATCATGTGGGCCCGGCTGCCTTCGCTCACATGCGTGGTCAGGGTGCACCAGCGATCGGTCAGCCGATAGGCTAGCATGCGTTGCGACCCGCCCTCGGAATAACTGTGGGCTGCACAGATGAGCGGAGGCGTAGGGGCAATTCTGGTCAGCAATCGTGCAAAGAGATTGGCATGGAACATATGCGCGTGAATGATGTCCGGCTGCCAGCGCCGCAGGAATCGGCGCGTGGTCAGGAGTGCCTGCGCCATGGACAGCGGGGTCTTGTGCATGTCGAGCATGAGGCGCTCGACCGCATCCGAAATTGGCACTTCGCAATCGGGGGTCAGGCTGACCAGCGCCACCTGACGGCCCCGTGCGATAAACTCACGCGCGAGCGCCGCGACCTGTTGTTCCGCACCACCCATGCGCAAACCGGTTGTTACCAGCAAGATGCGCGAGGGCGCGCGAAGCCGAAAATCCGACATTAGCGGGCACCGTATCCCGTCATCAAAGTCCGCAAGGTTTTGACCGCAATCAGGAAGTCGAGTGCAAACGAGCAGTGCTTGACATAGTACAAATCGTAGCTGAGTTTGGTGACGGTCTCTTCATGCGATCCCGCATAGCCCTGCTGAACCTGCGCCCAGCCAGAGAGTCCTGGTCGTACGAGATGGCGATATGGATAGTAGGCAATGCTCTGCGCGAACTGCTCGACCATCGGCACTTGCTCCGGACGGGGGCCGATCAGGCTCATGTCCCCGGTCAGTACATTCCAAAGTTGCGGGATTTCGTCGAACCGGTATTTGCGGATGATGCGGCCCACACGGGTGACGCGCGGGTCCTGTTTCGCCGCGAAGCGGGCGGGAGCGTTGTCTTCGCAGGTCATGCTGCGGAACTTGAGCATGACGAACTGCTTGCCGAACACGCCTACGCGCGGCTGCCGAAACAACGCCGGGCCGGGGGACTCAGCGCGTACAGCGATGGCCACGAGCAGTCCGAGCGGCAGTGCGAATGGCGCCAGGCACAGGGCGCCGGCAATATCGATCAGTCGCTTAATGAAGCCGTAGAGGTAATGTTCGGCATAGTCATCAAGGAAGTTCTCATCGATATGCGCCAGGCCCACGCGTGCGGTCAGCATCTCGCCGACCCGCTCCACCGAGTACATGCGCACGTGGCTGAGCTTGAGCTGTGCCAGTGCCCGGGTGCGCTCGGGGTCCGCTGTGGCGCTGCGATCGAGCATCAGGCCATCGCAGCGGATGGCTTCCTGCAGCGAGTTGATGTGCTCGAACCGTGTCTGGCTGGCGGGCGCCGCACCAGGCATGTTGAGGATATCTTCGAGCTGCTTAAGTACACCGGGATCGGTGTAGCCGAACACGGGAATGTAGTTGCCAACAAAACGGCGATATCCGAACCAGATCCAGGCAAGGGTAGTGATGTAGCCAATCAGAAGCGCACCGCGCGAATACTCGATATGGAAGGCCGCGAAGCTGAGCAGCAGTGCCCCGTAGGGGAGCGTAGCGGCAAGGCCGACCAGGCTGTTGCCTTCCATCGATGGCAGATGCAGCGATCGGTGTAGCAACACAAAGGCCACCAGGTAGGGCAAGGCTGACCACAGGAGTGTGCGCGTAAATAGGCTGGTGACAAAGCCGGCATGATGCGCGGTCTCGGCCAATGCGGCGTTCAAGGCGAACAGGAGCAGGCCAAGGAGCGCCCATGCCAGCATCCGGCTTGCTCGCCGCGTCGTTTCTGAACCCTGGGCGCGCAGGCCAAGAGGAGGGGGGGGGACGCTATCGATTTTCGTCATCGTGATCGGTGGACTAGCCTGCGTGCGGTACTACCCGCATTGACCGGCCTTTCCGGGAATCCGGCCCCAGGGACGTCCCACCGCTCAATGGGAGCGAGTCCTGACGCAGGGGACAAGCGCGAGCGAAAGGCGTTCGCAATGGCATTAGATATAAAAGAGTTGTTTTGATCACTTTTTCGGAGCGTGCCAAATGCGCCGGATGGCGGAAGGCGATGGTTGAAATGCGGAATTTCCCGCACAGCCTTGCGATTATAAACTGCCGGACTCAGCGCAATCCGGCAAAATATTGGCTTTGGCAAGGCCGCTCGCAACGCTCCCGGCAATGCCCCATGCTTTACCGCCTACACACAGGATGACCCATGCAAGCTGATCCTTCCATTTTCAAGGCCTACGATATCCGTGGCATCGTCGACAAGACCCTGACGCGTGATGTGGCGCGCGCGATTGGCTTGTCGTTCGGTACGGCCGCCGCAGAGCAAGGCGAGCGCGCCGTGGTGGTCGGGCGCGACGGACGCCTGTCGGGGCCGGACCTGCTGGGCGGACTGGTCGAGGGCCTGCGCGCCGCGGGCATGGACGTGATCGACCTCGGCATGGTGGCCACGCCCATGGTGTACTTTGGCACCAATGTCGAGCTGGCGGGGCGCCGCGCCACTTCCGGCATCATGGTGACCGGCAGCCACAATCCGCCTGACTACAACGGCTTCAAGATGGTGCTGGCCGGCAAGGCGATCTACGGCGAGCAGATCCAGTCGCTGCGCCAGCGCATCGACGCCGGCAAGTTCGCCAGCGGTGCGGGTGGCTACCAGCAGGTCGACGTCCGCCAGCAGTACCTGGACCGCATCGTCGGCGACATCAAGCTGGCGCGCCCGATGAAGATCGCGCTGGATGCCGGCAACGGCGTGGCGGGTGCCTTCGTGGGCGACCTGTTCCGCGCGCTGG
Organism: Cupriavidus basilensis; assembly: GCF_008801925.2. NCBI lineage: Bacteria > Pseudomonadati > Pseudomonadota > Betaproteobacteria > Burkholderiales > Burkholderiaceae > Cupriavidus > Cupriavidus basilensis. The sequence goes on along the minus strand of NZ_CP062803.1, from coordinate 3,409,550 downwards.
GCTGCGAGGTGACGGAGCTGTTTTGCGAGGTGGATGGCAATTTCCCCAACCACCATCCCGATCCGGCCCATGTGGAGAACCTGCAGGACCTGATGCAGTGCCTGCGCGACACGGATTGCGAGCTCGGCCTGGCCTTTGACGGCGATGGCGATCGCCTGGGCGTGGTGACCAAGGACGGCCAGGTGATCTTCCCCGATCGCCAGCTGATGCTGTTCGCCGCGGAGATCCTGTCGCGCAATCCCGGCCAGCAGATCATCTACGACGTGAAGTGCACCGGCAAGCTGGCCCCCTGGATCCGCGCGCACGGCGGCGAGCCGCTGATGTGGAAGACGGGCCATTCGCTGGTCAAGGCCAAGCTCAAGGAGACTGGCGCGCCCCTGGCCGGCGAGATGAGCGGCCACGTGTTCTTCAAGGATCGCTGGTACGGTTTCGACGACGGCCTGTATACCGGCGCGCGCCTGCTGGAGATCCTGTCCAAGCAGGCCGACCCGAGTGCGGTGCTCAATGCCTTGCCTAACTCCAACTGCACGCCAGAGCTGCAGCTCAAATGCGCGGAAGGCGAAGCTTTCACGCTGCTCGACAAGATCCGCGCCAATGCAAAGTTCGACGGCGCGCGTGAAGTCATCACCATCGATGGCGTGCGCGTGGAGTACCCCGACGGCTTTGGCCTGGCGCGTCCGTCCAACACCACGCCCGTGGTGGTGATGCGTTTCGAGGCCGACAATGACGCCGCGCTGGCGCGTATCCAGGCCGAATTCAAACGTGTGATCCTGGCGGAAAAGCCGGACGCGCAACTCCCGTTCTGAGCGGATGCCGTTGACTGAGCCCCTGACGGGAACAACGGGCAAATCCTTGACCCCGCATGCGCTGCCCGCGCGGCCGCGCATCCTGGTGGTCAAGGTCTCGTCGCTAGGCGACGTGGTGCATAACATGCCGCTGGTGCACGACTTGCGCGCGCGCTGGCCGGATTGCGAGATCGACTGGGTGGTCGAGGAGGGCTATGTCGATCTCGTGCGCTTGCTGCCCGAAGTGCGGCGGGTGATTCCATTCGCGCTGCGGCGCTGGCGCAAGCGTTTCTACCAGGCCGCTACCTGGCGGGAGATCGGTGCGTTCAAGCGCGCCTTGCGAGAGGACGCTTACGACGCCGTGATCGAGACGCAGGGCCTGCTCAAGACTGCCGTGGTGGCACGCGTGGCCAACCGCCGCCAGGGCGCGCCCGTGATCGGGCTGGCCAATGCCACGCAAGGCTCCGGCTACGAGCCGGCCGCACGGCTGTTCTATACCGAACCCGTGACCGTACCCCGCCAGACGCATTCGGTGCGCCGCTCCCGCCTGCTGGGCGCGGCGCTGACGGGTGGCACGCCGCCGGAACCGCCCCAATTCTTCGGCCGCGGCGCGCGCACGCTGCATGTCGACGATGCGCTATGGGCCGGCCTGCCAACGCGCTACGCAGTGTGCTTTCACGCTACCGCCGGCGCGAAGAAGAAATGGCCGCTGGCGAGCTGGCACGACCTCGGCCGCCGGCTGGCGCACGAGGGCCTGACCATGTTGCTGCCCTGGGGCAACGATGCGGAACGGAGCGCGGCGCAGGAGATCGCTGCCGGCGTGCCGCAGGCGCAGGTGCTGCCGCGCTTTACGGTCATGCAGGGGTTTGGCCTGATCAATCGCGCCGAAGTGGTGATCGGCGTCGATACGGGGTTGGTCCATATCGCCGCGGCGCTGTGCCGGCCCACGGTCGAGATCTACACCGCGACGTGGCGCTGGAAAACGGAAGGCTACTGGTCGGGCCAGATCGCCAATGTGGGCGACGATGGCATCGTGCCGTCCGTCGATGAAGTCTACGCGGCCGCCCGGCGCGTGCGTGGGCAGGGGAACTGATGCTGCGCGTTCTGTATAACCTGCTATGGCTGCTGGCGCTGCCGGTCGCGCTGCTGCGCCTGGTGTGGCGTGCCCGTAAGGAACCCGGCTACGTGCAGCACGTGGGTGAGCGCCTTGGGGCCTATGGGGGGCTGCCGTCGGCGGGCCCGTGGTTGTGGGTCCATGCGGTGTCGGTTGGCGAAACCCGGGCCGCCCAGCCACTGATCGACGCGCTGCTGGCGCAATATCCGACCCATCGCCTCCTGCTCACGCATATGACGCCCACCGGGCGGCAAACCGGCGCCCAGTTGTACGGCGGCGAGCCGCGCGTGCTGCAGTGCTATCTGCCGTACGACCTGTCGTGGCTGGTGCGACGCTTCCTGCGCTACTTCCGTCCGGATGCCGGCATGCTGATGGAAACCGAGGTATGGCCCAACCTTGTGCGCGGTGCCCGCGTGGCCGGCGTGCCGTTGCTGCTGGTCAATGCCCGGCTGTCGCCTCGCAGCTTCCGCCGCACCGCGCGCTTTGGCCGCGCCGCCACCGCGATGTATCGCGACTTCACCGCGGTGCTGGCGCAGACCCAGGGCGACGCTGAACGCTTCCGCGCACTCGGGCTGCCGTCGGTGCAGGTGACCGGCAACCTCAAATTCGATATGCAACTGCCCGAGGCGGGCCTGCGGCGCGGCCGCGTGCTGCGCCAGGGGTTTGGCTCGCGCGCCGTGTTCGCCGCCACCAGCACGCGTGACGGCGAGGAAGCGCTGCTGCTGGAAGCGTTTGCGCGTTGGCAGGCGCTTGGCGCAGATGTGCCGCGCCCGGCTTTGCTGCTGGTGCCGCGCCATCCGCAGCGCTTCGATGAAGTGGCGGCGCTGGTCATGCGTGCCGGCTTCACGCTGCAGCGCCGCAGCACGCTTGGCGACTCCGCTGCGTGGGAGCAAGCGGGGCTGCCAGAGCCGGTCACGGCGGACGTGCTGCTGGGGGACTCCATGGGCGAGATGGCGATGTACTTCGCCGCCTCGGATATCGCCTTTATCGGCGGCAGCCTGCTGCCGCTGGGCGGGCAGAACCTGATCGAGTCCTGCGCCGCTGGCACGCCCGTGCTGATCGGGCCGCATACCTTCAACTTTGCGCAGGCCACGGAAGATGCCATCGCCGCCGGCGCCTGCCAGCGCGTGGCGGATGCCGATGCGCTGATGCGCGCGGCGGCGACCATATTGGGCGATGCGCCGGGGCTCGAAGCCATGCGCGGCAATGCGCGTGAGTTCGCGGTGCTGCACCGGGGTGCCACGGCGCGCACGATGGCGGCGCTGGGACAGGTGCTCGGCCACGCGAACTAGGCGGTTCTGCATGGCAGTGCCGCCGCTTTTCGCTGCCGCATGGGGAACTTGTAGGCCGCCGCCCGATGTCCCTGGTCTCCAGACGGTTGCTAAACTATCTCGCGTCAGGGCCAGACTCGCGGCCCCAAGCGGGCCTGCGAGCTGCCGCCGAGCGGCGCGGGCCGATCAAGCCGCGCGCCCCCTACCAGGAGCTTCCAGATGCAGAACATATGCCGTCTTTCACCCGCCGCGCTCACCGCGCGTGCCGCCGCAGTCGTACTGCTGGCCGCAGCCCTGGGTGCCTGTGCCACGTCGCCCGCACCGGATTCGCCGGGTGCCGGCACCAGCCTGAACCAGGCACAGACCGGCGGCCCTAGCCGCTGGGAGCTGGTGCGCTGGCAGCAGGCCGATGGCACGCTGAAATCCATTCCGCACGGCGACAATGGCCAGCCGATCATCTTTGAGTTCAATAGCGGGATCGATTCCGCGCAGGGCACGGTGAGCGGGTACAGCGGCTGCAATCGCTTTACCGGTGGCTATGGCAAGACGGCAACAGGCATGCGTTTCGACAGGCTGGCGGGAACCCGGATGGCTTGCATTGCACCGGGCGGGGAGCTGGAGAGCGCGCTGCTCAAGGCAATGCAGTTGCCCTTCACCACCGTGGGCACGCAGCCGTCGGCCGGTTCAACGGGCCGCCAGATCATCTGGAAGACCGCTGACGGGGATCTGCTGCAGTTCGTCGAGCGTGAGGGCGTGGGCCGGCGCGGCGCGAAGATGGATGCGCAGGCGGCCGCCGGCGGTGTGGAGAAGACGGTGTATGTGGATTCGCAGCGGGTGGAGTGCTCAGGCGTGGGCCGGCAGACCTGCTATCGCGTGCGCGAGAACCCGGGCGCGCCGTGGACGCTTTGGTATGGGCCGATCGAGGGGCTGGATTTCGAGCCGGGCGTGGCGTACACCTTGCGGGTGCGCGAGACGCGGGTGGAGAACCCGCCGATGGATGCGTCCGCGATTCGCTGGCAGTTGTTGAACGTGGAGTCTCGCACCCGGGCGAACTGAGCAACGCTGCGCCAGCAAGCAAAACGCCGCGGTTCAAAGCCGCGGCGTTTTTGTCTTGAGCGGATGCCGATTGCCGATTGCTGGCAGGCGCCCGGCATTCACATTCAGCTGCGCGGCGCGGGCGCTGCCGCAATCGCTTCCTTGCTGCGTGTGGCGGGGCGCTTTGCCGGCGGCGTGCCTGCCGGCGATGCCGTGCCAAGCTTGACCTTCTCCGGCAGTTTGTACATCGATCCCGGGGTTGAGGTCAGCAGGGTGTTGATCTGCACCACATCGTCCTCGGTCAACGCGCCGGTAGCGGCCTTCAGGCGCAGCCCGTTCATGATGGTGTCGTAGCGCGCCTTGGCCAGGTCGCGGCGGGTGGAGAACAACTGCGCTTCGGCGTTCAGCACGTCGATGTTGATGCGCACGCCGACTTCGTAGCCGAGCTGGTTGGATTCTACGGCGCTCTGCGCGGAATGCTCGGCGGCTTCCAGGGCCTTGACCTGGGCGAGTCCGTTGGACACGCCCGAGTAGGTTTGGCGCGCGCTCTGGGCGGCGGTGCGGCGGGCAAACTCAAGGTCACTGGCGGCCTTGTCGGCCAGCGCGGCGGTTTCACGCACGCGCGACTGGATCTGGCCACCGGTGTAGATCGGCACGCTCAGCTGCACGCCGATCTGGGCGCTGTTGTAGCGGCTGGAGATGTTGACCTGCTGCGCGGCGTTGCCGGTGGAGTTGACGAAGCCGTACGACGCGACCAGGTCGACCGAGGGCAGGTGGCCGGAACGCGCCTTGTTGTACTCGCGCTGGGCAGAGTCGAGGTTATAGCGCGCCAGGCCCACCTGTGGATTGGTGTTTTCGGCCTGGCTGGCCCAGGTGTTCACATCGGGCGGCTGCGGACCGGGCAGCGTGGCGGCGCTGCGCAATCCGAGCAGTTCGTCGACCGGCTTGCTGGTGATCTGCTGCAGGTTGGCGCGCCGGATTTCGAGGTCGCTCTGCGCCGCGATCTCGGTCGAGGTGGCGAGGTCGTAGCGGGCCTGCGCGTCGTTGGCATCGGTGATGGTGGCAGTGCCGACCTCGAAGTTGCGCTTGGCCTGTGCCAGTTGCTCGCCGATGGCTTTTTTCTGCGCGCCGGCCAGGTAGAGGTTGTCCTGCGCGGCCAGCACGTCGAAGTAGGCCTGCGAAGTGCGGGTAATCAGGTCGAGCTGCGCCTGGCTGAAGGTCACCTCGCCAGCCAGCGCGGCGAGTTCGCCCTGCTTGTAGGTTTCCCAGCGATCCCAGCGAAACAGCGGCTGTATCAGTTGCAGCGACCAGTTATTGTTGTTGATGAAGCGGTCCGACACCAAGGGCACGGTCTGGTCCACATTGGTGCGCGAGGCGTTTAGCGTGCCGCTGACCTGCGGCAGCAGGCCGGAGCGTCCCTGTGGCAGCTTTTCCAGGCTGGCCACCAGCTGCGCGCGCGCGCTGGCGAACTGCGCGTCGTTGGCCTGTGCATCGCGGTAGACCTGGAGCAGGTCAGCGCCATGCGCGGCTGGCAGATGCAGTAGCGCAAGCAGGGAACCCGTCAGTGCCAGGCGCGTCTTGGGCACGCCCCGCGCAGGGAAAAGCGCAAACCTCATGACATCTCCAGTCTGCCGGGCATCGGGCGCGCGGCTAACGTTTCTAACGATCAGCGTTCAAGGGAATTGGCGCCGCGGGAGGCCGGCGCCCTGGGGGTGATGCTTGCTGTGCTCTTGCTGTGCTCAGTACTTCGGCATGGCCGGGTCGACCTGCTCGGCCCAGGCGTGCACGCCACCGGTCAGGTTGTAGACCTTGGCAAAGCCTTGCCGCTCGAGGAAGCTTGCCACCTGCATGCTGCGCGCGCCGTGATGGCAGATGCAGACGATGTCTGCGTCTTCGTCAAGCTCGCCGGCACGTGCCGGGATCTGGCCCATCGGGATATGCGTGATGCCGGGCATGGCGCAGGTCTGCACCTCCCAGCCTTCGCGTACGTCGAGCAGCACCGGCTGCGGCCGGCTGGCATCCGCCAGCCATTGCACCAGTTCGGGTGCGTTGATTACCTGCATGTCTTGTTTCCCGCTCAGAAATGGAAGCGCGACGGCTGCTCGGCGCCCATCAGCGGCGTGACGGCGGTCTCGAACAGGTTGACAGTCTTGTACTCGTTCTCGCTCACGCGCGTGATGATCTGCGCTTCCATGGCCGGCAGCGCGCCGACGAAGGCCGCGATGCGCCCGCCGACCTTGACTTGCGACAGGATGGAGGCGGGCACCGAGGGCAACGCGCCGGAAATGCAGATCACGTCGTAGGGGGCGCTCGCAGCCCAGCCGGTGGCGGCATTGCCTTGGGCCACGTCGACATTGGTCACGCCGGCGTCGGCCAGGTTCTTGCGGGCCAGATCGGCCAGTTCCGGCAAGATGTCCACGGTCAGCACGTGGCGCGCGCGGTGGGCAAGCAGGGCAGCCATGTAGCCGGAGCCGGCGCCGATTTCCAGCACTTGTTCATGCTTGCGCACGGCCAGGTCCTGCAGGATGCGGGCTTCCACGCGCGGGGCCAGCATGTTCTGGCCGCCCGGCAGCGGGATTTCCATGTCGACGAAGGCCAGCGCGGCGTAGGCCTGCGGCACGAACTGTTCCCGCTTGACCACTGCCAGCAGGTCCAGGATTTCCTGATCCAGCACATCCCAGGGGCGGATTTGCTGTTCGATCATATTGAATCGGGCTTTCTCGAGGTCCATCTTGCCATTCCTTCCAATGCCAACCGCTAATCAGTTCAGAGTTCCGGCCGCGCGGTGCGAGGGGCCGGGGAAATCCGTCAAACCTGACATTTTAACCCCGTGCCATGACAGTTGCCCAAGCGCGTCGCCCAAGTTGTGGCCTCCATGCCGCAGTCAGGCCATGCCTGAGGCATTCCGGGCTGGTTCCAGGCCTGCCCGGGGCTTTCGGGGCGGCGGCTTGCCTCATTCCGCGCTTGCTGGCTTGTGCGCCGCCGTGTCGTCGGCTGCCGGCACGGTGGCGGGAGCCGCCTGGGCTTGCTTGCCGCGCCACTTGCGGCCCAGCCATGCGCTGAAGTCGTCGAGGTACGTATAGATCACCGGAACCACCACCAGGGTCAGGATCGACGAGGTGATGATCCCGCCGATCACCGTCTGGCCCATCGGTGCGCGTTGCTCGGCGCCTTCGCCCAGGCTGAAGGCCAGCGGCACCATGCCGAAGATCATGGCCAGCGTGGTCATCAGGATCGGCCGCAGCCGCACCCGGGCGGCGGCAACCAGCGCGGCCTCGCGCGACATCGGCGGCTGGCCGTCGGCGCCGCGCCGGGCCTGGTTGGCAAAATCCACTAGCAGGATCGCGTTCTTGGTCACCAGCCCCATCAGCATGATGAAGCCGATGATGGAGAACATGTTGAGCGTGGAGCGGAACAGCAGCAGCGCCGCGAACACGCCCACCAGCGTGAGCGGCAGCGAAGTCATGATGGCGATCGGCTGGAAGAAGCTGGCGAACTGCGAGGCCAGGATCATGTAGATGAAGATCACCGCCAGCGCCAGCGCCGACACCGCGAAGCCGAACGATTCGTTCATCGACTTGGTGGAGCCGCCGAAGCGGTACTTGTAGCCCGCCGGCCAGTTCATGCCATCCAGCGCCGCCTTGACCTCGCGTGCCACCTCGCCTTGCGAGCGCCCGGCGGTATTCGCGGTCAGCTCCACTTCGCGGGACAGGTCGCGCCGGCTGATCTGGTTGGCGCCGGTGGTCGGCACCAGCTCGGCGATCTGGCGCAGGGGCACCATGCGCGGCGAGCCGTCGGTGTTGGTCTGGTTGCTGGCGATCATCAGCGCGCTGAGATCTGCCATGCCGGTGCGGGCGTCCTTGGGCAGGCGCACGCGCACGTCGTAGTTCTGGTCGTCGGGGGCGCGCCATGAGCTGATGGCGTCGCCGGCCAGCAGCGGGCGCAGCGCGTTGCCGATCTGCACGATGCCCACGCCCAGGTCGGACGCGAGCTCGCGGCGGATGCGCACTTCCACCGTGGGGCGGTCGTCCTTCATGCTGGAGTCGAGGTCGGTCAGGCCGCGCACCGCGGCCATGCGCCGGCTGGCTTCCAGCGACAGGCGCCGCAGCGTTTCCAGGTCGTCGCCCTGGATCGACACCTGCAGTGCCTTCTGACCGCCGGCGCCATCCGGCATGCCGACCATGGTGAGCGTGATGCCGGCGATGCTGGCCATGCGCTCGCGGATCATCGGGTTCAGCTCTTTGGTGGTGAGTTTGCGCTTGCGGCGCTCGGTCAGGCGCACCGACACCAGCGCGTTGTTGCGCCCGGAGGTATTGCCCGAGTTGATGGTGGCGTAGGTGTAGGCCACCTCGGGGAAGGCCTTGAGCGCGGCTTCCACCTGCCTGACCTTGGCTTCGGTAACGGCCAGGGAGGTGCCCACCGGCGTGGTGAAGCCCACCTGGGTTTCGCCCAGGTCGGCGGCTGGTACGAATTCCGTGCCGATCAGCGGCACCAGCGCGAAGCTGCCCAAGAACGTCACCACCGCGATGATGGCGGTGGCTAGCCGGTGCTTGAGCGCCCAGCCCAGCATCGAGCCATAGCCGTGGCCCAGCGCATCCATGCGCGCCGAGAACCAGTCCAGCATGCGGCCCACGGTGCGGCCGTACAGGCTCTTTTTGTTGCCGGTGCCGTGCAGGTCGGGGTCGTGCCAGACCGAGGACAGCATCGGGTCCAGCGTGAACGAGACGAACATGGAGATCAGCACCGCCGCCACCACGGTCACGCCGAACTGGTGGAAGAAGCGGCCGATGATGCCGCCCATGAAGCCCACCGGCAGGAACACCGCCACGATGGAGAAGGTGGTGGCCAGCACCGCCAGCCCGATCTCGTTGGTGCCGTCGAGCGCTGCCGTGCGGTGGTTCTTGCCCATCAGGTTGTGTCGCACGATGTTCTCGCGCACCACGATGGCATCGTCGATCAACAGGCCCACGCACAGCGACAGCGCCATCAGCGTGATCACGTTGAGCGTGAAGCCAAACATGTACATCACGCCGAAGGTGCCGATCAGCGCAATCGGCAGGGTCAGCCCGGTGATGACCGTGCTGCGCCACGAGCCGAGGAACAGGAAGACGATGGCCACTGTCAGGAAGGCACCTTCGAGCAGCGTGGAGCGGACTTCCTTGACGCTGCTGCGGATGCCGCGCGCGGCGTCGTTGACCACGGTGAGCTGCACACCCGCAGGCACCAGCTTGCGCACCTCGTCGGTCATCTTGATCAGTCCATCGACGGTGTCGACCGTGTTCTGGCCCTGTGCCTTCACCACTGCCAGGAACAGCGCGCGCTTGCCGTCCAGCATGGCCAGGCTCTCCTGCTCCTCCTCGCCGTCGCGCACGTCGGCGACCTGCTCCAGCGTAACCGGCTGGCCGGCCCGGCGCGCCACGATGATGTGGCGGAAGGCATCCGGCGTGATGACGCGGCCCTTGATCTGCACCACCGTCTCGGTGGAGGTGGAGCGCAACTCGCCCGCGGGTAGTTCCTGGTTCTCATTGCGGATGGCATCCATCACCTGGTTCACGCCGATGCCGAGCGCCTCCAGCTGGGCGGGGCGGATACGGATCTCCACCTCGCGCTTGGTGCCGCCAACGAGGCTGATGGCGCCCACGCCGCGCACGGTTTCCAGCCGCTTGCGCACGATCTGGTCGGCGATGGTGGTCAGCTCGCGCTGCGTGCGCTCGGCCCCTGGCGCGTTCGACACGGACAGGTAGAACACCGGTGCGTCCGAAGGATCGTAGCGCAGCACGCGCGGGTCTTTCACCTCGTCGCGGAACTGCGGGCGGATCAGCGCGATCTTGTCGCGCACGTCCTGCGCGGCCTGGCCGACATCGACGGACAGGTCGAACTTGATCACCACCACCGAGGTGCCTTGGTAGGAGTGCGAGAAAATCTCGTCGATGCCCGAGATGGTGTTGACGATTTCCTCGATCTTGCGGGTAACGTCGGACTCCACCGATTCCGGCGCGGCGCCGGGATACTCGGTCTGCACCACGACGATGGGGAAGGTGATGTCCGGGAACTGGTCAACCGGCAGGCGCTGGTACGAGAACAGGCCGATCACGATGAAGGCCATCATCATCATGGTGGCCAGCACCGGGTTGTGGATGGACAGGCGGGTGAACCACATGGGGGACTCCTACGCCTTGACCAGCTTGACGCGGCTGCCCGCGCGCAGGGTGCCGAGGTTGTTGCGCACCACCTTGGCACCGGTGGCCAGGCCGCTGGTGATTTCCACCAGCCCGCTCGCATCGTCGCGGATGCCAAGCTTGACCTGGCGCTCAGCCAGCACGCCATTCTCCACGCTGTAGACGAACGCGCGCTCGCCATCGTCGCGCACCGCTGTGGCTGGCACCGCCACCACGCCGGCGTGGTGGCCGAGAACCAGCAAGCCCTGGGCGAACATGCCCGCGCGCAGACGCGCCTCGGGGTTGTCTACGCGCACATAGATCATGATGCTGCGTGTGCCTTGGCTTACCGCTGGGTTGATGCGCACCAGCTTACCCTCGAAGCGGCCACTGCCTTCCACGTCGAGCTGAACGGCCTGGCCGATGGCAACGCGAGCCACATCCGCCATGGGAATCGGCGCCTCGAGTTCCAGCGCGCGCAGGTCGACTACGTCGATCAGGCGCGTGTCCGGCGAGACCTTCTCGCCCGGCTGCACCGCGCGCGCGGCCACCAGGCCATCCAGCGGTGATTTGACGATGGTGTCGGCGAGCGCTTTTTGCGCGACTTCAAGGCCGCCCTGGGCGGCATCGAGATTGGCGTGCGCCACGTCCAGGTTGCTCTGGAAGTTGTCGAAGGCGGTCTTTGAGATAAAGCCCTTGGCCACCAGCTCGCGGTTGCGCTCGAAGGTCTGCTTGGAATTCTCATACTGGCCACGCGCGGCCAGCATCTGCCCGCGCGCCTGCGCCACCTTGGCCTGGTACTCGGTTGCATCGATGCGCACGATGACCTGGCCGGCGCGCACGGCTTCGCCCTCGCGCACCAGCACCTGCTGTACCTCGCCCGCAACCTTGGCCTTGACCGAGGCCTGGTTGAGCGCCCGCAGCCCGCCCGACAGCGGCAGCGACACGCGCAAGTCTTGCGTGGTGGCCTCGACCAGGTCGGATGGCAGGAACTCCACCAGGTCTTGCATCGCGGCAGCCGGGGCCGCGCCAGGCTTGCCATTGCTTGCCTTGCGCACGGCGGCGGCGGCGCTGAGCACGGCAACCACCGCGATGGTGGCGATCGCGGCGATCAGGATCTTCTTGCGTCGGGTCATGCGGTCTCCGGCGGCGGCGCTGGGATCTCCCGCGCGGCCTGCTGCCCCTGCGCTTGTGCCAGGGCTTCTTGTTGTATCTGTTCCCAGACGTAGGGGCCGACCTTGGGCGGCAGCGGCGTATCGCGCGCGGTGCCGGTGGTCAGGCCGAACAGCAACATCTGGAGCAGGTTGTCGAGGAACGCCTCGGGTTCGATCTCGATGCGCGACGACGCGCTGAACGCACGCTGCCACAGCATCAGGAACATCAGCGGCGCGCAGATCAGCGTTGTGGTCGGGTTGGCCGGCATGTCGCGCAACTCGCCACGCGCCACGCCGCGCTTGAGCACGCGCGCGAACAACTCATCGCCCGGCAGCACCACTTCCTCGTGGTAGAACTGGGCAATGTCAGGAAAATGGCTGGATTCGGCCATGATCAGCTTGGTCAGGCCGGCCACCGGCGTCGCCCCGACCAGGCCCCACCAGCCGCGCAGCAATTCCCTTAGCAGCTCCGGCGTCGAGCCCTGGTAGTTCTCCACCAGGTCAATGCCCCTGGCCAGCGTCGGCACCAGGTTTTCGCGCACCACCGTCTTGAACAGCTCTTCCTTATTAGCGAAGTACAGATAGACGGTGCCCTTGGACACGCCCGCGGCGGCGGCGACATCTTCCAGCCGGGTGGCCGCGTAGCCGCGTTCGACGAAGAGATCGAGCGCGGCGGCCACCAGTTCCTGTGGGCGCGCCGCCTTGCGGCGAGCCCAGCGTTTGGTGTTGGCGGATTCCGGATTCTGGCTCTGGCCTGGCGGGTTTTTCACTGGGGCGCTGTGCACCTCTGCGGGGAGCACTCCGCGTGAGCTGCCAATAAATAACTCTTGGGTCAGTAATGTAGTGGACGGGAATCCGGCGGTCAAGCGCGGGGAGGGCCATACGGCTTGGGGCACAATATGGTCTGCCGGGCGTCGTCCGCGCCTGAACCATTGCCATGTCCCCTCAGTCTGAACTTTCTTGCCGGCCCGATTGTGGCGCTTGTTGCACCGCGCCCTCCATCACCTCGCCGATTCCCGGCATGCCCGGCGGCAAGCCGGCCGGCATACCCTGCGTGCAGTTGCTGCCCGATCGGCGCTGCGCGATTTTTGGCGAGCCCACGCGGCCGGCATTTTGCGCCGGGCTCAAGCCCTCTGCCGACATGTGCGGCGAAACCCGCGGGCATGCATTGGCCTGGCTGACGCAACTCGAGGTTGCCACCGCGCCTGGCCGCGCCGCCTGAACCCGCAAGGAACAAACAGATGGTCATGATCAATCGCCGGCGCTGGCTGGCAGCAAGCGCCAGCGCCGCGCTGGCCGCGGCACTCGTGGGCTGCGCCATGATGGGCAACGACTACACCTTCTCGCAGAGCCAGCTGCAATCGGCCCTGGAGCGCAAGTTCCCGTTCAACAAGCGCTATATGGAGCTGTTCGACATCCAGCTCGCCAACCCGCAGCTCACGCTCGATCCCAGCCGCAACCGGGTGAACGTGCAGTTCGACGCGACGGTGAACAACCGCCTGTTCTCCGGCGAGCCGATGACCGGCCGCTTCGCGTTGGACAGCGGGCTGCGCTATGACCCGGCCAGCCGAGCGGTGGTGCTGCAGGACCCGCAGGTCCAGCAATTCGACGTCAAAGGCCTGCCGCCTCAACTCACGCGCCAGTTCAACGCGCTCGGCGGCATCCTTGCGGAGCAGTTGTTGCAAGGCTATCCGCTCTATACCTTCCGTCCCGACGAGCTGCGCGTCGCCGGCGCCAGTGTCGAACCCGGTACAATCACCGTTTTGCCCAACGGGATCAACGTCAAGATCAATCGGCCTTGATGACGCGCCGCGCCCAGGCATGCACCTTGTGCAGCCACTGCGGTGTCATGGTCGAGGCGGATAGTTGTGATCTCTGGCGCCTGGCGCGTGGCTGATGGCATAGGGCTGACGGTTGCCCGTTTCCCTCTTGCTTGCCTGTCCTTGGTTTTTCCTTGGATTTTCCTTCGCTCTTCCATTCAGCACTCCACACATTCCAATCAGCATGGATATTGCCCTCGCCCTGAAAGCCGTGATCCTCGGCATCGTCGAAGGACTGACCGAGTTTCTGCCCATCTCCAGCACAGGCCACCTGATCCTCGCCGGCCAGTTGCTCGACTTCAATGATGAAAAGGGCAAGATCTTCGAGATCGTGATCCAGTTCGGTGCCATCCTGGCGGTTTGCTGGGAGTTCCGCCATCGCATCGTCACCGTGGTGGGCGGACTGGCCACCGATGAAAAGGCCCGGCGTTTTGCCATCAACGTAATCGTGGCCACCGTGCCGGCGATCGTGCTGGCGCTGGTGTTCGGCAAGTGGATCAAGGCTCACCTGTTTAACCCGATCACCGTGGCCACCGCATTCATCGTTGGCGGTGTGGTGATCCTGTGGGCCGAATGGCGGGAAAGCCATCGCGGCCAGGTATCGCACCCGCAGGGCAATGCGCTGCTGGAGGCGGCCAAGGCCGGCGCGCCGCGGATCGAGTCGGTGGACGACCTGAACTGGCGCGACGCGATCAAGGTCGGGCTGGCGCAGTGTTTCGCCCTGATCCCGGGCACCTCGCGCTCCGGCGCTACCATCATCGGCGGCATGCTGTTCGGGCTGTCGCGCCAGGTAGCCACCGAGTTCTCCTTCTTCCTGGCGATCCCGGTGATCTTCGGCGCCACCGTCTACGAGCTGTATAAGTCGCGCGCGCTGCTGTCCGCCGACGACCTGGGCATCTTCGGCATCGGCTTCGTCTTCGCCTTCCTGTCCGCCTTCTTGTGCGTGCGCTGGCTGCTGCGCTTTGTCGCCACCCATGACTTCAAGCCGTTTGCCTGGTACCGGATCATTTTCGGCATCGTTGTGCTGGCGACGGCATACTCAGGGCTGATCGCCTGGCATGCCTGAAGGCGGTAGCGGTAGATAGTACGGGCGACGACTGTCGCACCATGAAAAAAGCGTGGCTCAAGGCCACGCTTTTTTCATGGTGCCGTCGTGCGGCGCGGCCTTCGCCTTCAGGCCCGCTTGCGGAACACCACGTCCCACACGCCATGACCCAGCCGCACGCCGCGGCGCTCGAACTTGGTCACCGGGCGGTAGTCCGGCCGAGGCGCAAAGCCGCCGGCGGCGTCCGAGGTGTTGGCCAGGGTGGGTTCGCCCGACAGCACTTCCACCATCTGGTGGGCATACTCTTCCCAGTCGGTCGCGCAGTGCAGGTAGCCGCCCGGCTTCAGGCGGTTGGCCAGCAGCTTGACCAGCGGCGGCTGCACCAGGCGCCGCTTGTTGTGGCGCTTCTTGTGCCACGGGTCGGGGAAGAAAATATGCACGCCGTCCAGGCAGGATTCCGTCAGCATGTGCGCGATGACCTCCACGGCGTCATGCGGCATGATCCGCACATTGCCGATCTCGCGCTCGCCCAGCAGCTTGAGCAGGGCGCCAACGCCGGGTTCATGCACCTCGCAGCCCAGGAAATTGTCCTGAGGGCGTAGTTGCGCGATATGCGCGGTGGTCTCGCCCATGCCGAACCCGATCTCGAGGATCGCTGGCGCGGCGCGGCCGAACGTCGCCTCCCAGTCGAGCGGCTGCGGTGCGTAGGGCAGGATGAAGCGCGGCCCCAGGTCATCGATGGCACGCTGCTGGCCGGTGGAGGTTCGCCCCGCGCGGCGCACGAAGGAACGGATGCGGCGCGGATGCGCCACGTCGCTGCCATCGGCAGCCTTGGCAGGCGCGTTGTCAGCGTCGTCGGCTGGCGTCGGATCGGAACTGGGGTCTTGGGGGAGCATGGCAACAAAAAAGCCGCCGGGCGATCCTGATCGGGCATGCGACCAGTGGCGAAGGCGGCTCGTCTCAATCTGATGTGGAGCGGGCGATGGGAATCGAACCCACGTCTTTAGCTTGGGAAGCTAAGGTAATGGCCATTATACGACGCCCGCAAGAAGCGCGATTCTACGCGGGATTCCGCGGCGAGCGCAAGGTGCGCGGGTGCCGGATCCTCTGAAAAGTGCACTATTTCGCGCCCCGGCGCACCGGCGGAACCGGTGCGCCGGGGCCTGCGTGGCCCCTTAGACGCCAAACGCCGGCGTGGCACCGGCGACGTTCAGGGCCCGATCCGGCTGGCCAGATCCATTCCCGCCGATCCGGAACACGGCCACCGCCGCTGACAAGCGGCGCGCCTGCTCCTCCAGGGAGCCGGCTGCCGCGGCCGCCTGCTCGACCAGCGCGGCGTTCTGCTGCGTCACTTCGTCCATCTGGGCGACGGCAACGTTGACCTGGTCGATGCCGCTGCTCTGCTCGGCCGACGCGGCGGCGATCTCGTTCATGATGTCGCTGACGCGCGCGATGGCGTTGACGATTTCCGCCATGGTCGTGCCGGAGCGCTCCACCAGCTCCGCGCCGGATTCCACGCGCGAGGTCGATGCGCCGATCAGGCCCTTGATTTCCTTGGCAGCGCCCGCGCTGCGCTGGGCGAGCGAGCGCACCTCGGTGGCGACCACGGCGAAACCACGCCCTTGCTCGCCCGCGCGAGCCGCTTCCACTGCCGCGTTCAGCGCCAGGATGTTGGTCTGGAAGGCGATGCTCTCGATCACGCCGACGATGTCCCCGATCTTGCGCGAGTCCGCGACGATGTTGTGCATGGTGCCGACCACCTGCTGCGTGAGCTCGCCGCCTTGCGCGGCCAGCCCGGATGCCCCTTGCGCCAGCTGGCTGGCCGCTTTGGCGTTCTCGGCGGTCTGCTTCACGGTGGAGGTGAGTTCTTCCATGCTGGCCGCCGTTTGCTCGAGCGAAGCCGCTTGTTCTTCCGTGCGCTGGGACAGGTCGGTGTTGCCGGCGGCGATTTCCCGTACGCCGACATTGATTGATTCGGTGCCGCTGCGCACGGTGCCGACCGTCCCGATCAGCGAGGCCTGCATCTGTTGCAGCGCGGCGCTGAGCCTGCCCATTTCGTTGTCGCTGGTGGCCACGACCTCGCCGGTCAGGTCGCCGGCCGCGATGCGGTTGAAGCGCGCGATGGCCGCATTGACCGGATCCACGATGGCGCGCATCAGTGCCGCTCGTCCTGCCCATGAGAGCAGCAGCGCGGCAACCAGGCCGATGGCCACCGCCGTACTGACCGCCTTGAAGCGGTCCTGCGCTTGCTGGTAGCGTTGCGCGCCGCGATCGAGCTGGAGCTTCTCCAGCGCCAGCATGGCCTTTTCATAGGTGCTGTAAAGCGGCGGCAGCTTGTGCGCCTGCTGCTGCAAGAACGCCGTCTTGTCGCCAGCCTTGAGCGCGGTGAGTGCAGGGTCGATGCCTTCGCTCAGGAACTTCGCGCGCTTGTCCTGCATGTCCTTGATGAGGCCTTGCTCTTCTTCGCCGTTGCCGGCGCCGCTGAGATAGTGCGCGAAGCGCTCGTTCGAGGCCTTCAGGTATTGATCAAAACGCTTGAGTACGGCGTCGGCGCCTTCCTGGTCGTTCAGGTCGGAGAGCGAGGCGTAGGTGGCCAGCGCCAGCCGCAAGCGCAGCAACTGGCCCGCGCTGCCCTCCAGGTCCGCGACCGCGGGCGTGTCGATGGTGTACATCTGTTGCAGCGAAGCATTGCCTGCGCGCATTGACAACAATCCCGCCGCGGCGCCCACCACCAATGCCAGTCCGAAAAAAACGACCATGAGGCTGAGATAGCCCCGTATGGATAGGTGCTTCAACATTGTCTTCCTCCCTTAGCGTACGCCGATCGGTTGTACGGCGGCGTCGCCTCGTGGTCGAGGCCCGCTGTGCCGAAGCGCCTCTGGGTGACGTGGGCGCTATTTCGATCAACGGCCGATTGGGGGAAAACTTGAAGGCGCGATGGCGCCCCTTATGGAGCCAACCGCAGCCGGCAGACCGCCGCTTCCTCCTGGCCCGGCGCGAGCCAGCGCAGCCCCGTGCCGTGGTGGATGGCGTTGGGCAGGCCGAGCCAGGGTTCCACGCAGTAGAAGTCGGCGTCGGCGCGCTCCGACCAGGTGGTGACGGCGAACCATGGCGTGCTGCCCGGCGTGTCCAGTTCGATTACCACTTTGCGGCCATGCGAGGCGGTGGCATCGGGCGGCGTGGCCAGCGTGCAGTGGCGCGGCGCCGCGGGCTGCGCATGCAGGACGTGAAAGGTGTCTTGCAGGCGCGGGTCGTCGAGCTGATAGGTCTCGGCGCCTTGGCCGTTCGGTGCCAGCGAGCCGTCGGGGCGCTGGCGCATCCGTTCTGCGGCCGGCATGGCCAGCGTCGAAGCGGCGCGCGCCTGGTGGGCAAGCGGGAAGTAGAAGTGGTGGCCAGCGTAGTAAGGCAGGGCCCGCTCGCCGGTATTGCGCGTGCGCAATGTGGCTTCGAGGTTGTCGTCGAGCAGCCGGTAGGTGACCTCGAACAGGAACTCGAAGGGGTAGGCCGCGCGCGTTGCGTCCGACGCTTGCAGCGTCATGGTCAGGCTGCGCCCTGCCTCAAACCGCGTGACCGCGAAGGGCAGGTCGCGCGCGAAGCCGTGGATCGGCATCGTCCGCACGGTGCCACTGGCGTCTTTCCATGCGCCGGGCGCGCTGTCGACGAAGTGCCGGGCAATGAAGGGGAACAGTATCGGGTTGCCACCACGCACGCGGGCCAGCTGGGACCAGTCGGCGTTTTCCGGCCAGTAAAGAATGTCCTCGCCGCGATGCACCCAGCGCACCAGGCGGGCGCCGAACTGCGGGGCGAGCAGCATGAAACTGGAATCGTCTCCGACCCGGATCAGTTCCTGGCCTTGGAAATGCATAGAATTGAGAGGCAGCATGCAAGTTGCGGCGGGAGTGGGCATCGCTGCATGATAGCCGTCAACGCGCCTTGCCGCGGCACCTGTCCGGTGCTCGGCTGCGCCCCCGACGGGTGCACAGGCGTCAGGCGTTCATCGGATACGTGCTTTTCGCAGCGTCGGTGCGCCACATCCGGAGCGGTTCTCGCCGCTTTCGGCGCTGCGTGGGCACGCGGCCGCTGGCGTGAATGTTGCGTCGCAGCGCAGAGCGTTTCCCTCAGCGAAAGGAGCTTGTCATGGCCGAGTCCCTCAGCAAGTCCAGCGCGTCCGTCGGCGATGCCGCCACGGATGCCTCTCCCACGAAGTTCTCCCACGTGCGCCCGCAAGACACGGCCTTCGTCGACCAGGGTTTGCGCGATTTCTTCCTGTATCGCGACCTGGGCATTGCCGAGGCCACCGGCGGCAAGCTGCTGGTGCAGCTGGTCAAGGCCAACCTGCCGCCCGAGCAAGGCACCGGCTGGCACCGGCATGAGGCGCAGTTCCATGTGGTACTGATGCTCAAGGGCTGGGCGCGCTTCATGTATGAGGACAAGGAGACACTGGTGGCGGCTGGCGATTGTGTGCACCAGCGCCCCGGCATCACGCATTTTCTGTTCGACTACTCGCCGGACATGGAGTACCTGGAAATCGTGGGGCCGGCGGATTTTGGCACCGTCGATGTCGAGGGCCCATGCGCGGTGCCGGCGGTGACGCCGTGGCCGGCCGGCCAAAACGCCGCCTAGGCGCCTGGCTACCTGGCCGCCCCGCGCGGCCTTATGCGTTCAACCTCACGCGCTTAACTTCACGCGTTCATATGGACGGCGTTGCGCACTAGCGGATAGACCTGCGAATCCCAGCGCTTGCCATTGAAGACGCCGTAATGCCCCACGCCGGTTTGCACGTGGTGCATGCGCATATAGGGCCGCAGGCTGCCGCACAGTTCCTGCGCGGCCATGGTCTGCCCGATGGCGCAGATATCGTCGCGCTCGCCCTCCACCGTGAGCAGCGCCGTGCGGTGGATCGCGTGCGGGTTCACGCGGCGCCCGCCTACGTCCAGCAGGCCTTGCGCCAGCAGGAAGTCCTGGAACACCATGCTCACGGTTTCGAGATAGAACTCCGCGCTCAGGTCCATGGTGGCGAAGTATTCCTCGTAGAACACCTGGATCGCATCCGCGCGATCATGCTGGCCGCTGGCACGCAGATCGTAGAGGTCGCGGAAAGCCTGCTGGTGGCGCTCGCTGTTCATGCTCATGAAGGCGATCAGCTGCATGAAGCCGGGGTAGACGCGGCGCATCGCGCCGGCAAAGCGAAACGGCACGTAGCTGGTGAGCGAGCGCTCGAACCATTCGATGGGCTGGCTGGTGGCAAGCTCATTGACCTTGGTCGGGTTGATGCGCGCGTCGATGGGGCCGGCCATCAGGATCAGGCTCGGCGGCTGCGCCGGATCGCTATCTTCCGCCATCAACGCCACGGCGGCGAGCGCCGCCACGGTGGGCTGGCACACCGCCATCAGGTGCGTGCCGCCGCCCAGCGCGCGCAGGAAGTCGATCAAGTGGTAGACGTACTCGTCAAAGCCAAAGCGGCCGTGCGCCAGCGAGATGTCGCGTGGGTTGTGCCAGTCGGTGATGTAGACATCGTGATCACGCAGCATGGTCTGCACGGTGCCCCGCAGCAACGTGGCAAAGTGGCCCGACATCGGCGCAACCAGCAGCACGCGCGGGTGGCCAGAGACGCCGTGCTTGCGAAAGTGCAGCAGCGAGCAGAACGGCGTGCTCGCGGTCACTTCCTCCGTAACCTGTATCGGTGTGCCGTTCACCATGACGCTGTCGATGGCGAACGGCGGGCGATGGTGCGTCAGGCGGCTCAGTGCGAGCACCTCGCAGGCCGCGCGCGTGGCAAGCATCGGCTCGCATCCTGCCAGGCGCGGATTTTCTGCAAGCGTGTTCGACACCATGTCGGCCAGGCTGCAGGCGGGCTGCATGAGATCCGCATAAGTCTGGTACACCTGATACAGCATGGCTCGCCCCTTTTATGCGTTGACCTCATCAGCCGCAATATGCGTGCCACGGCGAATCGCCTTGGCATGAGGCTTGCGGGCCTGCCCGTATGGCGGAACGGGGTGACCTGTTCCGGTTCGTATGCGGCGCAGGCGCCGCGCACGAACGACGCGCGCGGATCTTCGCCAGTACATCTGCTTCATGCTGGTGCTGCGCGGCGCACCGTGCCGGTGCCGACGTGGCCACAGCATGTTTGAGCGTGAAACCGCATATCCGATGCGTGCCTGCTTCAGGTGCGACGCATGCTCTTGCGCCGCATCAAGCTAACCGCAAGGCAAGCACAAGCTGCACCAATGTCCCCGCCATGATGTAGTACAAATTCATAGTAGAAGCAGCGAGCGCAATGCGCACAACGGATAGCGCGACACTGCAGCGAGAGACACGGGCGCACCGTCTGCTGGCACACAGACGACGGAAATCGCCCGCCATGCAACGGCTTTTCCAGGTGGCAAGGAGGCGGGATGGCAAGGACGACACTCACCATCAGCAGTAAGACGTATTCATCGTGGTCGCTGCGTGGCTGGCTGCTGGTGCGCTTCGCGGGGCTGGAATTCGAGGAGGTGCTGGTGCCCCCCGATGATGCCGCGGCGCGCGCGGAAATCCTGCTGCTGTCGCCTTCCATTCTCGTTCCCCGCCTGCTGCACCAGGGGGTGACCGTGTGGGATACGCTGGCTATCGCCGAGTATCTCAACGAGGTCCGCCCGAAGGCCGGCCTGCTGCCCGATGACCGTGCCGCACGCGCGCATTGCCGCGCCATCAGCGGCGAGATGCATTCGGGCTTTGCTGCCATGCGCGCGGCGTTGCCCATGAACTTGAAGGGGCACTTTCCTGGTTTCAAGGTGTGGTCGCGCGCGCAGGCCGATATCGACCGCATCACACAGATCTGGACCGAGTGCCTGACGCAATACGGCGGCCCGTACCTGTTTGGCGAGACGCGCACCATGGCCGATGCGATGTACGCGCCGGTGGTGACGCGCTTCGTGACCTACGGCGTGATGCTGGATCCGGCGCCGGTGGAGTACTGCAAGCAGATCCTCGCCATGCCGGAGCTGCAGGAATGGATCGTCGCGGCGAAGAAGGAACCCGACGAAATCAGCGAGCTGGAAGTGGAGTTCTGATCGTCCTGCCAGGAGAAAGAAGAGGGCGCATCGCGGCGTTCAAGGCTGCGGTGCGCCCTTTCTCCTTTCACGCCGGCGCGGACTCGCTGGCGCGCGCCGCGATAAATCGCTCGGCGTAGGCGAAATACCAGTCCAGCGTTTCCGGGTTGGCCATGGCGTCGCGGTTGGCAATCTTGCCGGGCGCATGGCCCAGCAGCAGCTTCTTGATGGGCACTTCCATCTTCTTGCCTGACAGCGTGCGCGGCACGCCGGGCACCTGCAGGATCTCGTTGGGCACGTGGCGTGAGGACAGTGCGCTGCGGATGCGCGCGCGCATGGTGTCGCGCAATGCATCGTCCAGCACCATGCCCTCGCGCAGCACCACGAACAGCGGCATATACGAGTCACGCCCCAGGTATTCGAGGTCCACCACCATGCTGTCGAGCACTTCCGGCAGGTCCTCCACCACGCGATACAACTCGCTGGTGCCCATGCGGATGCCGTGCCGGTTGATGGTCGCGTCCGAGCGGCCATAGATGATGGCGCCGCCGTGCGCGGTGATCTTGATCCAGTCACCGTGACGCCACACGCCGGGATAGGTGTCGAAGTAGCTGTCGCGGTAACGCTGCCCGTTGGTGTCGCCCCATAAGAACAGCGGCATCGACGGCATCGGCGCCGTGCAGACCAGCTCGCCCACCTCACCCACCAGCGCATTGCCCGCCTCGTCGAAGGCCTCGACTTTGGCGCCCAGGCAGCGGCACTGCATCTCGCCCGAGTAGACCGGCAGGATCGGGCAGCCTGCCACGAACGAGCCGGCGAAGTCGGTGCCGCCGCTCATCGGCGCAAGCCAGATGTCCGCGCCCACGTGGCGGTAGATCCAGTCATAGGCCTCGGCTGGCAGCGGCGAGCCGGTCGAGCCGAGCGCGCGCAGCCGGGAAAGGTCGGCCACGCGCGCGGGCTCGATCCCGGCCTTCATGCCGGCCGTGAAGAACGCCGCGCCCGCGCCAAAGGCGGTGACGCGCGCGGCATCCACGAAGCGCCACAACACGCCGGCGTCGGGCCAGGCGGGATTGCCGTCGTAGAGCGCGATGGTGCTGCCCAGCAGCAGCCCCGCGATCTGCGCGTTCCACATGATCCAGCCACTGCTGCTGTACCAGTGGAAGACGTCGTCCGGCCCGAGGTTGTTGTGAAACGCCATCAGCTTGAGCTGCTCGATGACGATGCCGCCGTGGCCGTGCACGATGGGCTTGGGCATGCCGGTGGTGCCGGAGGAGTAGACGATCCACAGTGGGTGATCGAAGGGCACGGATTCGATCGCCAGCGGTACGCGATGCGCCAGCACCGCCTGCCAGGCGTGGCGGCGCACGTTGGCGGGAAGCGGGATGGCGTCGGGGGCGGCATGCGCATCGGTGTGCTCGCCCGGCACCAGTACCAGGTCGGTGAGCGAGGGCAGGGCGGCGGCCAGGTCGGCCAGTACTGGCGCCCGATCATAGGCCTTGCCGCCATAACGGTAACCATCGACGGCGATCAGCACCTTGGGTTCGATCTGGCGGAAACGGTCGCTTACCGCCACCTGGCCCATGTCTGGCGCGCAGCCCGACCAGATTGCGCCAAGGCTGGCGGTGGCCAGGAAGGCGACGACCGTGGCGGGGATGTTCGGCAGGTAGCCCGCCACGCGATCGCCGCGCGCCACGCCCATGCCGCGCAAGGCGTGGGCCAGCGAGGCAACCTGCTGCTCCAGCCCATCCCAGCTCAGGTCGGTGACCGCGATGGATTCACCGGCGTAGCGGATGGCCGTGCGCTGGCGCGCGGCGCCGCTGCCGGCATGGCGGAACACCTGTTGCACGTAGTTCAGGCTGGCGCCTTCGAACCAGCGTGCGCCGGGCATCTGCGCGCTGCCGAGCACGCGCTCGGCAGGGGTATCGAAGCGCAGGTCGAAATAGGCGCGGATGGCGTCCCAGAAGGCTTCCAGGTCGGTCACCGACCATTGCCACAGTGCGCCGTAGTCGGCAAAGGCGAGGCCGCGCTCGCTCTCCAGCCAGCGCATGAAGTGCGCAATGCGGCTGCCGTCGCGGAACGCTTGCGACGGCGTCCATCTCAGTTGCCCTTCTTCAAGGGTAGTCATGTCTCCTCCTCGGGTCCGTCTCGCGCGGACGTGCGGATGGGTTGCGATACGGTTTTGGTGTGATCTTACATGCCGCCCGCCATCACGCTTCCATCACGCTTTGGCGCGGGCCTCGAACAAGGCGTCCCACATGCCGTCGACCCGGGCCTTGACCCCGGCATCCATCTGGATCGGACGGCCCCATTCGCGGGTGGTCTCGCCGGGCCATTTATCGGTGGCATCGATGCCCATCTTCGAGCCCAGCCCTGATACCGGCGAGGCAAAGTCGAGGTAGTCGATCGGCGTGTTCTCCACCAGCACGGTGTCGCGCGCGGGATCGACGCGGGTGGTGATGGCCCAGATCACTTCCTTCCAGTCGCGCACGTCGACGTCGTCGTCCACCACCACGATGAACTTCGTATACATGAACTGGCGCAGGAAGCTCCAGACGCCGAACATCACGCGTTTGGCGTGGCCAGCGTACTGCTTCTTCATGCGCACCACGGCCATGCGGTAGCTGCAGCCCTCCGGCGGCAGGTAGAAGTCGGTGATCTCCGGGAACTGCTTTTGCAGCAGCGGCACGAACACTTCATTGAGCGCCACGCCAAGCACCGCGGGCTCGTCGGGCGGCTTGCCGGTATAGGTGGAGTGGTAGATCGGATCGCGCCGCATGGTGATGCGGTCGATGGTGAAAACAGGGAACCAGTCCTGCTCGTTGTAATAGCCGGTGTGGTCGCCGTACGGGCCTTCCAGCGCATGCTGGTAGCCGGATGGGTGATCCGGGTCGGGCTGGATGTGGCCTTCCAGCACGATCTCGGCCGAGGCCGGCACGCTCAGTTCGGACAGCGTCGGCGTGATGCAGCCGGCTAGCGCGGTGCGGCTGCCGCGCAGCAGGCCCGCAAATTGGTATTCGGACAAGGTGTCGGGCACCGGCGTGACGGCGCCGAGGATGGTGGCGGGGTCCGCGCCCAGCGCCACTGCGATCGGAAACGGCTTGCCGGGGTTGGCCAGCGCATGCTCGCGGAAATCCAGCGCGCCGCCGCGATGCGCCAGCCAGCGCATGATGACCTGGTTGCGGCTGATCACCTGCTGGCGGTAGATGCCAAGGTTCTGGCGTTTCTTGTGCGGACCCTTGGTGATCACCAGGCCCCAGGTGATCAGCGGCGCCGCGTCTTCCGGCCAGCACGTCTGGATCGGCAGGCGTGCCAGATCCACGTCGTTGCCTTCCCACACCACCTCCTGGCAGGCCGGACTGCTGACGCGCTTGGGCGCCATGTCCCACACCGATTTGACGAGGGTGAACAGCTTGCCGGCTTCGCGCAAGCCACGGGGTGGCTCGGGTTCCTTGAGTGCCGACAGAACGCGGCCGATGTCGCGCAGGTCGGCCAGGCTTTCCGCCCCCATGCCGAGGGCTACCCTGCGTGTCGTGCCGAACAGATTGGCCAGTACGGGCACGCTATAAGTCTGGCCAGGCCGATGGGGATCGCTCGGGTTTTCGAACACGACTGCCGGTCCGCCCGCTCTCAACAGCCTGTCGCAAATTTCTGTCATTTCGAGGTTGGGCGACACCGGCGCACCGATCCGTTTCAGTTCGCCAAGGCCTTCCAGTTGGCCCAGGAAATCGCGCAAGTCGTTGTATTTCATGATTTATTCGATTGAGGCGCAGGCACGTTAACGCACCCGTCCATGCAAGTTGTGTGATGCAATATTCACATTAATGTGATGGGGCACAAAAAAATCGCCCCAATTTGTATGTCCAAATTGTAAATTTTTTGACTCTGCCGCGGTCGGCAAGGATGGCCTCCATGCTTTGCCAGTACTGAGTTTCAACCAATGGCGGGGGCACGGAAGTGCATCAAAGACCCTTGTTACATATAACCAAAAGCTTTGTTTATCTGAAACGTTATTCTTGACGATGTATAAAAGGGTTCCTACAATCCGGTTCTGCTCGTTGGAGTGTTGCGGTGCAGCACATTTTCTTCCGCCCTGTCAAGGGCATTAGTGGGGAATTATCCATATCTGATCATATGAGCGGATGCGTCTGAGCAGGACGGATTCGATCGATCGCCCCGGCCGTGGCCGGGTGCTTTGAGTAGTTCGCGGCAGGGCAGGCTCCCCCAAGAGCCTACCCTGTTTCTCGTTGGGCGCATGGGGAGCGCCCACCAACAGGTGCTGGACGTCTTTGCTAGGCGGCGCGGCATCCTTACTTGAATACGCGGTCAACGGGCGTGCGGCGCAGCAGCGTGGCACGCAGCGGACAGCGGATGGAGGTAAGTATGAGTGGTTGGAAAACCCTTCATCTTCCCGGAGTCGGACGGGCATTGCAGGTCCGTTTCAGACAACCGGTACCCGGAGTGAGTCGGGCATTGCAGGTCCGCCTTGCGCATCCGGTCGCTGGCCGCGCTTTACGCAGCGGTCGCGCAACATTGAAATATGCCCTGAACAGTCTCGGGGTTGTGTCTGTAGTCGCTGCGGTATCGCTGTCTGTCAGCCAGGAATGGCGTACGGCCCTGGCCGGTGCGCTGGCTGGCGAGGAAGCGCCTGCGGTATTGATGGAAGCGGCAGTGCCAGCCTCCACGGCCGATGTGGCCGCGGCCAAGCTGGGCCTGACGATGGCGCAGGCCAAGCCGGCAGGATTGCCGACCGTGTCCGGCACGGACGACTGGGGCCAGCAGCCCGCGGGTAAGGTGCCCTCCGTGGCTCATCTTGCCGCGCAGATCCCGGCACAGCGCGTGGCGCTGGACGCACGTAACCCGGCCACGCTGGGCAGCGCGCGTGAGCAGGCTGTGGTGGCTGAGTACATCGCGCGCAAGTATCGCGTGGCGGCGCAGGCCACCGCGCAACTGGTCAAGGCCGCATACCTGACGGGGCGCGAGGTCGGCATCGATCCGCTGCTGATCCTGGGCGTGATCGCGATCGAGTCCAGCTTCAATCCGTACGCGGAGAGCGGCGTGGGCGCGCAGGGCCTGATGCAGGTGATGACCAAGGTCCATCAGGACAAGTACGAGGCCGTGGGCGGCGTGGCAGCCGCGCTGAACCCGTACGCCAACATCAAGATCGGTGCGCTGGTGCTCAAGGACTGCATCGCCCGCGCCGGTTCGCTGGAAGGCGGCCTGAAGTATTACGTGGGTGCGGCGACCACCAACACCGATGGCGGCTATGGCGCCAAGGTGCTGGCAGAGCGTGCCCGCCTGCGCCAACTGCCGGGCGTGCACAGCGTCGCGGCTGAGCCGGTTTCGGCCAAGCCGGAAGTGGCGGTGGACGCCAAGGCACAGGCCGAGCGCCATCACGGCACGGCTGGCGACAAGCTGGAAGCGGCAGGCAACGTTCCGAAAAGCGCCTGATCCCGGGATCCTCGTATCTCCTCGGCAGCGCCGAAAAAAAGCACCCCTGGGGGTGCTTTTTTTCGTTGCATTGACCGCGCTCTGGCCGGCGTTCAGGCGAAGAACTTGCCCAGGCGCGCCATGGCCTCCTCGATGTTCTCCATCGAGGTTGCGTAGGAGATCCGGATATAGTCGCTCGCCGTGTATGGACCGAAGTCCTGGCCCGGCACCAGCACCACACCGGCATCGTGCAACATGGCCTGGGTCAGGGCATCGGCATCGCCGGCGGACGGGTGGTTGACGCCACGGCAGTCCGCATACACATAGAAGGCGCCATCCGGCTTGACCGGCACCCGCAGGCCCAGCGACTCCAGCGCCGGCACGATGGCATCGCGGCGACGATGGAATTCCGCCTTGCGCGCGTCGTAGATCGCCAGCGCCTCGGGGGAGAAGCAGGCCAGCGCGGCGTGCTGGGCGACGGCCGATGCGCAGATGAACAGGTTCTGCGCCACCTTCTCGAAGGCGCCTACCAGTTCGTCCGGAACCACTAGCCACCCCAGGCGCCAGCCGGTCATATTGAAGTACTTGGAGAAGCTGTTGACGGTGATCACGTCGTCGTCGAGGCTCAGCGCTGATACCGGCGGTGCATCGTACGACAGCCCCTGGTAGATCTCGTCGACGATGGCAAAGCCCTGGCGGGCCCGCACGGCCTTCAGGATGCGCGCCAGTTCGTCCGGCAGGATCGAGGTGCCGGTGGGATTGGAGGGCGACGCCAGCAGCACGCCGCGGGTCTGCTCGCCCCAATGTGTTTCCACCTGCTCCGCCGTGAGCTGGAAACGCTGGGCCGGGCCGCTCGGGATCATCTTCGCGCGGCCATCGAAGGCGGCAACAAAATGCCGGTTGCAGGGGTAGCTGGGGTCAGGCATCAGCACCTCCGCGCCAATCTCCACCAGCACGGCGCAGGCCAGCAGCAACGCGGCCGAGGCGCCGGCGGTTACCACCACGCGGCGCGCAGGGATATCGATCCCGTACATGGTCTTGTAATAGCCGGCGATGGCCTCGCGCAGCGGCGCGATGCCCAGCGCGCCGGTGTACTGGGTGACGCCGCGGCGCATGGCGGCCTCGGCGGCCCGCACCACGGGCTCGGCGGCGGTGAAATCGGGCTCGCCGATCCCCATGTGGATGATGTGGCGCCCGGCACGCTCGAGTTCGGCGGCCTGCTTGGCCAGCTCCATCACGTGGAAGGCATCGATATGGGCAAGACGGGAGGCAGTGGCGAGGCGCTGCAGATCCATGGTGGGATAGGCTTGGTGGGCCTGATAGGCGGGTTGATCGGGGTCACGCTGCAGTTAAGCCGCAGTTAGGTGGGCGTTGGCTGCGGTAGAAGTAAAAACACCCGCCGGAGCGGGTGTCGGTACGGCAAGCAATGCACCGTGAACGGCGCCGGTTGCCGTCGTTCAGCGTCGGGCGGCCAGTTCCGGCGCGCGCACCTTGGCGGCCAGCTTGTCCAGCACGCCATTGACGTACTTGTAGCCTTCGACGCCGCCGAAGGTCTTGGTCAGTTCCACGGCTTCGTTGATGACAACCTTGTACGGGATGTCCACGCAGTGGATCAGCTCGTAGCTGCCGATCAGCAGGGCCGCGCGCTCGACCGGCGACAACTCGCTAACCGGGCGGTCCAGGAATGGCTCGAAGGCACCCGTCAGCCGGGTTTCTTCGCGGATCGCGCCATTGAGCAGTGCATCGAAGTGCTCGCGGTCAGCTTTGTTGAAGCCTTGGGCGTCGTGCAGGTGCGCCTGGATCGCATCGGTATCGTTGCGGTTCAGCAGCCACTGGTACAGGCCCTGCAGCGCGAGTTCGCGCGAGCGGCGGCGCGCGCTCTTGGGCGCTGCCTTGGGCTCGGCCTTGGCGACGGGCTTCGCGCCGGCGTCGTCCGCCGGCTTGCCGGCGGGGTTGCTGCTCTCGGGCGCGTCACTCATCGTCGTCCTCGTCTTCATCCGCTTCCTGGCTGCGCAGCGAATCCAGCGCGGAGACCAGGTTGGCCATTTCCACCGCGGCGCGAGCGCAGTCGCGGCCTTTCTCGCGGGTACGGGCATGGGCCTGGGCGTCGGTGTCGACGGTCAGGATGCCGTTGGCGATGGGCACATTGAAGTCCAGGCCGACGCGGCTGATGCCGGCGCCCGATTCATTCGACACCAGCTCGAAGTGATAGGTCTCGCCGCGCACGACCGCGCCCAGCGCGACCAGCGCATCGAACTGGCCGCTTTCAGCCATTTTTTGCAATGCCAGCGGGATTTCGAGCGCGCCCGGCACGGTCACCACCAGGGTGTCCTCGCCTTCGATGCCCAGCTTTTCCAGTTCGGCGACGCAGGCTTCGAGCAGTTCGGCGCAAACCGGTTCGTTGAAGCGCGCTTGCACGATGCCGATGCGCAGGCCTTCACCTTCGAGGTTGCTGGGGTAGAAACCGTGATCCATCTTATCTTCTCCTGGGTTCGGGGTGGCGGCCCGCGATAGGCTCGCGGCCGCCGTGTATCCGGTAGTTCAGTTAGCCTGGCCGCCGCTCATGGGCTGGTAGCCAGTCACTTCAAGGTCATAGCCGGTCATGCTCGGCATTTTCAGCGGAGATGCCAGCACGCGCATCTTGCCCACGCCGAGATCCTTGAGGATCTGGGCGCCGGTGCCGTAGGTGCGCAGGTCCGGCTTCACGCGCGGGCGGTTTTGCGGCGCGTCGAGCGCCGAGAACTGCGTGAACAGCTGTTCGGCCGTGTCGCCGCAGTTCAGCAGCACCATCACGCCATGTTCGGACTGCGCAATGGCCTCGAGCGCGGCGGGCACGCTCCAGGAGTGCGTGGTACGCGACACTTCCAGCAGGTCCAGCGTGGAAAGCGGCTCGTGCACGCGCACCAGCGTTTCGCGATCAGCCTGCGGATTGCCCTTGACCAGCGCCAGGTGGGCGCGCCCGCTCGGCTTGTCGCGATAGATGATGCTGTGGAACGTGCCATATGGCGTTTGCATGGTGCGCTCGCCGGCGCGCTCGATGATGCTCTCGGTGCGGCTGCGGTAGTGGATCAGGTCGGCAATGGTGCCGATCTTGATGTCATGCTCTTGCGCGAACTCGATCAGGTCCGGCAGGCGCGCCATGGTGCCGTCGTCCTTCATGATCTCGCAGATCACCGCAGCCGGCGTCAAGCCGGCCAGGGCGCCCAGGTCGCATCCGGCCTCGGTATGGCCGGCGCGGATCAGCACGCCACCGGGCTGGGCCGTCAGCGGGAAGATGTGGCCGGGCTGGACCAGGTCGGCGGCACGGGCATCCTTGGCCACCGCGGCTTGCACGGTACGGGCCCGGTCGGCCGCCGAGATGCCGGTCGTGACGCCTTCGGCTGCCTCGATCGACACCGTGAAATTGGTGCCGTGCACCGTGCCGTTGCGGCTCACCATGGGTTGCAGCTCGAGCTGGCGGCAGCGTTCGGCGGTCAACGTCAGGCAGATGAGACCCCGGCCGTACTTGGCCATGAAGTTGATCGCCTCCGGTGTGACGAAATCGGCAGCCAGGACCAGGTCACCCTCGTTCTCCCGGTCTTCCTCGTCAACCAGGATGACCATGCGGCCGGCACGGATTTCGGCAATGATTTCTTCTGTACGGGCGATTGTCATAGCTGCAGGCTGGGAAGCTGGCTGAAGTTTGGGCTGGAATTCTGGCTGAATTTCGGGCGGGATGGCTTGCTGGCCGGCTGCCGCTTCAGGGTATACCGGCTGACCGCGGCAGCGGTCTGGCCCGATATTGTACGTCAACCAGGCGCCGCAGGGCGCGCGGCGCCAGCGGGGCCAATGCAGATGGCCCTCCGTAGGGCGGGGGACGGGTTAATGTCAGGTGGCCTTGGCAGGCCGCCTGGGTAACGAAAAGACGGGTGTCAGGCAGGTTTTGGCGCGCTCAACATGCGCTCCACATACCGCGCGATCAGGTCGATCTCCAGGTTCACGCGCGTGCCGGGCTTCAGGTCCTGCAGCGTGGTGACCTCGATCGTATGGGGGATCAGGTTGATCGAGAACGTGCAGCCGTCTTCATCGTCGATGACCTTGTTGACCGTCAGCGACACGCCGTTGACCACCACCGATCCCTTGTAGGCCAGATAGCGTCCCAGCTCGCGCGGGGCGCGCACGCGCAGTTCATGCGACTCGCCCACCGGCGCGAAGTGGGTGACTTCGCCAAGCCCGTCGACATGGCCCGAGACCAGGTGGCCGCCGAGGCGGTCGGCCAGGGTCAGCGCCTTTTCCAGGTTGACCCGGCCGGGCTTGTCCAGGCCAGCGGTCTTGTCGAGCGATTCGCGGGAAACATCGACGTCGAAGGCGTCGCCGTCCAGCGCGATGACCGTCATGCAGGCACCCTGGATGGCGATGCTGTCGCCAAGGATGACATCGGACAGGTCCAGCCCGTTGGCACGGATGCGCAGGCGCACACCAGCATCGGCTGCGGCTTCGCTGGCGCCCAGCGGGGATACGGTTTCGATGCGGCCGACGGCCGCGACAATGCCAGTGAACATGATCGATGCTTGATGCAATGGGAAAACACGCATGCTAGCAGGTGCGCAGCGGATTCGTTTTGCGCGCGGCCTGCCGTCAGGCGATCAGACGTGATCGGCGCGGCGCGCGATCAGGCGCAGGTCTTCGCCGATCATGCGCACGTCGTGCCAGCGAAAGGCCGCGGCGTCCTGCAGCCGCGCCAGGGGCGGCAACTGGAACATGCCTTGCGCGTCGCCCAATAGCTTGGGCGCGAGGTAGATCAGCAACTCGTCTGCGCAATGCTCGCGGATCAGCGATCCGTTAAGCTTGAAGCCGGCTTCCACGTGCAGCTCGTTGATGCCGCGCCGGCCGAGTTCTTCCAGCATGTGGCGCAACTCCACCTTGCCGTGTGGATTGGGCAGCACCACCACTTCCGCGCCGCGGGCTTCCAGGGCACGACGGCGCGCGGTATCGTCAAAGGCGCAGAACACCAGCACGGGCTTGGCAAAGTCGCCGGTGTCCGGCGTCAGCAGGCGCGCGTCCAGGGGAATTTCCAGCCGGGAATCCACCACCACGCGCTGAGGCTGGCGCGGCGTTTCCACGGCACGCACATTGAGCTGCGGGTTGTCGTCGCGCACGGTACCGATGCCGGTCAGGATAGCGCTGGCGCGCGCGCGCCAGGCGTGGCCGTCGTCGCGCGCCGCCTGGCCGGTAATCCACTGGCTGCTGCCGTCGTGCAGCGCGGTGCCGCCGTCGAGCGAGGCGGCTACCTTGACACGCACCCAGGGCAGGCCGCGCGTCATCCGGTTGACAAAGCCGATGTTGAGTTCGCGCGCTTCTTTTTCGAGCAGGCCGCAGCGTACGTCCACGCCGGCTTCGCGCAGCCGCTGCAAGCCACGGCCCGAAACCGTCGGGTTCGGGTCCTCCATGGCGGCCACCACGCGCGCGATGCCGGCGCGCACCAGCGCGTCCGCGCAGGGCGGCGTCCGGCCAAAATGGCTGCAGGGCTCGAGCGTGACAAAGGCCGTGGCGCCCCTGGGATCGTTCCCGCGCGCCGCGGCATCCTTGAGCGCCTGGATCTCGGCGTGATCCTGCCCGGCGGGTTGGGTGAAGCCCTGGCCGATGATCTTGCCGTCCTTGAACAATACGCAGCCAACGCGCGGGTTGGGCGTGGTGGTGTACATGCCACGCTCGGCGAGCGCGAGAGCCTGTGCCATGGCTGCGTGGTCGGTATCGGAGAACATGAGGCCTGGTGCTTCCTGCCGCGCGGGCGGTGAGTTGGATAGGGTTACTGTCATCAGGTGTCAGGGCGGCTCGGACTGTGCGAGGCCGTCGCAATCGGCATCCTGCCCCGGCGTGCACAAGCGGACCCGGCCGTGGGCACCGAGCCTTAGCTGCCGCTGTTCGCCCCGGCAGGTCACGGTGAAGGTGGCGGCGAGGAACCCGCCTTGCTCTGAGCGAGAGTATCCCACAGCTGTCATGCGCAGCGTATTGCTGCCTTGCGCTGTCGAGCGCAGGGCGATCCGCAGGCAGGCCTCGCGCAGCTCGACGACAGCAAGCAAGCCGGCGTTGTCCTGGCCCGGCTCGTCTCCCGGCTCCAGTGCCAGCTGCCAGCCTTGGTCCAGCGACGAAGCACCCGGCAAGGGCTTCAGTACCACGTCGGATCGCCGGGCTACGGCGGCCGAGCGCGCCACCGCCAGCGAGCCGGCCAGGCGGTCTGCCGCCAGCATCACCTGCTGGCGCGCCTGCAAGCGCTGCCAGGACGGCAAAGCCAGCGCCGCCAGGATGGCCAGCACAGCCAAGCAGGTGAGGAGTTCGGCAAGCGTTGCGCCGCGACGCGAATGCCGGTGCCAATTCCGGTGCCAGAGCCGACGCACGGGCGCCTCAGCATGCCTGGGGCAGCGGCACCGGCTCCGCGGCAAAGGCGGGCTGGGCAAGCCACTCGCCGGTGCTGCGCAGAATCAGCGTGCCGCATGACGCATCCGGCGTCTGCGGCACGGCGCGCAGCTCCACACAATGCGCGAGCCCGCTGCCCGGGCAGGCACCGGCATTGATCCAATGACGTGGGCGCGCTGCCTGGGCGGGCACCGACTGCGGCCACTTGCCGGCCGCCGTCGCGCCGCCCGGCTGGGCGGCGAAGGTCATGGTGGCGAGCGCGTGGCGTTCCAGGTCCAGCATCAATCCGATCAGTGCGCTGCGCGCCTCGGCACGCCTGCCGCGTTCCATATGCTGGTGCCAGGCAGGCATCACCATTGCCATAAGGATGGTGGAGACAGTCAGCGCGATCAGCAACTCGAGCAGGGTGAAGCCGGTCGGGCGGTGGCAGGGTGTCATGCAGGGGCTCCGGGGTGCGGTGGCGTGGTTGGCGGTGGATTGGTCTGGAAGGCGTATCTGAGTCTCACGGCGACCCGGAGCGGATCAGCTCGCGCCAGCTGAGGCGGCCGGTGCGGCGGCTGGCGACGGTGCGGTTGAGTGGCACGGCGTTTCCTTCCTCCAGGGACCAGAGCGTGAGGGTCACGTCCTCATGCGACGTGACGCCCGGTTGCGGCGCAAGCTTTGGCGGTAGTGCCGCGCGTTCGAGAACGACGGTCGCCGTGGCGTTGGCCCCGAACCCGGTTGCTACGTGAGTGAGAGGCCCGCCGGCCTGCGCGCTGGTAGTGGATTCGCCGCTCAGCGCGTGGATCAGGTACGCACGCTGGCGCGCGTCGGGCGTTCGGGTGACAAAGCCGAGGTAGCCCGGGTCGGCGGGGAGGAGCCGTTCCAGGCGCTCGCCGGGATTGGGAAGAGGCAAGTGCCAGCCAGCGGCGGATACTGGTCGGCCTTGAATATCCGGCGCGTGAGCCTGCCGGCGCAGCACCACGCCGCCTCCTTGAGGCTGGGCCACAATGCGCGCGCCACCGCGACTCGGGCTGCCTGTGTCGGTGAATGCCGTGCTGTCGAATACCGCACTGACATGGGTGCCGGTTCCGTAAACCACCAGGTGGCCGCCGGCGGCGCTGATCAGGGCAGGGGGCACGATTGCGCGCGACGATGGCGCTGGGTTGTCCATCCGGTAAATGCAGTCGACGCGCCGGCCGCTATCACGCCATGGCATCGCGCCACGCAAGTCGAACCGCCAGAGCCCGCCTGCGGCATCCACCGCGTACGCCGCCAGGGCCACACCGGAAGTATCTGGCAGGATGCTTGCGGCAAGCAGCGCGGGGTTGGGTCCGGCGCTCCCGCAACCGCCGGCCGGCAGGAGCAGCTGGTGTATCGCGTGGCGTCCTTGCCACGGCGCGTGCGTGGGTTTGTCCAGGGGCAGGATGGCGATGCCGGCCTGTTGCCCCGGCGGATCGCGATGGGGCACGCCTCGGTGGGCTTGGCGACCCTGCGAGGCGCCGAGCGTCACCATCGCGTACCAGCGCGGGCCTTCATGCGTGGAGAGTGCCAATGCGCGGACTGGGCCGGACGGGGCCAGCGGCAGCGTGTCGGAAGCCCTGGCCTCCCAGAGCGGTCCTACTGGTGGCCGCGCCGCTACATTCGTGATGTCGAGGGCGAAAACGCCCGCTTGTGGATCGGCTGCGTTCGCTGGAAGGCCACACAGCAGCACGGTGCGCCAGCGGCCGGGTTCGAGCGAGACGTCGGCAGCCTCGGGGTGTGGGCAGGGCACGGAGCCCTGTTTTCGCATTGGGCGCGGCTGGTAAGCGAGTACTTCGTCGCCGGACATCGCATTGAACGCGCGCAGCCTGCCATCACGCATCCCCAGCCAGACCAGCGCGGCGCGCGCGCCGTGCTCAGCGACGAACGCCGCGTGTCCCGGCCAGCCGGGTATCCACTTGGGAGGCGTTACCAGGAAAGGTGGCGTGCTTCCCGCTCCCTGTGCCGTGCAAGAAAATAGCAATCCGGCGGCGAGCGCAATCAGCGCGTTGTGGTACCGGGCGGAGTGCGTCATGGCTGGAACTCGCTCTGTAGCAAGCTGCGTACCGCCGCGTCGCGCCCCAACCCCAGCGCAGTAATGCGAAAACGCAGCCGTTGGCCCGTGCCCGGCGTGTAGCCGGATCCCAGCCATTCGCCAGGAGGGCGCTCGTGCATCAACTCGGCAACGTACCGCGGCATGGCGCCCGCCCCGGCCGCACCGGGTGGCAAGGCCGGCAGGGTAACGCCGCTGAAGGAGCCCATCGCGATGCCGGTGGTCTCATCCGGCCGGCGCCAATCGAGCCAATTCAGCCATGGCGGCGGCATGCCCGGGGCGGGCCGGCAGAGTCCCCGCTGCGCGCCGGCGCCGCATTGGCCCGGCGGTGGCCACGCAGCAAGGCGGCTATCCACTGCGGACGCGCCGTTGCTGAGCGCCGTCATCAACTCCGCTTCCGCGTCGAGCAACGCCGTCTCCGCCGTGCGAAAGGCAATCTCCTGTTCGAGCTGGTAAGTGACCACTTGCCTGCTGGCGAGCAGAAATTGAAGGCCAGCCAGAGTTGTGGCGGCCACAAGCAGAAGCATCGTGGCCGTCAGCAGGAGCGTGGTGCCCCCTTTGGCCCGGTTACCGCGCCGCAGGCAAGGCGCAATCTTGGCGCTCAGCATGGTGTCTCCGCGCAGGGCCTGGTATTGCGCAGCCGCACGGATGCCGAGAACACCCGTCGTATCAAGGCAGGCCGGTCACGTGGCGTAAAAACGAGGTCGTCGGCATGGAGGCTGGCGCCGGCATGCGCGCCCGGTGGGAACAAGGTGAGTATGGCCGGCGCTGCCGGCAGCGCCAGTGGGCGCTCACCACGCAGCACCAGTGCCACCTGCACCACCAGTACCTCGCGCCAGGCTGCGTCGCCCCTGGCGCGCAGTTCCTCGGCCCGCAGGAACGCGTCGGCCTTGCCATCGCCATCGGTATCGATGCCGTATCTCAACTGCATGGCCTCCACGCCACGCACCAGGGCGCCCGAAGTCCAGCTTCCCTCCAGCACCCTCCCGTCGCGCCGGCTGGCATAGCGGCACAACAGTTGCGGCTCGCCATCCGAGCCGGCGGCGATATAGATCAGGCTCTCCCCCGCATAAGCGCGGGCTGCGCCACCAGCCGATCCGCCCACGCTCACCGCCGGCAACGCATACCCGCTGCAATCGATCATGGTCTGGTCCGGCAGCGTCGGATCCTGCGCGCGCCCGCTGCCACTGAATCGCACCAGCAGTGCGTCGCTGCCATTGACCCCACGGCGAGGGCAGGTAGGCAGCGCGGCAATGCCCGGCTGGCCGCAATCGTCCCGCCCAGACAGCGCCGGTGGCGCATTGGCCGGCAAGGCCACGCCGACCGGCTGCCAACCGCTATGCCGGACTAGGTGGGAGAGGATGGCGAGCGCCCGCTGGCCGCGTTCTTCCAGCAGCACGAGATCGACGGCGGTGCGGTACGTGACCTGGACGGCATGGAACGCGGACACAGCCAGCGCGCTGACCAGCAGGCCGAGCGCCAGGCCGACCATCAGTTCGATCAACGAGAACCCTTGTGCGCGACGAGTCCTCATGGCCGGATCCAGAGGGCAACGACGCGCAGCGCGGCCGCATCCCGCAAGCCGCCGGTAGGCCTCGACGAAGCCAGGGACAGCGGCCCGACGACCGCCAGCCTCGATCCCGGCAAGCACCCGCTGTCCTCCACCGAAGCGAGCGACTGGCACAACTGGAGGGCATTCGGGCCAATGCCGCGTGCCTGAAGGGGCGACAGCGCGAGGCCCGGATCCTCCAGCTCCGCTAGTTCTGCGGCTGCGCGTGTGGCATGGCCGAGGGCCTCATAGCCGCGCAGTGTGCCTAGTGCGAACGGCGCCAGCTCAGCAAGCGGCAGCAGGCCGACGCCGAGGACGGCGAGGGCGGTGAGGGATTCGATGAGGATGAAGCCGCGAGGGGATCCTGTGATCGCCGGCGTTGAAGGAGCGGTTGTAAAAGGCATGGCGGTTTCGCTCGGATGTGGCGACCTGCTCAGGATGCCGCTCAAGCGAAGGCAAAAGTGTGCCGGGCTGTGAAGGGTTTGCTAAATAATGTTTCATACATGCCTGTGGCTACTATCCAACGCAGTCAGTGCAAACCGACTCGGCGAAGTAGCTGAATTGACACTTCCCTATCCTATCCCCCACTATAGCGGGGTGGCGCTCGCAGCCAGATGCGCTATGAAGTAATCAAGGCTGATGCGCCTGTCGCCAGCCTGCAGAAAATTAAAAGATTTCGGGATGGGTTCGGCGCTTCCAACGCAGAGTGGAATGCCGGAACCGGATGAGTCATTCAACCGGGGGTCATATGTACAGGGTCAAAACTTCGCTCGCGCAGGGCACGCATTCGGCCGTTCATCGGCGGCGCTGACATGTCCGCGCCGCTTCGCCTTCTCGCGACCGCGCCGCATTTCCCCACTCAGCAAGGCGCCCGGCCTGGAGCAGGACGGCGTGGATGCCGGGTGGCGCGCGGGTTTACCTTGATCGAGCTGATGGTGACGGTCGCGATCCTCGCCATCCTGTCGGCAATTTCCATTCCGATCTATTCGGACTATGTCACGCGCAGCAAGCTGTCGGAGGCCTTCGACACGCTCTCCGTGTTTGGGCTGCGCATGGAGCAGAGCTTCCAGGACAACGGCAACTATGGTGTCGGTACGGCCTGCAATGTGTCCGCCTCTTCGACGAACTTCGCCTATCAGTGCACCTTGACCTCTGGCGGCCAGGGGTTCCTTATGACCGCGCAAGGCCAGGGTCCGGTCGCCGGCTTTACCTATACGCTTGACCAGACCGGCAACAAGGCCACCACTGCATATAAGGGCCAGGCGGTAAGCGGCCCTTGCTGGTGGCTGACTCCGGGGAATTGCTGATATGAGGATGAGGGGGCTGTCCCTGATCGAGATGATGGCTGTGCTTGCCATTATCGCCATCCTGCTGATGGTCGGCGTACCGAGCATGAGCGACTATTTGCAGAACAGCCGTCTGCGTGCTGTGAGCGAGCAGCTGTCATCGGACCTGAAGGCGGCGCGCGTCGAAGCGCTGAACCGCAATCGGATGACGACATTCGCGGTGTCTGCAAGTGGTTGGTCTTACGCAGTACCCAGCGTGGCTGCTTTCGCTGGCTATTCCGCGTCTCCGGCAGAGTTGAACCGCTCGGTTGCGCTTGCCTCGAACCAGGCAGCGATCTGCTTTGACGGCACTGGACGCGTGTTAGCGGCGGACTGCGGGGGGGCGCCGGCTGCTTTGCCTCAGTTCGATATCCAGCCGGTGAGCGGGAGCGCAGCGTGTCGCGCTAACGGTGGTACTGCGCAATGTCTGCGCGTGATGTTGTCGGCCTTGGGACAGGCCCGCGTGTGCAATCCCGCGGCTGCGGCAAATAGCTTGATGGCGTGCTGATATGAAAGCGCGCGTCCAAGGTTTCGCACTCATTGAGGCAATGGTGTCGTTGACGCTGTTCGCGATTGGCATCGTTGGCTTGTGCGCAGCGACTCTGATGGCTGCCAAGCAGAATTCGCAAACCCGTTATCGTACTGTGGCGCAGTACTACGCCGCCGAGATTATTGGGGTTGCCACGGTGGATGCGGCGAACGCTCCGTGCTACACCGTGCCGGCCGGCGGCGGGTGCACCGCCGGCACCGGCCAGGCGATCGCGGCCGATTGGCTTAAGCGCGTCAACGCTGCACTGCCTAGCGACGCGACGCACACACCGACGGTGGCTTATGACGCAGTCACCGGCAACCTGACCGTCACCCTGCAGTGGAAACTGGCAGGCGAAGCGCAGGAGAAGACCTACTTGAGCCTTACCACCTGGCACAACCTCGTATCCACCACCAACCTCAGATAGCCACGCCATGCACGCCAGGCTTCACTCGCACCTGCGTACTAGCGGCTTCACGCTGATTGAGCTGCTGGTTGGGCTTCTGATCGGCTTGATTGCCGGCGTCGCTATTCTCAGCGCAACTTACTTCTTCGAGGACTTCAAGCGCACGCAGTTTGGGACCAGCGCGGCTGCCGACAGCAGCGTGCTGGCCATGCTGGCAATCGGGCGCGATATCAAGGGGGCGGGAGTCGGCGTTGCCGCCAGCGGCCGTAATAACCAGTCCACCATCATCTGCCCGGCGCTCAACGCCTATTTCAACGGCGTGCTGATCGACAACGCCGCGATTGCGCCCGTATGGGTGACACGCCCGGGTGGGGTGGGTGCCTCGGACACGATATCCATTGCGGGAGCCTCCTCAATTGGCGCCGCGGCGCCGATCGCCCTTAGTACTGGAATGGCGACAGGGACGGATCCGCTGAATGTGCCTTCGGCCCAGGGCATCACCATTCCGGGCCCGAACACGCAGGGGTCGGTATTACTAGTTTCGGCGTACAGCGGCAACGGCAGCGTGACTGCGCCCTGCACCGTCATGCAGGTCAGTGGAACCACGCTGCAGGCCAACAGCACGCAGATAGCCCATGCGGCGGGCAGCGGCAACTGGAATCCTCCGGCAACGGTGGTGTTCTCCAATCCACAGGCTTATGGCGCTGGCGCGAGCGTGATGAACGCGGGGGCATTTACCTGGACGACTTATCAGGTCAACAACGCGACGGCCACGCTGCAACTGGTTGATCAGTTTGCCTCTGCTGGTACCCCCGCGACGCCGCTGGCAGAGAATGTGGTCTACATGCGCGCGCAGTATGGGGTGGTCGCGGGAACAGGCTTGAGCGTTGCCCAATGGGTGGATGCTACCGGGGCATGGGCATGGCCGCTAAGCGCGGCCAGCATGAGCCAGATCCGGGCAATTCGCGTAGGCCTGGTCACGCGAATTCCGGCGGCTGTAAAGCCGTCAGGCGGGCCGGGAGCGGCATGCGATGCCACAACGGCGGCGACCTTGCCGGTGATTTTTGCCGCTACCGCTTCGCCCCTGGGGGCAGCCGTGACGGCCGATCTGAGCGCGACACAGAATTGGCAGTGCTATCGCTATCGCACGCAGAGCCTCGTCATCCCTCTCAAGAATATCGTGTTCGGAGAACAGTGAGCATGCGATCGCGTCGCACCCAGACCGGCCTCGCGCTGCCGATCGTGTTGATCATCCTGCTGGCGATCCTGGTGTCCGCGGTGTCGTTGCTGCGTACCGGTGCCGTATCGGGAACCACGGCCGGCAACGTTGCATTCAAGGAGGCTGCGAGCCAGGCCACCGATCTTGCCTTGACCGCTGCGAAGACTACCCTGGATGGCGTTGCCAACCCGGATACCACGGATACCACCAAGCAGTACTACGCGACCACTACCACCTTCGCGCTGGACCAGAATGGCCTGCCCAATGTGAACTGGGCCGACACCACCAGCTTCCCGCAGGTCCAGGTCGGCAACGGTGGCTTGCAATATCAATATGTGGTCGAACGCCTGTGCAGTTCGACTCCGGTGACAGATCCGTACGGCCAGTGCACTGCCCGCGCCAAGGCGATCCAGGGGCCAAGCAGCAATCAGATGGGTTCACCTTCACTGCAACTGCCACAGGTGGCTTACCGGGTGACGGTACACGTCACGAGCCCGCGCAGCGGCGAGACATTCGTACAGGCAATCCTCAACAGATAACCGGCCCATGAAACTCTCATCCTTGCTTAAGGTTTGCCTGGCGATTTCCTCGGTGGCGGTGATTTCGGCCTACTCTGCCTCGACCGACATTTCCGTTACGCCGCTCTCCGCCACTTCGCAGGCGCCGCCCAACGTCATCTTTGGCATTGACGATTCGGGTTCGATGGACTTCGAGGTCCTGATGAATACGAGTGACGGTGCCTTGTGGTGGGATACGAGCAACAAGAACTTCTACTCGGGTGGCAAGTTCAACTTCAATGATACGGGCTCGTCCGGCAATGGCTGGATGAAGTTTGCCTATCTGTTCCCGAACGGGCAGAGCACCAGCAATGATAGCGATCTGCGCCGCTACGCCGATTCGACGTCCGATCACTTCGCGGTGCCGCCGCTGCCGCAGTACAGCTACATGCGCAGTGCGGACTACAACCCGATCTATTACAACCCGAATGTAACCTACGTCGCATGGCCGTCAGCCTATATGGGTGGCGCAATGAAGAGCTTTAGCAACGCAAGCACGGCGGCGACCCGTAGCCATCCGTACTATCCGACGCAAAGTTCATCGTCGCCATACACGTGGAACATGGCGGGGACTGTTGCCGTGCAAGGCAATCCAGGCGCCAACACGACCTTCCGCATGTTCCCTGGCATGGTGATTCCGTTTGCGTGGGCATCTGCGAACTCACTCACGCAGATCACCTACAAAAAAAATGGCGGCAGTTGGACAACCACGAATATCAGTAGCGATCTCACAATCCCCTCCAACGTCACCTACTGGGATGTTTCGCTTCCTTACCGCCCCGCGACCTACTACGTCAAGGATGCAACCTGTACGGCTAGCACTGCAGGCTGCAATGCAACGCCGGATGGTGCCTTTGTGCGCGAGTGGCAGATCGTTCCTGCCAACAGCGGGAAGTTCCCGGGCGGACGCAGCTA
This sequence comes from Cupriavidus basilensis, assembly GCF_008801925.2. Taxonomy (NCBI): domain Bacteria; kingdom Pseudomonadati; phylum Pseudomonadota; class Betaproteobacteria; order Burkholderiales; family Burkholderiaceae; genus Cupriavidus; species Cupriavidus basilensis. The sequence continues at coordinate 3,367,758 of NZ_CP062803.1, read as the reverse complement.
TGCGGATGAGCTGCAGAACTTCGCCAACTGGTTTCAGTATTACCGCAAGCGCAAGCTGATGCTGGGCTCGGGCATGGGCCAGGTTTTGACGAACCTAAAGGGAATGTACGGTGCCTATACCAACTTCAATTCGGGGGCGGGCACCAACGTCACCATGTACGACTTTTCCTCGACGGATAACTTGAAGAATGGTTCTGCGTTGCTGGGGGCGATTTATCAGAGCGTAGCGGCTGGCGGTACGCCCACACTTGAAACACTCAACTTCATCGGTGGCCAGTTCATGAGAACGGACACCAATGCGCCGGTCAAGTTCGCTTGCCAGCAGAATGCAGGTTTTATCCTGACCGATGGCTATGCCAACAAGTCGACGGTGACGCCGCCGAGCTATTCGGCCAGCAGCAGCTTCATCAACACCGCCCCGTACTCGGCAATTCCCAAGCCTTCCTTGGCGGACATCGCGAGCTCTTACTTTGTCAATAATCTGCGCACCGATCTCACTGCGGGCCTGGTGCCGGTCAATTCGACGGATAGCTCCTGGAATGCCGACAAGAACCCCAACCTGCATATGAATACGTATGCGGTGGCGCTGGGTGCAAAGGGCTATATCTATGGGCAGAACACCGCGCAGGCCAACAGCCCGAACCTGAATCCGCCGACCTGGGTGGCCACGTCCCAGAACTACAGCCCTAACGCGCTGGATGACCTTTGGCACGCCACCATCAATGGCCGCGGCCAGATGTTCCGAGCGACCAACGCCGCCGACCTGACGTCGTTCTTCCAGCAGGTGCTTCAGAGCCTGTTGTCGAAATCCGCATCCAACGCGGCAATTGCAGTGAGTTCCACTAATGGCGGTGGCGCGGCCTTCATGGCCAGCTACAACGGCCAGAACTGGTCTGGCGAGCTGACCGCCGCGCCCATCGACCCAACCACCGGGTTCATCAATGCCGCCGCGCCGCTGTGGAAGGCGCGCGACCAACTGACTAGCCGCACCGCCAGCAATCGCTGGATAGGGACCTACGACAACGGCAAGGGCGTTGCCTTCGCAACGGGGACGGGAGGATTGCTGGCGAGTACCGTCAACCTGCTCAACAGTTCCGGCAAGACTGACGGGGCCAGCGTGTTGGCCTACCTGCGAGGCGATCGATCACTGGAGGGCACTACCTATCGGACGCGCAGTTCGCTACTTGGTGATATCGTGTCGGCTGAGCCGGTTTATGTCGCCGGTGCGACCGCCTATTACACCGACGCGGGCTATGCCGGGTTCCAGAGCCAGCTCGCTTCTCGCAAGCCCGCGATTTACCAGGGGGCAAACGACGGCATGCTGCATGCGTTCGACGCCAGTTCCGGCGCGGAGCTCTGGGCGTATGTGCCGGGCGCGCTTCTGACGACAAGCGGGAAGATGAATGCGTACACGGTGACGCCCTATACGCATCAATACTACGTCGATGCCACGCCGGCTGTTGGCGATGTCTACATGGCCGGTATCAAGGCATGGAAAACCCTGCTAGTGGGTGGGCTAGGGGCGGGGGGCAGTGGCTACTATGCGCTTGATGTGACCAGTTCGACGGCGCAAAGCGATGCGGACGTGGCCAGTAAAGTGAAATGGGAGTTTCCGAATTCGGCGACCAGCAGCACGGATGCGGCCAACCTGGGCTTGACCTTCGGCAAGCCTATCCTTGCGAAGACTAAGGCCATGGGCTGGGTGGTGCTCGTGCCGTCGGGCTATAACAACAATGTGGTTCGCAACGGAGGAACGCAGGGCGATGGCAAAGGCCGCCTGTTCGTGCTCGATCCTGCTACCGGCAACGTCCTCCAGTCGATCTCGACCGGGGTTGGCGATACGACTACGCCTTCTGGTCTCGCCTATATTTCCGCTTACGCGGCGAATGGATCGACCGACGCGACAATCGACTACGTTTATGGCGGCGACCTGCTGGGGAATGTGTGGCGCTTCGATTTGTCCGGCACCGCTGCTACCTCGTGGAATGTCAGCAAGCTGGCCAGCCTGGCGGATAGCAGTGGCAAGGCGCAACCGATCAGTTCGGCGCCGGAGCTGACTACCTATAACGGTCAACGCATGGTCTTCGTGGGTACGGGTCTTCTGCTCGGGCAATCCGACTTGGGCGTGAGTAACGTGCAATCCATGTACGCTTTGGTTGACAATATGACTGCAGCGCCGCTGATCTCGAACGTGCGAACCGCGCTTGTGAAAAGAACTGTGACGCTATCGGGGTCTGTGCGCCATATCAGCAACACGCCTCCTGTGAACTACACCAAGAATCCGGGCTGGTACTTCGATCTGCCAGGCTCGGGTGAGCGAGTGGTGACCAATCCGGCCGCTATTGCGGGGATCCTGGTTTTCACCACCGACATTCCCTCGGCGGCGACTTGTGGCTCGTCCAGCTATCTGTATGCAGTGGATTTGACTACTGGCGGCGAACTGCCAAGCACGAACTTCACTTCATCCGGGCTGTCCCCGTGGACGGGGATTGCCCTATCCAATACCGCGCTGTCATCAAGGCCGTCGCTGGTCGCGTTAAACAATGGCAATCTTGACGCACTGACCCAGCAGTCGAACGCCACTTCGTCCACGTCTCAACTGCCGATCAATTTGCTGAGCAAATCCAAGCGGGTGGCGTGGAAGGAGGTCTACATCCAGAAATGAGGCGGGCTTGGCGCCAGGGGTGGCTGGCCCGTAGCTTAGCGTTTGCTGCTGCTCGCCGCCACTTCGGCGAGTACATCGGAAAATTCCGACACGTCCTCAAAACTCCGATACACCGAAGCAAACCGGATATAAGCAATTTTGTCCAACCGGCGCAGCTCGCGCATGACCAGTTCCCCGACCTGGCTGCTGGGGATTTCCTTCTCGCCGAGGGCGAGCAGTTTTTCTTCGATGCGGGTGATGGAGGCGTCGATGGCTTCGGCCGAGACCGGGCGCTTGCGCAGGGCGAGGCGCATCGAGTCTTTCAGCTTGTCGCGGGTATAGTCCGCGCGAGAGCCGTTTTTCTTGACGATGGCGGGGAAGAACAGCTCGATCCGCTCATAGGTGGTGAAGCGGCGGTCGCAGGATTCACAGCGGCGGCGGCGGCGCACCGTATCGCCTTCTTCCGACATGCGCGTGTCCAGGACCTGGGTGTTGGAGTGAGCGCAAAAAGGGCATTTCATGCCTGACCACCTCGAAGTATGAGCCGGGGCGCGTGCCGCGCAGGCAGCGTTTTGTCATTCTGTGTCGCGCCGGGCTAGGTTGGCAAGGCCCGCCGCAGGCGCGGCGGGGCTGCCGGCCACCCGCGCTTGGCGGGTGGCGCAGGGCTTTAGCCGTAGACCGGGAAACGCTTGGTCAGGGCTGCCACTTGCTCGCGTACGCGCGCGATGTTGGCCAGGTCGTGCGGGTTTTCCAGCACGTCGGCGACGAGGTTGGCCACCAGGCGGGCTTCTTCTTCCTTGAAGCCGCGGGTGGTCATGGCCGGCGAGCCCAGGCGGATGCCCGAGGTGACGAACGGCTTTTCCGGGTCGTTGGGGATGGCGTTCTTGTTGACGGTGATGTGTGCTTCGCCCAGGACCTTTTCGGCTTCCTTGCCGGTGATCTGCATGGCGCGCAGGTCGACCAGCATGACGTGGCTTTCGGTGCGGCCGGAGACGATGCGCAGGCCGCGCTCGATCAGGGTTTCGGCCAGCACGCGGGCGTTCTTGACCACTTGTTGCTGGTAGGTCTTGAACTCGGGCGAGAGGGCTTCCTTGAACGCGACTGCCTTACCGGCGATCACGTGCATCAGGGGGCCGCCCTGGATGCCGGGGAAGATGGCCGAGTTGATGGCCTTCTCATGCTCGGCCTTCATCAGGATCACGCCACCGCGCGGGCCGCGCAGGCTCTTGTGCGTGGTGGTGGTGACGAAGTCGGCGTGCGGCACCGGGTTGGGGTACTCGCCGGCGGCAATCAGGCCGGCGTAGTGGGCCATGTCGACCATGAACAGGGCGCCGATGGACTTGGCCACCTTGGAGATGCGTTCGAAGTCGATGCGCAGGGCGAAGGCCGAGGCGCCGGCGATGATCAGCTTGGGCTTCTTTTCCTGGGCCAGCTTTTCCAGCGCGTCGTAGTCGATGTCTTCGTTTGCGTCCAGGCCGTAGCTGACCACGTTGAACCATTTGCCGCTCATGTTGAGCGCCATGCCATGGGTCAGGTGGCCGCCTTCGGCCAGGCTCATGCCCATGATGGTGTCGCCCGGCTTCAGGGCGGCGAAGAACACCCCCTGGTTGGCCTGCGAGCCGGAATTGGGCTGCACGTTGGCGGCTTCGGCGCCGAACAGTTGCTTGACGCGGTCGATGGCCAGCTGCTCCACGACGTCGACGTACTCGCAGCCACCGTAGTAGCGCTTGCCGGGATAGCCTTCGGCGTACTTGTTGGTGAGTTGCGAGCCTTGCGCGGCCATCACGGCCGGCGAGGTGTAGTTTTCCGAGGCGATCAGCTCGATGTGCTCTTCCTGGCGCTGGTCTTCCTTCTGGATGGCGGCAAAAAGCTCGGGGTCGATCTGGTCGATCGTATAGCGGCTGCGTTCGAACATGGCGAAAACTCGTCTGAAAAAAAGGGGAATTCCGAATGGCTTCGGGGTAGGGCGCGCGGGGAAGGCACAGGCGACCGGCGCCGGATGCGTTGGCTATCCGGCGCAGGGCGCACCCTGCTTCCCATTCGCTGCCCAGGCGAGCGGCAGGCGCTTGAAACATCGCGCCAGAGAACTTTGCGCTTCCTCGTGGTAGTGCCCACTGACTTCGCCAGTCGCGCAAGATGGAATGGTTGGCGGCAGTTTAACGCGAGGCGCCGGCTCGCTGCAAGACGGTGCTGCGGGGCCAAAGACCGAAAGTCAATGCCTTGTCCGTCAGGTAATGTAATTGTTGTAATGTCGGACAAGGGTTTACACCGGGTCGGGCCGGCTGCCGTTACAATCGCGGCCATGAGCAACAATGTGTGGGCCTTGCGGGTGTACTGGGAAGACACCGACGCGGGCGGCGTAGTGTTCTACGCCAATTACCTCAAGTTCTTCGAGCGCGCCCGTACTGAGTGGCTGCGCTCGCTAGGCATCGAGCAGCAAGCGCTGGCCGATGAGTCCGGCGTCGTCTTCATCGTCAGAAGCACGGCGGTGGACTACAATGCCCCCGCCCGTCTGGACGACCTGCTTGAGATCCGGACACAGATTGAACGGGTTGGCCCGGCGTCGGTCCAATTCGCCCAAGAAGCCTGGCGTGGTGAGCAATTGCTGGCTACTGGCGCCATCCGGGTTGGGTGTGTTGATCGTAGCACATTTCGCCCGACTCCCATTCCCGCCCCCGTCCTTGCAACCATCAAGACCGCTCGATGAATCCCGTGACCGTCACGCAAGACCTGTCGATCATTTCGCTGGTGCTGCACGCCAGTGTGCTGGCACAGGCCGTCATGGCCCTGCTGCTGGTGATGTCCCTGTTCTCGTGGACATATATCTTCCGCAAGCATTTTTCCCTGCGCGCCGCGCGGACCCAGACCGAGGGGTTCGAGCGCGATTTCTGGGCCGGCGGCGACCTCCAGGCCCTGTATCAGAGCGCAGCCAACAATCGTCACAATACAGGCGCGCTGGAACGGATCTTTGAATCCGGCATGGGCGAGTACCTGAAGGCGCGCGAGCGCAACAATGACGCCGGCGCGCTGCTCGACGCCGCGCGGCGTGCGATGCGCGCGGCCTATCAGCGCGAGATGGATGTGATGGAATCGCATCTTCCGTTCCTGGCATCGGTGGGTTCGGTCAGCCCGTACATCGGCTTGTTCGGCACCGTATGGGGGATCATGAACGCCTTCCGTGGCTTGTCCAATGTGCAGCAAGCAACGCTTGCGGCCGTGGCGCCCGGCATTGCGGAGGCGCTGGTCGCCACCGCTATCGGCCTGTTCGCGGCGATTCCGGCGGTCATTGCCTACAACCGTTACGCCACCGAAGTGGATCGCCTGGCCATTCGCTTCGAGAGTTTCATGGAAGAGTTCCTGAACATCCTGCAACGGCAGACCCGCTAAAGCGCTGAAGCCACCAACGTCTTCGGTCAAGGAGAACCAGCAATGGCAGCGATACAGCGCCGTGGCGGCTCGCGCCGCCGGGCCAGCGCCGACATCAACGTCGTGCCTTACATTGACGTAATGCTGGTGCTGCTCGTCATTTTCATGGTGGCGGCACCGATCGTGAATCCCGCCGTGGTTGACCTGCCCAGCGTGGCCAACGCCACCCAGCAGCAAAAGGCACCCCCCATCGTCGTGACGGTGCATGAGGACGGTGCACTGACCGCGCGCGGCAAGGATAACGCCGGCAACAGCTTTGAGCGCAAGCTCGACAAGCAGGGCCTGATCGACTTCGTGCATCAGCGCCAGAACGAGAATCCCGATCAGCCGGTGGTGATCGCCGCCGACCGCTCGGTCAAGTATGAAGCCGTGCTGGACGTCATGTCAGTGCTCAAGGCCGACGGCGTGAAGCGCGTCGGCCTGATGGTCAAGCCCAAGTAAGCACCGCCCCACGCGATGAAAACCGCCGCCTATCCTTATCAGCCGGCCCCGGAGCGGGGAACCCTGCGTTCCTTCCTGCTCGCGGTTTTCATGCACTTGTTGCTGGGCATCGTGCTGTATTTCGGCGTGCACTGGCAGAGCAGCACCCCGGTGGGCGCCGAAGCCGAGCTCTGGGATGAGATCCCGGCCACTACCGCGCCGCCGCCGCCCCCGCCGCCTCCCGAACCGCAGCCCATCGTACAAGCCCGTCCCGCGCCTCCTGCGCCAGCGGTAAGGTCTCGCGCCGAAGAGGACGCAGAGATTGCCCTGCAGCAGCAAAAGCGCCGCCAGGCCGAGGCCGCCGCCCGCGAGGAGGCGCGCCAGCAGGCCGACCTGCGCGCGCGCCAGGAAGCCGATCGGCAGGAAGCGGCCCGCAAAGAAGCCGCTCGCAAGGATGCCCAGCACAAGGACGAGCTGCGCCGCGAAGAGCAACGCCGCGAAGAACAGAAGAAGGACGAGCTGAAGAAAGAGGCCCAGCGCAAGGAAGACGCACGCAGGCAGGCCGCGCTGCAGGAGCAGCGCAAGGAGCAGGTGGAGCGCGAGCGTAAGGAAGCCGACGCCAAGGCCCGCGCCGAGGCCAAGAGCCGTGCCGAGGCGGATGCCAAGGCGCGCGCCGAAGCTGACGCCAAGGCAAAGGCAGCCGCCGACGCCAAGGCCAAGGCTAACGCCGAGGCCAAGGCCGCCGCCAACGCGAAAGCCAAGGCCGATGCAGATGCCAAGGCCAAGCGCGACGCCGCCGCCAATGCCCAGCGCCACAGTGAACTGGCGCGGCTGCAGGCCATGGCCGGCGGCGGGGCGGCAGTCGGTGGCGCCGGCGGTGTCGGCAGCAGCGCCGGCAGCGGTGCTGGTTCTGGCGGCAAGGCCTCGCCTGGCTACCCGGATCGCGTGCGTCGCCGCGTCAAGCCGAATATCGTGTTTACCGAAGACGTGCCTGGCAATCCGGCCGCGGTGGTGTCGGTTCAACTGGCGCCGGACGGCTCCTTGATGTCCGCGCGGCTGTCCAAGTCCAGCGGCAATTCGGCCTGGGACAACGCCGTGCTGCGTGCCGTGGAGCGCTCGGATCCGCTGCCCCGCGACGAAAACGGCAAGGCGCCAGCCAGCTTCACGATCACCTTCAAGCCTAAGGATTAAGAGGTACGGCGATGGCGATGGCACGGGAACATTCGAATTGCAACATATTGCAACCTACGTCGATGCACCGCAGTCCCAACGCTAGGATGACAGGTTGCCTGACGCAGCCGGCAAATGTGCCCGGGGCACGCGATACGGGCATGCGACAAGCCTTCAGCATGCTTGCCCGTTCCACGGCTCCCGTTTGCCGGCCGCGCTCGATGAATATTGATCTCGATTGAGGAGCAGCATGCGAAAGCTTTGGGCCCCCCTTTGGCTGGCCGCGCGGCGGCACGGCACCCGCGCGCACGCCCTGTTTGCCGGGCTGGCGGTGGTGCTGGCGTGTTCGGCCGGCAGCGCACAGGCGCAATTGAACGTTGAAATCACCGGCGTTGGCGCCAGCCAGTTCCCCATCGCCACGGCCAACTTCCAGGGCGAAGCCCAGGCCCCGCAAAATCTCACCGCCATCATCCGCAGCGACCTGCAGCGCAGCGGCCGCTTCCGCAATGTCGACCCGGGTGGCGCCACGGTGGCGGAGTCCGCCAATGCCGACCTTGGCAGCTGGAAGGCGCGCGGCGCCGATGCTTTCGTGGCCGGCAGCGTCACACCTACCGGCAACGGCCAGTATGACGTGCGCTTTCGCCTCTACGACACCGTCAAGGGCACCAGCCTGGGTGGCTTGGCCTTCACTGTCAGCGCAAACCAGCTGCGCGTGACCGGCCACAAGATTGCCGACTATATCTACGAAAAGCTGCTGGGCGAGCGCGGCGTGTTTGCCACGCGGCTGTCCTATGTCTCGCGGGTGGGCGGGCGGTTCCAGCTGTTGATCTCGGACTCCGACGGCCAGAACTCTCAGGTGGCGCTGACCAGCAACGAGCCGATCATCTCGCCTTCATGGTCGCCGGATGGCAGCAAGGTCGCTTACGTGTCCTTTGAAGCCAAGAAGCCCGTGGTCTACGTGCACGACCTGGCGACCGGCAGGCGCACGCTGGTGTCGAACCAAAAGGGCAACAACAGCGCGCCTTCGTGGTCGCCTGACGGCCAGCGCCTGGCGGTGGCGCTGTCGCGCGACGGCAATACCCAGATCTACCAGGTTGGCGCCGACGGCTCCGGGCTCAAGCGCCTTACCCGCAGCAGCGCCATCGATACCGAGCCGCAATACGCGCCGGATGGCCGCAGCATCTACTTCACCAGCGATCGCGGCGGTGCGCCGCAGATCTATCGCATGCCAGCCAGCGGCGAAGAGGGCGGCGCGGCCCAGCGCGTGACCTTCAAGGGCAGCTACAACGTGAGCCCGCGCATTTCCCCCGATGGCAAGCAACTGGCCTATATCACCCGCAGCGGCGGCTTCAAGCTGCAGCTGATGGATCTCGGCAACGGCGATGTGACCTCGCTGACCGACACCGCCAACGACGAGGCTCCGAGCTTCGCCGCCAACGGCAAGTACATTCTTTATGCCACCCGGGTGGGAGGTCGCTCGGTGCTGGCGGCAGTGTCCACTGACGGGCGTACCCGGCAGGTTTTGTCGCTCCAGTCCGGCGAGGTTCGCGAGCCGTCCTGGGGACCATTCATGCAATAAACGAGGAGTTCCTAGCCATGACCAATATGATGACCAAAACCCTTGCCGTCGCCGCTCTGCTGGCCCTCGGCGCTTGCAGCTCCGGCGTCAAGCTGGACGATACCGCCAACGCCGGTGCCGGCAACAAGGGTACGCCTTCGACCGATGCCCGCGCCGTGGCGCCGGTGGACGTGTCGCGTGATCCGCTGAACGATCCGAACAGCCCGCTGGCCAAGCGCAGCGTGTACTTCGACTTCGACAGCTACAGCGTCAAGTCCGACTACCAGGGCATGCTGTCGGAGCACGCCAAGTACCTGGCCGCCAACAAGGGCCGCCGCATCCTGATTCAGGGCAACACCGACGAGCGCGGCACCAGCGAATACAACCTGGCACTGGGCCAGAAGCGCGCCGAAGCCGTGCGCCGCTCGCTGTCCTCGCTGGGCGTGCCGGAAACCCAGATGGAAGCCGTCAGCCTGGGTAAGGAAAAGCCCAAGGCAACCGGCCACGACGAAGCCGCCTGGGCAGAAAACCGCCGCGCGGACATCACGTACTAATCTGCGGACAGCCATCTCATGAAAGCACGCGTCTCCAAGTTGGTATTGCTTACTGCGATGTCCTGCGTCAGCCTGTTGCCGTTTGCACAGGCGCGGGCCGGCGTGTTCGACGATGACGAGGCGCGCAAAGCCATCGTCAACATGCGGGACCAGTTCAACGGTTTCCAGGCGACGGCATCGCAGCGCATCGACCAGAACAGCCGCGCCCAGCTCGACATGCAGAACCAGCTCGAAGGTCTGCGTCAGGAAGTGGCGCGACTGCGCGGCCAGAACGAGATGCTGCAGAACGAGGTGACGACGCTGCAAAAGCAGCAGAAGGACTACTACGCGGACCTGGATGCGCGCCTGAAGAAATTCGAGCCGCAACAGGTCACCGTGGATGGCCGAGAAGGGCTGTCGCAACCTGGCGAAAAGGCCGAATACGATGCCGCGCTCAAGCAGTTCCAGACCGGGGACTTCAAGGGTGCCGGCAACGTGTTCGCGGGCTTCATCAAGAAGTACCCGCAGAGCCCGTATGTGCCGCTGGCGCAGTTCTGGCTCGGCAACTCGCTGTACGCGCAGCGCGACTACCGCGGCTCGACCTCGGTGCTGCAGAACATGGTGCAGGCCTATCCGGATCACCCCAAGGTGCCGGATGCGCTGATCGCCATCGCCAACAACCAGATCGAATCGGGCCAGAAGCCCGCGGCCCGCAAGACCTTGGAGCAGGTGGTAGCCAAATACCCCGGCACCGAGGGCGCGCAGGCGGCGAGCAATCGCCTCAAGACGCTGAAGTGAGCGCCTGAGCGGGCGGGCGCTGCCAAGCAGCCCAGGTAGCAGTCAATACACCAAAGGCCCGCATACGCGGGCCTTTGGTCTTGGGCGCGCTAAAATACCCGATTCGCCTCGAATTTTGCGTGGCGCCTCCAGGCGCCGCGCCGTGCCATCATGAAAAAACGCGCTATCGTCCTGCTTTCCGGCGGCCTGGACTCCGCCACCGTCCTTGCCATGGCCAATGCGCAGGGCTTCGAGACCTATGCGTTGTCGATGCGCTACGGTCAGCGCCACTCCTCGGAACTGGAGGCCGCAAAGCGCGTGGCCGCCGCCTTGGGCGCCGTGCGCCACGAGATCATCGACCTGGACCTGCGTCGCTTCGGCGGCTCCGCGCTGACCGATGATAGCCTTGAGGTGCCTACGGACGGCGCCGTCGGCGGCATTCCGGTGACCTACGTGCCGGCCCGCAATACCATCATGCTGTCGCTGGCCCTGGGCTGGGCCGAAGCCGTCGGCGGCCGTGACCTGTTCTTCGGTGCCAATGCGGTCGACTACTCCGGCTATCCGGATTGCCGGCCCGAGTACGTGTCTGCCTACGAGGCGCTTGCCAACCTGGCCACCAAGGCCGGCGTCGAAGGCGAGCGCATCCGCGTGCACGCGCCCATCATCGACATGACCAAGGGCGAGATCATCCGCGCCGGCGTCAAGCTGGGGGTGGATTACGGCATGACGGTATCGTGCTACAAGGCTGACGACGATGGCCGGGCCTGTGGCGTGTGCGACTCTTGCCGCATCCGCCGCGCGGGCTTCGAGGCCGCTGGCGTGCCTGATCCCACCCGCTACCAGGGCGCAGCCTGACGGTTGTCGTTGCCACCAGCGCGCCTGCGCGCACCCACCCGTTCCGCTTCCCCCGCCGGACACCCATGCCCGAAATCGATATTGCCGCGCTCAGCCGTACCATACTGGCGAGCACCTTCATCCTGACCTTCCTGTTTGGGGCGGTGCTCCAGCGCACGCACTTCTGCACCATGGGTGCGGTCTCCGACATCGTCAATATGGGCGACTGGACCCGCATGCGCATGTGGGGGCTGGCCATCGGCGTGGCCATGATCGGCACCGCCGCGCTGGCTGCGGGCGGCTACATCGATCCCACCAAGACCATCTATGCCGCCAGCAAGCTCAGCTGGCTCTCCGCCCTGGTGGGCGGGCTGATGTTCGGTTTCGGCATGGTGCTGGCCTCGGGCTGCGGCAGCAAGACGCTGGTGCGTATCGGCGCCGGGAACCTGAAGTCGCTGGTGGTGTTCGTTTTCCTGGGGCTGTCGGCCTATATGACGCTGCGCGGCTTGTTTGGCGTGATTCGCGTGAACACCGTCGATGCCGTGGCGCTCACGTTGCCCACCACGCAAGACCTGCCCTCCGTGCTGGCGCACGCCAGCGGCTTGGCGCGCGCCACGCTGCAAGTCGGCATCGCGCTGGTGGTGGGCGGGGCGCTGGTGATCTGGGCGCTGGCGGGACGCGGCTTTCGCACCTTCGATAACCTGCTTGGTGGCCTGGCGGTGGGCCTGATCATCGTGGCCATGTGGTACGTGTCCGGGCACCTCGGCTATGTCGCCGAGGATCCCAATACGCTCGAGGAACTGTTTGTTGCCAGCAACAGCGGCCGCATGGAGAGCCTGAGCTTTGTCGCTCCCTATGCCTACACGCTCGACTGGCTGATGATGTTCAGCGACAAGAGCAAGGTGCTGACCATCGGCATTGTCAGCGTGTTCGGCGTGGTGGCCGGCGCCGCTGCGTACGCACTGGTGACCCGCACCTTTCGCTGGGAAGGCTTTGGCAATGCCGAGGACGTCGGCAATCATCTGGTGGGTGGCGTCCTGATGGGCGTGGGCGGCGTGACCGCGCTGGGCTGCACCATCGGCCAGGGGCTATCAGGCGTATCCACGCTGGCGATCGGCTCGTTTATCGCGCTGGCCGGCATCCTGATTGGCTCGGTGCTGGGCTTCCGCTACCAGATATGGCGCCTTGAGCGCATGATCTAGCACGAGTAGTTCGTGTTCAAAGGTTGACTTTAGGGCCAAGATATTCCTATAATCGCGGCTTCAGTTTTTCCGGGTCGTTAGCTCAGTCGGTAGAGCAGCGGACTTTTAATCCGTTGGTCGCGTGTTCGAGTCACGCACGACCCACCAGCATTGCGAAAAGGCGTAGCGGGCAACCGCTACGCCTTTTTTGTTTCATGTGCCCGCGCCTGATGTTCGGGCGCGGAGCATTCGCAAATCAGCCTTCCCTGGCCAGATGCCTGGCGAGAAACGCTTCCATGGCTTCGTAGAAGTCGAAGGTGTTTTCCTCGTTGTGGAAGCCGTGGCCCTCGTTTTCCTTTAACAGGTATTCCACATCCACGCCGCGCGAGCGCAGCGCCTGGACGATCTGGTCGCTCTCTGCCTGCTTGACGCGCGGATCGTTGGCGCCTTGCGCCACCAGCAGCGGCGTGCGGATCTTGTCCGCGAAGAACACCGGCGAGGCATCGTGCAGGGCTTGGCGCTCGGCTTCCACGTTGGGGTTGCCGACCATCTCGTACAGCATGTCCAGCATCGGTTTCCAGTACGCGGGAATGGTCTCCAGCAGCGTGAACAGGTTCGATACGCCGACATAGTCGATGGCCGCGGCGTAGCGCTCCGGCGTGAAGGCCACGCCCGCCAGCGTTGCATAGCCGCCATAGCTGGCGCCGTAGATCGCGATGCGCTTGGGGTCCACGATGCCTTGCGCGACGAGCCAGTCGACGCCGTCGTCGATATCGTGCTGCATGGCCTTGCCCCACTGCTTGAAGCTCGCCTCCCAGAATGCGCGACCGTAGCCGGTAGAGCCGCGGAAGTTGATCTGCAGCACGGCATAGCCGCGATTGGCCAGCAGCTGCACCTCGGGGTTGAAGCCCCATACGTCGCGCGTCCACGGGCCGCCGTGCGGGTTGACCACCAGCGGCAGGCCCCGCGGCGCAGGCTCGCCCGCGCTGGCCACCGGCAGCGTCAGGTAGCCGTGGATCTGCAGGCCGTCGCGCGAGGTGAAGCGGATTGGCTGCATGCCGGCCATGTCGGCTTCATCCAGCCAGGGCTGCACCTTGCCTAGCGTGACCAGCTTTTGCGTGCCGCTGTCGTACAGGAAGCGCGTGCCGGTGGTCTTGTCGCTCGACGCGGAGACGATCATGCGGGTCTCAATGCGCGTGATGCTGGTGACGTGGTGCTCGTAGCCCGGCAGTTGCCGCTCCAGGTCGGCATGGATCTGCTCGGCGTGGGCGTCGAAGAAATGGCGGTGCGTCTTCCAGTCGGTGTACCAGGCGGCGGTCAGCACGCGGCGATGCCGCGAGTAGGACAGGCCGCCGACATCGACGTCATCGTGCTCGAAGACCAGGCGGCCTTCCTTGGCGGTCTGCGGATCGAATTCGAATATCGCCGTCTTGTCGCGGCCGCGATTCGACTGCACATACAGCTGCTTGTCGTCGAAGGTGAAGAACAGCGGCGAGACCGTCTCGCGGAAGTCGGTGGTCAGGATCGGGCGGAAAGGCTCGTCCTCGGTATCGCGGTAGAGCAGGGTGGTGTTCACGCCGTCGCTGGCGGTGGCTACCCGCAGGCGGCCTGCGTGGTCGGTGCCCCAGCTCATCACGTTGCCCGGGTTTTCCGCGATCTGCACGGACTCGCCCGTGACGACATCGACGCGCAGCACGTCGAATACCTCCGGGTCGCGCTTGTTGTGCGACAGCAGGATATGGCGGTCATCGTCCTCGAGATCGTCGATGATCTCCGCGCGCACGCCCGGATACGGGGTCAGGTCGACTGGTTCGCCGCCGTCGATGGGCACCGACAGCACGTGGAAGTTCTCGTCGCCGCCAAAGTCCTTCGCATACAGGATGTGCGCGTTGCCTTTCCAGGTGTGGAAGGGCAGGTCGCGCTCGCTCTCGTGGGTCAGCGGCCGGGCTTCGCCCAACACGTTGCCTTCGGTGTCGATGGCCTGCACGAAGACGTTCTGTCGGCCCTGGTGCCGGGCAAGGAAGGACAGGTGGCGGCCATCCGGCGAGATCGAGAACTGGGAACGGTCCGGTTTGCGGAACAGTTCACGCACGCCGTAGTGCTTTACCTTTGCCGGCGCCTGCGCACCGGATGATGGTTTGTCTTGACGCAATGCTCACTCCTTGGTGTGTTTGGGGCCGGCAAACGGCGACGCGGCTCAGTCCGTGCGCGCCGCCTCGGGGCCCGGTGCCTGGGCGCTGGCTTGCCCGCTTGCGCCTGTGGACGGTGCGGGCGGCGTCGGGTCCTTGTCGTGCGTGGCGTCCCGGCGCTCGATTTCTTCCCGCGTGGACGTGGACAGGTCCCAGCTAGCGATAAACAGCGCGGCGATCAGCGGGCCAATGACGAAGCCGCTCAACCCGAACAGCGCCATGCCGCCCAGCGTGGAAATCAGCACCACCCAGTCGGGCATGCGGGTGTCCTTGCCGACCAGGATAGGGCGCAGCACGTTGTCCACCGCGCCGATCACCACCGCGCAGAAGCCGATCAGGATGGAGCCCTTGCCCACGTCGCCGGTCAGCAGGAAGTAGATCCCCACCGGTCCCCAGATCAGTGCGGCGCCCACCGCGGGCAGCAGCGACAGGAAGCCCATCAGCACACCCCACAGCAGCGAGCCCTGGATGCCGAGGAACCAGAAGGCCAGGCCGCCCAGCGCGCCTTGTACCGCGGCTACGGCGATGTTGCCCTTGACGGTGGCGCGAGCCACGGTGGTGAACTTGCGCAGCAGGTGCTGCTTGTGCGGCTCGCTCAGCGGAATCGCCCGCATGATGATCTTGGAGAGTTGCGGGCCATCGCGCAGCAGGAAGAACAGCAGGTACAACATCACGCCAAAGCTGACCACGAACTGGAATGTGTTCTGCCCGATGCTGAGCGCCTGCGCGGCGATGATCTGGCTGGCCTGGGCGGCCCCCGCGGTGAGCTTTTGCTGCAGGTCGCTGATATCGGTCAGGCCGAAGCGGTCCAGCACCCTTGTCACCGACGGCGGCAGGGCGTGCAAGGCTTGCTGGAAGTAGGCGCCAAAATTCAGCTGGCCGGACTTGATCTGCTGGTAGACGGTGCTGCCTTCCTGGATCAGGGCGCCGGTGACAAAGATCAGCGGCAGCACGACGATCAGCAGGCATAGCGTCAGCGTGGTCAGCGATGCCAGGTTGCGTCGGCCGCCCATGCGCCGGGTCAGCCAGTTGTTGGGCGGCGTGAAGATGATGGCCAGGATGGCGCCCCAGAACACAGCGCCGAAGAAAGGTCGCAGGACGAAGCAGAAGGCTATCGACACGACTGCCAGCAGCAGGTAGAACGCCTTTTGCTGCATTTCCACTCGTTGGGTCATTGCGCTGTCACCTTGCGTCGAAAAAGCGTTGGGGAGCGCGCCGCGATGGTGGTGTACGACGGCTCGCCGTGGCGAGTGGCGCTGATTGCCTTCATTGCCGTATGGCAGGCCCTCGGTAGGCAAGGCCGGCGCAGGTGGCAGCCTTGCATGGCGTATCGCGGTGCTAACGCACCAGCGGGTCGCGGAACCCTGTGTCGACGGTGTCGGACGGCGCCTTGCGGGCATCCTGGGCGGGGCTTTTCTGAAAAGTCTCATAGGCCCAGTAGCCGGCTGCGGCCAGCGCGCCGAACTTGGACAGCTTCCATCCCCAGCGCAGTACCGGGGTCTTGCGCAGCAGCGGCAGCGCCAGGGACACGGCTGAGCTGAGCAGCGGGTAGTCCTTGGCGAGTCCAAGCAGCTTGAGCCAGGAGGCGGGCCGGGTCATGCGCGGCAGCCAGGTGCTGAAGCGGCCGAGGCGGGTCGCGCTGCCACGGACGTGATGGAGCGCCTGGGCGCAGTCGTAGCGCTCAAGCGCGGCGCGCGTGATCAGCAGCTCCTTGCGAATGGCAAGGGGCAGGCGCACTTCCCGTGAGAAACGTACTGGACGCTGGTGCGAGCGAGGCGCTTTGGCGGTGGATGCGGTGCCGGCCGCGTTGTCGGCCGGCTCGCCTGGGGTGTGTGGTGTGCTCATCGGCGCAGGATCTCCCGGTCTTTGTCGATCTCGGCCAGCGTCGCTTCGAACAGGGGCGGGGCATTGCGCACCAGATGGCGGGCAACCGCGAGGCAGATTGCGCAGGCGGCCAGGTATAGCGCAACCAGCACGCCCAGGGCCTGCCAGCGGTAGGTGTCCCAGAACACGATGGCGATCAATACGGTCAGCGTCACCATGGCCAGGCCAAAGAACACCAGGCCGAAACAGGCCAGCAAGGCCATCTTCATCAGCCGGGAGCGTTCTTCCGCGAGTTCGACGCTGGCAAGTTCAAGGCGAGTCTGCACCATTGCCACCAGTGATCCTGCCAGGCTGCGCAGGGCATCCATAAACTTGGGGGAAGAGGTGGGGTCGCTCATTCAATTCCGGCGAAGGCGTGCAGCGGCGAAGCGCTGCACCTGCTGCAGACGGGGAGCCCCGCCAGCGCGGGACCGCTGGCGGGGCGTTGCCCGGCACTGCGCCGCGACATGTGGCGGCCCAGGTGCAAGGCGTTCGGGTTCATGCGCGAGGCCTGCGGCCTGGCGAATTACTTGCGGTTCAGCAATAGGCCGATCAGCAGGCCGACGCCGGCGGCAACGCCGACTGCGCGCCACGGATGGTCATGGACGTAGTCATCGGTGGCACGTGCAGCCGCCTTGCTCTTGGTGACCACGGCGTCCTGAAGGTCTTGGGCCTTTTCTTTGGCTTGTTTCAGCAGGCCCATGCCGCGCTCACGCAGTTCGGCAGCTTTCTCGCCTGTGGTCGAGGCCGCTTGCTTAAGCAGTTCTTCGGCATCGGACAAAACGGTCTTGACATCGCTCATCAGTTTCTCCTGTTGCGGGCGGTGGTTTCGGATTGTGACATTTTGCCTTCCCCGCACGTTGTCGGGCAGCTTCTCGCCCTCTTTACTAGCATATGCGGGGAACCGCCGTGGTTTCAACACCACGAGTCCGACACAGCATGTAGGACTGTGACGCAGGACAAAGGTCTTAACAAAGGTCTTAACAAAGGTCTTACTACAAAAAGGTGATTTTGTAGTGACTTTATATTCGTTTGGGTTGGATCGCAATCGGACTAGAGTGGTTCCACCCTATTTTGCCTCTTGAGGAGACCCGCATGACTCTACGTCTCGGTGACATCGCACCGGATTTCGAACAGGATTCCAGTGAAGGCCCGATTCGCTTTCATGAATGGCTGGGCGACAGTTGGGGCGTGCTTTTCTCGCACCCGGCCGATTTCACACCGGTCTGCACGACCGAACTCGGCCTGACGGCGAAGCTGAAGGGTGATTTTGCCAAGCGCAATGTCAAGGTCATCGCACTGTCGGTCGACCCTGTCGAGTCCCATCGAGAGTGGATCAAGGATATCAACGAGACCCAGGGTACCACGGTCAATTTCCCCATCATCGCCGATGGCGAGCGCAAGGTTTCCGAGCTGTACGACATGATTCACCCCAATGCGAACGCGACCTTGACGGTGCGCTCGCTGTTTGTGATCGACCCGGAAAAGAAGGTGCGGCTGACCATCACCTACCCGGCCAGCACCGGGCGCAACTTCAATGAGATCCTGCGGGTGATCGATTCGCTGCAGCTCACTGACAGCCATAGCGTTGCCACGCCGGGCAACTGGCAGGACGGCGAGGATGTGGTGATTGTGCCCTCGCTGAAGGACGAGGACGTGATAAAGCAGAAATTTCCGAAGGGATACAAGGCCGTGCGGCCTTACCTGCGGCTGACGCCGCAACCCAACAAGTAAGCAAGCAGCCGGCCGGGGCGCGTAGCGCCGGGCCGGCGGACCGGTGTTGTACAACGATGGGCTCGCCCGTCGTCTCTCCTTGGTAGTGTGCTTGGCCCGGCTTCGCAGCCGGGCCTTTTTATTTCTTGCGGGAGAGCGGGCGGGCCCGGGCGGCGTGCCTTAGAAGAACGCCTGGATGCCGGTCTGGGCGCGGCCCAGGATCAGCGCGTGGATGTCATGGGTGCCTTCGTAAGTGTTGACCACTTCGAGGTTGACCACGTGACGGATCACGCCGAACTCGTCCGAGATGCCGTTGCCGCCGAGCATGTCGCGCGCCACGCGGGCGATGTCCAGCGACTTGCCGCAGGAATTGCGCTTCATGATCGAGGTGATTTCCACCGCAGCGGTGCCTTCGTCCTTCATGCGGCCCAGGCGCAGGCAGCCTTGCAGGCCCAGCGTGATCTCGGTCTGCATGTCGGCCAGCTTCTTTTGCACCAGCTGGTTGGCGGCCAGCGGGCGGCCGAACTGCTTGCGGTCCAGCGTGTACTGGCGCGCGGTGTGCCAGCAGAACTCGGCGGCGCCCAGGGCGCCCCAGGCGATGCCGTAGCGGGCAGAGTTCAGGCAGGTGAAGGGACCCTTCAGGCCGGACACGCCCGGCATCAGGTTTTCTTCCGGCACGAACACCTGGTCCATGACGATTTCGCCGGTGATCGAGGTGCGCAGGCCGACCTTGCCGTGGATGGCCGGTGCCGACAGGCCCTTCCAGCCCTTTTCGAGGATAAAGCCGCGGATCGCTTCCTTGCCGTCGTCACCGACCAGCTTGCCCCACACGACGAAGACGTCGGCGATGGGCGAGTTGGTGATCCACATCTTGGCGCCGGACAGCTCATAGCCGCCTGCCACCTTCTTGGCGCGCGTGATCATGGAGCCCGGGTCGGAGCCGTGGTTTGGCTCGGTCAGGCCGAAGCAGCCAATCCACTCGCCGGTCGCCAGCTTAGGCAGGTATTTCTGTTTTTGTGCTTCGCTGCCGAATTCGTGGATGGGCACCATCACCAGCGACGACTGCACGCTCATCATCGAGCGATAGCCCGAATCCACCCGCTCCACTTCGCGCGCGATCAGGCCGTAGGCCACGTAGTTCAGGCCGGGGCCGCCGTATTCCTCGGGAATGGTGGGGCCGAGCAGGCCCAGCTCGCCCATCTCGCGGAAGATCTCGATGTCGGTCTTTTCATTGCGGAACGATTGCAGTACGCGCGGGGCGAGCTTGTCCTGGCAATAGGCCAGGGCGGCGTCGCGCACCATGCGCTCGTCGGCGCTCAGCTGGTCGTCCAGCAACAGCGGGTCAGCCCAGTGGAATTCGGCGTTGGCAGCCATGTAGGTCTCCTTCGGTAGTGCAGGTCTAGTGCAGATCGGGATGGGCGGCCTCGCGAGCCAACCCTGAATTCAGGAAGTATCGGCGCATTCCGCGGTCCGCCGTGGTGCTTTTGCGGTTCCGCATTGCGGAACTTTGTTCCGATGATGTAGTATATCGCAATGCGCGATCCATGCAATAGGCCGCGCTGCCTCCATCCAATCCGCGGAGATCACTTTTGGCCACTGAATCGCAAGCCACGCCTGCGGCGGATGCCGCCAGCGCCACACCGCGCGAGAGCGATCCCAATTTTGTTGCCGCGCTGGCGCGCGGCCTTGAACTGCTGCGTTGCTTTCGCACTGGCGAGTCGATGCTGGGCAATCAGGATTTCGTGCGCCGCACGGGCTTTCCCAAAGCCACGGTGAGCCGGCTGGCCGGCACGCTGGTGCAACTGGGCTACCTGCGCTACGACGATAGCCTGGGCAAGTACGCACTCGATGCCGGCGTGCTGGCGCTAGGCTATTCCTACCTGTCCGCGTCCAATGTGGTGACGCTGGCACGCCCGCACATGCTGGCGTTCGCCCAGGCTTATGGGGTGTCGGTCTCGCTGGGCAAGCGCGAACGCATGGAGGTGATCTATCTTGAGTCGATCCGCAATGATGCGGGCGTGATGCTGGGACTGGGCGTGGGGTCGCGGCTCTCGCTGGTATCGAGCTCCATGGGCCGCGCTTACCTGGCGGCTTTGCCGGCAGCCAAGCGCGAACGGGTGCTGGCGGAGTTTGCCCAGGCCTATCCCGAACAGTGGAAAACCCAGGAGGCAGCCATGCGCGCCACGGTGGAGCAGGCGTCGACCCTGGGCTATGCGGCGTCGTTCCGCGATTGGCACCCGGCCATCCATGCATGCGCGGTGGCATTCCGTCCGGTGGGGGAGAAGGAGCTGCACATGCTGAGTTGCAGTGCGTCCTATGGCTCGGTCGAGGAAGCGGTGTTCCACGACAAGCTGGCGCCGGCCTTGCGCGCGCTGGCGGCGCGGCTGTCGGACCCGGCGCTCTGAAGCGACGCGACACCGGCCTTGGCCGGTGCCGCGTCCGCTTTTGCCCGCTTACAGATCCGTGCGCAGCTTCCACAACTCCGGGAACAGCACCACGTCGAGCATCTTGCGCAGGTAGCTGACGCCTTCGGTGCCGCCGGTGCCGCGCTTGAAGCCGATTACGCGTTCCACGGTGGTGACATGGCGGAAGCGCCACTGCCGGAACGCATCTTCCAGGTCGACGAACTTCTCGCCGAGTTCATACAGTTCCCAGTGCGCCTCGGGCTTGCGATAGACCTCCAGCCATGCCGCTTCCACCGAGGCGTTTTCGCCGGCTGGCTTGGTCCAGTCCCGCTCGATGCAGGCCGCATCGATGGCAAAGCCGCGCCGCGCCATCAGGCGGATCGCTTCGTCATACAGCGACGGCGTGCGCAGGGCTTCTTCCACCAGTGCCAGGTGTTGCGGCTGATGCGCATGCGGGCGCAGCATGGCTGCGTTCTTGTTGCCGAGGATGAACTCGATCTCGCGGTACTGGAACGATTGGAAACCAGACGACATCCCGAGGTAAGGGCGCATCGCCGAGTACTCCGGCGGCGTCATCGTCGCCAGCACGCTCCACGCCTGCACCAGTTGCTCCATGATGCGCGAGACTCGCGTGAGCATCTTGAAGGCAGGCGGCAACTGGTCCTGGCGCACGCATTCGCGCGCGGCGCGCAGTTCGTGCAGCGCCAGCTTCATCCACAGCTCGCTGGTCTGGTGCTGCACGATGAACAGCATCTCGTTGTGCTCGGGCGAGAGCGGATGCTGGGCGTTGAGAATCTGGTCCAGCGCCAGGTAATCGCCGTAGCTCATGTCCTTGGCGAAATCCATCTGGGCGTCGTGCCAGCTGGCATCGCTGGTTTCGGTGGCGCCTGCGCCCGACATCGGGCATCCCTTGTGGTTGCTCATGGCGTGCTCCTGCTCAGGTCACCAGGCCGCGCGTCTGGTGACGCTCGGCCTTGTAGGTGCCGCTGTCGAGCACGTCGCGCAGGATTTCCACCGCATCCCAGACTTCGGTGAAGCTGGTGTATAGCGGCGTGAAGCCAAAGCGCGCGATGCGCGGCTCGCGGTAGTCGCCGATCACGCCGCGCTCGATCAGGGCTTGCACCAGGGCAAAGCCGTCCGGATGGGCAAAGCTCACATGGCTGCCGCGGCGCGCATGGGCGCGCGGGGTCACCAGTTCGAGCGGGTGCGCGGCGCAGCGTGTTTCCACCAGTGCGATGAAGAGGTCGGTCAGCATCAGCGACTTGGCGCGTAGCGCTGCCATGTCGGTCTGGGCGTAGATTTCGAGCCCGCATTCGACCATGGCCAGCGAGGCAATGGGCTGGGTGCCGCACAGGAAGCGCGCTACGCCTTCGCGCGGGCGGTAGCCGGGTTCCATCGCGAACGGCGCTGCGTGGCCCCACCAGCCGGACAGCGGTTGCCAGAAGGCATCGCGCAGCGAGGGCGCGACCCACAGGAAGGCGGGCGAGCCGGGGCCGCCGTTGAGGTACTTGTAAGTGCAGCCGACCGCGTAGTCCGCACCCGATGCCTTGAGCGCCACGGGCACCGCGCCGGCCGAGTGGGCCAGGTCCCACACCGTGAGCGCGCCGCGGGCATGCGCCATCTCGGTCACGCTGGCCATGTCGAGCATTTCGCCGGTCTTGTAGTTGACATGGGTCAGCATCAGCACGGCGGTGTCGGCGTCCACCGCCGCATCGATCTCCTCGGGCGCATTCACCAGGCGCAGCGAATAGCCTTGCTGCAGCAGGTCGGCCAGCCCCTGTGCGATGTAGAGGTCGGTGGGGAAGTTGCTGGCTTCCGATACGATCACCTTGCGCTTCGGGTCGCGGGTCTGCTGCACGCGCAGCGCGGCTGCCAGCACCTTGAACAGGTTGGAGGAGGTGGTGTCGGTCACCACGACTTCGTCCTCGCCGGCGCCGACCAGCGGTGCCAGCATATTGCCCAGGCGCTGGGGCAGTTCGAACCAGCCGGCCGTGTTCCAGCTGCGGATCAGGCCCGTGCCCCATTCCTCGCTCACCACTTGGGCGGCGCGTGCCGCGGCGCTGCGCGGGCGCGCGCCCAGCGAGTTGCCATCGAGGTAGATCACGCCTTGCGGGAGCGCGAACTGGTCGCGCAGGTGGCGCAGCGGATCTTCTTGGTCGAGGGCGAGGCATTGCTCGCGAGTCAGTGCGGTCATGTGTGAGAGGTTTCCTGGGGGAAGGTTGGGTTCGGGTCGTTCAGTGCGGTCGTTCAGGCCAGGCTGCGCAGCACGGCACGCACCGGGCTTGCATCGAGTCCGGCAAAGCGCAGGGGCAGGGCAATCAGTTCGTAGTCGGCCTCTGCCACGGCATCGAGCACCAGGCCTTCGAGGATGGCCAGGCGATGCC
Organism: Cupriavidus basilensis; assembly: GCF_008801925.2. NCBI lineage: Bacteria > Pseudomonadati > Pseudomonadota > Betaproteobacteria > Burkholderiales > Burkholderiaceae > Cupriavidus > Cupriavidus basilensis. The sequence goes on along the minus strand of NZ_CP062803.1, from coordinate 3,344,661 downwards.
GGCGCACCATGTTGTGCGCGGCCATGGTCTTGGATTCCTGCGGGTCCAGCGAGGGCGTGTCGATGCCGACCAGCATCACGCCGTGCTCTGCGAGCAACGCGATGGTTTCCGGCGCGACCGCGCAGAAGTCCGGGTCCCACGTCGCCAGCGGCGCTTGCTGGTAAGTGCGCAGCAGCACACGCGGCGGTACACCTGCCAGCGCATGTTCGATGTGGCGAGGCTCGACCAGCGGGGCCGCACCAATGCAATGGATCACCCGGCACGGGCCGAGGTAGGGCGCCAGGTCCACCGCCCCGATGGGCGCGCCGTCGGCGGCGTAGTGCAGCGGCGCATCGGCATGGGCGCCGGTGTGGGGCGACAAGGTGATGCGCCCGACATTGACGGGGCAGTGGGCGTCGATCTGCCAGTTGCGCTCGAGCTGGAACGGCGTGTCGCCCGGCCACACCGGCGTGTCGGGCGAGAGCGCGGGGCTGATGTCCCAGAGCTGGCGCGGCCTATCGTTGGTATCGGGGGTGGGGCGGTTCGTCATCGGGGGCTGACGCCTGGGAGCGGCGTTCCAAGGCTCTTCATGGAGCGGATGACGGCATGATAGTCAATATTACGGACAAGAGGCTTGCGAAATGACCGGTGGATTCCATTGGTTTTCGCATAGAATTTCATCTATGAAGAGAATCATGGAAGAATCTGCGAAATGAACCTGGATCCCATAGATTTGCGCATCCTGACCTGCCTCCAGGAGAACGGGCGCATCAGCAACCAGGACCTGGCCGACCGCGTGGCGCTGTCGCCTTCGGCCTGCCTGCGGCGGGTGCGTTTGCTGGAGGAGGATGGCGTGATCGGCGGCTACCGGGCGTGGTTCGACGCCGAGCGGCTCGGCCTGGAACTGGAGGCGATCGTGCAGGTGTCGATGCGCCCCGAAACCGAGGGCTGGCACGATACCTTCAACGCGGCGGTGCAATCCTGGCCTGAGGTGGTGTCGGCCTACATCATCACCGGCGACAGCAATTACATCCTGACCGTGCAGGCGCGCAACCTCAAGCACTACTCGGATTTCATCGTGAACCGGCTCTACCGCACGCCGGGCGTGATGGATATCCGCTCGAACATCGTGCTGCAAAGGATCAAGACGGATGGCTCGCCGCTGGCGGTCGTCAAGGGCGAGCCGCGGCCCTGAGGCCTGTCGGCACTTAGCGCGGCGCGTGCAGCGCGATCAGGCGGCGCAAGGTGTCCTTGAGCTGGTTGCCCTGCGCGACGCCAAAGTCATCCAGCACTTGTTGCTCATGGGCGGCGGCCTGGTCGAGCAGGGCGCGGGCGCGGCCGCGGCCGCGCGCGGTGATCGATACCAGCGCATGGCGGCGGTCCAGGGCGCCGTTGCGCCGCGTGACGAGGCCGTCTGCGGCCATGCGATCGATCAGCTTGGTCAGGGTGGGCTGCTTGGTGAGCGTGATATCGGCCAGTGCGCCGATGGTGCAGTCTGGCCGGTCGGCCAGCGTGGCCAGCACGCGCCATTCGGGCACGGAGAGCCCGGCTGCCTCGACCTGCCGGTGGAACTCGCCCGACACAAGGTGGCTGGCCCGCGCCAGCAGATAGGGCAGGTAGCCGTCTACAAAAGCGTCTGGGGCCGCCGGGGCCGGCTTGGGCGAATCCTTCATGGCTGCTGCGCCCGGACTTCAGTCCGTCAGCGGATCGGTGGTGGCAAAGCGGCCATCGTGGAACACCAGCGGGTTGCCCGCGTTGTCGTGCACGCCACAGCGCTCCACCTCGCCCACGAAGATGACGTGGTCGCCTTCGTCGTAGCGGCTGCGGTTGTGGCATTCGAACCAGGCCAGCGCGTTGGCCAGGATCGGCAAGCCGTTCTCGGACAGGCGGTAGTCGACACCCGCGAAGCGGTCGCCCTTGAGCGTGGCGAAGCGCTGGCACAGGTCCAGTTGCGAGGCCGACAGCACATTGATGATGTAGTGCGAGCCGTCGCGGAACATCGGCAGGCTGTTGGCGCGCGTGGCCATGCTCCACAGCACCAGCGGCGGATCGAGCGAGACCGAGTTGAACGAGCTGGCGGTAATGCCCACGAACGGCGCGCCCGGCGGCGAGCCGGGGCCCGCGCGGGTGGTGATCACCGTCACGCCGGTGGCGAACTGGGACAGCGTGCGCCGGAAGTGCAGCGTATCGAAATCGGGAGAAGCGGCCTTGCCGATGATGCTTGGCGTGGCCTCAGGCATGCCCATAGCGCGGGCTCCACTGGGATCCATGAAATTTCATATATTATTTGCGCCAGCGACAAGAATCACAAGCACAAAGCTAATGCGTCCGGCGGGAGGCATCGGTGGGCTGGCGCACCAAGGCCACCCCCCCGGGACCCTGCCAGGATCGCAGCAGATCGCACCAGGAGGAGACCTATGCTCATCGAGCAAATCGAACACCGCTGGCTGGCGGCTTTTCGGCGCACCCTTGAACTGTGCGCCCTGTCCGCCCAGGAAGTGGTTGGGATTGTAACGGAGTCCCAATCCCGACGCGTCAATGTGGAGTTGGCGGAACTGGCGGTGCAAGCGCTGGGCGCCACGCCCGTGCGCATCCGGGTGCCGTCCCCGGCGCTTGCCGCGCCCGCGCCCGTGCGTTCCACCGGCGCCAGCGATGCCTTGCAGCAACTCGCCCCGGTGGTGGCCGCCTTGCAGCGCTGCCACCTGGTGATCGATTGCACCGTGGAGGGCCTGCTGCATGCGCCCGAACTCCCGCTGATCCTCAAAGGCGCCGATGGCATCGTGCCGCGCCTGCTGATGGTCAGCAACGAACATCCCGAGATCCTGGAGCGCTGCCTGCCCGATCCAGCGCTGGAGAGCAGCGTGCGAGCGGCCATGAAACGGTTGCGTGGCGCAGGCGAGATGCGCGTGCATTCGGCTGCCGGCACCGAGCTGCGCGTCGGGCTCGCAAGCGCGCGCGTAGGCGGCGTCTGGGGCTACTGCAACAAGCCGGGCCAGGTCGCGCACTGGCCGGGCGGCCTGTGCCTGGCCTTTCCCGCCGGCGGGCAGGTCAACGGCACGCTGGTGCTCGCCCCGGGCGACGTCAACCTGACCTTCAAGACCTACCTGCGCGACACCATCGTCTGCCATATCGAGGATGACTACATGGTCGGCATCGAAGGGCAGGGCATGGACGCCGACATGATGCGCGGCTACTACGCGGCGTGGGCCGACCGCGAAGGCACGCGCGACGCCTACGCGGTTTCGCACGTGGGCTGGGGCTTGAACCCGCAGGCCCGCTGGGATGCGATGACGTTCTACGACAAGCGCGACTGCAACGGCACGGAGCTGCGCGCCTTTGCCGGCAACTTTCTCTACTCCACCGGCGCCAACGAGGTCGCCGGCCGCCATACGCTGGGCCACTTCGACCTGCCGCTGCGCAACTGCACGATCACGCTCGACGGCGTGGGCGAGGTGAACGAAGGCCGGCTCGCCGGTCCGGCCACGCCCGAAGCGGCCCATGCAAACAACAAGGCAAGCGCATGAACGAGAACCTGAATCCTGACACTACCCAGCCCCATCCCCAGACCCATGCCAATGGCATCTCCACCATCGCGCAGGGCACCGGTCCCGTGGCTGTCGTGATGCTGCATGGCATCGGCGGCGGCAAGGCCGCGTGGCCGGCGCAGTTCGCTGCGCTGGTGCAAGCGGGCTATCGCGCGGTGGCCTGGGACATGCCTGGCTACGGCGACAGCGCCATGATCGATCCCTGTGATTTCGCCGGGCTGGCGCAAGCCTTGCAGCCGGTGCTGCAGGCCGAGCGCGATGCGGGCCGGCGCGTGGTGCTGCTAGGCCATAGCATGGGCGGCATGGTCGCGCAGGAAGCTTATGCAGCCATGCCAGGGCTGATCGACGCCATGGTGCTGTCCGGCACGTCGCCCGCATTCGGCAAGGCCGATGGCCAGTGGCAACGCGACTTCGTGGCCGCGCGCACGGCGCCGCTCGATGCCGGCAAGACCATGGCGCAGATGGCCAGCGGGCTGGTGCGCGCCATGGTCGCACCGCAGGCCGAGCCGCGCGCGGTGGCGTTCGCCACCAGCGTGATGGCGGCCGTGCCGCCCGAGACCTATCGCGCCGCTTTGCAGGCGCTGGTGCGCTTTGACCGGCGCGAAGTGCTGGCGCGCATCACCGTGCCGGTGCTGGTGCTGGCCGGCGAGCACGACGCTAACGCCGCGCCCGCCGTGATGGAACGCATGGCGCAGAAGATCGCTGGCGCCGAGTACCTGTGCCTGCCCGCGGTGGGCCACCTGGCTTGCATGGAGCGCCCGGCGGATTTCAATGCCGCCGTGCTCGGCTTCCTGGGGCGGCATTTCCCGCTGCACTGAATCCACAAGAACATCGAGGCATCGCCACGCGCGTGGCCGATGCCCGGGAGACACGATCATGCCACTGGACTTCATTCCCGCAGTCGGCAGTGCCGATTTCACCGAGGCGCAGGAGCGCCTGCTGACGCTCGCCAACCGGCTCGGCCGCGAGCGCTTTGCCCCGCGCGCGGCGCAGTGGGACCGCGAGGCCAGCTTTCCCTTTGCCAATTATGATGATTTGCGCGAGGCCGGCCTGCTGGCCTTGTGCGTGCCGCGCGAGTTCGGCGGAGAGGGCGCGGACTTCGCCACGTATTGCATGGTGGGCGCGGAGATCGGCCGCTTCTGTGGCGCCACCGCGCTGACCTACAACATGCACATCTGCTCCACCATGTGGACCGGCATGCTGGCCGACGGCATCGCCATGACGCCCGAGCAGCGCGCCGAGCACGAGGCCCGGCGCGAGCTGCACTTTGCGCGCGTGGTGAAGGACGGCGCGATCTACGCTCAGCCCTTCTCGGAGGGCTCGGCCGCCGCAGCCGGGCGCGCGCCCTTCGGCACCAGCGCGCGCAAGGTCGAGGGCGGCTGGGTGCTCAATGGCCGCAAGATCTTTGCGTCGCTGTCGGGCGCGGCGGACTACTACGGCATCCTCTGCACGGAGGAGTGCGCGGACCATTCGCCCGATATGCGCGACACGCTCTACATCGCGGTGCCGGGCAAGGCCGAAGGCCTCACCGTGACCGGCGAGTGGGACCCGATGGGCATGCGCGGCACGGTGTCGCGCACGCTGTTGCTCAAGGATGTGTTCGTCGCCGACCAGGAGCAGCTGATGCCGCGGGGCGTCTATTACAAAGCGGCGCAGACCTGGCCAGCCATGTTCTTCACGCTCTCGCCGACCTATCTCGGCGTGGCGCAGGCCGCGTACGACTTCACTGTGCAGTACCTGCGCGGCGAAGTGCCGGGCCAGCCGCCGGTAAAGCGCCGCATGTATCCCACCAAGCAGATCGCCGTGGCGCAGATGCGCATCCAGCTGGAGAACATGCGCTCGATCTTCTGGCGCGTGATTCATGAAGCCTGCGCCAGCCCGGGGAAGGATGCGCGCATGCGGCTGTACGCTGCGCACTACAGCGTGATGGAAGGCGCCAACGACATCGCCCGGCTGGCGATCCGCACCTGCGGCGGCCAGTCCATGCTCAAGGACCTGCCGCTGGAGCGGCTCTATCGCGATTCGCGCTGCGGCGCGCTGATGCTGCCCTGGACCGCCGAGCTGATCCTGGACCGCATGGGGCGCGAGACCCTGTACGAGTCCGGCGAGCGCGACGAATGAACGAGCGCGCCAACCGGCTGTTCGCCGGCACGCCGGAGCCGGGCGCGCTGCTGCGCACGCTGCATGCGCATGTCAGCGCCGCGCCCCTGCGCCCGGCGCTGCATAGCCTTGGCCATACCATCGACTACGGCAAGCTGTGGCGCCGCGTGGAGCGCGTCTGCGCGCACCTGGCCGGCACCTGGGGCGTGCAGCCGGGCGATCGGGTGGGCACGCTGTGCCTGAACCACGATCTGCAGCTCGCCATCCTGTTCGCGTGCGCAAGGCTCGGGGCCATCTTCGTGCCGCTGAACTTCCGGCTGGCCGTGCCGGAGCTGGGCGCCATCGCCGCGCATGCGGGCATACGCGTGCTGTTCCACGATGCGCCGCACGCGCAGGCTGCGGCGGCGGTGGCAGCGGCCCTGCCGGAGCCTGCCGCGCGGGCGCCGATCGATAGCCTGATCGACCGGCCGGCGCCGCTGGACACGCCCCTGCCGCGGCCATCGCAGCCGCCCGGCGAGGCGCCGCTGCTGCTGGTCTACACCTCCGGCTCCACTGGCCATCCCAAGGGCGCGCTGCACACGCAGGCCGGCTTGCTGGCCAACGCGCGCGCGAGCTGGTGGGCGCACGGCATGACGCGGGACGACCATGTCTTGTCCGTGCTGCCGCTGTTCCATGTGGGCGGCCTGTGCATCCAGACGCTGCCGGCATTGCTGGCCGGGGCGCAGGTGACGTTGCACCAGCGTTTCGCGCCGGATGCCTGGCTCGATGCGTGCGCGCAGGCGCAGCCCACGCTGTCGCTGATGGTGCCAGCCACGCTGCGCGCGGTGCTGGAACATCCCGGCTGGCCAGGCGCGGATCTGTCATCGCTGCGCGGCGTGATGGCTGGCTCCTCGCCGATTCCCCGCACGTACATCGATGCCTTCCATGCGCGCGGCGTCGCGCTCGGGCAGGTTTACGGCGCTACCGAGACCGGTCCCGTATCGGTTGTGCTGCGCCTGGACCAGGCCAAGGCCAGGCCCGGCTATGCCGGCTGGCCCCAGCCGGAGGTGCAGGTGCGGCTAGCCGATGCACAAGGCATTGCGGTCGCCGACGGCGAAGTGGGCGAGCTCTGGCTCGCGGGCGCCAACCTGATGCAGGGCTACTGGCGGCAGCCTGAGCATCCGGATTTCCGCGATGGCTGGTTCCGCTCCGGTGACCTTGCGCATCGCAATGCCGATGGTTGCATCGAGGTAGTCGGGCGCAGCAAGGACATGATCATCTCGGGCGGAGAGAACATCTATCCGGCCGAGATCGAGAACGCGCTGCTGGGCCTGCCTGGCGTGCAGGATTGCGCGGTGGTGGGGCTGCCGGACGCGCGCTGGGGTGAGGTGCCGGTTGCCGTCGTGGTGCCTGCCGATGGCGCGGACCGCGACGCGCTGGCGCCAGAGGCGCTGCGTGAAACGCTGGCGCTGTCGATTGCACGGTTCAAGCTGCCGCAGCGGGTGGTGCTGGTGGACAGCCTGCCCAGGAGCGCGCTTGGCAAGGTGCTCAAGCCACAGTTGCGCGCGATGGTGGCGGCGTCGTTGCGCTAGCGTCCGGCTGGCCTTGCAGAGCCTCGGCCAGGAACGCCACGAACGCGCCCACCGCCCGACAACTACATCCCGGTCCATGCTTATTTGCTGGCGCGGCAGGGCGCACCGATCATCGAGCTGGTGAACCTGGAGGCCCTGTCGCGCGAGCGCGTCTACCAGTTCGCTTTTATCGGCGCCTCATTGAAGTTCCGCGGGGCCGATGCCGCACCGATCCGGCCGGTCGCCGCGCCGATCCGTTAGGCGCGGCGTCCATGGCAGTCTCCGGCGGCGCGGCGGGCGGTGAACGAGTATGCTACCTATAGTCATGAATAGTCATGAGCCGGAGAGATAAAGATGGACAACGAGCATGAGATTGCCACGCTGGGCGGGGGGTGCTTCTGGTGCCTGGAAGCGGTGTACCAGCAAGTCAAGGGCGTACGGGCCGTGGAGTCGGGCTATACCGGCGGCCACGTGAACCATCCGACTTACGAACAGGTGTGCGGCGGCGACACCGGGCACGCCGAAGTGGTGCGCGTGACTTTCGATCCCACGGTGATCAAGTACCGCGAGATCCTGGAGATCTTCTTTGCCATCCACGATCCCACCACCCTTAACCGGCAAGGTAACGATGTCGGCACGCAGTACCGCTCGGTGATCTTCACCAACACGGAGCCGCAGCGCGCCATGGCCGAGTATGTGATGCGGGAGGTGGCGGAGCAAAAACTCTACGATGCGCCGCTGGTGACGCAGATCGAGCCCACGCAACCGTACTGGCGCGCGGAGGAAGGCCATCAGAATTACTTCCAGAATCACCCGAACCAGGGCTATTGTTCGTTCGTGATATCACCCAAGCTGGCCAAGTTCCGGCAGAAGTTCGCGCATCACCTGAATCGCTGATGCGCCAGGCCTGCGCTCAGCTTGCTTCCAGCCGCTCGGCAATGGCCTCGGCCAGCCGCACGCAAGTCAACGGCGCCGAGCCTTCCGCCTTGTTGCTGACGATCACATAGGCGGGCTGGCCCGCGCGCAGCGTGCGCACCACCTGCTCGGCGATCACCGCACGGGTATGCGGGTCTTCGTCGATCAGCCGGTCAAATGGCGCGTAGCGGGATTCGGCTTGCTCGTAGGCAAAGCCCGCATGCAACATCCACCGCAGCACCAGCGGTCCGGGTGCGCCCTCGTCCATGAGTGCTTGTGCCGGCAGTTGCCGCTCGGCCGGCGGCATGCGCTCGCGCGCGGACAGGCAGAAACGCACGCCGCGTGCGCGCAGCAGCTTGATGAAGCGCGGCGTGAGCAAGGCGGCATCGCGCAGTTCCACGGCGTAGCAGGCGTGCGGTGTCGTGGCGGCGTCGAGCGCGGGCAGGGCGCCCAGGAAGGCGTCGAGCCGCGACAGGAAGCCGGCGCTGTCGGTAGCCATCGCGCCTAGCGGGGAAAGCTGGAACAGCAGCGGTCCGCACTTGGCGCCGAGGCCCGCGCTGGCCGGCACGACGAAATCGCGCGCGGCGATCTCGGCATCGAGGAAGCTGGCGTTGGCCAGCCGGCCGGCGCCCTCGGACGTGCGCAGCCACGGATCGCAAATGCTGGCAGGTGCCTTGACCAGGAAGCGGAAGTGCGCGGGCACCTGAGCCGCGTAGGCAACGTAGTCGGCAAGCGGGATCGGCGCGTAGAACCCGCGATCGATGCCGGCGGCACGCAGCAGGGGATGTTGCGAGTAGGCGGCCAGGCCTTTGCGCGAGAGCAGGCTGTCGGTGTACTCCCCCTGGTAGACCAGGCCGTTCCAGCCGCCATAGGACCATGACGATGTGCCGAGATGCAGCCCGGCCGGCAGGCGTGCGGCCAGCGCAAGCAGGGCAGGGTCCGGGGGCGGCGCCAGCACACTCTTGCCGCGCGATGGCTTGGCGGCGGCGGCTACGGTCGGGGAGGCGCCGGCAAGCGGTGCGGCATTGCCGGCAGCGGCCACCCCTGGCGGCTCCAGCAGGCCGCCGAACAGGTCTTCAGTCAAGCCGATTTTCAGTCAAGCGATTTGTCGTAGATGTAGCGGCGCGACCAGGGCAAGCTCTGCGACGAGAGGCCGGCCTTGTGGCAAACCACCTGGTAGATCGACATCTGGTCGGTATCGAAGGCATGGCTGCAGCCTGCCAGGTAGACGCGCCAGATGCGGTATTTCTTCTCGCCCACCATGGCGCGGATGGTATCACCCTGCGCTTCGAAGTTGTCCGCCCAATGTTGCAGCGTGCGCCGGTAGTGGCCGCGCATCAACTCCACATCGGTGGCCTCCAGGCCGCCGCGCTGCAGGGTGTTGAGCACCATGCCGATGTGCGGCAGTTCGCCCTGCGGGAACACGTAGCGGTCCATGAACTCAGAGCCGTCCATGGGCGTGGCGCCGCTGTCGGGGTCGGGCGACGTGATGCCGTGGTTCATGGCGAAGCCATCATCGGCGAGCAACTCGCGCATGTGGCCGAAATAGGCGGGCAGGTTGTCCTTGCCGACGTGCTCGAACATGCCGACGCTGGTGATGCGGTCGAAGGTGCCGGCCGTGTCGCGGTAATCCTGCAAACGGATCTCGACGCGGTCGGACAGGCCCGCCTGCCTGACGCGTTCGGTTGCCAGGTCGAACTGGTTTTGCGACAGCGTGATGCCCACGCAGCGCGCACCGAACTTCTCCGCCGCGCGGATGACCAGCGCGCCCCAGCCACAGCCGATGTCGAGCAAGGTCTGTCCGGGCTGCAGCTGGATCTTGGTCAGGATGTGGTCGATCTTCTTGCGCTGGGCGGTGGCAAGGTCCTCGTTGCCATGCTCGAAGTAGGCGCACGAGTACACCATGCCCGGGTCCAGCCAGAGCCGGTAGAACGCGTTGGATACGTCGTAGTGATACTGGATCGAGGCCTTGTCCGCCGCCTTGGTGTGGGCGAAATGCTGGGCCACCCGTGCCAGTGCGCCACCGGCCTGCGCGCTGGCGGCAGCCGAGAAGCGGTAAGCCACGGCGATGATGTCGCTAAGCGTGCCGTCCAGGTCGATCTTTTCCTGGACATAGGCTTCGCCGAGATTGTCGAGGCTGGGCGTGAGCAGCAGGGGCAGGGCACCCGCCTCGCGTATGGTCAGGGTCACCGCGGGATGTTCGAAACGGCCGAGCGGATACTCGTTGCCGTTCCATAGCCGCAGCCTCACAGGGAGATTGGCCCGGTCGCGCAGATCGGCGATCCAGTGGTCCAGTTGCTTGTCCAGTGCTTGCTTGAAAAACATGCGGCCTCCCTCCTGATGGTTGCGGCACACTCCTCGAACTACAGCACAGGGCAGGCGGGGCCTGCTCCTGGTGGCCGCCTCCTCGCAAAACCGGAAAGCGCCCCTGACTTACTTTACGACAATTCCTAATTTTGTGCAGTGCGCGGCCTCGGCAACCGGCGGCACCGCGCTCATGGCGCTCAGGGCGACAGACGCACGATTTGCCAGCCGCCGTCCGGCGCCAGGCGGTAGGCGATCCGGTCGTGCAGGCGCGACGGGCGTCCCTGCCAGTACTCGATGCAGGTCGGCACCAGCCGGTATCCACCCCAGTGCGCTGGCCGCGGCGGGTTATCGCCGAACTTGGCGCGGAAATCCGCTTCGCGCTGCTCCAGCACCGTGCGGTCCGCCACCTCGCGGCTCTGCTCCGAGGCCCATGCCCCAAGGCGCGAGCCGAGCGGTCGCGTCGCGTAGTAAGCATCGCTCTCGCTATCGGTAACTTTTTCAACGCGCCCTTCCACGCGCACCTGGCGCTCCAGTTGCACCCAGTGGAACAGCAGGGCCGCGCGCGGGTTGGCGGCAAGGTCCAGGCCCTTGCGGCTTTCGTAGTTGGTGAAGAACGTAAAGCCCTGGGTGTCCATGGCCTTGAGCAGCACAATGCGTGCCGAGGGCTGGCCGTCGGCGTCGACGGTGGCCAGCGTCATGGCATTGGGTTCCGGGAGCTTGGCGTGGATGGCTTCATCGAACCAGCGCTGGAACTGGCTGATGGGATCGGACGCCACGTCGGATTCGGACAGCGATCCGAGTACGTAGGTGCGGCGGAGGTCGGCGAGTTGGGTCATGTCGGATCAGGTATCGAGTCAGCAGGCCGCGCGCGTGGCAAGCATGCACGGCGCCGGCGGCCTGTCTGATTTGAGTATAGCGAAAGCGCAGCGGACCGCATTTGCGCCTGAGCAACTCATGCGCGATGCCGTGGGCGCCTCAGGCCGGCGGCTGGGGTAGCTTGCGGGACTGGCTGCGCGAGTAGTAGCCGGCCACGCCCATCGCCCCTGCCATCGACAGGAAAATCGGCAGCATGCCAAGCGCCGTGCCGACCACGCCAAAGGTCAGCGGCCACACCACCTGGCTGGTATTGAGCACGGCCGAGCGCAATCCTAGTGCCTCGCCGGCGCGCCCGGTGGGCGAGGCCGTATGCAGGATGTTCATGACGTTGGGCTGGGCGCTGCCGAGCGCCAGGCCCAGCAGGAAGGCCAGGCAGCACATCAGCCAGAACTCGGCCGCGAAGGGGTAGAGCAGGTAGGCCACCGCCCCGACCAGCAGCGCGACCCGAATCACCTTCCACTCCGAGAGCCGGCGAGACACCAGCGGCATTGCCACACGGATGGCGAAGGTGGCAATGGCGAAGGCGCCCAGCACCCAGCCGACCGACGACGGCGAAAGGCCAACCCGGGTGCCCTGGATGGGAATGAGGAAGGCGTGCAGGTCCCAGGCCGCCGACAGGACCGCGCTGGCGATAAAGACCGCGCGCAATTCCGGGTGGGCAAGCAAGCCCAATGTGGAGTTGCGGCTGCCGTCCACGATAGCGCCACGCGCGGCGCGCCCGCCGTGTGCCGGCAGCCGCCCGCGCATGAAGTACAGGCCGGCCAGCCCTGCGGCCGCCACCGCCACCAGCACAAAGAAAGCCGGGCGGTAGCCGGCGTGCTCGATCACATAGCCCATCATCACCGGGCCCAGCGTGCCGGAGAACGAGAATCCCAGCGCCTGGAGCGTGTAGTTGCGCAGCCGCGTGCAATCGGTGGAAATCTGCCCGATCAGCAATTGCATGGCGACCTGCACCAGCATGAAGCCGACGCCGATCAGCGCACAGGAAAGGTAGAGCGCCGCGATGCCCGGCCACACCGCTGGCAGCAGCGTGCCCGCGACTACCATCAAGGAGCCTGCGGTCATCGGCTTGCGCGGCCCGATCTCGTCGATGCGCTTGCCGGCATGGATCGCCAGCAGCATCGGCAGCAACGCATAGAGCGACATCAGGATGCCGAGCGTGACGGTCGAGGCTTTGAGCGAGAGGGCAAACAGTGAAACCACGACGCGGCTGGCATTGAAGGCTACGTGGTTGCACACCGTTAGGGCGATCAGGCAGCTGATCGGCGGGACGGTGGCATGTAGCGGCGTCATGCAGGGGCGGGGGCGGGAGGGGTAATCGGGAAAAACAAGTGCGGCCGAAACCGCACCCTGAGAAGGACGCCAGCCTCGAAATGCATCGGAGCCAGACATCCGCTTCATGCCACGTATTGGAAACTTCGTTGTAAATGGCCGTTTAATTATGCGGCCGAATGTGGGCGATGCACAACGATGCCTTGCGTTGCAATGCACCAAAGTGTTGCGTAATTGCGTCGACGGCAGGAGGGGGCGCAAGGCGTCGCAAGCAGGCAACGACCGGCTCGCAAGCGGGCGGCGCACCGCCGGTCAGCCGCCCTGATAGAGCGTATTGCCTGGCGCTGGCCGATCGGATGCGGCGGGGCGCGATGGTGCCGTGGGCTTGACGGGCGCGGCTTGCGCGTCCGGCGAAGGGGCAGGGCCGGCCGCCTGGCTGGTCTTGCCGGTCTTCGGGTCACGGTAGGCCTGCCCGGGCGGCGGCGCGGTCGGGCGCGTGCGAATCTCCGCCAGCAGCTTGCCGCACTGGCTGTCGGGTGCGGTCGATAGATCGATCAGGGGCAGGACTGCCGTGGCCACCGGCGCGACCAGCGCCAGCGCCACCACGCCGCCAGCGCGCAAGGCCAGCACGCCGATGTCCGGGCTGACCGAGGGCTTCTTCAGCGTGCCGCCCACATAGAGCGGCGAGCGCAGCGAGAAGATGCGCAGACCCTTGGAATCCGGCCGCACGGTGAGCGCCAGCCGCTCGCTGCCAAGGTCGATGGCGCCGCTGGTGTCGATCACGGCGTCCTGGGTGTCGATGACGAAGACGCGCGAGCGCGCCACGCCGTTGGTGAAGCTGAAATCGCTGACGCCGCAATGGATCTGCACCGGCTTGTCGCCGAACAGCTTGGAGATCACCACGCTGCCCACGTTCAGGCCCATGGCCTCGAGCAGAAACTTGCTGACGGTGCCGTTTTCCACCAGCAGCTTGGCTTCGCCATTGGACGATCCCAGCAAGGCCGCCACCGAGTTGCCGGTGGCGCTCAGCTTGGCGCTGCCGTTGACTTCACCCACGCTGGCGCGCATCGACTCGAACTTCGGCAACAGTTGCTTGAGCTGGAGGTGGCGCGCTTTCATGTCGATGGTGGCGGCGAGCGGCTCGCGCTTGCCGTTGAGCTGCAGCGACGACATCAGGTTGCCGCCGGCCACGCCAAAGTTCAGCGGGTCCAGTGTCAGCACGCCATCGTCGAGCTTGAGGTGGGTGACGAGGTCGGTGATCGGCAGGTCGGCGGTGCGGATGATGCGCTTGCCGGTGAACTTCACGTCGGCGTCGATGCTGTCCCAGCGCTCGGTGCGGAACGGCGCCACCGGCAGCGCCTTGTCGGCGGGCTGGCGCACTGTGCTGTCGGATGCTGCCTGGCCGGGCTTGGCGTCGGCACCGATCAGCGGGGCCAGGTCCTCGAAGCGCAGTTGCTTCGATTCCAGTTCACCCGACAGCAGGGCACGTGGCTGGCGCTGCGTGTAGGTGAGCGAGCCGCTCAGGTCGCTGCCGCCGACGCGCCCGGAGAACTTGTCGTACCGGTACACGGAAGCCCCTTTGCGCAAGGTGGCAACCAGCCGGCCGCGGGTCTCGTAGGGCGGGGTGCTCGGCAGCACGATGCCGGTCAGCGCGTACAGCTGGGCCATATTGTCGCCGGACAGCTGCAGGTGCATGTCGAGCGCGCCCAGGTGGGCGGGGTTGGTCAGCGTGCCCTCCACCACCACGCGGGTGTTGCCCACCCGCATATCGGCCTGCAGCGGGAAGGGGTCCTGGGTGTCGCGCAGGCTCAGCACGGTGCCGGCCTTGCCGGTGGCGTTGATGGTGGCCTGGTTGTAGCGTCCCGTGGCCTTCCAGCGCAGGCCATAGCGCTGGCTGGTGTTGCCCGCGCCGCCGGGCTGGCCGACCGCGCTGGCCGTGCCCGATGCCGGGGGCGCGATCAGGGCGCCGTCGCGGGTCTTGTCGTAGAGGGCAGCGTCGCCGATGGTGTCCAGGCGCGCCTGCAGTTCAATCTTCATGGCCTGGTCGTTCAGCGCCAGGTCGCCGCGCGCCAGCGAGATCTCGCCGATGTCGAGCCGCCATCGCGATGGCGCCTTGCCGGCGGGCGTGACGAAGGTCCAGTTGTTGCGCTGGTCGGCCAGCCGCTCCAGCCAGACCGCGGGGCTGTCGACGGTAATGCTGGGGATCGAGATCTGGTGGGAGAGCAGGGGCAGCGGACGTAGCACGAAGATCAGCTCGCGCACGGTGGCAAAGTTGGCCTCCTGTGCCCATTTCGGGTTGCCGACAGTGATATCCCGGGCAGACAGGCGTGGCCAGGGGACCCAGGTGTGCCAGCCGGTCTCGCCCTCGGCGCTGCGCCAGGTCAGGGTGAGGTCGCCATTGACGGCAAAGGGCCGGCCGATGGCCTCGGTAACCTTCTGGTTCAGCCACGGCTTGAGGCGATTCCAGTCGAAGGTCAGAATGATCACGACAAGCGCCGCGATCAGCACCAGCGGTGTCAGTACACTCCAGAGAACGGCCTTGTGGCGCAGGGGCATGGGATCGGTTTCCTGGTTGGCGCCGGCAGCCGCGCGCGCTCTGCGAGACAATGCGGCGATCGAACCACTGCTGTGGGTATTGTATAGTTGCGCGCCCCGCTCCCCTGTCGGCGCCTGGCTGACAAGGTGCGGCAACGCGCGCTTTTCCCCGCAGTGTCCTCCAATTCAGCCAGCTTCGAGCGTAGAAATGAGCAACCCCGTCCCCGCAACCTCCACCCAGCCGGAACCGGAGCTGGCGCAATTGCCGCCGGCCCTTACCCACGAGAGCCCGGAGGATGACGACTACCACCGGCGCTTCGGCGGCGTGGCGCGCCTGTATGGCGCGGCGGGCCTGGCGCGGCTGGAGGCCGCCAACGTTTGCGTGGTCGGCATCGGCGGGGTGGGCAGCTGGGCGGCCGAGGCGCTGGCGCGCAATGCGGTCGGCCGTGTCACGCTGATCGACCTGGACCATATCGCGGTGTCCAACACCAATCGCCAGATCCACGCGCTGGGCGACGCCTATGGCCGCGCCAAGGTGCAGGCCATGGCGGAGCGCATGGTGCAGATCAACCCGCGCCCTGCGGCCGGCCATGATATTCCGAGCGTGGCACGTAGGTTGTCGGTCGTTCCGCCGGCATGAATTGCTGTAGGCCGAGAGCGTGCTCGACGGCTCGCCGCCTGCATCAGTGATCAGGCGATCGACGGTGCCGGCATGGCCGCAGAAGAAGAGCAGTCGGGGCATGGGAAGCCAGGGATCAGCCTGGTGCGGTGATGGAGCCAGCCCTGAGCATACCCTGCGCGTGTTGCCGTCCTTGGCGGCGCTGCGGTTTGTCCTGGATCAGCCCGGGCCGTTGCGGATTCGGTATCCTTGCGGTTTTCGCGATGTTGTCCCCTCCGATATGACCGATTCCTCTTCGCCTGGCACCGCCACGCTGGCCCCCGACCTGCTGTTGGGCGAGCCGGTCACCGATGCCACCCACGCCGAATTCGTCCAACTGCTGGATGCCGCCACGCGCGCCGACGATGCGGGCTTCCTGGCAGCCCTGGACGAGTGGATCGACCACACCCGCCATCATTTCGGCCAGGAGGAAGCGTGGATGGAGGCGATGGCCTTCGGCCCGCAGCATTGCCACCGCGGCGAGCACGAGCGGGTGCTGGCGGTGGCCGGCGCGGTGCGCGACAAGGTGGCCGAGGGCGACCTGGCGCTGGGCCGGCGGCTCTTGTCGGAGCTGCCCGGCTGGTTCGACCAGCACGTGAAGGCGATGGACGCGATGATGGTCAACCACATGCGCGAGAACGGCTTTAGCCTGATCGAGGCACCGTCGGAGCAGGCGGGCTAAATGGCCTAGATGGCCCGGATGCCTTAGATTGCGTCGGCGGCAGCCCGGTCCAGCACGACAAAGTGCTTGCGCACCGGTTCGAGCACCTCGAACAGGCCGGTGAAGCCGGCCGGGATCACGCAGGCGTCGCCGGGCCCGAATTCACGCGCGTTGCCCGCGTCGTCGCTGATGCGCAGGCGGCCGCTGATGACATGGAAGAACTCCTCCTTGCCCGCCGGAAACGCAATGCGCCACGCGCCCGGCTCGCAAGCCCAGATGCCGCAATCGAAATCGCCCTGGCTGGCGCTGTAGTGCGTCCAGGTGGTGCGGTCCGGGTTGCCGGCAACCAGCCGGTCCGGGCGTGGGCGATCGTGGCTGGGCAGCGGTTCGGGGTCGGTCTGGAAGTCGATCAGGCGGGGTGGGGAGGCAGTCACGGCGGAACAGGGCGGTTGCAGGGAAATAAAACGGCGGGCCCGGCCCGCCGCGTTCACCCGCCAGTTTAATTGAGCGCCGAGGCCAGCAGCCGGCGGTAGCGCGACACCACATCAGGCTGGTCGCTCATCAGCTTGAATACCGACAGCATGGCCGTGCGGCCGATATCGTCCTCGAAGGAGCGATCCGTGCGCGCGATGGCCAGCAGTTGCTCCAGCGCCGGCTCATATTGCCTGTGCGCGATCAGCGCGCGCGCCAGGTCCAGCCGCGCCTGCAGGTCACCGGGGGCGTCGGCGACACGGGCCGCCAGGGTGGCCGCGTCGGGCAGGTCCGAGGCACCGCGCATGGCCTCGATCCGGGTGCAGAGCGCAGCATAGCCGTCCTCCTGGGCCGCGTTGGGGGAGAGCATGCCGAACTCCAACTGGGCCTGGTCCAGCGCATCCTCGTCCAGCAGGAAACCGATGTATTCAAGGCGAGCGGCATCAAAGCCAGGATCGAACGCCAGCGCCGCCTGGAACGCCGACCTGGCCGCCTCGCGCTCGCCCGCGCCGGCAGCGTCGCGGGCAGCACGCAGGGCCACCTTGCCCGGGTCTGGCATCACCCGGGCAATGAACTCGCGCAGCCCGGATTCCGGCAGCACGCCGGTGAACTGGTCCACCGCCTGGCCGTCGGCGAACGCCACCACGTGGGGAATGCTGCGCACGCCGAAATGCGAGGCCAACTCCTGGTTCTCATCCACGTTTACCTTGGCCAGCCGCCATTTGCCGGCCGCCTCGCCCTCAAGCTTTTCCAGCATCGGCCCCAAGGTGCGGCAAGGGCCGCACCACGGTGCCCAGAAATCGACCAGCACGGGGATGTGGCGCGACGTCTCGATCACGTCGGCGTCAAAATTCTGCAGGGTTACGTCGCTCATGGCTTGGCCTCGGAGTGTGAAACGCCCGCGCGAAAGGCTCCACTCGCGCAACGACGTCTTCTCTTTCATATTGGGACCGTGCGGCCGAATGCAACCTTTGCACGCCGCGCGGCATGATGCCGGCGCAGGCAAGGGTAAGCGATGGATTGAAAAAAGAACGGTCGTTCGGTTATATTGCTTGACTGATTGCTGGTTTCGACAAATTCATCTCTCGCCTCGCATCCAAGACCAGGTCGGATAGACCGCACAGGAGACCTTTATGCAGACCCCCAAGCCCGCGCGCCCGCATTTCCAGTTCTGGCCCAAGCGCGTGCCCACCGAGATCGTGCTGCCGGAGACCTCGCTCTGGTACAACCTGGTGGTCTCCGCCCATCGCTACGCCGACAAGGCGGCCATCCGGTATTTCGGCAACGCCATCACCTTCCGGGCGCTGGAAGCCCAGGCCAGCGCCATGGCGGGCTGGCTGCAGCAAAAGGCCGGCGTGAAGAAGGGCGACCGGGTGCTGCTGTATATGCAGAACTGCCCGCAGTTCATCATTGCCTATTACGCGATCCTGCGCGCGGATGCCGTGGTCGTGCCGGTCAATCCGATGAACCGGTCCGAGGAGTTCAAGCACTACATCACCGACGCGCAGGCCAGCGTGGCGATCTGCAGCGCGGATCTGGCCATGGGCGCCGAGCAGGCCAACAACGAGTTGCCGCCCGAGCAGCGCCTGCAGTACCTGCTGGTCACGCAATACAGCGATGCGCTGCCTGCCAGCTACGAGAACCCCGAAGACGCCCCGGCCGCCTGGCTGACCACGCAGCATCCGCTGCCGGCCGGCGCCACCCCCTGGGCCGATGCGCTTGCCGCGCAACTGGTGCCAGGGCCGCATACCGCGGGCCCGGACGACATGGCGGTGATGCCCTACACCTCGGGCACCACCGGCTTTCCCAAGGGTTGCATCCACACCCACCGCTCCGTCATGCATAACGTGATCGGTGGCGGTATCTGGAGCGGCAGCGGCGCGGAATCGACGATCCTGGCGGTGCTGCCGCTGTTCCACGTGACCGGAATGCAGTACGGCATGAACGGCCCGATCTACAGCGGCGCTACCGTGGTGATGCTGCCGCGCTGGGACCGCGAAGTCGCGGGCCGGCTGATCTCGCGCTTCCAGGTCACGCACTGGACCAATATCCCGACCATGGTGATCGACTTCCTGGGCAGCCCGAACCTGGACCAGTTCGACCTGTCGAGCCTGCGCTACATCGGCGGAGGCGGCGCGGCCATGCCGCAGGCGGTAGCGGAGCGCCTGAAGCAGCAGTTCGGCCTTAACTACATTGAAGGCTATGGCCTGTCCGAGACCATGGCGCCAACCCACAGCAATCCGGGCGACCGGCCCAAGCTGCAGTGCCTGGGCGTGCCCACCTTAAATACCGACGCACGCGTGATCGACCCGGTCACGCTCAAGGAAGTGGCGGTCAACGAGACTGGCGAGATCATCGTGTGCGGCCCGCAGGTGTTCAAGGGCTACTGGGGCAAGCCGGATGCCACGCGCGATGCCTTCATCGAGTTCGACGGCAAGACCTTCTTCCGCACCGGCGACCTGGGCCGCATGGACGAAGAGGGCTACTACTTCATCACCGACCGGCTCAAGCGCATGATCAACGCGTCGGGTTTCAAGGTATGGCCGGCCGAGGTGGAGAACCTGCTGTACAAGCATCCCGACGTGCAAGAGGCCTGCATCATCGGCACGCGCGATGCGTATCGGGGCGAAACCGTGAAGGCGGTGGTGGTGCTCAAGACGCATGCCAAGGGCAAGACCACGCCCGAGGACATCATCGAGTGGGCCAAGGAAAACATGGCGGCCTACAAGTACCCGCGCGTGGTGGAGTTTGTCGACGCGCTGCCCAAGTCGGGCACGGGCAAGGTGATGTGGCGCGCGCTGCAGGAAAGCGAGAACGCGCGCAGCGCGGAGTCGAAGCCAGCGGCGTGAGTGGCCCGAGTGGCCTGAGCGGGTAGCGTCGCATCGGCGGGATGCGCGGGCACTTCCGAGCCCGCGTCAGTGCCCGCGCACGCGCACCAGCATCTTCACCATGGTCTTGTAGCTGCGCTCGCGGGCGTGCCGGGTCGGGGTGGTGCCATCCCGGTCGGCCAGGTTGGCGTCCGCGCCCGCATCCAGCAGCAACTGCACCGTGTCTTCATACCGCGCGCTGCCATCGCCCATGACGATGGTCTCCAGCAAGGCGGTCCAGCCCTGGCGGTTGACATGGTCGACCGCCACGCCGGCCTTCAACAACACCTTCACCACTTCGGTGTTGCCATGCTCGCACGCGGCGATCAGGGCGGTGTTGTCATAGCTGTCCGTGCTGTTGAGATCGGCCCCATGCGCCAGCGCCAGCTGCACCAGCTCGAGCTGCCCGGTGGCCGCGGCCAGCAGGAAGGGGCTGTTGGATTCCATGTCCTTGCGGTTGACATCGGCACCGGCCGCCACCAGTGCCTTGGCAACCTCGGTATGGCGGCTGTAGACCGCCACCAGCAAGGCACTGCGGCCGCGTTCGTCGGCGGCCTGGGCGGAAGCGCCCGAAGCCAGCAAGCGCTTGACCAGTTCGAGGTCTCCCAGCGTTGCCGCGGCAAGGAGATTGCGGTCGAGCCCGGCAACGCTATCGTGCGCGGCAGCGGTGGAGCCGGCAGCGCCTTGCCCGTGCGAGCGCGGCGATGACTGGGCCGGGCCGCTGCTGGCAGGGCGCGCCGCCAGCGTCGATCCGCCGGGTCCGGCCAGCAGCGCGCCGCCCATCAGCAAACCGGTCAGCCCCAGCACTTCGGCAAGCACCAGTCGGCGGGGGCGGGCAGCAGGGCGTGGCATCCTGGTCGATCCTGGGTCAGGCGGGTTCGCTGACAGCTTGTGCGGCCGTGGCATCCGTATCCTGCAGCCGGCGCCAGAGCCGGCCCAGGTAGGGGTCGTCGACCCCGTTGGTGGCAAGGCCAAGCAGCGTCTGCTGCAGGTACTCGCGGGCCGGGCCGTACAGGCCACAGGCGTGGCGCAGGCAGGCCACCACGCGGTCGTCCGGCAAGCGTCCGGCATAGGCTTCGTGCTCGCGGTTCATCACGAAGGCCAGGGCGCGCTGCCGCGGGCTGCCGTTCATCTTCACATTGAGCCAGCGGGGATGGTAGGCGCCGGTCAGCATCTCGCGGCGCCACAGCAGGCGGAATTCCTGCTCGATCATGTGATGGGGGATACGGAAGACGACGCCCTGGCACGAGCCGCCGCGGTCCAGCGCGAGCACCAGGCCAGGGTCGTCCCAGGTGCCGCGGTTGATGCGCGAGTACAGGTAGAAGCCGCGGTGGTAGCCATGCACGGTAGCCAGTTGGCGGTCCGTGTGAATCACCATCGGGTTCCAGATCAGCGAGCCGTAGCCGAACAGCAGGACATCGCCGGCCAGCCCGGGCGTATCCGGCCGCTGGTCCAGCGTAGCGTGCAGAGAACGCTCGAAAGCTTCTTCGGGAAGTAGCGAGGAAGCCACCGGCGTGCTGCAAAGAGAAGCACGCAGCCGATCTGTTTCGAGATCTTGTCGGGTGATGGCCATGATGCAAGCATAATCCAAAGCTGCGTGGCAGGCGGCATGGAAACCACATGGCACGCAGAAATGTCTGTAAGGTCCGGCAGGCTGTATGCGACTGACAACGGTCAGGCAGCCTTCGGAGGTCCAGCATGCACAAGCATCTCGAACAATCGGCCCAGGCCGATGCCATCGCGCACCGGGAAGCCGGGCCGCGCACCCCATCGCGCAAATCCTGCAAGCCCAGGTCTTGGCCAATGCGCTGGGCGCCGATGCTGATGCTCGCCGCGCTGGCCGGGCCGGTGGGCGCGGCGGCCAGCGCCGTGCCGGCCGCGTGCCTGCATGACAGCCCGCCCCAGCGGCTGGCGTTGATCGAGCTCTACACCTCGGAGGGCTGTAACAGCTGTCCGCCCGCCGATCACTGGCTCGGCACGCAGGCCGCTCGGCTGCCGGCCACGCAGGCGCTGGCGCTGGCGCTGCATGTCGACTACTGGGACAGCCTGGGCTGGCGCGACCGCTTTGCCAGCCCGGTGTTTACTGCCCGCCAGCGCGCGCTGGCGGGCGCCGTCGGCAGTCATACGGTATATACGCCAGAGGTGTTTGTCGGCGCGCGTGAGCAGCGCCGCTGGCACGACGCAGGCGAGGTCGCGGCGCGCGTGGCCGAGATCAACGCGCAAGCGCCCGGCGCCTCGCTTCGGCTGGGCTGGCAGGCGCTCTCCGCCGGGCAAGTGCAGGTTGCGCTGAGCGTGACGCCGGCGGCCCGCTCCGGGCCACTGCAGGCCTATGCCGCGCTGGTCGAGGACGGGCTGGTGTCGTCGGTGAAGGCCGGCGAGAACCAAGGCGCCACGCTGCATCACGAGCGTGTCGTGCGGCTCTGGCTGGGCCCCTTCGCGGTGCCGGCCGAGGGGCTGGCGTGGTCGGGCAGCGTGCCGCTGCCAACCGGGGCCGACCCGCGCAAGCTGGCCTGGGTCGCCTTCGCGCAGCAGCCCGGCGCCGAGGTGGCGCAGGCGGTGCTGGCGCCGCGCTGCGAATTGCCCGGGTGACGCAGGGATTCCTGTCGCGGACGGGCACTATCTGCTGGGCAAGGTGGCGGTATCGCCTGCTATGTCTTTACAATGGGGCATCAACCAGGAGAACAGGCTATGGCGCGCACGCTCACGGTAGTTTTCGGTACCGGCAAGGAATTTGGCTTCACCATTGGCGACGCAGAGTTGGCGGCGGTCACCGAGGATGCTGGCTGGCGCTGGTTCGACCGCGAGTACGCCGAGCTGGATTGCCAGGCCTCCAGTCCGGTCGGCAAGGTGCTGGTGATCGACAAGATCCTCAGCGTGGCCAAGTTCTCCGGCGAGCAGCGCTTCAGCGGCGATGCCGCGTGGGCCCAGGACTACGCCCGCCATGCCGCTCGCCTGCTGGACCGCGACAAGGTCCGGGTCGACGTGGGCAACGCCGCGATCAGTTTCTGATCGCGGCCTGTCCGCGGCACAATGAAAAGAGGGGCGCCGGTGGGCGCCCCTCTTTCTTGTGCGATCCGCGCAAGGTGCGGATGGATGCGATCGGCCGCTGCCGCAGCGGCGGCCAGGCGATCAGACCGCCAGCAGTTCCACTTCGAACAGCAGCGTGGCGTTCGGGGGGATCACGCCGCCCGCGCCGCGCGCGCCGTAGCCCAGCTCGGCCGGGATCACCAGGCGGCGGGTGCCGCCAACCTTCATGCCTTGCACGCCTTCATCCCAGCCGCGGATGACGTGGCCGGCGCCCAGCGGGAACACGAACGGGTCGTTGCGGTCCTTGCTCGAGTCGAACTTGCGGCCGGCTTGCTCGTTCTCGTAGAGCCAGCCGGTGTAGTGCACCGTGACATGCTTGCCTGCCGTGGCTTCGGCGCCTTCGCCGGTGACGGTGTCTTCAAATTGCAGGCCGGAGGGAGTGGTATTCATGGATGGCTTCCTTGTGCTGTATCAGCGAGGGTCACGGGTTCGGTGAGGCCGGCGGCAAACCGGCCGCACCGGGCGGATTGGTTGAACGGGTTTGGCTCAGCCCGCGGGCTGTTGCAGGACTTCGAGCGTGATGCGGACGTTGTGGTCGTCGTCGCTGACCCAGATCTCGCTATCCTGGATCGTCACCGACAGCCGCATGGCGCGCTGGGCCAGGGCGGCAAGTGCTTCTACCGCCTCGGCCGGCACATTGTAAATGGTCACGTTGCGCAGCTTGCCCGCCTTGCCGGCCATGCCCTTCCACCATTCGCGCGCGCTCGCACCATTGTAGGTGAACACGGTGACGCGATCGGCACGGGCCGCGGCGCGCTTCAGGCGCGATTCGTCGGGCTGGCCCAGCTCGATCCAGTGTGCGATGTCGCCGGTGAGGGTCTTCTCCCACAGGTCCGGCTCGTCGGGCTCGTCCAGGCCGCGGGTGAAGGTCAAGGTGTCGCTGGCTTCGCAGGCAAAGGCCAGCAGCCGCACCATCATGCGCGCGTCGTTTTCCGACGGGTGCTTGGCAATGGTCAGGGCGTGGCTGCCGTAGTAGGGCCGATCCATGTCGGAGACGGACAGTTCGGCCTTGTAGATGGTGGATTTAAGAGCCATGAAGGAAGCGGGGGCGGCAAAGGCTGCGAGAAGCGAAAGGCCGCATCATACGTGAATCGGGCAGGGCGATCTCGCGCCGGACTTTCAAGTGCCCGCTCAGGCGCCCACGGCGCGTAGCGCGATCGCACTCAGCCGGTTGGCAAAGCCGGGCTGGTTCTGCCAGGCCTCCCCCAGCAAGTGGCCGGTATCCGGCAGGTCGATCACCTCCACGCGCTCGGCCACGCCGGCGCGTTTGGCGAGCGTATCGGCGATGCCGGGCGGAATGACCGCGTCCTCGGCGCCGCGCACCAGCGTCAGGCGGCCGCGGAACCCGGCAATGAGGTCAAAGGCGAGCGAGGCGCGCCAGCTGTCGGGGGTCCGCAGCACTTCCGTAAAGGCCGGGCCGAAGGGGAGTTCAAACGCGGCGGGGTCATAGGCGGCGCCCACCAGCGTCAGCAGCCGACCGATATGGTTGCTTGGGTCGGCGGCCAGCCGCACGGCGATTTCCCCGCTCATGCTGATACCGATCACGGCCCGGGGGGCGGTGCCGTCAAGGTGCGCCAGCGCCGCCCGGGCTTCGCGCAGGCGCTTGGCCAGCGAGTTGGGCGTGCGCGCCGAGCTTTCGCCGTGGCCGGAAAAATCGATGGCAACGCTGCCCACGCCCCGCGCGGCAAGCGCCTGGCGCAAGGCCAGCCAGCGCGCGCGGTGGCTGGTGCCCGCGCCGTGCAGCAGCAGGCAGCTCGCGCCGTTGCCGGCGTCGATGCGGTCGGCAGCCAGCGTTTCGGCGCCGGCCTCGATGTCAAAGCGCAGGGGCGTGCTCATGGTGGGCCTGGCGGCGCTTCAGCGGGATTTCTTGTCATCGCTCAGGTAGTAGCGCAGCAGCGCCGACGCCAGCGTCAGGCAGAGAAACGCGATGGCGATCACCATGGCGTGCCCGGCGGGGCTGTCGATCTGTCCCGACAGGGCCAGGCTGGCCAGCCAGCTGCCTACCGGCAGGAGCAGCAGGGGCACCAGCAGCGCGCGGCGCCCATAGGTGCGCAGCGCCCACGCGGGGAAATTGCGCAGGAAGGCCATCGGGATGCTGCAGATCAGGCAGGCGCCCGCGGCGGCTAGCGAGGCCGCCACCACATCCCCAACTTGAATCGTGATCATTGTTCTCGGGTTCCCCGTTCAGGCGGAGGCCGGGAAAGGGCCGGCCGGAAAAATGCAAACCGCTGATTCTACAGAAGAATTTCGGTTTTCTGGTGTCGCGGGGGCGACATGTCGCGGCGGCAGGAAGGCGAGCGTGGCGTGGCTGTCACTCCAGCGCCGGTAGTGCTGGCGTGGCTTCCACCGACAGGGTCAGAACCACGGTATCGCCCACATCTGGCAGGAAGCGCGTCATGCCAAACGCGCTGCGCGACAGCACGGCGCGGAAGTCTCCACCGCACACGTGACGCTTGATGCCGAACAGGGAGATCTCGCCGCAGCTGAAGCGCTCGGCCTCCAGCCGCAGCGGCTGCGTGACGCCGTGCAGGGTCAGCTCGCCTTCGACGGCAACCAGCCGGTCCCCGTCCCGCACGAAGCGATTCGCGCGCAGCCGGACCACGGGAAAATTCTGGGCATCGAGAAACTGGGCCGAGCGCAGGATGCCGTCCAGCGTGCGGTTGCCGGAATCGACCGAGTCGGCATCGACCGTGAAATCGATCGCGCCGCTGCCGCTGGCTTCGTCAAAGCTGATGCGGCCATCGATCTTGCCAAAGCGCCCGCGCACCGAGGTCCGCTCAAAGTGGCTGGCGGCGAAGTACACCGTGGTGTGCGTCGGGTCCACCGTGAAGTTGACGAGCTCCGCCTGCGCCATGCCAGGCAGGCACGGCGCCAGCAGGCAGAGTGCGCAAGCGACAGTTGTCGAAAGCCGCATGACGCGTGTCCTCAGTGGACGAATACCGGCAACAGGAAGATACCGATCACCGACAGGAAGCCGATGGTCCAGCACAGCGTGCGCAAGGTGGCGCGATCGGCCAGGTAGCACACGGTGTACAGGATGCGCGCGGCAAGGAAGACCAGCGCCAGTTCATCGATGCGCGCCGCCGGTGCTTGCAGGTGCGTGGCGCACAGCACGGCCGCGGCGAAGAAGGGGAAGGCCTCGAAGTGATTGCGGTGCGCCATGTCGGCGCGCCGCGCGCGTCCGGCCTGCTTTTCCAGCCAGCCGCGCGGGTCGTGGTTGTCGTAGGCGCGTCCGCTCGCCTTGGCCACGCCCACCGTCACGACGGGCAGGATCCCTGCCAGCAGCACACACCAGAATGCGATCGGCATTGTCATTTCCTTTGCTTGGAGGAAAACGCCCGGCGACCGGACTGGCCGGCCGCCGGGCGTGCTCGCGCAGGCGACGGCCTCAGGCTGCCACCACGCGGATTTTCACGCCGGCCACGCTGACCACCTGGCCGGCGCGGATCTTGGCGGTCTTGCGAGATTCCACCGCGCCGTCGACCGAGACTTCGCCGGCCGCCACCAGCGCCTTGCCGGCGCCGCCGCTGTCGCACACGCCGGCGACCTTGAGCAGGTCGTTCAGGGCAATATGCTCGCCCTCCAGCGGGAAGGTTACGGTTTGCATGGGCTTATTTCCCCCAGCTGTCGCGCAGCCCGACGATGCGGTTGAAGACCGGCTTGCCCGGCTTCGAATCCACGCGGTCGGCCACGAAGTAGCCCTGGCGCTCGAACTGGAAGCGATCCTCCGGAGCGGCTTGCGCCAGGCCGGGTTCCAGGTAGGCCGTGACGATCTTCTTCGAGTCCGGGTTCAGCGCGTCGAGGAAGTTCTTGCCGCCGGCGTCCGGGTTCGGGTCGTTGAAGAGGCGGTCGTACAGCCGCACTTCGGCTTCATAGGCATGCGCCACACTGACCCAATGGATGTTGCCCTTGACCTTGACGCTGTCCGCGCCCGGCGTGCCGCTGCGAGTCTCGGGCAGGTAGTTGGCGTGCACGGCGATGACCTTGCCGTCGGCGTCGCGGTCCACACCCGTGCATTCGATCACGTAGCCGTGGCGCAGGCGTACCTTGCTGCCAGGGGTGCCGTCCTCCTTGGGCGCGAACAGGCGGAAGTAGCCCTTGGGCGGCGCTTCGCTGAAGTCGTCGCGTTCGATCCACAGCTCGCGCGTGAGCGGGAAGACACGCATGCCCAGCTCCGGCTTTTTCGGATGCACCGGCGCCGTGCATTCGTCGCTCTGGCCTTCCGGGTAGTTGTCCAGGATCAGCTTGAGCGGATCCAGCACGGCGGCGCCACGCGCGGCACGCGCGTCGAGGTCGTCGCGCACGGCGCCTTCCAGCGTGCTCATGTCGATCCAGCTATCGGACTTGGCCACGCCGATGCGCTCGCAGAACAACTGGATCGATTCCGGCGTAAAGCCGCGGCGGCGCACGCCCACGATGGTGGGCATGCGCGGATCGTCCCAGCCGTCCACGCGGTTTTCAGCGACCAGTTGCAGCAACTTGCGCTTGCTGGTGATGGCGTAGGTCAGGTTCAGGCGGGCGAACTCATACTGGTGCGGCAGCGGCTCGCTGAACACGCCGCATTCGCGCAGCTGCGCCAGCACCCAGTCGTAGAGCGGGCGGTTGTTCTCGAACTCCAGCGTGCAGAGCGAATGCGTGATGTTCTCCAGCGCGTCCGAGATGCAGTGGGTGAAGTCGTACATCGGGTAGATGCACCACTTGTCGCCCGTGCGGTGGTGATGCGCGTGGCGGATCCGGTAGATCACCGGGTCGCGCATCACGATGTTGGGCGCGTTCATGTCGATCTTGGCGCGCAGCACGTGCTCGCCGTCGGCGTACTTGTCGTCGCGCATGTCGCGGAACAGCTGCAGGTTTTCCTCGACGCTGCGGTCGCGGAACGGCGAGGGCGTGCCCGGGCGGGAGAAGTCGCCGCGGTTGGTGGCGATCTGCTCGGCGCTCTGGCTGTCCACGTAGGCGACGCCGCGCTCGATCAGTTTTTCGGCGAAGGCGTAGAGCTGGTCGAAGTAGTCGCTGGCGTAATACAGGTGCGGCTGCTTGCTGCCGTCCTTGGCCGTGGTGTCCCAGCTGAAGCCGAGCCAGTGCACCGCGTCGATGATGGAGTCGACGTATTCGGTGTCTTCCTTGACCGGGTTGGTGTCATCGAAGCGCAGGTGGCAGCGGCCGCCGAAATCGCGCGCCATGCCAAAGTTCACGCAGATGCTCTTGGCGTGGCCGATATGCAGGTAGCCGTTGGGCTCCGGCGGGAAGCGGGTGATGACGGGGGGCAACGGCTCGCCCTGGGCATCCTGGCGGCCGGCGTAGGTGCCGGCGGCGAGGTCCTGGTCGATGATGCTGCGCAGGAAATTGGATGCGGCGGTCGTGCTGTCGTTGGCTTTGGGGTCGTTGCTCATGGTGGCGCCGGTGGGCGGTTAAGTCAGGAGGCGGGGCGGCGGCCGGAGTCTGGCGCGCAGCCTGCCGCGCTGCTCGATTGCATGGCGGAATGCCGGATCGGGTGATTTTACCGTGCCGGGGACCAGAGTCGTGCAAACTCCGCGCACGGGCGCAAAAACACCCGGCACGGCCTAGGATGGAGAGAGCGCACCCGCCCTGTGGAGCCTTGCCGCCATGCCGACGCCAACGATTTCCCAAGCCACCCGCCCAACCCCGCTGGAGGCCGTCGCCGGGCTCTGGCTGGCCGCCGGGCTGCCAGCCAGAGCCCTGGACCGGCTGCAGCTCAGCGGTGCTGATCCGGTGCTGCCGTCGTCGTTCGCCGTGGGCACGGCCGCCCAGGCCAGCCTGGGCGCGTCGGCGCTGGCCGCCGCCATGCTGTGGCAGCAGCGCAGCGGGCGCTGGCAGGACGTGGCCGTCGACATGCGCCACGCCGTGGCCGAGTTCCGCAGCGAGCGCTACCTGCGCGTGGGCGGCGAGCCCGCGCCGGAGTTCCGCGACAAGGTGTCTGGCCTCTACCGCTGCGGCGACGGCCGCTGGGTACGCGTGCATGCCAATTTTCCCCATCATCGGGACGGCGTGCTGCGCATCCTGGGCTGCCCGCACGATCCTGCCGCAGTGCGCTCAGCCTTGCAGAAATGGGATGCCGAGGCCTTCGAGGCCACCGCCTCCGAGGCCGGCCTGGTCGTGGCCGCCTTGCGCAGCTTCGACGAGTGGGACCGCCATCCGCAGGGGCAGGCGTTGCACGGCATGCCGCCACTCACCATTGAGCGCATCGGCGAAGCGCCGCCGCAGCCGCTTGCCGCGCTGCCCACAGCCGGCGCGCGCCCGCTGTGCGGTGTGCGCGTGCTGGATTTCACCCGCGTCATCGCCGGTCCGGTAGCCGCACGCACGCTGGCCGCGCACGGCGCCGATGTGCTGCAGGTGAGCGCGGCCCACCTGCCCAGCATTGCCCCGCTGGTGATCGACACCGGGCGCGGCAAGCGCGCCTGCCAGCTCGACCTGCGCGACCCCGATGACAAGCGCGCCCTGCACAAGCTGCTGCACGGCGCCGACGTGCTGATCCAGGGCTATCGCCCCCAGGGGCTGGCGGAGTTGGGCGTGGGGCCGGAGGCGGTAGCCCGCGCCCGCCCGGGCATCGTCTATGTGACGTTAAGTGCTTATGGGCATGTGGGTCCCTGGGCTGGCAAGCGCGGCTTCGATTCGCTGGTGCAGACTGCCAGCGGCTTCAATCAGGCTGAAGCGTTCGCGGCGCGCAGCGAGGAGCCGCTGCCGCTGCCTGCGCAAGTGCTGGATCATGCCGCCGGCTACCTGCTGGCGCTTGGCGCCATGGCCGGGCTGCATCGCCGTGCGGCCGAGGGCGGCAGCTGGCATGTGCGGGTGTCGCTGGCGCAGGTTGGCCAGTGGTTGCGCGGCCTCGGCCGGGTCGAGGGCGGGTTGCAGGTGCCGGACCAGCGCTTCGAGGACGTGGAAGACCTGCTGGTGACGTTGCCGTCGGGCTTTGGCGAACTGCGCGTGGTGTCGCACGCGGGGCGATTGTCCGAGACGCCCGCGTACTGGGCGCTGCCATCGGTGCCCCTGGGCACGCACGCGCCTGAGTGGCTGCCGCGCGCCTGAGCGGCGCATGGGCTGGGTTCGAAGCTGGCCGTTAGGGGGGCTTCAGGCGTTCTTCAGGCGCCAGTCATGCGCGCCATCCAGTCCGCCATGTCGCGCTCGATGGGGCTGCCCTCCTGCTGAGCTGCGAGAATGCGGGCACGGTCGCTTGCCGGGCGGTTCTGGCTGAGCTTGAACTTGGCCTCGATGCGCGTGGGCACGATGCGCAGGCCCACGATCGCGCCCAGCATTTTCTGCTGGAAATCCTCCGGCAGCGCGCGCCACTGCGCAGCGTAGCCGGGCTCGTTCTGTGCGATCAAGCGCTTGAGCAGCGCATCCTTGGCGTCGGCGTCATGGAGGGTGGCGATCTCTGCGTACACATGCACGGCCACGTAGTTCCAGGTCGGCACCGACAGCTTTTGCTCGTACAACGCTGGCGACACATAGCCGTGCGGCCCCTGGAACACCAGCAGGGCGCTTGGCGTCTGCTCCAGCCAGCGCCAGTGCGGGTTGGCACGCGCCATATGGCCTTCGATCTGCCAGGCGTCGCCGCTGCGCTGGGCCACCACCGGCAGGTGGGTGGCGAAGGGCTGCCCGTCGGCGTCGTTGCCGATCAGCGTGGCAAAGGGGTAGCGGCGCATGACCTCGTCGATGGCGTCGCTTTCGGTGCTGGCGAAGTGGGATGGCGTGTACATGGGATCAATACAGGGTTTGCTTCATCCGCGCGGGCTGCGACTCGTCGTAGGCGACGCCGTCGAAGGGATTCTGGCTCACGGCGGCAAGGATGGTGCCGTTGCTCGGCAGGCTGGTGCGCGCCACCTGTGTTTCCGGGGCCCACAGCTTGGAACGTACCAGCGCGCGGGCGCACTGGAAGAACACCGACTGGATCGAAATCACCAGCACGGTGGCCGGCGCCTTGCCATCCACGACGCAGCGCGCGATCAGCGCCGGGTCCACCGAGACATGAGCGGTACCCGCCACGCGGATGGTCTCGTTGACGCCCGGGATCACGAACAGCAGGCCCACGCGCGGGTCGGCGATGATGTTGCGCAGGCTGTCCAGGCGGTTGTTGCCACGCCGGTCCGGCAGCAGCAGCGTGCGCTCGTCCAGCACCTGCACAAAGCCCGGCGCGTCGCCGCGCGGGGAGACTTCCGCGTACTCTGCGCCCACCGTGGACAGCAGGCAGAGCGGGGCGGCCTCGACGAAGGCACGGTAGTGCGGGTGCAGGTAGTCGACTTCCTTGGCGAGCGAGGCTTCGCCGGCTTCGGCGTAGTGGGCCTCCAGCTCGGCCAGCGTGGTCAGGGCGTGCGGCGTGGTCATGTCGGGTGGCGGATGTGGAAGGCGCATGTGGGGGCGCTCGTCAGGGCGTTGGGAAGGCCGGGCAGACGTTCACTGTAACGCAGTAGCGCACCCTTTGTCGCGTTGACGCCGCAGTCCTGCGTGTTACAGGTTGATGGTGCCGCGTCCCAGCTCGATCACGCGCCCGCCCACGCGGATGGCCCGCTCGCCGGTGACTTCCAGGCGCAGCGTGCACGGCCGGTCGACCGCCTCGCCCTGCGAAACCTGGTAGGCGGCCGGCAGCGCATGGTTGTTGGCGATCAGCCAGCCGCCCAGGTTGGCGCAGGCCGAGCCGGTGCCCGGGTCCTCGGCCACGCCGCCACCTTGCTTGGTGAAGAAATAGCGCGACACCACCTGGCCCGGCCGGGTCGGGTCGAACGCGAAGACGTAAGCCGTCTTGCGGCCCAGGCTGCTCTGCGGCCAGGACGCCAGGCGTGCGCTGTCAGGCTGCGCGCGGCGCACCGCGTCCACGCTCTTCACGGCCACCATCAACTGGTCGGCGCCGGTGTCGACCCAGATCGGCGCCGCCAGCAGGTCGGTCTCGGCGAGCCCGAGCAGCGATGCCATCTGCGCGTCCGGCAGGCCCGCCGGCGCCGTCCTGGGCGCGCCCGCATGGGGCGCGGTGAAGGTCCACACGTCGCCCTGCGCGGTTACCGGCACCACGCCCGCCTTGAATTCCAGCGTGAGCGCGTCGCCGGTAGCGGCCAGCTCGCGCACCACATGGGCGGTGCCCAGCGTGGGATGGCCGGCAAAGGGCATCTCGTAGCCCGTGGTGAAAATCCGGACGTTCGCGCTGGCCTGCCCGGAGGGGAGGATGAAGGTGGTTTCGGACAGGTTGAACTGCAGCGCCAGGGCCTGCATGGTGGCCGTGTCGAGCCCGCGCGCATCCTCGAACACGCACAGGGGATTGCCGCCGAAGGTGGATTCGGCGAAGACGTTGAGCAGGCGGAAAGCGTAGGTGGTCATGGCGGTCGGGGCGAAAGCAAAGGCGAAGGCCTCAGTGTAGTGCCCTACGCGGCGCACGCCATGCACAGTCGTCGCCATGGCAAGCAGGCCAGTTACAGACAGTTAGGTGAAGCGCCTGGCTTAGCGCCGGCCCGGCGTGCAGACGCCGTCCGTGCAGCCATAGCCCAGCAACCGGCTGGCGCGATAGCGGTTGCGCGCAAACCAGCGATAGAGGCGCTGCCACATCGGGCGGGTAGCCTGCAGCCTGAGCGGCCACACCAGCCAGCCCAGGCCGATCAGCGCATAGCTCTCGGCGATGCAGTCAATGCCGACCAGCAAACGCCCGTCGGCGCGCACGCCATGCAGTTCCGCATCCATGGCGGTGAAGGTGGTGCCGTAGGCCGCGGGATCGAAGCCCTCGCCGCGCATGTCGAGGTATCCCAGCCGGCCGTGGCGGTCGCGCCTGGCCATGCGGCGCATTTCGGCGGCACAGAGCGGGCAGCTGCCGTCGAAGAACAGCGTCAGTGCGGGCGTGCTCATGTCATGCTCTCCTCGCGTGGTGCGATTCACCTTGCGTTTTATCAGTAATTTCTGTCAATACAGAAATTTAAGGTGAGATCGGTCGCCGCGTCAAGGTGATCCGCACTGGCAGTGCACAGGCAAAAAAACGCCCACCTTGCGGTGGGCGCTCCCAGTACTACCTATGGGTACTCAAAACCCTACGGCCTGCCCGTCGCGCCGGCTGTCGCTGGCGGCCACGTAGCCATGCTCGGCATCTTCCGACAGGCGCCAGATAAACTGCCCCGAGCCGAAATCCATGTACGGGTCGTCGACCGACTTGAGCTGGTGGCCGCGAGCCTTCAGGCCAGCAACGACCGCCGGATCCATGGTGGATTCAACGTCCAGCGTGAAGTCGCGGTTGACCTTCCAGCGTGGCGCGCAGCAGGCCGCCTGCGGCTGCTGGTTATAGTCCACCATGCGCACCACGGTCTGCAGGTGCCCCTGCGGCTGCATGTCGCCGCCCATCACGCCGAAGCTCATCACCGGCTGGCCGTCCTTGGTCAGGAAGGCCGGGATAATGGTGTGGAAGGGGCGCTTGCCGCCGGCCACCACGTTGGGGGATTTCGGGTCCATCGAGAAGCCCACGCCGCGGTTCTGCAGGCTGATGCCGGTGCCCGGCACGACCACGCCGGAGCCGAAGCCCATGTAGTTGGACTGGATGAACGAGATCATCATGCCGTTCTCGTCGGCGGCGGTCAGGTAGATGGTGCCGCCGACCTTGGGCATGCCGAAATCGAAGTGCGTGGCGCGCTCCATGTCGATCAGCTTGGCGCGCGACTTCAGGTATGCGTCGTCCAGCATCTGCTCGGGCGTGACTTCCATGCTGCCCGGGTCGGCCACGTAGCGGTACAGATCGGCAAAAGCCAGCTTCATGGCTTCGATCTGCAGATGCTGCGACTCGACCGAGTCCACCGGCAGCGCGGCCATGTCGAACTGGTCGAGGATGCCCAGCGCCACCAGCGCGGCGATGCCCTGGCCGTTCGGCGGGATCTCGTGCAGCTCGTAGCCGCGATAGGCCTTGCTGATCGGCTTGACCCAGTCCGGCTTGTAGTTGCGCAGGTCGTCGGCGGTCATGGCGCCGCCGCATTCCTTGCTGAAGGCGACGATCTTCTCGGCGATCTCGCCTTCGTAGTAGGCGCGGCCATTGCTGGCGCCGATCTTGCGCAGCGTGTCGGCGGCAGCCTTGAGCGTGAACTTCTCGCCCACGTTGGGTGCGCGCCCATTAGGCATGAAGGCCTCGGCGTAGCCAGGCTGGTCCTTGAGCTCCGGCACGGCGGCGGCCCATTTGTGCGCCACCACCGGCGGCACGGCGTAGCCGCGCTCGGCGATCTCGATGGCGGGCTCCATCAGCTCGGCAAAGGGCAGCTTGCCAAAGCGCTCATGCAGCGCGGCCCAGCCGGCAATCACCCCCGGCACGGTGACGGCGTCCCAGCCGCGCACGGGGCGCTTGGCGATGCCGTTGGCATCCGTGCCGTACTTGTTCTTGAAATACTCGGGGCTCCATGCCGCCGGCGCCACGCCCGAAGCGTTCAGGCCATGCATTTCCTTGCCGTCCCACAGGATCGCGAAAGCATCGCTGCCCAGGCCGCACGAGACCGGCTCGACAATGGTGATGGCCGCCGCCGCCGCGATGGCTGCATCGACCGCATTGCCGCCCTTGAGCAGCATGCGCAGGCCGGCCTGCGCCGCCAGCGGGTGCGAGGTGGACACCACGTTGCGCGCGAACAGCGGGATGCGCACGGAAGGGTAGGGATTGGTCCAGTTGAAGTTCTGCATGCTTGTCTCGGTTCGATGCGCTGGCAGCGCTTGGCCGCAATGCCGCGGCGGGCTTGCCAGCGTTCGTACGTTATTCCACGGTGATCTTGCGATCCTTGATCAGCTTACCCCAGCGCGCGCTGTCCTTCTTGACCATCGCGGCGAACTGGGCCGGCGTGCCGCCAACGGGTTCCGCGCCCAGCTTGCCCAGGCGCTCCTTCACGTCGGGCGCCTGGATCGCCTTGTTGAACTCGGCGTTGAGGCGGTTCACCAGTTCGGCCGGCATCTGCTTGGGGCCATAGATGCCGAACCAGGTATCGGACTCGAAGCCGGGCAGGCCGGACTCGCTGGCGGTCGGGATCTCGGGCGCCAGCGGCGAGCGCTTCAGGCTGGTCACGGCCAGCGCCTTGAGCTTGCCGTCCTTCACGTGCGGCAGGCCCGAGACGATGCTGTCGAACAGGATCTGCACCTTGTTGGAGATCAGGTCGGGCACGGCCAGCGCGGTGCCGCGATACGGGATGTGCGTGATGAATACACCGGCCTGCGCCTTGAAGGCTTCGGCGGTCAGGTGCACCACGGTGCCATTGCCGCTGGACGCGTAGTTCAGCTCGCCCGGATGCTTCTTGGCGTAGTCGATCAGTTCCTTGACGTTCTTCACCGGCAGGCTGTTCGGCACCACCAGCACGTTGGTGGCGATGGCCACCTGGCCGATCGGCGTGAAGTCGGTCTCGGTGTTGTACGGCAGGCGCGTGTTGATGTAAGGCCCGATCGAATGCGTGCTGGTAGTGGCGATCAGCAACGTGTACCCGTCGGCCGGGGCCTTGGCGGCCATGTCGGAGCCGATGGCGCCGCCGGCGCCGGGCCGGTTGTCGACCACGATCTGCTGGCCCATGTTGGTGCCCACTTTCTGCGCGATGGCGCGAGCCAGCAAATCGGTCGCGCCGCTGGCCGGGAACGGCACGATCAGGCGGATCGGCTTGTTCGGGTAAGTGTCGGCGAGTGCAGGGACGGCGCTCAGCGCAAGTCCCGTGGCGAGGCTCGTGCCAAAGAGGCGCAGCCAGTGTTTCATGGTGATCTCCGGATCGGGGAAGCAAGGCAAACGCAGGCCGGGGCCGGCCCTCGGGCAACACACCCCGCCGCGGATGCTGCCAGGCGGTGCTGCGGATCAATTATTCCGTGCAGGTCATCATAATGAAAGCTAATATTTCTTTCTTATGTCTAAAGGTTTTCTTAAGTATTGATGCGCCATATTGGTGCGCCGAACAAGACATAGGCCAAGCCACACATCATGACGTTCTCCCCATGAGCACCATCCGTTTCCTGCGCACCTTCGTTGCCGTGGCCGACCACGGCTCCTTTGCTGCCGCCTCCGAGCAGGTGGCCCTGACCCAGGCCGCGGTCAGCCTGCAGATGCGCGCGCTGGAGATGGAGCTGCGCCGCGAGCTGTTCGACCGGGGCGGCCGGGTGGTGGCGCTCAATGCCGGCGGGCGCGAGCTGTTGCCGCAGGCGCGCCGCATGCTCGCGCTCTACGACGAGATGCGCCTGCCCCCGGAAGCGCCGGACGCGATGGCCGGCGCGGTAGCGGTGGGCGCGGTGGTGTCGGTCATGGGCGGCCTGTCGCATGTGGTGGCACGCATGAAGCGCGAATATCCGGCGCTGGACGTGCGCCTGGTCGGCGCCAAGTCGATCGAGCTGGCGGCGCAGGTGGAGTCCGGTGAGCTGGACGCGGCGATGCTCGTGCAAGGGGCGGGCCGCCTGCCCGGCACATTGGTGTGGACGCCGCTTTACCAGGAGCCGCTGGTGGCGATTGCCGGGCGCGATAGCCTGGGGGCGAACGCACGCGAAGCGCTGGCGGCCAACCCCTTCCTGCGTTTCGACCGCGGACAGCGCACCGGCATGCTGGTTGAGCGGGCGCTGCGCCGCGCGCATCTGCGCGTCAATGAGTTCCTCGAGCTGAACTCGATCGAGGCGCTCGTCGAACTGGTGCGCCAGCAGGTCGGCGTGACCGTGGTGCCCTTGCTGCAGCGTGCGCGCTGGCTGGAGGACGAGGCGCTGCGCATCCTGCCGCTGGAAATCGGC
Source organism: Cupriavidus basilensis (assembly GCF_008801925.2). NCBI lineage: Bacteria > Pseudomonadati > Pseudomonadota > Betaproteobacteria > Burkholderiales > Burkholderiaceae > Cupriavidus > Cupriavidus basilensis. Next base: position 3,308,140 of record NZ_CP062803.1, on the reverse strand, counting down.
GGCGCGCCGGTGCTGCGCACCATCGGCATGCTGGAGCGGCGCGACCAGGCGCGCCGCCACGTCACGGCGGCCGTGCGGGACGCCTGCGCAGGCCTGTTCGATGCCCCTGGCGCCGGCGAAAGGCACCTCGAGAGGGCTTGACTCTGCCCCTAAGGGCAAGCCTTACCCTGTGCAGCGCGTGCGGCAAGGTTCGCGCCCAAGGGTCGCGCCATAAGCCAAGCCAGGGCAAGCCGCCGGATGCCACTGGCGTTTCGTACTTTCGTACCAATACCAATGCAAGGAGGATCGGGGATGTTCATCGGAGAAATTGCCAGGCGCACGGGCGCGTCGCCGAAGGCGATCCGCCACTACGAATCGCTTGGCTTGCTAGGGCAGGTCACGCGCGCCGGCTCATACCGCGTCTACGCGGACGACGCGGTCAGGCAGGTCGGGTTGATCCGGCAGGCGCAGGCCCTGGGCTTTCGCCTGGCCGAACTGCTCCCGGTGATGGATGCGGGCGCTGGGGAGCCGGACTGGCACCGGCTCGTGCAGCAGGTCGACAGCAAGCGTGCGAGCCTGCGCGAGGAAATCCACAGGTTGCGCAAGCTGGACGCCGAGCTTGGCGAGATCGGCGCGGAAATCCGTGCGTGCCTTGGCCGTGGCGAAGCACGCGAAGCGGCCAGCGATCCGCCGCACGACGCGATGGCGTGCCCGCGGCCTTGACTCTGCCTCAAGGGGCAAGCCGTACCCTCGCGGCGTCAACCTTTTATGGAGAGCGTAGCGATGCGGCAGCGAATACTGGTGATCATGGGTCACCCTTCGAACGATGGCTTGTGCGGCGCCATCGCCAGGACCTATGCAGCCTGCGCCGAGGCCGCGGGGCACGAAGTCCGGATGCTCAGGCTGGATGTGCTGAAGTTCGATCCCATCCTGCATGCGGGCTACAACGCCATCCAGGGCCTCGAGCCCGATCTGGTCGAGGCACAGGAAGCCATGGCCTGGGCGGGGCACCTTGCGTTCGTCTTCCCGATCTGGTGGGGCGGCCCGCCCGCCTTGCTCAAGGGCTTCCTTGACCGCGTGCTGCTGCCCGGCTTCGCCTTCAAGTACCGCGCCGGCAAAGCGTTTCCCGATCAGCTCCTGAAGGGCCGCTCGGCGCATCTGCTGGTGACCATGGACACGCCGCCGTGGTATTTCAAATGGATCTACCGCATGCCGGGCATCCGCCAGATGCGCAATACCACGCTGGAGTTCTGCGGGATCAAGCCGGTTCGCACCATGGCGTTCGGCCCGGTACTGGGCTCGCAGCCCGGGCAGAGGGATGCCTGGCTGGCGCGAGCCGGCGCGCTTGCCGCCAGCATCCCGGCGCCGCAGCGGGCATGAAAAAAGGTGCCTTGCGGCACCTTGAGGGTCTGCTCTGGCAGCGTCGCTCGCGGCCGGCACGGATACCGGCCGCGGGACTTGCTCTCTTATTCTTCCTGGAAAGCTTCCTCGCGCTTGTTCTTGATCGACGGCAGCGCCACGATCAGGACCAGCACGGCGGCCGCGATCAGCAGGCCGAGCGACAGCGGGCGCGTCAGGAACACGCTGAACTCGCCGCGCGACAGCAGCAGGGAGCGGCGGAAATTCTCTTCCATCATCGGCCCCAGCACGAAGCCCAGCAGCAACGGCGCCGGCTCGCACTTGAGCTTGATGAACAGGTAGCCGATCACGCCGAAGGCCGCGGTCTGGAACACGTCGAACGTGGTGTTCTGGACCGAGTACACGCCGATGCAGCAAAACACCAGGATGGCCGGGTACAGGTAGCGGTAAGGCACCTTGAGCAGCTTGACCCAGATCCCGATCAGCGGCAGGTTCAGGATGATCAGCATGAAGTTGCCGATCCACATCGAGGCGATCAGGCCCCAGAACAGCGCGGGGTTGCTGGTCATGACCTGCGGGCCCGGCTGGATGTTGTGGATGGTCATCGCGCCCACCATCAGCGCCATCACGGCGTTGGGCGGAATGCCCAGCGTCAGCAGCGGGATGAAGGAGGTCTGCGCCGCGGCGTTGTTGGCCGATTCCGGACCTGCCACGCCTTCGATGGCGCCCTTGCCGAACTCATGCGAGAACTTCGAGGTCTTCTTTTCCAGCGAGTAGGCTGCAAACGAAGCCAGCGCCGCACCGCCGCCCGGCAGGATGCCCAGCGCGGAGCCCAGGAACGTGCCGCGAAGCACTGCCGGGATCATGCGCTTGAAGTCGTCCTTGGTCGGGAACAGGTTGGTGATGTGGTCCGTGAAGGTTTCGCGGGCATCTTTTTGTTCCAGGTTCGCAATGATTTCCGCGAAGCCGAACACACCCATGGCGACCGAGACGAAGTTCAGGCCGTCGGTCAGCTCAGGCACGTCGAACGAGAAGCGCGCTGCGCCCGAGTTCACGTCGGTGCCGACCAGGCCCAGCAGCAGGCCCAGCACGATCATGGCGATGGCCTTGACCAGCGAGCCCGAAGCCAGCACCACGGCACCGATCAGGCCCAGCACCATCAGCGAGAAGTACTCGGCGGGGCCGAACTTGAAGGCCAGTTCCGACAGCGGCGCTGCGAACGCGGCCAGGATCAGGGTTGCCACGCAGCCGGCGAAGAACGAGCCCAGGCCGGCGGTGGCTAACGCCACCCCCGCTCGCCCTCGCCTGGCCATCTGGTAGCCATCGATGGTAGTCACCACCGACGACGATTCACCCGGCAGGTTGACCAGAATGGCGGTGGTGGAGCCACCGTACTGGGCGCCGTAGTAAATACCGGCCAGCATGATGAGCGCGGCCACCGGCGGCAGCGTGTAGGTCACCGGCAGCAGCATGGCGATGGTGGCCAGAGGCCCCAGGCCCGGCAGCACGCCGATCAGGGTGCCCAGCACGCAGCCCAGGAAGGCGTATGCGAGGTTTTGCAGGGTCAGGGCGGTCGAGAAGCCCAGGCCCAGGTTGGCTAGTAGTTCCATATGGCCGTCTCCTTATCCTGCCAAGAATGCCGGCCACACCGGCATCTGAAGATTGATGCCGTAGACGAAGGCGCCTAGGCTGATGATCACCAGGACGATGGCGTTGACAACGGCACCCTTCCAGCTGAACTCATGGCTGGCCATCGACGACACCAGCACCAGCACCAGCACCGACAGCACCATGCCCAGCGGCTTGAGCATCAGGCCGAACAGCACCACCGAACCCAGGATCCACAGCAAGGTCTTGATGTCCCAGCGTGCGAGCTGGTCTTCTTCCTTCTTGGCGGACAGGGAACTCCACAGCACCAGCGCGCCCAGCAAGGCGAGCACGATGCCGAGCCAGAACGGGAAATACCCGGGGCCCATCTTCGCGGCTGTACCCATGGAATACCCGCGTGCGACCCAGGAAAAGCTGAATCCGACCAGGATGAACATCAGGCCGGAGGCAAAGTCCTTTTGGCTACGAATGCGCAAAATGATTCTCCTCGAAAAAACTGCTTGAAATCCGTGCGGCTAAGGATGTTGCGATGCGTCAAAAACGCGCGCGCAACCGTCCCGCCGCTGGCAGGGAGGAAATTAAGGGGAAGACCTTTCAGCTACCTTTCAGATGTCTGCAAAAATGGTCAATCTGCGGGTATCTCCCTAGGAGACATCCAGGGGCCGCTTGCTCGGTTGCCGGGTGCCGCATTCACGTCTGCGCGGCAGAGTGGTCATAGGGCTGCGCTATCATCAACGGCTGCACCGCCGTTGCCTATGCGGCACGGCATGGAAAAGGGAAAAGGGAAGCCGTTTTGGAAAGCATTGACCATGTCATCCTGATCGGCGCCGTCGTGATGTCGCTGGGCATTGTGGTGGGCGCCTTCTCGGCGCGCGCGGGCGTGCCCTTCCTGCTTGTCTTTTTATCGGTCGGCATGCTGGCCGGCGTGGATGGCCCCGGCGGCATCCGCTTCTCCAATACCTGGCTGAGCTTCCTGGTCGGCAACCTCGCGCTGGCGGTGATCCTGCTCGATGGCGGCTTGCGCACCCGGCTGGCCACCTTCCGGGTGGCGCTGAAACCCTCGCTGTCGCTAGCGACCGTGGGCGTGCTGGTCACCACCGGCCTGGTGGGCCTGTTTGCCGCCTGGGTGCTCGAGATCGACTGGAAGCTGGGCCTGCTGCTGGGCGCCATCGTCGGCTCGACCGATGCCGCGGCGGTGTTCTCGCTGCTCAATACCAGCGGCATCCGGCTCAAGGAGCGGGTGGCGAGCGTGCTGGAGATCGAATCCGGCATCAACGACCCGATGGCCATCTTCCTGACCCTCACCCTGATCGACTGGATCGCTGCGCCCGCGGGCCTGAGCCCCGGCGCGCTGTTGTGGCGCCTGGTGGTGCAGTTCGGGGTCGGCGGGTTGCTCGGATTAGGCCTGGGCTACTGCATGGCCAACGTGATGGAGCGCATTCGCGTGGCCGAAGGCCTGCAGGCCATCCTGCTGTGCTCGGGCGGCGCCATGGTGTTCGCCATCGTGCAGACGGCGGGCGGCAGTGGCTTCCTGGCCGTCTACCTGACCGGCATCCTGGTGGGCAACCGCGACCGCGCGGTAGGCCCCGACACCATGCGGGCGATGGACGGCATGGCCTGGCTGTCGCAGTCCGCGATGTTCCTGTTGCTTGGCCTGCTGGTGGCGCCCCACCGGATCTGGGAAGTGGCGCTGCCGGCGGTGGCGGTGGCAGCGTTCCTGATGCTGGTGGCGCGCCCGGCGGCGGTCTGGCTGGCGCTGCTGCCGTTTCGCTTCAGTGCCCGGGAGAAGGGCTTCGTGGCCTGGATGGGCTTGCGTGGGGCGGTGCCCATCGTGCTGGCGCTGTTTCCCATGCTGCAGGGCATGCCCGATTCCGGCCTGCTGTTTCGCGTCGCCTTTGCGGTGGTGCTGACCAGCCTGCTGCTGCAGGGCACCACCGTGCCGCTGGCCGCGCGGCTGGCGCGCGTGCTGCGTCCCGCCTATCCGGAGCCGCTGGCCCGCTCGCGGCTGCAGGGCACCCATGCGCCGGCGCTGGAGGTGATGCAGTTCAGGGTCGAGGGCGATTCGCCGGCTGAAAACCTGCGCGCCGACCAGCTCGAACTGCCGCCCCGTTGCCGGCTGCTGACCGTGGTGCGGGACAAGGCGCTGGCTGCGCCCGATCAGACCGTGCTGCGGGCTGGGGATATGGTGTCGATCCTGGCGCCGGGGACCAGCGTGCCGATGCTGGCACTGTTGTTCCATCGGCCTGGGCCGGCACCTGCCTGGGGCAAGGCTAGCCATGATTTCCTGCTGTCCGGGGAGGCCATGCTGAGGGATGTGGCCGGGCTTTACGGGACGCGGGAGTTGAGTCCTGCCGAGGCGGCACGGACACTGGAGGCCGCTATGCAGAAGGCCTTTACGTCACCACCGGTGGAGGGCGACGCCGTGGAGATCGCCGGGCTGAAGCTGACGGTGACGCGGATGGATGGGCCGCGGATTATTCAGGTGGGGTTGTTGTTGCCGCGGGATGGGGAGGCTTGATGGGGGGGGCTGTCACTGTAACTGCAACTGCAGTTTCACCACCCCTGCGGGGCGGCGACCTACTTTCTTGTCTTGCCAAGAAAGTAGGCAAAGAAGGCGCGCCGGATGGGGCGACTACCCCTCGGGCTTCGGCGAAAAGAGCGGCCGGGACCCAAACTCGCATCGCCTTAAGGCGATACTCAGACATGGGTCCCTCTTTTCCGCTCTTTTCGCCGAATCCCGAGGCGCCCCATACGGCCTAGGTGAACCTTGACGGCTCGCTGCGCATCGCGTTGGGGTGTGGCCCGCCCTTCGGGCGCTTCACACGGCTACCACCATGGGTTGATCTTGCCGCTGGTTGGCACCCCTCGCCCCCCGAGGGGCTGAGGGAGAGACAGCCGTCTTCATGGCGCGCGGCTTTGGCCTGTTCGGCGGCATTGGCAAATGCTCCGGGGGTATCAATCCACCTTGGCGCCCGACACTTTCACGATCTGCGCGTACTTCTTCAGCTCGCGCTGCACCAGTTGGCCGAACTGCTCCGGCGTGGTCGGTGCCGGCTGGGCGCCGATGCGGGCCAGTTTTGCCTTCATGTCGTCGGTCTTGAGAATGGCCACGATCTCGTGGTTGAGGCGGTCGACGATCTCTTTCGGGGTGTTGGCCGGGGCGAACACGCCGAACCACGTGGAAATGTCGAAGCCTTCCAGGCCGAGCCCCTTGCCGGCTTCGGCGATAGTGGGTAGCTCGGGCAGGGCGGCGGCGCGGGTGGCGGTGGTGACGGCGAACGCCTTGAGCTTGCCGGCCTTGATGTTGGCCGAGGCGGAGGCGAGGTTATCGAAGATCATGTCGGTCTGGCCGGACAGCACCGACAGTTGCGCGGGCGAGGCGCCGTTGTAGGGGATGTGGACCATGCTGACCTTGGCCATGCTCTTGAACAGCTCGCCCGACAAATGCCCCGCGCTGCCGTTGCCGCCCGAGGCGTAGTCCAGCTTGCCGGGGTTCTTGCGCGCGTATTCCACCAGCTCACGCACATTGTTGATATGCAGCTCGGCGGCCTTGCCGGGGTGCATGACGAGTACGTTGGGCACGTCGGCCACCAGCGTGATCGGGCTGAAGTCCTTCACCGGGTCGTACGGCATCTTGGCGAAGAGGCTGGGGTTGATGGCGTGGGTGGCCACGGCGCCCATCACAATGGTGTAGCCGTCGGCCGGCTGCTTGGCCACGTAGTCGGCGCCGATATTGCCACCGGCGCCCGGGCGGTTTTCCACCACCACGGGTTGGCCCAGGCTGTCCTTGAGCTTGTCGCCGATGGCGCGCGCCACCGTGTCCAGCGGGCCGCCGGCCGGGTAGGGCACGACAAACTTGAGCGGCTTGGTCGGGTAGGCGGCTGCCGCGGCGGCAGGCGCGGCGCTAAAGGCGATAAGGGTGCTAATAGCGGGCAGGGCGGCGGCGAGCAGCGCCGCGGCGAGTTTTTTCTTGAGCATGGAGATACGTCGGGTTGGATCGGGAATCTGGGTGCGCCAGGCACTGCGGCCTATTTCATGCCGATGCCGCGCGCCATCATTACCGCGCACAGCGGCAGCAGGATCAGCAGGTGGGCCTGGATCATGACCCAGCGCCGCGCGGACTTCAGTTCGGCGGGCATGGGCACGAAGTCCGGCAGGCTGCGCGCCTGGCGGCGCCACCGCTGGATGGCGAAGGTGGGCGGCAGCGAGCACAGCGCGATCACCACGAACACGGTGATCTTGGCGTGGAACCACGGGTTGTGCAGGTAGAACTGCGCGCCCTTGGCGCCGTAGAACAGCCGCAGCAGGCCGGTTGCCAGCACCGCCATGGCAGTGAGGAAGTAGAGCAGGTCGTAGATCGACAGGCGCTTGAGCACGGGAGGCGTCATGCCGGGGCGCAGCACGACCGCCTCGGCGGTCATCAGGGCGATCAGCAGGAAGATGAAGGTGTAGTGCAGGAAGGCCAGCAGGGCGTCGGTCAGCATCCAAACTCCTTTTGTGGTCAGGCATGCGCCGTACGCCGGCGCGCGCGGGGTCAGGGTTCTTGCTTTTTCTCGCTACGGCAACGGCGATGGGAACAACGACGACAAACTTCAGCTTGCCGCCCGCGCGCCGCCACTGCAGGCACACAGGCGGCCAGCACCTTACAGCACGCCCTTGGCGCGCAGCGTGGCTATCTGCTCCGGCGTGTAGCCCAGCATGTCGCCAAGCACCGCGTCGGTGTGCTCGCCCAGCAGCGGCGGGTGGCGCACGGCCTCGGGCGGCGTCGCGCTCATCTTGATCGGGCTGCCCACCAGCTTGACCTCGCCGGCGCTCGGGTGCGGCAGGTCCACGCGCAGGCCGCGCGCCTTGACCTGGGCATCCTCGAACACGTCGTCCAGCGTGTTGATGGGGCCGCAGGGCACGCCGGCGGCTTCCAGGTCGAGGATCCACTGGGCGCGGGTGCGCGGCTTGACCATGTCGGCGAGGATCGGCACCAGCACATCGCGATGCGCAACCCGCTGCGGGTTGGTGGCGAAGCGCGGGTCGTCGGCCAGTTCGGGGCGTCCGCCGGCAACGACGAACTTGCGGAACTGGCCGTCGTTGCCCACCGCCACGATGATCCAGCCGTCGGCCGCCTGGAAGGTCTGGTAGGGGACGATATTGGGGTGGGCGTTGCCCCAGCGCCTGGGCGCTTCGCCGCTGGCCAGGTAGTTGGTGTTCATGTTGGCCAGCATGGCCACCTGCACGTCGAGCAGGGCCATGTCGATGTACTGGCCTTCGCCCGTTCGCTCGCGGTGGGCCAGCGCGGCCAGCACGGCGATGGTGGCGTACTGCCCGGTCATCAGGTCGGAGATGGCCACGCCGGCCTTCTGCGGGCCGCCGCCGGGCAGGTCGTCGCGCTCGCCGGTCAGGCTCATGAAGCCGCCCATGCCCTGGATGATGAAGTCGTAGCCCGGGCGCGCCGCGTAGGGGCCGGTCTGGCCGAAGCCGGTCACCGAGCAATAGATCAGGCCCGGCTTGATCGCCTTGAGGGAGTCGTAGTCCAGGCCGTACTTCTTCAACTGGCCGACCTTGTAGTTTTCCAGTACCACATCGCTCTGGGCGGCCAGCGCGCGCACCAGTTCCTGGCCCTCGGGCGTGCTGATATCGCAGGTCACCGAGCGCTTGTTGCGGTTGGCGGCCAGGTAATAGGCAGCTTCCGCGGTATCGCGGCCTTCGCCGTCCTGCAGCCAGGGCGGGCCCCAGGTGCGGGTATCGTCGCCGGCGCCGGGGCGCTCGATCTTGATCACGTCGGCGCCGAAGTCGGCAAGGTTCTGGGCGCACCATGGCCCGGCGAGAACGCGGGTCAGGTCGAGGACGCGGAGGTGGCTTAAAGCTCCCATGGGGTGTATTGCGGATCCGGCAAGGGGTGGGCGAGGGAAGGCCGGGCGGCCCCGCCGTCTGGTCTGGGTGGCGGCTTGCAGGGCAATCGGAGGCTGGCGCTAAACCAGGCTCGGGGGCGTCCGGCTGGGACAGCCAGCACTTTACCACCGGCAGGCCGCCGGGAGCACATCGCGGCCGGCCCGGATCGCGGCGGGGCGCGGTGTTGCGGGCGGCGCGAGGCGAATCCCCGGCGGAATGCCGCGCGCTCAGGCTTCCCCGTATAATCAACGGTTTGCAAAACCATCTTGACCGACAGCGCCCTGCCACGACGTGGGACGCCCTTGCCCAGAACATGAAAGTCTCCGACATCCGCAGCAAGTTCCTGCAGTACTTCGAATCGAAGGGCCATACCGTGGTCCGCTCGTCCAGCCTGGTGCCGGGGAACGATCCGACGTTGCTGTTTACCAACTCCGGCATGGTGCAGTTCAAGGACGTGTTCCTGGGCACCGACAAGCGCCCGTACACCCGCGCGACCTCGTCGCAGCGCTCGGTGCGCGCCGGCGGCAAGCACAACGACCTGGAGAACGTGGGTTACACCGCGCGTCACCACACCTTCTTTGAAATGCTCGGCAACTTCTCGTTTGGCGACTATTTCAAGCGCGAGGCGATCCAGTACGCGTGGGAGCTGCTGACCAAGGTCTACCAGTTGCCGGCCGAAAAGCTGTGGGTCACGGTGTACGCGGAAGACGACGAAGCCTATGACATCTGGGCCAAGGAAGTCGGCGTGCCGCCCGAGCGCATCGTGCGCATCGGCGACAACAAGGGCGCGCGCTACGCCTCCGACAACTTCTGGCAGATGGCCGACACCGGTCCCTGCGGACCGTGCTCGGAAATCTTCTACGACCACGGCCCCGACGTGTGGGGCGGCCCCCCGGGATCTGCCGAGGAAGACGGCGACCGCTACATCGAGATCTGGAACCTGGTGTTCATGCAGTTCAACCGGGACGAGCAAGGCAATATGCCGCGCCTGCCCAAGCCCTGCGTCGACACCGGCATGGGCCTGGAGCGCATCGCCGCGGTGCTGCAGCACGTGCACAGCAACTATGAGATCGACCTGTTCCAGGCACTGATCAAGGGCGCTGCGCGCGAGACCGGCACCACCGATCTCAACAACAACTCGCTGAAGGTCATCGCCGACCACATCCGCGCGTGCTCCTTCCTGATCGTCGACGGTGTGATCCCCGGCAACGAAGGCCGCGGCTACGTGCTGCGCCGTATCATCCGCCGCGCCATCCGCCACGGCTACAAGCTGGGCCGCAAGACCCCGTTCTTCCACAAGCTGGTGGGCGATCTGGTGGGTCAGATGGGCGAAGCCTATCCGGAACTGTCCGACGCCGAAGCGCGCGTCGTGGAAGTGCTCAAGGCAGAAGAGGAACGCTTCTTCGAAACCATCGAGAACGGCATGTCCATCCTTGACTCGGCACTGGCCGACGTCAAGGCCAAGGGCGGTACCGTGCTCGACGGCGAACTTGCCTTCAAGCTGCACGACACCTTTGGCTTCCCGCTGGACCTGACGCAGGATGTGTGCCGCGAGCAGGAAATGACGGTGGACGAAGCCGCCTTCGACGCCGCCATGAACCGCCAGCGCGAGCAGGCCCGCGCCGCCGGCAAGTTCAAGATGGCGGCCGGCCTGGAGTACAAGGGCGACAAGACCACCTTCCACGGCTACGAAAAGCTGGGCGTGGACGGTGCGAAGATCACCGCGCTGTATGTGGACGGCGCATCCGTCGACACGATGCAGCCCGGCCAGACCGGCGTGATCGTGCTGGATAACACGCCGTTCTACGCTGAGTCCGGCGGCCAGGCCGGCGACCAGGGCGAACTGAAGAGCGGCAGCGCGGTGTTCAGCGTGGTCGATACCACCAAGGTGCAGGCCGATGTGTTCGGCCACCAGGGCACGCTGGCAGGCGGCGCGCTCAAGGTGGGCGACAGCGTCACCGCGCAGGTGGATGCGCAGCGCCGCGCGCGCACCGTGCGCAACCACTCGGCGACTCACCTGATGCACAAGGCATTGCGTGAAGTGCTGGGCAGCCACGTGCAGCAGAAGGGCTCGCTGGTCGACGCGGACAAGACCCGCTTTGACTTCTCGCACAACGCGCCGATGACCGACGAGCAGATCCGTCGCGTCGAGGAGATCGTCAACGCCGAGATCCTGCAGAACGCAGCCACCGGTGCCGAAGTCATGCCCTTCGACGACGCGGTCAAGAGCGGCGCGATGGCGCTGTTCGGCGAGAAGTACGCCGACGACGTGCGCGTGCTGTCGATCGGCAGCTCCAAGGAACTGTGCGGCGGCACCCATGTGACCCGCACCGGCGATATCGGCGTGTTCAAGATCGTGGTGGAAAGCGGCGTGGCAGCGGGCATCCGCCGCGTCGAAGCCATCACCGGCGACAACGCGCTGCATTACCTGCAAGCGCTGGACGCCAAGCTGAACGAAGCCGCCGCCGCGCTCAAGGCGCAGCCGTCCGAACTGGTGCCGCGTATCGGGCAGGTGCAGGAGCAGGTGCGCGCGCTGGAGAAGGAACTGGAGCGCCTCAAGAGCAAGCTGGCTGCCTCGCAAGGCGACGAGCTGGCGGCGCAGGCCATCGACGTCAATGGCATCAAGGTGCTGGCCGCACAGCTCGACGGCGCCGACGTCAAGACGCTGCGCGAAACCATGGACAAGCTCAAGGACAAGCTGGGCACCGCGGCCATCGTGCTGGGCGCAGTGGCCGACGGCAAGGTCAGCCTGATCGCCGGGGTGACCGCCGATGCCACCGCCAAGGTCAAGGCCGGCGAGCTGGTCAACTTTGTCGCGCAGCAGGTCGGCGGCAAGGGCGGCGGCCGTCCGGACATGGCGCAAGCTGGCGGCACGGAGCCGGCCAACCTGCCCAAGGCGCTGGCGGGCGTCGGCGAGTGGGTCGCGGGCAAAGTTTGAGGCAGATCTGAGGCATTCGCCGAAGCCAAGGAATGGGCCAAAACCGCGTGCCATGACGACGGCTGTCTCTCCCTCTCCCCTCAGCGGGAGAGGGGGGACCACCTGCGCAGATCTACCTTTGTCAGCAGTCTGAGGCGCCCCAGGCGCCTTTTTCACGTCGACTCGCGGCTCAGCTTTCCCACCAGCGTGAGGATGTCGATGGGCAGCGGAAACACGATCGTCGAGCTCTTGTCGCCGGCAATCTGCGTCAGCGTCTGCAGATAACGCAGTTGCATCGCCTGCGGTTCCCTTGCCAGCATCTGCGCGGCTTCCAGCAGCTTCACCGAGGCCTGCAACTCGCCCTCGGCATGAATCACCTTGGCGCGCCGTTCGCGCTCGGCTTCGGCCTGGCGCGCGATGGCGCGGATCATGGTTTCGTTCAGGTCGACGTGCTTGATCTCCACGTTGGAGACCTTGATGCCCCAGCTATCGGTCTGGGCATCGAGCGCTTTCTGGATGTCGATGTTGAGCTGCTCGCGCTCGGCCAGCATCTCGTCTAGCTCATGCTTGCCCAGCACCGAGCGCAAGGTGGTCTGCGCCAGCTGGCTGGTCGCCTCGAGGAAGTTCGCCACCTGGATGATGGCGCGCTCCGGGTCGATCACGCGGAAATACACCACCGCATTCACCTTGACCGACACGTTGTCGCGCGAGATCACGTCTTGCGGCGGCACGTCCATCACCACCGTGCGCAAGTCCACGCGCACCATCTGCTGCACCGCCGGGATCAGGATCACAAGCCCCGGGCCCTTCACTTTCCAGAAGCGCCCCAGCATGAACACCACGCCGCGTTCGTACTCGCGCAGCACGCGGATCGAGTAAACAATGACCAAGGCAATGATGAAGACCAGACCGCCAGCGCTGAATCCGAATGCCATGATCATGCTCCTTGAGTGGATGGGGGAATCGGGGCGGCGCTTGCCTGCGCGCCGTCCATGGCGCGGATCTCGAGCAGCAGCCCGTGGCGTCCGATGACCAGCACGCGCTGGCCGCGCGTCATCGGCATGGCACTGTGCACCTGCCAGCGTTCGCCGCGTATTTCGGCCCAGCCGTCATCCCACAGATCCTCCAGCACCACGCCGGGCATGCCGATCATCGCGTCGCCGCCATTGATCGAGGGCATGCGGCGGGCGCGCCAGAGCAGCGTCCAGACGGCGAACAGGAACACCGCGCTGGCCAGCGCCAGGCTGCCGATCAGCCACAGCGGAATGCCGAAACCGGGCACATTCGTATCGATCAGCATCACCGCCCCGAAGATAAAGGCGATGATGCCGCCCACGCCCAGCGCGCCAAAGGTGGGCAGGTATAGCTCCGCCACCATGCAGCCGATGCCCAGTGCGATCAGCCCCAGGCCTGCGTAGCTGACGGGCAGCATATGCAGCGCGAACAGCGCCAGCAGCAGGCAGATCGCGCCGCCAATGCCGGGCACCACCATGCCCGGCGTGGAGAACTCGAAGATCAGGCCATAGATGCCGGCCATCATCAGGATCAGCGCCACGCTGGGGTCGGTGATGACCTCCAGGAAGCTGTCGCGCCAGTCAGGCTCCAGCACCTGCACCGGCGCGTGCGCCGTGCGCAGCACGCGCTGCGCGCCGGCGGCCTGGATGTGCTTGCCGTCCACAGCGCGCAGCAGTGCAGGCAGGTCGGGCGCGATCAGGTCCGCGACCTTCTGCGCGACCGCCTCGCTGGCCGACAGGCTGACCGCTTCGCGTACCGCGCGTTCGCCCCACTCGGCATTGCGCCCGCGCAATTGCGCCAGGCCGCGTATATAGGCCGAGGCGTCGTGCATCTGCTTGCGCTCCATGGTGTCCTGCGGCGGCGCGCCGGCAGGGGCGGAGGCTGGGGCGGCCTCCGGTTTTTGCGGCCCGCCAATGCCGATCTGCACCGGGCTGGCCGCGCCCAGGTTGGTGCCGGGCGCCATCGCGGCGATATGGCTGGCGTAGAGGATGTAGGTGCCGGCGCTGGCCGCACGCGCGCCACCCGGATAGACATAGCTCGCCACCGGCACCGGTGAGGCCAGGATGCCCTGGATGATCTCGCGCATCGACAGATCCAGCCCGCCAGGGGTGTCCATTTCCAGCACGATCAACTGCGCGCCGGCATCGCGCGCACGCGCCATGCCGCGCTCGATGAAGCTCGCGCTGGCCGGGCCAATCGCGCCTTTGAGCGGGATGACGAAAACGGGCGGGACGGCGCCGGCGGCCGCGGGCGCGCTTGCCTGCGCATTGGCTGGCGTGGCGGGGGCCAGCGGTGTCGCCACCAAGGCAACGAGGGCTAGCCAGAAGGCCGTTGCAAGCCATCGCAGGAGCATCGGGACATGCTTCATGGCAATGACGCCGGCACGTGGAGTGCAAACGCGGCGCCACTTCCAGTGTAGGCGACCGGGCACATCTTGCCCGGCGTGGCGGCGCCTGGCGGACTCAGGCGGCCGCGGCCAGTCCTGGCGGTGAGGCGCGGAACGTGTCGGCCAAGGCGCCCAGCGCGGTATTGGCCATGGCCGGATGCCAGGCCAGCAACGTGGTGACCTTGCCGGCCTGGCCAAGGTCGTGCAGGCTGATCTTGGGCAGGTCGCGGTACAGGCCAAGTACCGAGCGCGGCACAATCGCCACGCCAATGCCGGCTGCCGCACAGGCGATGATGGCGTGATACGAGCCCAGCTCCAGCACCCGGCGCGGCGGGCTGCCGCTGGCGCCGAACCAGGCTTCGAGCCGGCCGCGGTAATTGCAGCCGGACTCGAACGACAGCATGGTGCGGGTTTCCAGGTCGGCCGCGCTGTGGATGGGGGCATGGCGCTCGCGGGCGATCAGCACCAGCTCTTCCTCGAACGCCGGCAGCCACGCCAGCGCCGGGTCGTCCAGCGGCTGGGCCACAAAGGCGCAGTCCACCTCGAAGCGCGCCAGCGCCTGCAAGGCCTGGCGCGTGGGGCAGGTCACCAGCTCCAGCTCCACGTCCGGCCACGCCTGGTGATAGGCGGCCAGCACGGCGGGCAGGCGGCTGGCCGCCGTGCTCTCCATCGAGGCGATGCGCAGGCGGCCTTGCGGCCTGGCCGGCAGCACGGCCTGGCGGGCTTCTTCGGCCAGGTCCAGTACGCGGCGGGCGTAGTCGAACAACGTCTGTCCGGCCGGCGTCAGCACCATGCGCTTGCCGTCACGCAGGAACAGCTCGACCCCGAGCGAGGCCTCCAGCTGGCGGATGCGGGTGGTGACGTTGGACTGCACACGGTGCAGGCGGGTGGCGGCGCGGGTGATGCCGCCTTCCTCCACGACGCAGCGAAAGATTTCCAGGGAAGCCAGGTCCATTGCGATCCCCTTGCCGGGTGTGATGATGCAGTGACAACGAACAAACGATCATCTCAGGAAAAGATGATTGAGTTCTCAATTATTCATTTTTCGGTTCGCTGATCGGAGCGTAGCATGCGCCTATGAAATCCACATCCACACTGGCACCCCGTGACGCCGCCGCGCCGGCACCGGCACAGCCTGGCGTCTGGGCCGTGGCCTTGGCGGGGCTGGTGGCGCTGGGCGTGGCGATGGGCGTTGGCCGCTTCGCCTTTACGCCGCTGCTGCCCATGATGCTGCACGACGGCAGCGTCACGCTGGGCGAGGGCGGCTGGCTGGCCACGCTGAACTACCTGGGCTACTTCGCTGGCGCGGCCGCTTGCCTGTTCATCCGGCCCGACCCGGCGCGCATGGTCCGGCTCGGCATGGTGGCTACCGTCGTGCTGACGCTTGGCATGGCTGCGCCCGGCGGCATGGCGGCCTGGGGCCTGTGGCGCGCCGCGGCCGGCGTGGCCAGTGCGATGGTCATGGTCTATGGCTCGGCCTGGTGCATGCACCGGCTGGCCGAACTGGGCCGGGCGTCGCTGGGTGGCGTGATCTTTTGCGGGCCGGGCATTGGCATCGTCATCACGGGGGTATCCGTCTTTGCCATGGTGAGCGCCGGCTGGCGGGCCAGCTGGGGCTGGCTGGCCTTCGGCGCGCTGGCGGTGCTGCTGGTCAGCGCGGTCTGGCATGTCTTTACGCCCGCGCCGCGCACCGCCCACGCAGCCGGCCCCACCGCGCTGGCGCAAGCGGCGCCCCGGCTGGGCCGCGAGACCTGGCTGCTGACTTTTGCCTATGGCCTGGCGGGCTTCGGCTACATCATCACGGCCACGTTCCTGCCGGTGATCGCGCGCCAGGCCATGCCGGGCTCGCTGTGGGCAGACCTGTTCTGGCCCATCTTCGGCGTGGGGGTGACCATTGGCGCCTTCGTGGCCTCGCGCGTCAGCACGGAGCGCGACAATCGCCGGCTGCTGGCCTTGACCTACGTAATGCAGGCGATCGGCGTGGCCATCGCGGTGGTCTGGCCGACGGTGGCGGGTTTCGCACTCAGCAGCATGCTGGCCGGGTTGCCGTTCAATGCGCTGGTGTCGTTCGCCATGCGCGAGGCGCGCCGGTTGTGGGGCGCACAGGCGCAGCGCCTGATGGGCCTGATGACCGCCAGCTACGGCCTGGGCCAGATCGTCGGGCCTCCGCTGGCCACGGCGCTGGTGGCACGCACCGGCGGCTTCGCCGCCTCGCTTGGTTGCGCGGTGGCGGCCCTGTTGCTGGGTGGCGCGATCTTCGCCTGGATGAGCCGGCAATAGCGCAGATAATCCGGCCTCCCCAAGGTGCCGGGGCGCGTCCTGACGCAGCGCCTGCCTTGCGCTACAGTATCGCCTTTGCCGCCTCCCGCGCCGGTTGGCTGAACCGGCGCGCGGCACACGCGCGGCGCAGGAGCCGAACCATGTCCTTTGCCTTGCAGCCCGCCCGTGCCGCGGGCGCCACTCAACCCGTCACGCAAGCCGAGTGGCGCATGCGCGTCGACCTGGCGGCGGCCTACCGCCTGTGCGCCCGGCAGGGTTGGGACGATCTCATCTACACTCATATCTCCGCGGCCGTGCCGGATGAGCCCGATCACTTCCTGATCAATCCGTTCGGCTTCGCCTTCGAGGAAATCCGCGCCAGCGACCTGGTCAAGATCAATGGCCGCGGCGAGGTGGTGGGTGACAGCACCCATGCGGTCAATGTCACCGGCTTCGCGCTGCATGGCGCGGTGCATGCGGCACGCCCCGATGCGGTGTGCGTGATGCACCTGCACAACAGCGCCGGCGTGTCGGTATCGGCCCAGGCCTGCGGCCTGCTGGCGCTCTCGCAGCATGCTTTGCGCTTCTATGGCCGGCTGGCCTATCACGACTACGAAGGCCTGGCGTTCACGCCCGCCGAGGGCGCGCGCCTGACCGCGTCGCTTGGCCGGCATCCCGCCATGCTGCTGCGCAACCATGGCACGCTGACGGTTGGCCGGACCGTGGCCGAGGCGTACGTGCTGATGGCGACGCTCATCAAGGCCTGCGAGATCCAGCTTGGCGCGCAGGCTGGCGGACAGGTCGTGCAGCCGCCGCATGCGCTGGCGCAACGGACGTCCGAGCAGCTTGACGACGGCGGCGCCGTCGAGGGCGAACTGGAATGGCCGTCGCTGTTGCGCAAACTCGATAGAATCGATGTTTCGTACCGCGATTGACTTTGACGGGTGCTGGCAGATCCCTCCGCGCATCGCCAGGGCAATCCGCAACGGACCACGAAAAACAAAACGACAACAGGAAACAGGAAACAAGCCATGCCGACCTACCACGTAGAACTCTTCGAAGGCCGCACCATCGAGCAAAAGCGCAAGCTGGTCGAGGAAGTCACCCGCGTCACCTGCGAGACGCTCGGCTGCTCGGCCTCGGCCGTGGATATCATCATCACCGACATCAAGCGCGAGAACTGGTCCACCGGCGGCCAGTTGTGGGCCGACAAGAAGTAAGCCACGCGCCAAGCCACCCGCCACGGATCTCCCCATGCAGCATTTCGCCTCCGACAACTACGCCGGCTTCTGTCCGGAATCGCTCAAGTATTTCCTTGAAGCCAACGGCAGCGGTCACGAGCAGGCCTATGGCGACGATTCGTGGACGCAAAAAGTCTGCGACCGGATCCGCGACCTGTTCCAGACCGATTGCGAGGTATTTTTCGTCTTCAACGGCACCGCGGCAAACTCGCTGGCGCTGTCCGCGCTGTGCCAGTCCTACCACTCGGTGATCTGCCATGAGCTGGCACATATCGAGACCGACGAGTGCGGCGGCCCGGAGTTTTTCTCCAACGGCTCCAAGCTGCTGACAGCGCCGGGCGCCAACGGCAAGCTCACGCCCGACGCGGTGGAAGCGCTGGTGACGCGCCGCGCCGATATCCACTATCCCAAACCCAAGGTGGTGTCGCTGACGCAGTCGACCGAAGTCGGCACGGTGTACACGGTGGAGGAGGTGCGAGCCATTGCCGCCATCGCCAAGCGCCGCCAGTTGCGCGTGCATATGGATGGCGCGCGTTTTGCCAATGCCGTGGCGTCGCTCGGCGTGCATCCGTCGGAGATCACCTGGCGCGCGGGGGTGGACGTGCTGTGCTTCGGCGGCACCAAGAACGGCCTGCCGGTGGGCGAGGCGGTGGTGTTCTTCGACCGCAAGCTGGCCGAGGACTTTGCTTACCGCGTCAAGCAGGCCGGGCAACTGGCTTCCAAGATGCGTTTTATCTCGGCCCCGTGGCTGGGCTTGCTCGAGAACGATGTGTGGCTCGGCAACGCACGCCATGCCAACGCCATGGCGCAGTTGCTGCACGAGCGCATCGCCACCATCCCCGGCGTGCGCATCATGTTCCCGACCGAGTCCAACGCCGTCTTCGCCGAACTGCCGCTCGCGGCCATCGAGGCGCTGCGTGCCAAGGGCTGGCGCTTCTATACGTTTATCGGTGCCGGCGGCTGCCGCTTCATGTGCTCATGGGATCTGCAGCCGGAAACCGTCGAGGCGCTGGCCGCGGATATGCGCGTGGCCTGCGGCGCTTGAATGCCGCCGCCCTTATAAAATGACAACATAACAAGACGACAAAAACAGGAGCTCCCGCATGGCCGTTTACCGATACTGTCCGCAATGTGGCTCGCCGCTGGAATTGCTGCCGCATTCCGGCCGCGATCGTGATGCCTGCATCCAGCCAGAGTGCGGCTTCGTCCACTGGAACAATCCGCTCCCCGTGCTGGCCGCGGTGGTGGAATATGAAGGCAAGCTACTGCTGGCGCGCAATGCCGCGTGGCCGGAAAAAATGTTCGCGCTGGTGACCGGCTTCATGGAACGCGACGAGACGCCGGAGCAGGGCGTGGCGCGGGAGCTCAAGGAAGAAACCAACCTGGACGCGCACTCGGTATCGCTGATCGGCGTGTACGAGTTCATGCGCAAGAACGAACTGATCATCGCCTACCATGTGCAGGCGAGCGGCACCATCGCGTTGTCCGAGGAGCTGGCCGACTACAAGCTGGTGGCGCCCGAGGACATGCGGATCTGGTCGGCGGGCACGGGCTTCGCGGTGGCCGACTGGCTGGCCTCGCGTGGCCATCCGGTGCGGTTCTTCGATCGCCAGACCGGCGAGGACATTCCCGACCCGCGCCGGCGCGATGGCCTGGGGCAGCCGGGCATTTCGCTACAATACCGGCCATAATCATCAGTCATCGATGCGACCGCGCCAGGCACGGCCACAATGGGTTATGCCGGGCCCTGAGCGCACAGAACCAAGGAAGAGAGGAATGGAGTTCCAGAAAGAAGTGGATGCGCGCGGCCTGAACTGCCCGCTGCCGATCCTGCGCACCAAGAAGGCGCTGGCCGACATGCCCAGCGGCGATGTTCTCAAGATTCTCGCCACCGATCCCGGCGCCACGCGGGATTTCCAGGCGTTTGCCAAGCAGACCGGCAACGAGCTGCTGTCGCACCAAGAAGTGGACAAGGTCTTCGTGTTCTACATGCGCCGGCGCTAAACCGACGACAGCTCGATGCGGGCTCGCCCCGCGCCAAATGAAAAAAGCCGCATTTCTGCGGCTTTTTTCATGGTTCCAGATCTTCAGGCATCTCAGATGCTATCGGCGCGCGCGCGCAGGTAGGTGCTGAATTCGTCCATCACCTCCGGGTGCTTGAGCGCAAACTCCACGGTGGCCTTCAGGTAGCCCAGCTTGCTGCCGCAATCGTAGCGCACGCCCTTGTAGCGGTAGGCCAGCACCTGTTCCTGGCTGAGCAGGGACTGGATGGCATCGGTGAGCTGGAACTCGCCGCCCGCGCCCGGCTTGAGGTTGCGGATATGGTCGAAGATGCGCGGGGTCAGGATGTAGCGTCCGACCACGCCCAGGTTGGACGGTGCGTTCTCCGGCGCCGGTTTCTCGACGATGTCCGACACCTTGATCACGCCTTCGTCCCATTCGCGGCCAGCCACCACGCCGTAGGAGCGGCTCTGCTCCGGCGCGATCTCTTCCACGCCCAGCACCGAGCAGTTGTAGTGGCCGTACAGGTCCACCATCTGCTTCATGACCGGCGGATCGCCATCCAGCAGGTCATCGGCCAGCATCACGGCGAACGGTGCGTCGCCCACCAGCTTTTCCGCGCAGAGCACGGCGTGTCCAAGGCCGAGCGCCTCGGGCTGGCGCACGTAGAAGCATTCCACGTGCGACGGCTTGATCGAGCGCACCAGGGTGAGCAGGGCCTGCTTGTTCTTTGCCTCGAGTTCCGCTTCGAGCTCATAGGCCTTGTCGAAGTGATCTTCGATGGCGCGCTTGGAGCGGCCGGTGACGAAGATCATCTCGGTGATGCCGGCAGCCATGGCTTCTTCCACGGCGTACTGGATCAGGGGTTTGTCGACCACCGGCAGCATTTCCTTCGGGCTTGCCTTGGTAGCCGGCAAAAAACGAGTGCCGAGACCGGCTACCGGGAAGACAGCCTTGGTGACGCGGGTTTCCATATCGGTTTTCCTTATCAATTCGGTGTAGACAACCCTGCTGGTGATGCAAAGCTCATGCCGGCAAGCGCTGCAGTTGATCCTGCAGCTTGACCAGGGTCTGTTCGAAATCCGACAGACGCTGGGTTTCTTGCGCGACGACGGCGGGCGGTGCCTTGGCGACGAAGCTCTCGTTGGACAGCTTGCCACGGCACTTGCCGACTTCGGCGCTGATGCGCTCTATTTCCTTGGACAGGCGCACGCGTTCCGCGGCCACGTCGATTTCGATTTTCAGCAACAGATGGTTGCCGCCGACGATGGCCACCGGCGCGCCGGCACCTTCGGCCATCAGGGCATTCTGATCTTCGAATACCTTGACCTCCGAAAGTTTCGCCAGCGCCTGCACATAAGCCTGGGCCGACGTCAGGAACGCGCTGTCGCCTTCAGCGTACAGCGGAATGCGCTGGGCCGGCGAGATGTTCATTTCGCCGCGCAGGTTGCGGCAAGCGTCGACCACGGCCTTGAGCTGCGCGGTCCATTGCTCGGCGGCCTCGTCGATCTTTGCCATGGCGGGCAGGGGATAGGCCTGCAGCGCCAGCGTCTCGCTGCCGTCGCCCTTGGCGCGGCCGGCCAGCGGCGCTACCTTCTGCCACAGCTCTTCGGTGATGAAGGGGATGATCGGGTGGGCCAGGCGCAGCACGGTT
This sequence comes from Cupriavidus basilensis, assembly GCF_008801925.2. Classification (NCBI taxonomy): domain Bacteria; kingdom Pseudomonadati; phylum Pseudomonadota; class Betaproteobacteria; order Burkholderiales; family Burkholderiaceae; genus Cupriavidus; species Cupriavidus basilensis. Next base: position 3,286,838 of record NZ_CP062803.1, on the reverse strand, counting down.
TCCAGCACGCGCAACAGCGTGCGGCGGGTGGCGCGCTGCTGCGCGGGCGTGCCGTTCTGGATCTGGACCTTGGCCAGTTCCAGGTACCAGTCGCAGTACTCGTCCCAGACGAACTTGTAGATGGCGCTGGCGATATTGTCGAAGCGGTACTCGGCAAAGCCCTTTTCCACTTCGGCTTCCACGCGCTGCAGCAGCGACACGATCCAGCGGTCCGGCTGCGAGAAATGCAGGTAGCCGTCGGGGCCGCAGTCGTTGCTGCACGGGCCCATGCCGCAGTCGTGCCCCTCGGTGTTCATCAGCACGAAGCGCGTGGCGTTCCACAGCTTGTTGCAGAAGTTGCGATAGCCTTCGCAGCGGCCGGTGTCGAAGTTGATGTTACGGCCCAGCGTGGCCAGCGAGGCGAAGGTGAAGCGCAGTGCATCGGCGCCAAACGCCGGAATGCCCTCGGGGAATTCCTTCTTGGTCTTTTTCTCGATCTTGGGCGCGTCCTTGGGACGGCGCAGGCCGGTGGTGCGCTTCTTGAGCAGCGGCTCGAGCTCGATGCCATCGATCAGGTCCACCGGGTCCAGGGTGTTGCCCTCGGACTTGCTCATCTTCTTGCCTTCCGAATCCCGCACCAGGCCGTGCACATAGACGGTATGGAACGGCACCTTGCCGGTGAAGTGCTTGGTCATCATGACCATGCGCGCCACCCAGAAGAAGATGATGTCGTAACCGGTAACAAGCGCCGACGACGGTAGAAAATGTTGCAACTCCGGCGTCTCGGCGGGCCAGCCCAGCGACGAGAAGGGCACCAGGGCCGAGGAGAACCAGGTGTCGAGCACATCGTCCTCGCGGCGCAGCGGCCCGGTGCTGCCGGCCGCGCGCGCCTGTGCCTGCGCCTCTTCCTCGGTGCGGGCGACGAAGCACTTGCCGGCCTCGTCGTACCAGGCCGGGATCTGGTGGCCCCACCACAGCTGGCGCGAGATGCACCAGTCCTGGATGTTCTCCAGCCACTGGTTGTAGGTGCTGTTCCAGTTATCGGGGATCAGCTTGATCTCGCCGCTCTGCACGGCGTCCAGCGCCACTTCGGCAATCGAGCGGCCCGGGTGGAAGGTGCCTTCCGGCGCCGGCTTGCTCATGGCGACGAACCACTGGTCGGTCAGCATCGGCTCGATGGCGCTGCCAGTGCGCTCGCTGCGCGGCGTCATCAGCTTGTGCTTCTTGACCTCGGCCAGCAGGCCCTGGGCATCCAGGTCCGCCACGATGCGCGTGCGCGCCTCGAAGCGGTCCAGGCCGGCATAGGCGGCGGGCGCGTCGGCGACGATCTTGGCGTCGAGCGTCAGGATGGACAGCTGCGGCAGCTTGTGGCGCTGGCCAACCGCATAGTCGTTGAAATCATGGGCGGGCGTCACCTTGACCACGCCGGTGCCGAATTCGCGGTCGACGTAGTCGTCGGCGATCACCGGGATATCGCGGCCGGTGAGCGGCAGGCGCACAAACTTGCCGATCAGGTGCGCATAACGCTCGTCTTCCGGGTGCACCATCACGGCCACGTCGCCCAGCATGGTTTCGGGGCGGGTGGTGGCCACCGTCAGGTGGGTCAGGCCGTGCACGGTATCGGCTTCGGCCAGCGGATAGCGGATGTGCCACATCGAGCCATCTTCCTCGACGTTGTCCACTTCCAGGTCGGACACCGCGGTGCCCAGCACCGGGTCCCAGTTGACCAGGCGCTTGCCGCGGTAGATCAGGCCTTGCTCGAACAGGCGCACGAAGACTTCGGTGACCGCCTTGGACATCTCCGGCGACATCGTGAAGTACTCATGGCTCCAGTCGATCGAGGCGCCCATGCGGCGGATCTGGCGCGTAATCGTCGAGCCGGACTCTTCCTTCCACTCCCACACCTTCTCGACGAACTTCTCGCGGCCTAGCTCATGGCGCGATACGCCTTGCGCTTCCAGCTGGCGCTCCACCACGATCTGGGTGGCGATGCCGGCGTGGTCGGTGCCCGGCACCCACAGCGTGTTGGCGCCGCTCATGCGGGCATGGCGGGCCAGGCCGTCCATGATGGTCTGGTTGAAGGCATGGCCCATGTGCAGCGTGCCGGTCACATTGGGCGGCGGCAGCTGGATGCAGAAGTCCGGACGGTCCGGGTCGAGGGTCGGCTTCGCGATGCCGCGCTTCTCCCACTCTGGGCCCCACTTGGCCTCAATGGCGGCGGGTTCGAAGCTCTTGGCAAGGGACTGGTCTTGGGCGGTCATGCTCGGATGTCGATGATTACGTCGGATTCTGCGGGCCAGGCGGGCAGGGGCAACGCGCCGGGAAAACATCAAATTATAGGGGAGGCGGGTGGGGGGCGCGCGATTTCGGCCCGGGCTCGGCCGCGCGGCGTCATTTTGCCGGTGCTTTGCCCTGCCTGAAAGTGCTCTGCTTACCTCTCGCGAGGGGATCCGCCGTGCTTTTTCGTGCCATTTTGCGTGGTTCCCGGCCCGCTGCCGCCCGATCGCCCTGTCCGGCGGCCGGGGCCGTACGGGCACGGGGGGCGCCCCGGTATAATTCGGGGCACTCCACAAGGCCTCCCCGATGTCCGACCTGCTTGCCAATCTCAATGCTGAACAACTAGCCGCCGTCACTTTGCCTGACGAGCCGGCGCTGATCCTGGCTGGCGCGGGCAGCGGCAAGACGCGTGTGCTGACCACCCGCATCGCATGGCTGATCCAGAACGGCCGGGTGTCGCCCGCCGGCCTGCTGGCGGTGACCTTTACCAACAAGGCCGCCAAGGAAATGATGACGCGGCTGACGTCGATGCTGCCGATCAACACGCGCGGCATGTGGATCGGCACCTTCCACGGGCTGTGCAACCGCATGCTGCGCGCGCATTACCGAGACGCCGGCCTGCCGCAGACCTTCGCCATCCTCGACAGCCAGGACCAGCTCTCCGCCCTCAAGCGCCTGCTCAAGTCGCTGAACGTGGATGACGAGAAGTACCCGGCCAAGAACCTGCAGTACTTCATCAACAATGCCAAGGAGCAAGGCCTGCGCCCGGCCGATGTGGAGGCCAACGACGACTTCAACCGCCGCTTCGTCGATCTCTACGCCGCCTACGATGTGCAGTGCCAGCGCGAAGGCGTGGTCGACTTCGCCGAGCTGCTGCTGCGCTGCTACGAGCTGCTGCGCTACAACGACGCGATCCGCCAGCACTACCAGCACCGCTTCCGCCATGTGCTGGTGGACGAGTTCCAGGACACCAACGTGCTGCAGTACCAGTGGCTCAAGATGCTGGCTGGCTTCGGCACGCAGAACCCGGCCGCGGTGTTCGCGGTCGGCGACGACGACCAGAGCATCTACGCGTTCCGTGGCGCCAATGTCGGCAACATGCGCGACTTCGAGCACGAGTTCCGCGTGCGCCACATGATCAAGCTGGAGCAGAACTACCGCTCCCACGGCCACATCCTGGATTCGGCCAACCACCTGATTGCCCACAATTCGCGCCGCCTGGGCAAGAACCTGCGCACCGATGCCGGCCACGGCGAGCCGGTGCGGGTGTACCAGGCCGGCACCGACGGCCAGGAGGCCGGCTGGATCGTGGAGGAAATCCGTGACCTGATCGCGCAGGGCATGAGCCGCTCGGAGATCGCCATCCTCTACCGCAGCAATGCGCAGTCGCGGGTGATCGAGCACGCGCTCTTCTCGGCCAGCATTTCCTATCGCGTGTACGGCGGCTTGCGCTTCTTCGAGCGTGCCGAAATCAAGCACGCGCTGGCTTACCTGCAGTTGCTGGAAAACCCGCGCAACGACGCTGCCTTCGGCCGCGTGGTGAATTTCCCCACGCGCGGCATCGGCGCGCGCTCGCTGGAGGCCCTGCAGGATGCGGCGCGCCAGTACAACTGCTCGCTGGCCGAAGCCGTGGCCTTCGTGCCCGGCAAGGCCGGCAGCACGCTGGGCGCCTTTGTGCGGCTGATCGAGCAGATGCGCGCCGAGACGCGGCGCATGACGCTGCCGGAAACAGTCGAGTACGTGACCAACACCAGCGGCCTGATCACGCACTATCGCGCCGAAAAAGAAGGCCAGGACCGCATCGAGAACTTGCAGGAACTGGTGACGGCGGCGCAGGCGTTCGTGACGGAGGAGGGCTATGGGCTGGACGCGCTGGCCAGTGCGATTCCGGTCGGGCGCGATGGCGCGCAGCCGCTGCCCGCGCTGGCCGAGGGCGACCAGGCCCAGCAGGTGCTGGATCCCGAGGCGCTGCCGGCGGTGATGACCCCGCTGGTGGCCTTCCTCACCCATGCCTCGCTGGAAGCCGGCGACAACCAGGCGCAGGCGGGCCAGGACGCCGTGCAGATGATGACGGTGCATGCCGCCAAGGGGCTGGAGTTCAACGCGGTCTTCATCACCGGGCTGGAAGAAGGGCTGTTCCCGCACGAGAACAGCGCCACCGAGGCTGACGGGCTGGAGGAAGAGCGCCGCCTGATGTACGTGGCCATCACGCGTGCGCGCGAGCGGCTCTATCTCTCGTTCGCGCAAAGCCGCGTGCTGCACGGGCAGATGCGCTACCACGTGCGCTCGCGCTTCTTCGAGGAGCTGCCGGAGGAATCGCTCAAGTGGCTGATGCCGCCTGCACAGGCCTATGGCGGCAGCGGTTCGCAGCGCCGCCAGCAGAACGAGGGCGGCTGGGGCCGCGACTGGTTCAAGAAGGCGGAGGACGTTCCCTATTCGGGCACCCAGCCTACCGGCGGCATGGACACCGGCAACGGCTATGCCGACGCCAAGCGCCAGGCCGGCTCCGGCTTGCGCATCGGCCAGAGCGTGTTCCACAACAAGTTCGGCGAAGGCGTGATCGCCGGGCTGGAAGGCGAGGGCGATGCCGCCCGCGCGAATATCAAGTTCAAGCGCCACGGCGCCAAATGGCTGGTGCTGTCGGTCGCCAAGCTGGACCCGATCGACTGAGCGGACGGGCGCCCAGGCGCCCAGGCCGCGGGAAAGTGATCAGTCCAGCTGGATGTTGCCTTCCTTGATCACCTTGGCCCATTCGTTGGTCTGGGCCTGGATGAACTTCGCCGCCTCGGCCGGCGTGCCGGCCACGATCTCCCCGCCCAGGCTGGTTACGCGCTCACGATTCTCCGGCAGGTTGATGACCTTGCGGATCGCATCCGACAGGCGCTTGACGATTTCCGGCGGCGTGCCGGCCGGCAAGAACACGCCATTCCACTCGTAGACCTCATAGTGCGGCACGCCTGCCTCGGCCAGCGTCGGCGTGTCCGGCAGGATGGCCGTGCGCCTGGCGCCGGTCACGCCCAGCACGCGCAGCTTGCCCGCGCGCACATGCTGCAGGCCAGACGCCGTGTTGGCGAAGAACACCGGCACCTGCCCGGCAATCACATCGGCCATGGCCGGGCCGCCGCCCTTGTACGGTACGTGCAACAGGTCCAGCTTCATGCGCTGCGCGAACAGCGCGCCCGCCAGGTGCTGGGCCGAGCCATTGCCCGAGGACGCATAGGCAATGCTGCCCGGCTTGGCGCGTGCCATCGCGATCAGCTCCTGCGTGGTCTTGGCCGGGAACTGCGGGTTCACGACCAGCATGTTGGGATACAGCGCCAGCACCGAGACCGGGATGAAGGACTTGACCGGGTCGTAGGGCAGCCGCTTGTAGAGCGAGGGGTTGGCGGCAAACGAGGCGGCGTCGAGCAGCACCGTATAGCCGTCCGGGGCGGACTTGGCGACCAGGTCCGTGCCGATCTGGCCGCCCGCGCCGGGACGGTTGTCCACCACGATGGTCTGGCCCAATTCCTGGCCCAGGCGCGGCGAGATCATACGGGCCATGGTGTCGGCGCCGCCGCCGGGCGCGTAGGTGACGACCAGCCGGATGGGCTTGGCCGCGGGCCAGGCCTGTGCGTGCGCAAGGCTGCTGGTGCCGGCGGCGAGCCAGCACAGGGCGGTGGCGCAAAGACGGATAGGGAATCGCATGGGTCTCCTCGGAATGTGCAGGTCTGGGTGCTTGCGCCGGCCCGCGCTTGCGGTGGCGTCGCGCGCGGGGCTCAGCGAACCTCGGCGCGGTAGTGGAAATCGTCGGCATTGCCCAGCGTCTGGCGGAACTCCACCCGCCGGCCCGCCAGGTCAAACGCCACGCGGCTGACCGCCAGCGCGGGATGGCCTTCTGGCAAGCTCAGCTGGGCGGCCTCGCGTGCGCCAAGCCGGGTGAAGCGCAGGTCGTCGACAGCGCGGCCGACCGTGACGCCGCAACGCTCGGCATACATCGGGTAGAGCAGGGGCGCGAACTCGGCCGGCTTGAGCGCGGCCAGCGCGCCGAACAGCTGCGCCGGCAGCCAGATGGTCTCGAGCAGGCGGACCTGGCCTTCCCAGCCGCGCTGGCGCAATACGCGCAACACCGGTGTGCCCGCAGCCAGGCCAAGCTGCGCGGCGACATCCGCCGGCGCCGCCAGCGTGCGCAGCGACACGATGCGCGACTCGGGAATCTCCGAGCCGGCATCGCCAAAGCGGAAGAACCGCGCCATGGTGGCGCCGGTCAGCGCGCCGCGCACAAAGGTGCCGCGGCCATGCACGCGTTCCAGCAAGCCTTCGTCCACCAGTGCCTGGATGGCGGCGCGCATGGTGCCCAGCGCCACGCCGTAGTGCTCCGCCAGTGCGCTCTCGGCCGCAATGGCGGTGCCGGAAGCCCATTCACCGGCCAGGATGCGGCCCTTGAGCGCGGTCGCGATGCGAGCCCAGCGCGGCGCCGCCAGGCTGGCTGGCGAGGCGTCGAGGCCGGCTCCCGTGGGGTCGGGCAGGGCGGAACGGTCTGGCATTCGTGTCTCCATGCGTGCCCCGGCGGCGGTGCCTGTTCGGGGAGAGAGGTGAACTCTAGTCATCTATAGGACTAGAGCATAGAATGGAGGGGCGCGGGTGTCAACCGGCGCTACCATTCATGGCGGCATGCGCCGTTCCTTGGGCCAGAACATGTTCCAGATCGATTCCCATTTCCACGTGTTTTCCGCCAATGCCCCCGCCGTGGGCGGGGCGCGCTACCGGCCCGCCTACGGCGCCAGCCTGGCGCAGTGGCAAGCCATCTCCGGGGCGCATGGCGTGCGCGCGGGCGTGGTGGTGCAGCCAAGTTTTTTCGGCTGCGACAACAGCGAGCTGGAAGCAGCGCTGGCGGCTTCGCCCGCGCTGCGCGGTGTTTGCGTGGTGGGCCCGGAGGCATCCGCCGGCGAGCTGGCGCGGCTGCACGGCCTGGGCGTGCGCGGCCTGCGCTGGAATATGGTGGGGCGGCACGACGACGCATCATGGCGCGATGCGCGCTGGCCCGCGCTGCTGGAGGCGGCCCACGCACTGGGCTGGCACCTGGAGTTGCACACCGATCCGGGCCGGCTCAACGAACTGCAAGCCTGGTTGCCGGCGGTGCCGATCGCGCTGGTGCTGGATCATTTCGGCAAGCCCGCGCCCGGCGCGCAGGCAGATGCGCCGATGCTGGCTTGCGCCGCACACTGGCGCAGGCAGAGGGAGGTCTACGTCAAGCTGAGTGCGCCGTATCGCGTGGCGGCGGACCTGGCCGGCGTGGTGGCTGGCTGGCACCACTGCCTGGGCGAGCAAGGCTTGCTATGGGGATCGGACTGGCCTTGGACCAATCACGAGGCCGAGGCCGGCTATGCCGGCCTGCAGCGCAAGGTGTGGGAGTGGCTGGGCCCGCTGTGCGAGGCGCCGGACCGCAACGCGGCCCGGCTGTTCGGCCTGTGAGCCGCCTGACCCGGGTGGCCGGCGTGACCTGCCTTCAGGCGGCCAGGTCCGGCCTGCCGGCGGCTTCTTCCGGCACGACATTGAAGCAGCCGCGGTAAGTGGCGTAGAACGAGCAATACATGATCGCCAGCATCAGCAGCGAGTACGGTGTGACCAGGAAGGACAGCACCGCTTCAGCCCCCAATGCGCCGAACAACGCCTCCAGGAAGAACGGCACCGCCACCAGCAGGACCGCGAACACCACGCCATAGGCCAGGAACGCGCCACGGTTGCGCCAGCACGCGGTCCAGCTGAAGAACAGTGCCTTGACCGGCGGCACGTTGTGCCACGCGGTGAGCAGCGGCGCAAACCAGAACAGCATGGCAATCGGCGTGTACAACGCGGCCCCGATCATCAGCGCGAAGTAGAGCTGCCGCACGGATTCCGCCGACGGCGCTTCTTCCTTGAGCAGGATCGGCACCAGCGTGCTGATATCCACCAGGCTGCCCGCGATAAGGCTCAGCACGAAGACCAGGCCTGCGTAGATGCCACCCAGCACCAGCAGGTTGCGGCTTGCCTGCTTGCCGTTGCCGCGAAATCCCGCCAGTAATACGGTCGGCAGCACGCGCTTGTTCAGTATCACCTCGCGGCAGGCGGTCATGATGCCGACCGACAGGCCCGGGGTGACCACCAGCAGCGCGATGATGCCGATCAACGGCACGAACACGGCCAGTTGCGCGGCGATCAGGTAGACAAACAACAGCATCAGGAAGGCGAGCGGGTTCTTGCGGAACAGCCAGACACCCTGGCGGAACCAGACATAACCTTCCTTGGCGGAGACTTCCAGTAATTGCATGACGGTCAGGTCCAGGGCAGCGCGGCGGCTTCGATGCGCCGGCGCAGGATGCGTTCAAAGTGGGTCGGGTCATGCGGTTGCAGCATGTCGGCCTCGCGTGGCAGGTAGAAGTCCCACAGGCGGGAAATCCAGAAGCGCAGTGCGCCGGCGCGCAGCATGTCGCGCCAGTGCTGTGCCTCGATGGGGCCCAGCGGCCTCACGGCATGATAAGCCCGCAGCAAGGCCTGGCCGCGGGCGGCGTCTAGCGCGCCGCTGGCCAGGTCGATGCACCAGTCGTTGACGGTGACGGCCAGGTCGAACAGCCACTTGTCGTTGCCGGCGAAATAGAAATCGAAGAAGCCCCCCAGTTTCTCCTGCCCGGCGGGGCCGTCCTCGAACAACGCGTTGTCACGGAACAGGTCGCAATGGCAAGGGCCGCCGGGCAGCGCCGCGTAGTCCGCGCCGCCGAAGAAAGCGGTCTGGTGGGCCAGTTCCTCGCGCAGTAACGTTTGCTGGCCGGCATCCAGGAAGGGCAGGATCTCGCCTTCCGTTTGCTGCCACCACGGCAGGCTGCGCAGGTTGGGCTGCTGGCGCGGATAGCTCTGGCCGGCAAGGTGCATGCGGGCCAGCATGTCGCCCACTTGCGCGCAGTGCCCCACGCCTGGCGCCAGCTGCGAGCCGCCCGGCAGGCGCGTGACGATGGTCGCCGGCTTGCCCTTGAGGGCCCGCAGGATCTCGCCGTCGCGGCCCGGGATGGGCGCCGGCACGCGGATGTCGTGCGCGGCCAGGTGGGCCATCAGGTGCAGGTAATACGGCAGTTGCTCGAACGTCAGGCGCTCGAAGATGGTCAGCACGTACTCGCGCGTGACCCCGTCCTGCTCCATGGTCAGGAAGAAGTTACTGTTCTCGATGCCTGAGGCAATGCCGCGCAAGTCGCGCATTTCGCCCAGGTTGTAATCAAGGAGCCAACTGGCGATCTCGTCCGGCGAGACCGTGGTGAATACGGCCATACTCTTTGTGTGAATCGAAACGGATGGCGGCGGGCGCAAGCAGAGCTTGGCTTTCGCGGCATGGATGCCGGAAGCGCCGGCGCGGCCCCGCCGTGATCATCTGGCGGGGTCGTGGGAAATCAGAAACAAGACAACAGAAACCAGGCAGCAAAAACAAGAACGGACGCGAACATCAGGGTGCGCAAGGCGGGATTCCAAGACCTGGCGCCCCGGTGCTCAGAATTGCAGCACTTTGACCGATGGCACGCGGTTCGTGTCGTGGTCCCGGATCTTCGGCGAGCTGTCTTCCGGCTTGCTCATCTGGTATTTGGTGCCCATGCCGGACTTGACCTCGATATCGGTGGCCTGGCCCTTGTTCTTGTACTCCCGGATCTGGGTGCCATCCCGCTCATTGAGCTGGAAGCTCGGTTCGCGCGGCTGGTTCAGCTGGGTCTTGGCCGGCGCGGTGATCGGCCGGTCGTTGATCTGGTTCAGCTCTTGCTGGGTCAGCGCGCCGCCTGCCTGCTCGGCCGGCTGCGCCATCACCGCGGCCGGGGCGCCAAGCGCCACCAATGCCGCAAAAGCCAGCACGCGCAGGGCGGCCGGACGGGAGGCTCCAAGCGGCTGCGGCGCTTGCGCGCGGGCGGTGGCCAGGAGTGAGGGGGAGGTCATTGAAGGCTCCTGCGCGGCGCAGCAGGCCGGGGGCATGCTGCACCACAAATGGCGCTGCAGCCCGGCGGCGCCGGGCTTTGGCAGTGTGTCAGGCTTCCATTCTAGCAATTCCTGCCCGCGCCGGGCCCCTCGCGGTGACCCTGCGGGCACCTTTGCGGGGCGGGCGGCGCGCCTGGAAGCCGCCTGGCGGGCCTGTTCTACCTGGCTTACAGGTAGAACATCTCTTCCTTGGGCGGGATCGGGTTGTCGCCACCGCGCTGCTCGTAGTACTCATATACCGCTTCGAGCACTTCGTGCGGCTCGTCCACGATCTTCATCAGGTCGAGGTCGTGTTCGGCGATCAGGCCCATCGGCAGCAGCGTGAAGCGGAACCAGTCAAGCAGGCCTTTCCAGAAGCGGTTGCCGAACAGCACCACCGGCACGGCGCGGGACTTGCCGGTCTGCACCAGCGTCAGCACTTCGGCCAGCTCATCCAGTGTGCCGAAACCGCCCGGCATCACGATAAAGGCGTCCGAATTCTTGACGAAGGTGACCTTGCGCGTGAAGAAGTGGCGAAAGCGCATGGCGATGTCCTGGTAGGGATTGCCTTGCTGCTCGTGCGGAAGCTCGATGTTCAGGCCTACGCTGGCCGACTTGCCCGCGTGGGCGCCCTTGTTGGCCGCCTCCATGATGCCTGGGCCGCCGCCCGAGATCACCGCGAAGCCGGCGTCGGAGAACAGGCGGGCGATCTCGATGGTGCGCTGGTAGTAAGGCGAGTCCTCGCGCAGGCGCGCGCTGCCGTAGATCGATACCGCCGGGCGGATCTCCGAAAGGTACTCGGTCGCCTCGATGAACTCTGCCATAATCGTGAACATTTGCCACGAAGCGCGCGCCTTCTTTGCGGTCGCGCGGTCTTCGTCGGCCAGCGCACGCAGGCTGGGAATCATCTTGCGTGGGTTGGCGCGGATGCCGGCGGCGGGAGACGTATCTCCCGGGCCATCGGCAGCGGTGCTGACCGTCACGTTCACGTCCATATCGGCCGCGGTGGTAATACTGCCTTGCGCGGCCTGCTTGAGGGCCGCTGCCGGGTTATCGGCGCCGGCTGCGTCGGAAGGGGGGGCGGCGTTCGCACCGCCTGCGGCGGCACCAGTCAATTTTGAGTCCATGGGAATGTCGGATAGTCCAAAAACACTCTTGCTCGTCGATGGGTCGAGCTATCTGTATCGTGCGTATCACGCTCTGCCGGACCTGAGGAACGGTGAGGGCCTGCCCACAGGGGCAATCTACGGCATGATCAATATGCTGCGCAAGCTGCGCAGCGATTTCCCGGCAGAGTATAGCGCCTGCGTGTTCGACGCCAAGGGTAAGACCTTCCGCGACGACCTGTATCCGGCCTACAAGGAGCATCGCCCGTCGATGCCCGAGGACCTGGCCAAGCAGATCGAGCCGATCCACGAAGCGGTGCGTGCGCTGGGCTGGCCCATCGTGGTGGTGGACGGCGTGGAGGCGGACGACGTGATCGGCACGCTGGCGCGCCGGGCCACCGCCGAAGGCATGCGCACGGTGGTCTCCACCGGTGACAAGGACCTGGCGCAGCTGGTCGACGACCATGTCACGCTGGTCAACACCATGAGCGGGGAAATCCTCGACCCGCCCGGCGTGGCCGCCAAGTTCGGCGTGCCCCCGGCGCGCATCGTCGACTATCTCTCGCTGATCGGCGACGCCGTGGACAACGTGCCCGGCGTGCCCAAGGTGGGCCCCAAGACCGCGGTCAAATGGCTGACCGAGTACGGCACGCTCGACGATGTCATGGCCAATGCCTCCGGCATCAAGGGCGTGGTGGGCGAGAACCTGCGCAACACGCTGGCGTGGCTGCCCAAGGCGCGCGAGCTGGTGACGGTCAAGACCGATTGCGACCTGACGAGCTCGTTGGCCGACTTCCACCAGCTCGCGGGTGGCAGCGAGGACAAGGACAAGCTGATTGACTTCTTTGCGCGCTATGGCTTCAAGACCTGGCTGCGCGAGGCCACCGGCGAAAGCCTGCCCAACCCGCGCGCCCAGGCACGCGCAAGCGCGGCGCCGCCCGCGGCCGGCGCCGACCCGGGTCCGGCCCAGGGTGGCCTGTTCGACAGCGCCCCGGCCCCGGCGCAGATTCGCTACGAAACCGTGGCCACCGAGGCGGCGCTGGAGGCCTGGATGCGGCGCATCGAAACCGCGCCGCTGGTGTCCATCGATACCGAGACCACTTCGCTGGACCCGATGCAGGCCCAACTGGTCGGCATCTCGCTGTCGATCGAGCCGGGCGAGGCCTGCTATATCCCGGTGGCGCACCGCGGCCCGGATGTGGTGGGCCTGGAAGCCAATGGCCAGCTCACGCGCGAGGCCGTGCTGGCGCGCATGCGCGCCTGGCTCGAAGACCCGTCGCGCGGCAAGGTTGGCCAGAACCTGAAGTACGATTCCCATGTCTTTGCCAATCACGGCGTCAGCCTGCGCGGTATCGTGCACGACACCATGCTGCAAAGCTACGTGCTGGCGTCCCACCGCAATCACGGCATGGACAGCCTGGCCGAGCGCCTGCTCGGCCTGAAGACCATCAGCTACGAGGAAGTGTGTGGCAAGGGCGCGAGCCAGATCGGCTTTGACCAGATCGACATCGCGCGCGCCACCGAGTACGCGGCCGAGGATGCCGACGTCACGCTGCGCCTGCATCGCAATATGTACCCGCAGGTCGAGGCGTTGCCGGGGGTGCATTACGTCTACGAAAAGATCGAGATGCCGGTCTCGGTGGTGCTGCAGAAGATCGAGCGCAACGGCGTGCTGATCGACGCCGAGCGCCTGGGCGCGCAAAGCGCGCAGCTCGGCCAGCGCATGCTGACGCTGGAGCAGGCCGCCTACGAGGCTGCGGGCCAGCCTTTCAACCTGGGCTCGCCCAAGCAGATCGGCGAGATCCTGTTCGGCCAGATGAAGCTGCCGGTGGTCAAGAAGACCGCCAGCGGCGCGCCGTCCACCGACGAAGAGGTGTTGCAGAAGCTGGCCGAGGATTACCCGCTGCCCAAGCTGCTGCTGGACTACCGTGGCCTGGCCAAGCTCAAGTCCACCTACACCGACAAGCTGCCGAAGATGGTCAACCCGGCCACCGGCCGCGTGCACACCAGCTATGGGCAGACCACAGCGGTGACCGGCCGGCTGGCATCCACCGAGCCCAACCTGCAGAACATCCCGGTGCGCACCGAGGAAGGACGGCGCATCCGCGAGGCCTTTATCGCCGGCCCGGGCAATGTCATCGTGTCGGCAGACTACTCGCAGATCGAGCTGCGCATCATGGCCCATATCTCTGGCGACGAGAACCTGATGCGCTCGTTCGCCGAGGGCGAGGACGTGCACCGCGCCACCGCCGCGGAGATCTTCGGCGTGGCGCCGGATGCCGTCAGCAGCGAGCAGCGCCGCTATGCCAAGGTCATCAACTTCGGCCTGATCTACGGCATGAGCGCTTTCGGCCTGGCCGGCAACCTCGGCATCGAGCGCGAAGCCGCCAAGCACTACATCGACCGCTATTTCATGCGCTATCCCGGTGTGGCGCGGTACATGGAAGAAACGCGCCAGACCGCGCGCGAGCAGGGCTTCGTCGAGACCGTGTTCGGCCGCCGCCTGTGGCTGCCGGACATCAATGGCGGCAACGGCCCGCGCCGCCAGGGCGCCGAGCGCGCCGCCATCAACGCGCCGATGCAGGGCACGGCCGCCGACCTGATCAAGCTGTCGATGATCGCGGTGCAGGACTGGCTGGAACGCGATGGCCTGGGTACGCGCCAGGTCATGCAGGTGCACGATGAACTCGTGCTGGAAGTGCCGCAGGCCGAGCTGGAACTGGTCAAGGTAAAGTTGCCGGAACTGATGTGCAACGTGGCTGAACTGCGCGTGCCGCTGGTGGCCGAGGTCGGCGCCGGCAGCAACTGGGAGGAGGCGCACTAAGCTCGAGGAGCGGCCTTCAGGGCCGCTCCGGGATTGCACCCGTCCCGGTATTCCTGCATCCTGGTTTCGATTGAAGCGACCGCTGAATCGGTGAATGGCGTCTTGCCAGTTGTGCTGCTGTGCAGCAGACTGATGAAAAGCCGAGGTCACTGGCTCGCGTCAGGCCCCGCAAAAGAATATCGACGACACTGGGTAGATCATGAGCACAGAGGGAAGGGCGCATCGCATCATCGTAGTCGGAGGAGGAGCGGGCGGACTGGAGCTGGTCACGCGGCTGGGCGACAAGCTCGGCAAGGGCGGGGCCGCGCAGGTGGTGCTGGTGGACCGCTCCCCCACGCATATCTGGAAACCGCTGCTGCATGAAGTTGCCGCCGGCAGCATGGATCCCCACACCCATCAGCTTGAATACGTGGCGCAGGCCCGCTGGCATCATTTCGAATTCCAGCAAGGCGAGCTGACCGGCATCGACCGGGATCGCAAGACGATCTCGGTGGCGGCCTGTGTCGACCTCGACGGCACGGAGCTCTTGCCCGCACGCGATCTTTCCTATGACACCCTGGTGCTGGCGATCGGCTGCGTCACGCATTTCTTCGGCGTGCCTGGCGCTGCCGAGAACGCCATCGCGCTCGACACCGTGGACCAGGCGGAGCGCTTCCGGCGCAAGCTGATCTCGGCCTGCGTGCGCGCCCAGAACGGGCGCGGGCGCATCGGCGAGGACGGCCGCCCGCGCGTGGACGTTGCCATCATCGGTGCCGGCGCCACCGGCGTCGAGCTCTCTGCCGAGTTGCGCAATACCGCACATGTGCTCAGCGCCTACGGGCTGCATCAGCTCGATCCGCGCCGCGATGTGCGCATCCACGTGATCGAGGCCGGCCCGCGCATCCTGCCCGCGCTGTCCGAGCGCGTGTCCAACGAAACCACCAAGCTGCTGCACAAGCTCGATATCGAAGTCCTCACCGCCGAGCGCGTGACCGAAGTCACCGGGGATGCGGTGCTGACCGCCAGCGGCAAGCGCATCGACGCCGACCTGACGGTGTGGGCCGCCGGCATTACCGCGCCGGCGGTGCTGTCCACCCTGGGCCTGCCGGTCAGCCGCATGGGCCAGCTCATCGTCAAGCCCACGCTGCAAAGCGAGGCCGATCCCGATATCTTTGCCTTTGGCGATTGCGCCAGCTGCCCCTGGCCCGAGAAGCAGGGTGCGGTGCCCCCGCGCGCCCAGGCCGCGCACCAGCAGGCCATGTTCCTCTATGGCGCGCTGCGCGCGCGCCTGAGTGGCAAGCCGCTGCCGACGTTTGCCTTCAAGGACCTGGGCTCGCTGGTGTCGCTGGGGCATTTCAGTGCGGTAGGCAGCCTGATGGGCGGCCTGATCGGCGGCTCCATGTTTATCGAAGGGCTGATGGCACGTGTGATGTACAGCTCGCTGTACCGCATGCACGTCATGGCGTTGCATGGCGCCGTGGGCATGGGGCTGGATACCGTGACCCACTGGCTGCGCAGCAAGACCAGCCCGCGCGTCAAGCTGCACTGACACGCGCCGGCGCAGGGCGAATCGCACTGCGAACCGCCCCGCTTGCCGGCTGCGTGCGCTGAACTCCATGTTTGCTTAGAATCGGATCTCGCCACGGCGGCGGTGCCACCCCGTGCGCCGTCCATCCAGATTCGCCATCCACGCCAGACAGGAGACCGCATGCTGAAGCCAGAAGTGGAAAGCCTCGTACCCAGCCAGTCCTTTGACCGCCGCGCCTTCGTCAAGACGGCGCTAGGTTCGGCTTTTGCCGCAGCCGCCTTGCCCGTGATGGCACAGGCCATCAAGACCGATTTCGCAGGCCTTGCCGCCGGCGAGGTGACGATTCCCTCGGGCGGCTTCAACATGCCCGCGTACCGCGCCCAGCCGGAAGGCAAGACCAACCTGCCGGTGGTGCTGGTGGTGAGCGAGATCTTCGGCGTGCATGAGCACATCGCCGACATCTGCCGGCGCTTTGCCAAGCTGGGCTACCTCGCCATCGCGCCGGAGCTGTTCGCGCGCCAGGGCGACCCGAGCAGCTTCGGCACCATCCAGGAATTGCAGGCGAAGCTCATTTCCAAGGTGCCCGACGAGCAGGTGATGGGCGATCTCGATGCTGCCGTGGCTTGGGCCAAGGACAACGGCGGCAATACCAGCCGCCTCGCCATCACCGGATTTTGCTGGGGCGGGCGCATTACCTGGCTGTACGCCGCGCATAGCCAGCAGATCAAGGCCGGCGTGGCCTGGTATGGCCAGCTGGTAGGCGAGCCAACCCCGATCAAGCCGCGCAACCCGATCGACCTGGTCGGCCAGCTCAAGGTGCCGGTGCTGGGCCTCTATGGCGGTAAGGACACCGGCATCACGCAGGAACAGGTCGAGAAGATGAAGGCGGCGCTGGCTGCATCGAACGACCCCTCTGCCAAGGCTTCCACCTTCGTGGTCTACCCGGAATCCGGCCATGCCTTCAACGCGGACTACCGCCCGAGTTACCGCGAAGCCGATGCCAAGGACGGCTGGCAGCGCTGCCTGGCCTGGTTCAAGCAGCACGGGGTTTGAGGCGCGGCCCGCACTGGCGCGCGTTTGCAGCAGGGCCCGGCGTCGCCACGCCCGCGGCACAAGGCCGACTTGTGCCGCGGGATTTGCAAAACCGGCTGCAATCTACGTACAATGCGGGCTTCGTTTCTTGCAACAGTGTTGCGTTTGAGGTCGATGCTGCTCTCCAAGAGCGGAATACCGATCCCAGGAGCCCATCATCGATTCCACGCTTGTCTACATCCTGCTTGCCGCCACCATCTCGGGGGTGGGCAGTATCTTTGGCGCGGCGCTGTTGTCGCTGACCGTGGCTTCGCGCGTGGTCGAGCGCATGGTGAGTTTCTCGGTGGGGGTGCTGCTGGCCACGGCGCTGCTGCATTCCCTGCCCGAGGCGTTCGAGTCCGGCGCCGATCCGCGTGCCTTGTTCGGTACCTTGCTGGCCGGCCTGCTTGGCTTCTTCCTGCTGGAAAAAGTCGCGCTGCTGCGCCACTCGCATCATCACGAGGGCGACGGGCACCACCATCACCACGGCCATGACCGGGAGGAAGCTGGCCGTAGCGGCATGACCATCCTGGTGGGCGACACCTTCCACAATTTCGCGGACGGCATCGTGATCGCCGCGGCCTTCCTGGCGGATCCGCATATTGGCCTGGTCACCGCGCTGGCCATTGCCGCGCACGAGATCCCGCAGGAGGTGGGCGATTTCATCGTGCTGCTCAACGCCGGGTTCTCGAAGGCGCGCGCCTTTGCCTTTAACCTGCTGTCCAGCCTGGCGGCCATCGCCGGCGGCGTGGTGGGGTACTACCTGCTCGACCAGATGAGCGGCTGGATTCCCTACGTGCTGGTGATTGCTTCAAGCAGCTTCGTCTATATCGCCGTAAGCGACCTGATGCCGCAGATGCAGCGCAAGCCGCGCTGGCGCGAATCGATCATCCAGGTCGTGCTGGTCGCCACCGGGATCTGCGCCATCTTCTTCATCACCAATGGCGTGCACGAGGCGCATGGCCATGGCCATCCACATGGCGTGGCCGCAGCCGCAAGATAAGCTGGCCCGGGCGGCTTGCGCCGCCCGCCATCAGGACCCGCTTGCCACTGGCCGCGCCGGGTCGGCGCACCACTCGCTCCACGAGCCCGGATAGAGCGCGGCGCCCGGCATGCCGGCCACTTCCAGTGCCAGCAGGTTGTGGCAGGCGGTCACGCCCGAGCCGCACTGCATGATCGCCTCGCTGGCCGGCTTGCTGCCTAGCACTTGCCCGAACTCCTGGCGCAACGCGCTAGCCGGCTTGAAACTGCCGTTCCCTTCCAGGTTGTCCTTGAAGAAGCGGTTGGCCGCGCCGGGGATATGCCCACCCACGGGGTCCAGCGTTTCGTTCTCGCCACGGAAGCGGTCTGCCGCGCGGGCGTCCACCACCAGCCGGGTCGGGTTTGCCAGGTTCGCCAGCACGGCGTCGGCGTCCACCGTAGCTACCAGCGCCGCCTTGCGCGTCAGGTTGCCCGGGTTTTCCGGCTCCGGCGTATTGCCCGCCTCGAGCGGCAGGCCCGCCGCCACCCACGCATTCTTGCCGCCATCCAGCACGGCCACCGCGCCGTGGCCCAGCCAGCGCAGCAGCCACCAGGCGCGCGCCGCGTACATGCCGCCCTGCGCGTCGTAGGCAATGACCTGGGTGTCATCGTTTACGCCCAGCACACGCAGGCGCGCGCTCAGCGTGTTCGGGTCCGGCAACGGGTGCCGGCCGTTGGTGCCGGTTTTCTCGCCGGACAGTTCGTTGTCCAGGTGCAGGTAGAAGGCGCCGGGCAGGTGGCCCACGTGATAGGCCTCGCGTCCGGCGGCCGGGTTGGCCAGGTCGAAACTGCAGTCGATCACGACGCTGTGGCGGCTGCCGTCTTCGCGCAGCGCGCGCAGGTCCTGGCTGGAGATCAGGGTGGTGAACATGGCGTAACCTTGGGTTGGGATAGTCGCGCTGCAAAGGCATGGGCGGGCGCGGGCGGCGGGGTGAGCACGGTCCGCCACCCCCGATGCTACACCTCGGGGTGCACTTCCGCCTCGGCCGACTTGACCGGGGTATCAGCGGTTGGCTGCTGGTTGGAGCCTTCGCGCGCCCGGGTCAGCGTGGTGGCGATGCCGCTGGCAATGATGAGTGCCATGCCAACCCAGGACAGCCAGTTGAGCTGGTCGCGCCAGACAATCATGCCCCACAGGCTGGAGAACACGATGCCGGCGTACTGCAGGTTGGCGGTGAGCAGCGTGTTGCCGCGCTTGTAGGCGCGTGTCATTGCGGTCTGGCCGAGCGTGGCCAGGATGCCGATGGCCAGCAGCAGGCCCGCGCCGCGCCAGGTGTGGGTGCTCGGCCCGGTGTACAGCATCCAGGCCAGGCCTACCACCATCCCGACTGCCGAGAAATAGAACACGATGCGGCCTTCAGGCTCGCCCAGTTGGCCGAGCTGGCGCACTTCGACATAGGCCAGCGCGGTGAACATGCCGGAGATCAGGCCGATCAGCCCGCCGGTGAGCTGGTTATGGCCGACGGACGGCTGCAACAGGCAGATTACGCCGCCGAACGACATCAGGATGGCGCCGATCAGCTTGCGGTCCGCGCCGCCGGTGCCGGTCAAGGCTGCGCCGGCGCCCAGGATCAGCGCGATCCAGACCGGCGACATGTAATTCAGGGTCATCGCCGTGGCCAGCGGCAGCATGGTGATCGAGGTGAACCACAGCAGCAGGGCGGTCACGCCGAACAAGCTGCGCTTGATGTGCATGGCCATGTGCGGCGTGCGCACCGAGGTGCCGGATGAAGCCAGCACCGTCCACATGATGATCACGCCGATCAGGCTGCGGTAGAACACGATCTCGCCCGTGGCATAGATCTCGGATGCCAGCTTGACGCCCACCCCCATTAACGAGAAGGCGAAGGCGGCGAACAGCATCCAGAGCGATTGCATGGTGGGGCGAAAGGAAGAATGGACAGCGCGCGAAGCGGCTCCTGGCGGGGGGCGCGGAACTGGATCGCGAAAGGCTCCGCATGGGGCGGATGGCCGGCAAGGCTGGCGGCGAGGCGCCGGGCGCACACCGGAAGCGGCGATTGTATCAGCGAGTGTGCACCGCACCAAAGGCAAAACGGACCGCCTGGGCGGTCCGTTTTGCTTGCGTCTGCGCTGCGCTGTCGATGCCGCGGCCCGCTGGGCCTTGGCTGGCGGGTCAGTCCGTGAAGGACATGGCGCGGCGATACCATTCATGAAAGTGCTGCATACCGTCTTCCATGGGTGACTGGTACGGGCCGGTCTCGCTGACGCCGCGTTTGGCCAGCGCCCGGCGCCCGGCATCCATGCGCTCGGCGATCTCGTCGTCCTCGACGCAGGTTTCCATGTAGGCGGCGCGCTCGGCCTCGACGAATTCGCGCTCGAACAGCGCGATTTCCTCGGGGTAGTAGAACTCCACGACGTTGCGCGTCTTGTTCGGCCCGAGCGGGTGCAGGGTGGAGACCACCAGCACGTTCGGATACCACTCCACCATGATGTTGGGGTAGTAGGTGAGCCAGATCGCGCCGTACTTGGGCAGCACGCCGTTGTTGAAGCGCAGCACGGCCTCATGCCACTTCTGGTACGTGGGGCTGCCCGGGCGTTTCAGGCCCGCGTGCAACCCGACGGTCTGGACGCTGTGCCAGTCACCGAACTCCCAGCTCAGGTCGTCGCAGGAGACAAAGCTCCCGAGGCCCGGGTGGAACGGCACGACGTGGTAGTCCTCCAGATAGACCTCGATAAAGGTCTTCCAGTTGTAGTTGCACTCGTGGATCTCGACGTGGTCGAGCAGGTAGCCTTCGAAGTTCAGGTCTTCGGCCACGCCCAGGCGTGCCAGGTCGGCGCGAACGTCGCGCTGCCCCTCGAACAGCAGGCCGTTCCAGTTCTGCAGCGGCGAGCGGTTCAGATGGACGCACGGACGCTCGGCGAAATGCGGCGCGCCGAGCAGTTCGCCCTTCAGGTCGTAGGTCCAGCGGTGCAAGGGGCAGACAATGCTTTTCGCATTGCCGCGGCCATTGAGCATGATGGCCTGCCGGTGTCGGCAGACATTGGACATGAGCTCGATCCCGTCGGCATTCCGTACCAGGATGCGGCCCTCGTCCTCGGCGGCCAGCGTGTGATAATCGCCCGTTTCGGGGATCATCAGCTCGTGGCCGACGTAGCCCGGGCCCTTCTTGAACAGCAGTTCCAGTTCTTGTTGATGCAGTGCCTCGTCGAAGTAGACGTTTACGGGCAACTGCGTATCAGCCGGCACCAGTTTCAGCGCGGTGCTGAGATTGGACATTATCCCCACTCCCTATGACAGGCGAAAGCAGTGAACAACCCAACCATCGAAAAAGAAATCGATTTGGGAAAGACGGTCAGTCGCGCCCTGGCCTGCTTTCGGGCCGACGGATGGGGATCGCGCTGACGAACCGCGGATTGTACCCGAGCGAAAAAGTTAAGGGACTGATTATTTGGCCTTTTTAGCGAAAAAGTCGACCCGGGTCGTCATGGAGGTGTCGTTCAGGGCGCATTCGGAAAGACGACCCAAGCGCACAAGTCACTTTCCGGCAACGTTGTCCCTGTCCCCTGTTGCATGGGATGCGGGCAATGTCCCGCTTTGGCGTAAAATCCCAGCTTCCCCAGATTCAATGTCCGCAATGCCAAAGACTACGAGCTCTCCGGCCCAGGCCGATCCGGCCGCGACCGACCAGCGGTCCGCCTCCGCGCCGCCCGCCTCTTACGAGGCCGCCATGGCCGAACTGGAGGCGCTGGTCGCCAGCATGGAGGGCGGCGCCTTGCCGCTGGAAGATTCTTTGGCCGCGTACAAGCGCGGGGCCGAACTGGTCAGGTACTGCCAGCAGATGCTCGAACGCGTGGAACAACAGGTTAAAGTGCTGGAGGGCGATGTACTCAAGCCCATGGCCGCCGACGCCGGAGACCTGGAATGAGCGAATCGCATCAAACTATCGAAGCTGGCGAATTTGCTGCCTGGATGCGCGCCACGGGCGCCAGGACCGAGGCCGCGCTCGACGCCGGGCTGCCGGCCGCGGAAACAGTGCCTTGCACACTGCACGAAGCCATGCGGTATGCTGTGCTCGGCGGTGGCAAGCGGGTTCGCCCCTTGCTGGTGCACGCGGCCGGTGAAGTAGCGGGCGCTGCCCCCGAGGCCTGTGACGCGGCGGCCAGCGCGGTGGAGATGATCCACGCGTACTCGCTGGTGCATGACGATATGCCCTGCATGGACGATGACGATTTGCGTCGTGGCCGCCCCACCGTGCACAAGGCCTACGATGAAGCGACGGCGCTGCTGGTGGGCGACGCGCTGCAGACCCAGGCCTTCGTTGTGCTGGCCGAATCGGCCTTGCTGGCCTCGCTCGACGCTGCCGCGCGCCTGCGCCTGGTAGCGGAACTGGCCCGGGCCTCCGGCTCCGTGGGCATGGCAGGCGGGCAGGCGATCGACCTGCAGCATGTCGGCCTGGCCATGTCGCTGGAGGAACTGGAAGGCATGCATCGCATGAAGACTGGTGCGTTGCTGCGCGCCAGCGTGCGCATGGGCGCTTACTGCGGTGCCGTGGACGAAGCCGGCCTGGCCGCGCTTGACCGCTACGCCGCAGCCGTGGGCCTGGCGTTCCAGGTAGTGGACGATATCCTCGACGTGACCGCGGATACCGCCACGCTGGGCAAGACTGCCGGCAAGGACGCGGCAAACGACAAGCCGACCTACGTGTCGCTGATGGGGCTCGAGCCTGCACGCCAGCTGGCGCAGCAGCTTCGGGCCACGGCGCACGAAGCGTTGGCGGTGTTTGGCGCGCGCGCCCGACGCCTGGGCGAACTGGCCGATCTCATCGTGCTGCGCTCGAATTGAATGGACAAGCAGGAAACACTGACAACCGGGCACAAGAATCCGGCCGCCGAACGGACATCATGACCTACGCACTGCTCAAAACTATTGACGACCCCGCAGCCCTTCGCAGGCTGGACCGCCGCCAGCTCAAGACGCTGGCCGACGAACTCCGCGCCTACGTGCTTGAATCGGTGTCGCAAACCGGCGGCCACCTGTCGTCCAACCTGGGCACGGTCGAGCTGACCATTGCCCTGCACTATGTGTTCAATACGCCGGATGACCGCGTCGTCTGGGACGTGGGGCACCAAAGCTATCCGCACAAGATCCTGACCGGTCGCCGCGACCGCATGCATTCGCTGCGCCAGTGGGGCGGCATCTCTGGCTTCCCGCGCCGCTCGGAAAGCGAGTACGACACCTTCGGCACCGCGCATTCGTCCACCTCCATCTCGGCTGCGCTGGGCATGGCGCTGGGCGCCCGCACGCTGGGCGACAAGCGCGTTTCCATCGCCGTGATCGGCGACGGCGCGATGACCGCCGGCATGGCCTTCGAGGCCATGAACAACGCCGGCGTCTACAAGGACCTGCCGCTGCTGGTGGTACTCAACGACAACGACATGTCGATCTCGCCGCCGGTGGGCGCGCTCAACAGCCACCTCGCGCGGCTGATGAGCGGCAAGTTCTACGCCGCCACCAAGAAGGGCATCGAGCGGGTGCTGTCGGTCGCCCCGCCGGTGCTCGAGTTCGCCAAGCGCTTCGAGGAACATGCCAAGGGCATGATGGTGCCGGCGACGCTGTTCGAGGAATTCGGCTTCAACTACATCGGCCCGATCGACGGCCATGATCTCGAATCGCTGGTGCCGACGCTGCAGAACATCCGCCAGCGCGCCCTCGAAGGCGGCGGCCCGCAGTTCCTGCATGTGGTCACCAAGAAGGGCCAGGGCTACAAGCTGGCCGAGGCCGACCCGATCCTGTACCACGGCCCCGGCAAGTTCAATCCGGCCGAAGGCATCCGCCCGTCGACCAAGCCCGCCCGCAAGACCTACACGCAGGTGTTCGGCGATTGGCTGTGCGACATGGCCGCCGCCGACCCCAAGCTGGTGGCGGTCACGCCGGCCATGCGCGAAGGCTCCGGCATGGTCGAGTTCGAGAAGCGCTTCCCCAGCCGCTACTACGACGTGGGCATCGCCGAGCAGCACGCCGTGACGTTCGCCGGCGGGCTGGCCTGCGAAGGCCTCAAGCCCGTGCTGGCGATCTACTCCACGTTCCTGCAGCGCGGCTATGACCAGCTGATCCACGACGTGGCGCTGCAGAATCTGCCGGTGGTGTTCGCACTCGACCGCGCCGGCCTGGTCGGCGCCGACGGCGCTACCCATGCGGGCGCCTACGACATCGCGTTCCTGCGTTGCATCCCCAACATGATGGTGATGACGCCGGCCGACGAGAACGAGTGCCGCCAGCTGCTGACCACCGCTTACCAGCAAGATTGCCCGACCGCCGTGCGTTACCCGCGCGGCGCCGGCACGGGCGTGGCGACCGGGGCCGCGCTCACCGCGCTGCCAGTGGGCAAGGGCGAGATCCGCCGCACGGGCGGCGCGCGCGCCGGCCAGCGCGTGGCGTTCCTGGCGTTCGGCTCGATGCTGCATCCGGCGCTGGGTGCGGCCGAGGCGCTCGACGCCTCGGTGGCCAACATGCGCTTCGTCAAGCCGCTCGACGAAGAACTGGTGAAGAAGCTCGCGAGCGAGCATGACTACCTCGTCACCGTCGAAGAAGGCTGCGTGATGGGCGGCGCGGGCAGCGCGGTGCTCGAAGCGCTGGCTGCCGCTGGTATCGCCATGCCGGTGCTGCAGCTCGGCCTGCCTGACCGCTTCGTCGATCATGGCGACCCGGCCTTCCTGCTATCGCAGTGCGGGCTGGACGCCAAGGGCATCGAGCAATCGGTGCGCGAGCGCTTCAACCTGGCGCAGCCTGCCGTCGCTACCCGCGCGGCCTGAGCCAACGGCGCGCCCGCGGCTTGCGGGCGCGCCGGTTTTCCTGATGGTATCCCGATGCCATCACCCGTGCGTCCCGTACGGGTATCGCCCCGCTCGTGGGCAGTCAAAGGCAAATTCCCTTAGAATCCCAGGTTCTGTGTTCGCAGCTGCGGGAGGCCATCGGCTTTGCCATCCCCGCGGTTTCACACTCGTTGCGCGGCAAGGTTGACTGCGAAAAATGCCGCGACCGTAGAGGAAACCTGATCGATATGAATGACATCAATCCCGCCTTTGTGATGCCCGACGTGCAGTCGAGCCTCGATACCCGCCAGATCCCCATCCAGCGGGTTGGCGTGAAGGGCGTGCGTTACCCCCTGTCGCTGAAGACGCCGGCCGGCGTAC